>NZ_JAZHRV010000001.1:5600250-6222500 GCF_036924595.1 Bradyrhizobium algeriense | reverse complement strand
GATGCCGGCCAAGGACAAGAAGGCCGCGCTCGCCGATCTCAACGAGGCGCTGAAGTCGCCGCCGCCGGCGATCGAGAACAAAGGCAACATCGATCTCGTGGCGAAATATTACGACAAGCTCGCCGAGGCGCTCGGCGAGGGCGAGGAATAGCCGCAGATAGCCGCAAGCTACCCGTCAACGAAGAAGCCCCGGGAGAAATCTCCGGGGCTTCTTTTTTGTCAGCGATCGTGCGCCTTATAGCGTTTTCGAGCGAAGTGGGTACCGGTTCGCGTGAAGAAAACGTGTCAAAGCAGGAATCTAGAGCTTCGGTTCTGATTCAATCAGAACCGATGATGCTCTAGGTGCGGGTGCGCATCCGCATCATGAAGCTGTCGTAGCTCAATTCAGCCACCTGCATCCACGCCAGCGACTCGGCGCGGAACGCCGTCAGGCTCGTATACATCTTGTTGAAGTGCGGATTGCTCTTGGACAGATCGTTGTAGATTTCGGTGGCGGCGTTGTAGCAGGCCTCCAAGACATCCTGCGGATACGGCTTCAGGATCGTACCCGCAGCGATCAGCCGCTTCAACGCTGCTGCATTGACGTAGTCGTATTTGCCGGTGACCCAGGTGAACGTATCGTAGGAAGCGGTCTCGATCGCGGCCTGATAGTGCTTCGGCAGGGCATTGAACTTGTCGAGGTTCATGATGTTGTGACCCTGCCCGGTGCCTTCCCACCAGCCGGGATAATAATAATACTTGGCGACCTTCACGAAGCCGAGCTTTTCGTCGTCGTACGGTCCGACCCACTCGGCGGCATCGATGGTGCCCTTTTCCAGCGCCGGGTAAATGTCGCCGGCCGCGATCTGCTGCGGCACGCCGCCGACCTTGGCGATGATGGTGCCCGCGAAACCGCCGATGCGGAATTTCAGGCCCTTGAAGTCGTCCACGGACTTGATTTCCTTCCGAAACCAGCCGCCCATCTGGGCGCCGGTGCTGCCGGTCGGAACGCCTACGCATTGATACTCTTTCAGGAGGTCATTGAGCATATCCATGCCGCCACCGAACCGCAGCCAGGAGATATGCGCGCGGGTATTGAGGCCGAACGGCAACGAGGTGCCGAAGGTGAAGGCAGGATTCTTGCCCCAATAGTAATAGAGCGCCGTGTTGCCCATCTCCACGGTGCCGTTCGAGACGGCGTCGAGCACCTGCAAGGCTGGCACGATTTCGCCGGCGCCAAATGATTGAATCTGGAACTTATTATCGGTGATGTCGGCGACGCGCTTGGCAAAATATTCGCAACCGCCGTAGAGCGTATCGAGGGACTTCGGCCAGCTTGCCGCAAGCCGCCACTTTACCTCCGGGTTCGATTGCGCAATCGCAGGCGCGGCCACCGCACTCGTGGCAAGACCGACGCCGCCCACCTTCAAGAAATCACGACGCTTCATTTTTTGCTTCCCCTCTGCTTTTTGCCGATACCCGACCAAGGGACGACGGTCTCATGCCGTCTTCTCTGATAACCGATGGCCGGTGCTGGACTGTTGTTTAAGGACGTGGGCCCTGAAACCTAGGCTCTTGGTGATGCAATCAATTTTCCCGGCTTTATGGACCTGCGGGCAGGATGACGAATTAGTGATTGATAATCAAGGGTTCTGGTTCCGCCGCAGTTGCGAAGGACTGCCTGAATACTGAGCGTTTGAGCTGCTGCAGCCAACGAAAGGCCAAGACTGCGAGCGATGCGCGGCAAGCTAATCGGAAATGCCGCATCGCAGTAATTCCGCAGCGCGAGCGCATTCGGCGACCAACGCCATTCAACGTCAGGCATAGCAAGGTGGTGGATTTTCCAGCCGCCGCACCGGTACGCGTTGCGCGATCGTCACCGCGCGGAAAACGCCGCTTCCATCGCTCGGCGCGTCTTGATGGTGTCGTTGTTTTCGTCGACCTCGACATCGCTCCAGCGCACCACCGCGCCATGGGCGACGTCGTTCTTCAGCTTGACGCGATGGGCAAGTCCGATCGGCAGCGCGCCAGCCGAGAGGCTTTTTCGTGCCGGCATCAGTTTGCCCCACACCGTGTAGCCGCCTTCGCCGTCGAGCATTTCGCCCGCGCGCAGATCGCGCTTTGCGACCGCTGCGACGTCGCCACGAAAATCATGCGGCTGTCCGGTGGGCTCGTTGCGCAGCGCTGCCGACAGGATGGAAATATTCAGTTCGAGGCCGATCAGATGATACGGCTTGTACATCGCCGCATATCGACCCGAGGCATCGGTCTTCAGCCCATATTGCCTGAAGCAATCGGCGGCATAATCGTTCGGCGCTTCCAGCACGACATAGACACCCCAGCGCAGGTCACGGAAGACAGGACGGCCGTCGCGCTCGAGCGACGACACGACCTCCGCAAGGCCAGCCTTTTCCAGGACACCGCCCGCTTCACGCGGCCGCATCACATGCGGCAGATCGTCGACGCCGCAGGGCGGAAACAGCAAGCCATCCGATGGCACGTCCAGCCCGCAAGCGTTTGCGATCGCCGCCATTTCGATCGCGGATTTGGTGCCGTCCAGAAACGAGTTGAACATCTGTGGATTCATGCCGGCCGATTGCGCTTCGCCGGCCGTCAGCCCGTAATGGCTCCAGACACCGTCCGGCGTCACGTCGTGATAGGCCGGCAGATATTTGGTGCCCTTGCCGGCGGCGACGACGCGAAAACCCGTCGCGCGCGCCCAGTCCACCATCTCCGCCGTCAGCGCCGGCTGGTCGCCATAGGCCAGTGAATAGACCACGCCCGCCTTGCGGGCTTCCTCGGCCAACAGCGGTCCGGCCAGCACGTCGGCCTCGACATTGACCATGACGACATGCTTGCCGGCCGCAATCGCCGCGCGGGCATGCCGGATGCCGACGGCCGGGTTACCGGTCGCTTCTACCATGACGTCCATTGCGCCGCCGGCAATCGCGCGCGCGCCGTCATCGGTGAAAGCCGTTCGTGCGATCCGCGCCTCGTCCCAGCCGACGGTACGGCACGCTTCGCGGGCGCGATCGCGATCGAGGTCGATGATGACGGACACTTCGAGTCCCGGCGTATGCGGCACCTGCGACAGGAACATCGAGCCGAATTTTCCGGCGCCGATCAGGGCGACGCGAACCGGCTTACCGGTGGCAAGGCGGGCGTTGAGGAGGCGATGAAGGTTCATGGAAGAATCCCAACAGGTAGCGCGGCAGCAATGATTGTTCCGTCATGGCCGGGCATAGCCGTCTGAAGGACGGCGTCGCTTCCGCTCGCCTATGTCCCGGCCATCCACGTCTTTTCCGCCGCGGCATCGCAAGACGTGGATGCCCGGGACATCTAGCGCGAAGACGCGCTTCGCGCTTGTGCCCGGGCATGACGAGTGTTCTAAAATGATTTCAAACTACTCCGCCGCCTGGCGATGGGCGCGCGCAAGCCGCAGCAACGCATCATCCTCCACCGTTTGGATCGGCGTAAAATCGCGGTGCGCGATATATTCCGGCCGCGTCGGGGTACGGATGTAGTTCGAAACCGCATTCAGCGTCAGGTAGACGATCTTGCGCGGATAGGGCGTGATGTTGCCGCTTGATCCGTGCACCAGGTTGCCGTGGAACATCAGCATGCCGCCGGCCTTGCCGGTGGGGGCTACGATGCCGCCTTCCTTCACCAGCCGGGTGACGGTCGCCTCGTCGAGCGTCCACAGCGGATAGGAGGTGGTCTCCAGGTCATGCGAGGCCTTGAGGTCGCCGGCGTGCTGGCTCTTCGGCACCAGCATCAAGGGTCCGTTGATCGGCATCACCTCGTCGAGGAAGATCGCGATGTTCATCGCGCGCGGTTCAAGCATGCCGTCGTCGCGCTTCCAGGTGCCGTAATCCTGGTGCCACTGCCAGACGTCGCCCGTGAAGGCGGCTTTGGCGTTGATCTTGAACTGATGCATGTAGACCTTCTCGCCGAAGAGCTGCTCGATCGGCTCGATCATGCGGGGATGGGCGCCGAGCGCGCCGAACGCCTCGTTATAGAGGTGCGCGGCAAAGGCGGTGCGCGGCGCGCCGCTCTTCTCGCGCCACACCTCCGGCCGGTTGGCGTCGTAGATGCCTTCGGCCTCGCGCGCGAGATAGGCCACTTCCTCGGGGCTGAACAGCTCGGGCAGGAACAGCCAGCCTTCGCGGTTGAAGAATTCGATCTGCTGCGGCGTCAGTTTCATGGCGTTTCCTCCTTTGGTTTTTATTTTGTTGTCATTCCGGGGCGCGCGAAGCGCGAACTACGATGCGCAATTGCACATCGGAGAATCTCGAGGTTCCCCGATGCGCAATAGCGCATCTGAGGTCTGGTCCTTCGGACCATCCCGGAACGACGGCGCTTGCTATGCCGCCTTGTCGGTCGCTTTCAATCGCTCCTCCGTCATCCGTCCCGCCGTTTGCGCATGCGCCAGCGCTGCGGCTTCCGCGGCCTTCGCATTGCCCGCAAAGATCTGCGCTGCAATCGCCTCGTGCTCGGCCCAGGCGCTTTCGCGGTAATCGAGTTCGGCCAGCACAGTCGCCATCGAGCGGCGCATATGCGGCCATTGCGGCACGATCATTTCCTCGATCGCGGGATTGCCCGCGAGGCGATAGATTGCGCTGTGAAAATCGACGTCGAGCGCGATCAGCCGCGCCAGCGGCGTGTCTCTGCCGATGGTCCGCCCTGCGCGCAGCGCTGCGTCGAGTTGCGCGCGACCCGAAGTGTCGATCTTGGCCCGTCCGGCGGCGAGCCGTGCCGCCAGCGCATCGATCGCACCGCGCACCTCGTAGAGCTGGCGGATGCGCTCCGGGTCGAGCCGGGTGACTTCAAAGCCGCGCCGGCCGCTTTCGGCGACGAGCCCCTGCCGGTGCAGCAAATGCAGCGCGTGGGACACCGGCTGGCGCGATACACCGAGCTTTTCCGCAAGCTCATTCTGCCGGATGCGATGGCCGGGTGGCAGCGAACGATCGGTGATCGCCTCGAGGATCCGGGCATAGACCTGGTCAATCAGGTTGGGGAGCGGATCCAATGGGATCATGCCGGCTGTTCATTTCGAATACGGAATTCAGAATTCAATAATAGAGGACAATCCGACCCCGGTCAAGGTTCTAGGATCGGGGTGCTGCGGCGGGTGCCTGGGACTATGCTGCGCCAAGGGGCGATCGGAGGTCCGCAATGAGCAGCGATGCAGCCGGCTTCATTGGCAACATCCCGCAGTATTACGATGAGGGCCTCGGCCCGATCATCTTCACCGAATATGCAGCCGATATCTCAAGGCGCGCAGCCGCCAGCCGCCCGGCGCGGGTGCTCGAAACCGCCGCCGGCACAGGGATCGTCACCCGGAAATTGCGTGACGCACTGCCTGATGACACGCGACTGATCGCGACCGATCTCAATCCGCCGATGCTCGATATTGCACGCGCCAAATTTCGGCCCGACGAGCAGGTCGAATTCCAGCCTGCAGATGCGACCGCGCTTCCCTTCGCCGATCAAAGCTTCGACGCCATCGCCTGTCAGTTCGGCGTGATGTTCTTTCCCGACAAGGCAAGATCCTTTGCTGAAGCCTATCGCCTGCTCGCCCGGGGCGGCCGCTATGTGCTCAGTGTCTGGGACTCCCATCGGTACAACTCGTTCGGCCGCATCGCGCATGAGGTGGCGGGGCGCTTCTTCCCTGCCGATCCGCCGCAGTTCTACAGCGTGCCGTTCTCCTGCCATCAGATCGATCCGATCAAGGAGTATCTGATCGCGGCCGGCTTCGACGACATCGGCATCGCCGTGATCAGACAGGAGCGCGAGCTTCCTGACACCGCGAACTTCGCGCGAGCGGCGGTCCATGGTAACCCGCTGATCGATCAGGTGCGGGCGCGCGGAGGCGTCGATCCGGAACGCATCGTCGACGCGCTGACGCAGGAATTTCGCCGCGAATTCGGCGATCCCGGCCGGATGCCGATTCAGGCGATCGTGTTTTCCGCGACGAAGAAATGACCCTGCTCACGGGAGCAGGGTGACGTTGAGCTCGCCGATCTGTTCGGCGTCCGCCACAGCATCGATCGCTGATATCCGCTCGCCGCGGATGGTTAGCCGCACCACGATGCGCAATTGCCCGCCGAAGATAACGGCGAGCGCCGGAGCGCCGTCGACGAGCGCCGGTTTGGCGGCCTGCGCGCGGCCCTTGAAGAACTCTGCAACCGCGGTAGCGCCGCGGATCTCGGCGAGCGAACCGAGCCGCTGCGCCGCTTGGTCGGCGCGCACCACCACGTCGGGATCCAGCACTGCGAGCAGTCCTTCGAAGTCACCTTCACGCGAGGCCTTTAGGAAGGCGTCGACGATGCTTTTCTGCCGGCCGAAGTCGGCGTCCGGCGGCGGCGTGCCCTGCACCCGGCGGCGGGCGCGGCTCGCCAATTGCCTCGCCGCAGTGGGTGTGCGGCCGACGATCGGGGCAATCTCCTCGAACGGCACGGCAAACATGTCGTGCAGCACGAAGGCCAGCCGCTCGGCCGGCGCCAGGGTTTCCAGCACCACCAGCAGCGCGGCGCCGACGGAATCGGCCATTTCCGCATCGCGCCCATGCGCATCGTCAGCGACTGGTTCCGGAACATGCGGCCCCATCGGCTCCTCGCGCCGCGATTTGCGCGAGCGCAGCATGTCGAGGCAGATACGGGCGACAACGGTGGTCAGCCAGCCGCCGAGGTTTTCGACCGCCTGGGTGTCGGAACGGTTCAGCCGCAGCCAGGTCTCCTGCACGGCATCGTCGACCTCACTGGTCGAACCCAGCATGCGGTAGGCCACCGCCCTCAGGCGGGCCCGGTTGGCCTCGAATTGGTCAGCCAAAAACTTTTTCTCGTCCATCGGTCACATTCCCATGTCGCGTTCCGTCTTGGCTATGACGAACGAAAGCGCGCCGATGTGACAGCAAATCGGCGGTAAGCGGCGTCAGAACGGAACAACTCATGGAGAGTAGAAATGATGCACGCACGCATGAACCACCCGGTCATGGTCGTCCCCGACGCCATGAAGGCGCTGCAGGCGCTGGGTGAATTGACCAAGAAGAACTTGCCGGAAAAACTGCTCGAGCTAGTGCATCTGCGCGCCAGCCAGATCAATGGCTGCAGCGCCTGCGTCGACATGCACCCCAAGATCGCCAAGCGGGCCGGGGAGACCGATGAGCGCCTGTTCTCGGTCGCAGCATGGCGCGACACCCCCTATTTCACCGAAGGCGAGCGTGCGGCCCTGGCGTTGACGGAAGCCCTGACCCGGCTCAGCGACCGCGCCGATCCGGTGCCGGATGTGGTCTGGAGCGAGGCCGACAAGCATTTCGACGAGGCCGAGCTCGCGGCGCTGATTCTGGCGATTGCCAATATCAATGTCTGGAACAGGCTCAACGTGGCCGTGCGCCAGCCGGCAGGCGTCTGGAAGGGGTAGCCTGCGACCAAATTCCGCTCAATTTTAGCGCGCCGGATCGTGCTTATTTCACCGGCGCGCGCTAAACAACAAGCCCGGCCGGATCGGCCGGGCTTTCGCTTCTCTTGCTTCATCCCGTTTCCCGATCATGGCCGTCCTTTTAGACCAGACATCGATGCTGCGGCCGACCATCCGAAAGCGGATACTCGGCATCGCCATCGGTTTGATCTTTCTGATGGCGATCACGTCGGCGTTGTCGACGGTGATGACGCGCAAGATTGCCCATCAGCTCGACGAGTTCAGCTCCAAATATGTCGAAGCGTACGGACATCTGGCGCGGATGAATGTCCGCTCGCTCGAGCAGGCGCTGGCGCTGCGCCGGATCGTGATCGGCAGGATGCAGTCGCCGCCCGACATGGCATTCTCTGCAGATCAGCGAAAAATCTATGAAACGAAGGGACAGGAAATCGAACAGGAGGCGCAGGCGGCGCGCGCCCTGATCAACGCGATCATCGACGATGTCTCCACCGAATCCGATAACGCCCGGCTCGGCCGGATCGACGATCGAATCGAGCGCGTGACCATCGATCTCCGTCGCTATCTCGGTGAGGAGTACATGCGGCTGTTGTCCCTGCTCGATGCCGGGAATTTCGCAGAGGCCAGGGCCGGCCTGGCCAGGACCGATACGCTGCGCGACGAACTCAATCAAAGGATCGAAGATATCCGCACGGACATGCTTGCGCAGGTCCGCAGCGATGCCGTGATGACGATGCGCGACCAGAAGACTGCGATTGTGATCTCTGTTGTCCTGACCTTGCTTGCGGGCATCCTTGGACTGATGTTTTCACTTTTCATCAGCATCGGCATTACGCGACCGGTGCGGCGTTTGCTGGAAGGTACCCGTGCGGTCGAAGCCGGCCGGCTCGACGGATCGATCGACGTCACGACGCGCGACGAGATCGGCCAGCTCACGACGGCCTTCAACAACATGGTCGAGCAATTGCGCCACAAGGAACACCTGCGCGAAACCTTCGGCCGCTACGTCGACCCGCGCGTCGTGGAGGGGCTGATTGACCCGCAATCGCTGGCTGCGAGCAATGGCGAGCGGCGGGTGATGACGGTGCTGTTCTGCGACATGAAGGGCTTTACCAGCCTCAGCGAAGGCACGACGCCGCAAGGCCTCGTCAAGGTGATGAACCATTATCTGTCGACGATGTCGGGACCGATCCGCAGCCATCGCGGCATCATCGACAAATATATCGGCGACGCGATCATGGCCTATTGGGGGCCTCCGTTTACCGAGCATGGCGAGCAAGCACGTCTTGCCTGTCTTGCTGCCGTCGAAATGGCGGATCGCGGTACGACGCTGCGCACGGAGCTGCCCGAGCTGCTTGGTGTGCGCACCGTGCCAAGCGACTGCGAGGTGCGCATCGGCATTGCGACCGGTGAGGTGCTGGTCGGCAGCATCGGCTCGGAATTCATGATGAGCTACACGGTGATGGGCGATGCGGTGAATCTGGCGTCGCGCCTGGAGAGCGTCAACAAGATCTACGGCAGCCACTCGCTGGTTTCCGAGGCTACGATCACGGCGGCCGGCGATGCGGTGGAATCGCGCGAGATCGATCGGCTGGTGGTCGTCGGCCAGACTCGTCCCGAAGCGGTGTTCGAGATCATCGGGCGCAAGGGCGAGTTGACCGAGAAGCAGCTAGCGCTGCAGGCGCGGTACGCCGAGGGGCTGGCTGCCTATCGGTCGCGCCGCTGGGATGACGCACGCCGGGCGTTCCAGGCCGCGCTTGAGGCCGTCCCCGGCGACGGACCGTCCAAAGCGATGGCGCATCGTGTCGAGAACTTTCAGGCTAATCCGCCGGCCGCCGATTGGGATGGCGCGTGGCGGCTGGATCAGAAGTAAACAGGGCGACGCGTTTACGCTGCGAGAAACTCCAGCACCACGTCGCAAAATTCCTGCGGCGCCTGTTCGAACATCCAGTGGCGGGTGCCCGGGATGATAGCGGTCCTTGCGCCCGGAATATGCTCGGCCAGCACGCGCCAGATCACCGCCAGAGCGCCCTTGGTGTCGCCGCCGCCGATCAACAGCGTTGGTGTATTGATCGATTTGGCCTCGCTCTTCAGAAACGGCTTGCGGTTTTCGCCGACTTGGCCAAGCAGCGTATAGATGTTGTCGCGCAATTGCTGTCGTGGCGCCGCAGGCCACCGCGCCCACGCGCCTTCACCGTCGATCCCATCGACAAAGAGCGCGAGCGCACCGTCGATGTCGCCGTTTCGCACCATCTCGGCAGCTATTGGAACGCGCGGACCCAGCGGCACGGGGCCGGGAGGCAGGCTTGTCGGTTGCAGCGCCGGTTCGAGATCGCCCCCCGGCTCGGCAAGAATGGCCCTGCGCAACAGATCCGGCCGCGCCTGCGCCACCCGGAATCCAATATGGCCGCCGCGGGAATGGCCGATCAGATTGACCGGCCCGGCATTCAGCTTTTCGATGAAGCCGATGACGTCGGCGGTGTGCTGCGCCATCAGATAGTCGTTGCCTACCCCGTTCCAGTGCTCCGGAAAGAACCGCCGCAGGCTCAGCGCAATCACGCGGTGCTTCCTCGACAATGGCCCAAGCACGGCATTCCAGGTGCGGAAGTCGCCTAGTGTGCCGTGCACGAGAACCAGTGGCGGGATGTTGGCCGTGCCTCGGCCAACATCGAGATAGGCGATGTCATAGCCATTGACGCTCAAGGTCTGCATCGCGATCAATCCTCCGCGAGATATGTCAAAACGATCTCGCAATATTTCTGTGGCGCCTGTTCGAACATCGGATGCGTGGCGTTCGGGATTATCTCGGTGCGCGATCCCTTCACGTTGGCCGCCAGCGCATGCAGCACCCGCGGGAACGCGCCCTTGGTGTTGGCGCCGCCGATGAACAGCGTCGGTGTCCTGATCGCTTCAGCATCCGCCCTGGAGAGCAGCGGACGCTGGTCGCGGGTTTGCCCGACCAGTGTCGTGGCGTTGTCGCGCAAAAGCTGTTTCGGCGTCGCCGGCAAGCGCCTCCAGGCGCCGGGCCCTTCCAGCGCATCCAGGAAGATCTGCAGGCCGCCGTCGATGTCGCCTTTGACGATTGCCTCGGCGGAAGTCGCAATCTGAGCGGCCAGTGGCGAGGGGCCGGGCTGGTAGGCGGGATCGAGCGTGGCGTCGAGTTCGCCGCCGGGTTCGGCCAGGATCAGCTTGCGCAACAGATCAGGCCGCCGTTGAGCGACGCGAAAACAGATGTTCCCGCCGCGGGAATGGCCCATCAGGTCGACCGGTCTGGTATCCAGCTTCTCGATAAAGGCGATGACGTCGTCGACGTGTTGCGCGGTCGAGTAGGTTTCGCCGACGCCGTCCCAACGGTCGGGGAAAAAATGCCGTAACGACGGCGCGATCACCCGGTGCCTGCGCGTCAGCGGTCCGAGCACCGACGACCAGATCCGGAAATCGCACAGCGAACCATGAACGCAGACCAGCGGCGGGCCATCGCCAGCGCCCTGGCCGATATCGAGATAGGCCATGTCATAGCCGTTGACGTTTATGGTTTGCATGGGATCTCGTGAGGTGAGGTGGGACCAAGGGCCATTGAAGGGCGCTGGCGAGAACCCCAGATCAGCGGAAGTTGTTCATGCCGTCAAGTTCCCTCAGGTTTCGGGTGGATAGCAATAATCTCCAAGCCTAGATTTGGGCCCAAGAGGAAGCTGGGTGGCATTGAACAGGAGAATGTGGAGCCAGCCATGACCGGGCACCATTTTACGATATTCGACACTGCGATCGGCCGCTGCGGCATCGTGTGGGGCGAGCGCGGCATCACCTCGGTGCAATTGCCGATGGGCGACGAGAAGAAGACCCGCACCCGCCTGCAGCAGCGCCATGGCGACCTGATCGAGGCGCCGCCGCCCGCGAAGGTGCAGGCCGCGATCGAGGGGATTGTGGAGCTGCTCGAGGGCAAGCCGCACGACCTCGCCGATGTCGTGCTCGATCTCGACGGCGTTCCCGAATTCAACCGCGGCGTCTATGACATCGCGCGCACGATACCGCCGGGCAAGACCATGACCTATGGCGACATCGCCAAGAAACTCGGCGGCGTCGAGCTGTCGCGCGACGTCGGCCAGGCGCTGGGTCGCAACCCCTGTCCGATCGTGGTGCCGTGCCATCGCGTGCTGGCGGCGGGCAACAAGCCCGGCGGCTTCTCCGCCAATGGCGGTGTGGTGACGAAGCTGAAGATGCTGACGATCGAAGGCGCGGTCGTGAACCACACGCCCAGCCTGTTCGATTGAGCGGTCGCCCTACCGTCCCTTGAAGTTGGGCAGCCGCTTCTCGTTGAAGGCCAGCACGCCCTCGCGGCGATCCTCGGTCGGGACCATGCGGTTGTAGGCTTCGATCTCGAGCGCGAGGCCGTCCCGCAGCGACAATTGCAGGCCGCGATGGATCGACAGTTTTGCCTGGCGGACGGAGATCGGCGCGTTGCGGGCGATGCGCGAGGCGGTCGCCAAGGCCGCCGGCAATAGTTCGGGTAGCGGAAAGACTTCGTTCACAAGCCCCCAGGCGTGGGCTTCGGCCGCGGTAAACGGCTTGCCGGTCAGGATCAATTCCTTGGCGCGGCGCTCGCCGACGGCTCGCGGAAGCGTCTGCGTCCCGCCGCCGCCGGGCATGATGCCGAGCGTGACTTCGGTAAGCGCGAAGCGAGCATTCTCCGCTGCGTAGAGGAAGTCGCAGCAGCCTGCGATCTCGCAGCCGCCGCCATAGGCCGCGCCATTGACAGCGCCGATGATCGGGACCGGGCAGTCGATCAGCGCCCGCACCATCCGCTCGAAGATGACGTGCTGGCGCGTCCATGTCTCGTCGGTCATGCGGCGCCGCTCCTTCAGGTCGCCGCCGGCGCAGAACGCCTTGTCGCCAGTGCCAGTGAGAACGATGCAGCGCAGGCTCTTCGGATCGAGCGCCGTATCCTCGAAATAGCGCACGAGGTCGCGCCCCATCTGGGTGTTGAGTGCGTTGGATGCGTCCGGCCGGTTGAGCCTGACGATAGCTACATGTTCATCGATCGGCTCGATCGAAAGCGTGTCGAAAGCGGAGGGAGTCGAGCTCATGTCGCCTCGCAGGAGAATCCGCTGCCCTTGCGCCGGATCTTTCCGACCGACGGGGAGGGGAAATGCGCGGTGCAGCACAGCGTATCGGTGTCGCAGTAGCGCTCCATGAAATTGCGGCGCGTCGTTGCGGCTTGGGCCTGATCGACGTCGAACTTCACGGACAATTCCGGATAACGCGTCTGCAACGGCGAATGCATCAAATCGCCGGAGAACACGGCGTCGTCCTTGCCGCGGCCGAAGGTGAAGGCGGCATGCCCGGGCGTGTGGCCCGGCGTCGGCAGGATGCGGGTGTGGTCGCCGATCGCGTAGTCGCTGCGGACGATCTCGGCCTGTTTCGCCTCGACGACCGGGAGCACGCTGTCGCCAAACGCCGGCACGGGCGTTTTCGCGTGGGTCTCCGTCCAGTAGTCGAACTCGGTCTTGTCGAACACGTAACGCGCTTTGGGGAAGGTCGGCACCCAGCGGCCATTGTCGAGCCGCGTGTTCCAGCCGACATGGTCGACATGCAGATGCGTGCACATGACATAGTCGATATCGGCGACGGTAAAGCCCGCCGCGGCCAGACCGCGGAGATAAGTATCGTCGGTCTTCATGTTCCATTTCGGCCGCTGCGGCCGCGGCTTGTCGTTGCCGATGCAGCTATCGATCAGGATGGTGTGATGCGGGGTCTTCACGACATAGGACTGGAAGCACAGGATCAGCACGTCCTTGTCGTCGAGCGCGCCGGCCTTTTGCATCCACGCCCGGTTCTCCGCCAGCACCTCCGGCGTCAGGCCCGGCAGCATTTCCAGCGCCGGCAGGAAGGTGGTTTCCTGCTCGATGATGCGGTGGATGGTGAGGTCGCCGACAGTGAATTTCAGGCTCATGCTATTTCCCGCTTGATTAGCGCGTGTTGTTGTCGCGAACGGACGGAAGGATGTAGTTTGCCATCATGTCGAGCGCCGCGTCGCCCTGGTATGGCCGAAAATAGAGGCCCGATGTCGTCATCACCACAAGGTCGCGGTCGGGCACGATGAAAATGCGCTGGCCGCCCGAGCCCATCGCCGCAATCCACTTCACTTCCTTCTCCTGCGCAATCGAGCGGCCCATCCACCATTGCTGGCCATAAAAGAAAAGACCGCTGAAATAGCCGATCGCCTGAAAACGCGGCGTGACCGATTGCGCGATCCATTTGGCCGAGACGATCTGCTTGCTGTTCCAGTCGCCCTTGTTTAGCACGAGCTGGCCGATCTTTGCGGCGTCGCGCGGGCGAAGACGAAGGCCGACGGCCGGGGCAATCTTTTCGTTCGCGTACTTCATCCACTCCCAGTCGGAGATGCCGAGCGGTGCGAACAGCGTGTCGCGCGCGAACGCCTCCAGCGATTTGCCCGACACGCGCTCGATGATGTTGCCGAGCAGGTCCGTGCCGCCGCCATTGTAGGTCCACACCGTGTCAGGCGGTGCAGCGACAGGCTTCGACAGAACATAGCGTATCGGATCAGCCTCGTTGCCCAGATGTGGTTCGTCGTTTTTTGGGTCTTTCCAGCCGCGGTTCTCGTCCCATTGAATGCCCGACGACATGGTCAGGAGATGGCGGAGGGTGATGTTGTCCCAACCCGGCGACTTCTGTGCGGAGTAATCCGGAAAGAATTTAACGACAGGCTCGTCGGCGCTCTTGATCAGCTTGCGATCGATCGCAATCCCGACCAGCAGCGAGATCACGCTCTTCGAGGCTGAGCGCATGTCGTGCTTGGTGGTGGCATCGAAATCGTGCTGCCCGCCGCCCTGGCCCCAGGGCTCGTCATATCCTGCAAAGTATTGTTCGAAGACGAGCTTGCCGTGACGAACGATGACCACGGCGTGAACGTTGGCTTCGATTTCCTTGAGCCGCGCCGAGATGGCGCACAGCCGTACACTATCGAGGCCGGCGCTATCAGGGGAATCGATGGTCCAGCCGTCGCCAAGCGCGGCGGGCAGACCGCAAGCCGGACTTCCTTGGCTCCGCGCCTGCGTAGCCGACGCCGCGAGCATGAAAACGGCAGCGAAGCCGAGGCGCCGCAATTTTTTGCCAACCTCGCGCATGCTGCCATCTCCGTTTTTGTTGTTACGCCGGTGGCGGGGCCGAGATTTTTACCGACGGCCGCTCCAGCATTTTCTGATGGAAAGCGTCCAGCTTCGGATAGGCCTTGCGCCAGCCGCAATCGGCGAAGCGGAAATCGGCATAGCCGAGTACGCATACAAGCCCGATCTGCACGATATCGAGCGGCCGCGACAGCACCTCAGGCTTGTTCTCGAACCGCGCCATGCTGGCCCACGCCCGCTTCCAATGATCATCAGACCATGCCTGCCAGCGCAGCGGCTCCGGCCGAACCATGCCCTCGTAGCGGCACAGCAGCATGGAATCGAGCATGCCCTGCAGCAGGGAATGATCGCTCTTCACCTTCCATCGGTCGGGACCGGAGGTCGGGATCAGCTTGCCGCCGCCGGCGAGCTCATCGAGATATTCGACGATAACATAGGAATCGAGAATGACGTCGCCATTGTCGAGGATCAGCACCGGCAGCTTCTTCAGCGGCGTGATCTTCGAATATTCCTCGTTCGGCTGCCCCGGCGCGACGGTCGCGGGAGTGAATTCTATTCTGTCGATCAGGCCGGTCTCGATCGCGGCGATGCGCACTTTTCGGGCGAACGGCGAGGCGGGGGAGAAGGTGAGTTTCATGCGGATTCCCTAAACGATACTCAAACGGGATTTCAGGCGTCATTGCCTGCGACAAATGCGGAGCATTTACGCAAGGGAGCGAAGCGACGAAGCAAGCCATTCTTGCTTTGCGGCCTCATGGATTGCTTCGCTTCGCTCGCAATGACGTGGATGGTGCCGGAGTCCGACGCCACCGCACTCAGGCCGCGATGATTTCCTGGCGTTGCTCGCCGAGGCCTTCGATGCCCAGTGTAACCACGTCGCCGACGTTGAGGAAGGTCGGCGGCTTCATGCCGAGACCGACGCCGGGCGGGGTGCCTGTGGTGACGATGTCGCCGGGCAACAGCGTCATGAACTGCGAGACATAGGAAATGCATTTCGCCATCGAGAAGATCATGGTCGAGGTGTTGCCGGTCTGGCGGCGCTGGCCGTTGACGTCGAGCCACATGCCGAGCTTCTGCACGTCAGGGATTTCGTCCTTGGTCACCAGCCACGGGCCAAGCGGGCCGAACGTGTCGTGCGACTTGCCCTTGGTCCACTGGCCGCCACGCTCCTGCTGGAAATTGCGCTCGGAGACGTCGTTGCAGACGCAATAGCCGGCGATGTGGTTCAACGCGTCGGCTTCCGAGACGTACTTGGCGCGGGTGCCAATGATGGCGGCGATCTCGACTTCCCAGTCAAGCTTGGTGGAGCCGCGCGGCTTTTCGACCGCGTCGTTCGGACCCGACAGCGAGGTGTTGGCCTTGATGAAGAAGATCGGCTCGGTCGGGATTGGCGATCCCGTCTCCTTGGCGTGGTCGCTGTAGTTCAGGCCGATCGCGACGAATTTCGAGATGCCGGTGACCGGCGCGCCGAAGCGTTGCTTGCCGTCGACGGCGGGAAGCTTGGAGGTATCCAGCGCCGCGAGCTTGGCGAGCCCGGCCGGCGCATAGGCCTCACCGTCGAGATCCCTGACCTGCGCCGAAAGATCGCGCAACTGGCCGGATTTATCGATCAGGCCGGGCTTTTCCGCGCCCTTGGCGCCGTAACGAACGAGCTTCATTTTGTCACTCCCTGCGGGGTTTATCAGGCTTATCGGTGGTATACCTCGACACGCTTCATGGAACAGCGGGGCAGGAAATTCAACTGCCGAAAGCGCAGGGTAGGGTGGGCAAAGGCGCCCTTGCGCCGTGTCCACCATCGATCGCCGGGGCGCAATATTGCATGGTGGGCGCGCTGCGCTTTGCCCACCCTACAAATTGTCCAACGCAACGAACCGGAACGCGTCGCCGTCGCGCCTGATGTGACCGGCACTGAAATGCCCGCCGATCACCAGCGTCGGCGTATCGCCAAAGCGCTCGAATAGTTCGCGACGTGTTTCGGCCGACTGCCGGGGATCGGAATCGACCGTGGACGACCAGTCGAGATGGGCCATCTGGCAGGGATGGTGGGCGACGTCCCCCGTCAGCAGGCCTTCCTCGCCGTCCGACCTGATGTGGACGCTCATATGGCCGGGGCTGTGGCCGGGTGTCGGGATCAGGGTGATTTCATCCGTCAGCCTGGCATCGCTGGCAACGAGCTCGGCCTTGCCGGCCTCCGCAATCGGCTTCACGGAATCGTTGAATACGGCCACCCTGTCCGGCGCGTCGCTGTGGTCGCGCCAGTACTCGTATTCGGTCTTGCCGAACACGTACCGCGCATTGGCGAAGGTCGGCACCCATTTGCCGCCGACAAGCTTCGTATTCCATCCGACATGGTCGACATGCAGATGCGTGCACAGCACGGTGTCGATGCTGTCGGGCGGGAAGCCCGCCGCCGTCAGCTTGTCGAGGAACGGGTCCTTCCGGTTGTTCCAGGTCGGCACGTTGCGGCCCTGCTTGTCGTTGCCGAGCCCGGTGTCGACAATGATCCGGCGCGTGGGCGTCTCGACCAAGAACGAATGGATCGACATTTTCAGCCGGCCCTCCTCGGTCGCGAAAGGCGGAATGAGCCAGGGCAGTTTCTGGATTTCCTCGTTGGTCGCGAGCGGCAGGATGAAACGGGTGCTGCCGACCGTCTCCATTTCGACGGCCCTGGTGATCCTGACCCTGCCCACGCTCCAGTGCATCCGGCGCTTCCTCATCGTTTCTATTGTTCGGGCAAGGATGCGGGTTTCCATGTTCCGGTGCAATGGATCAATCTGACGGCGTTCGGCGTTATCGCATAGCCCGTATGAGGAGCATGCGATGCCAGAACTCACGATTTCGCCTGAGAAAGTCGGCTTTCTGATCGAGAAGGCCCGGCAGTTCGACGTCAAGGAAGCGGCATCCGATCCGGACTCCGGATCCAATCCCGCCGACGACGAAATGATCGATGTGCTCGAGGACAACGGACGCGATCCGGTCGCGCGCGAGATCGCCGGTTTCATCGATGCGCTGAGCGAGGACGAGCAGGTCGATCTCGTTGCGCTGATGCGGCTCGGCCGCGGCGATGGAACCATCGAGGAATGGAAAGATTTGCGGCGGCAGGCCGCGGAAGGACGAAGCGGTCCCACCGCGCGCTATCTGCTGGGCGAGCCGATGCTCGGCGACCTTCTCGCCGAAGGTCTCGGCGAGTTCGGCCTGTCCTGGACGGAGGGACGGACTACACCGATCCAGTAGCTGTAGCTACCTGGCGCAGTCCACGATCACCGTGCCGAGCTTGTCGCCTTTCTCTACCGCAAGATGTGCCTGCGCGGTGTCCGAGAGCGCAAACTGGGCTGCTACGTTGTGGATACGCGGCCCCGCCGCCAGCCATTTCGTGATGTCGGCCTGAGCCGCCGCCAATAATGGCTGTGGCAGCGCGAACAGCACCAGCGCGCGCAGCGCGATGCATTTTTCCATCAACTCGCGCATCGGCACGACCGGCGTGCGATTGCCGTTGCTGGCATAGACCGCGATCGTCGAATTGATGCCATCAGTTTCAGCGTGGTATCAATATTGCCGCCGAAATCGACATCGACGACGCGGTCGACGCCGCGTCCTCCAGTGAAGGCCATCGCCTTGGCGACGACATCCTCCGTCTTGTAATTGATGACGAGGTCTGCGCCGGCTAGCCGCGCCTGCTCGGCCTTGGCTGCCGAACTGACGGTCGCGATCACCTTGGCACCGCCCCATTTGGCGAGTTGCACGGCATAGTGACCGACGGCGCCGGCGCCGCCGGTGACGAGCACCGTCTGTCCCACGATCGGGCCATCGCAATAGAGGCAGGTCCACGCGGTCATGCCGGGGATGCCGAGCGTGGCGCCTTCCGCAAACGACAAATCGTCGGGCAGCGGCGTCACCAGATGTTCGGCGAGCGAAATATACTCCGCCGCCGTGCCGAACGCGCGGCCGTTGCGCTGGCCGTTGAACAGCCAGACGCGCTGGCCGGCCTTGAGTCGCGTGACGCCGTCGCCGATCTGATCGACGATCCCCGCACCGTCGCTGTTCGGAATGACGCGCGGATATTCCATCGGCCGGTAGCCGCCGCCGCGACGGCCGACATCGGCGGGATTGACGCCGGACGCCTCCAGCCGCAGCCGGACTTCGCCCGGGCCGGCCACCGGCGTCGGCATCTCGCCATAGGTGAGCACCTCGGGCGCGGGGCCCGCTCGCTCGTACCAGACTGCCTTCATAGCGTGCCCGGAAACGCGCCGCCGTCGAGCAGGATGTTTTGGCCGGTGATGTAGCCGGCCTTGGCGCCGCACAGGAACGCACAGGCATAGCCAAACTCATCGGGCTCGCCGAACCGTCCGGCCGGATTTTGCTTGGCGCGCTCGGCAAACACCTGGTCCGGCGTGATGCCGCGCTTCTCGGCTTCCGCTTTCCCCACGCCGCGCAGGCGGTCGGTGTCGAACGGTCCCGGCAGCAGCGCATTGATGGTGACGTTGCTGATCACGGTCTTGCGCGACAGCCCGGCGACGAAGCCGGTGAGGCCGGCGCGCGCGCCGTTGGAAAGGCCGAGGATATCGATCGGCGCCTTCACCGCGGCGGAGGTGATGTTGACGATGCGGCCGAATTTCCGCGCCATCATGCCGTCCACCGTCGCCTTGATCAGTTCGATCGGCGTCAGCATGTTGGCGTCGATCGCCTTGATCCAGTCGTCGCGGGTCCAGTTGCGGAAATCGCCGGGCGGCGGGCCGCCGGCATTGTTGATCAGGATATCCGGCTCGGGGCAGGCTTTCAGCGCCGCCTCGCGCCCGGCTGGCGTCGTGATGTCACCGGCGACTTCCGTGACGGTGATGCCCGGATAGGCTTTGCGGATTTCATCGGCGGTCTTTTTTAGCGCCTCCGCGCCGCGCGCCGTCAGCGTGACATGCACGCCTTCATTGGCCAGCGCCATGGCGCAGGCCCGGCCCAGCCCCTTGCTCGATGCGCAGACGATGGCGCGGCGGCCTTTGATCCCAAGATCCACTGTTTCTCTCCCGTTATGTCAGGTGATTGTTGAAGGTTGATGGAACTACTGTAGCCAACTCGCGCGCGCCTGATAAGTCACCGAGGCCTGCTGATAATGCATATTGCGATCCCGGAAATCGGTTGTATCGAACGTCATCGCGAGACAACGTAGGGTGGGCAAAGGCGCTCTTGCGCCGTGCCCACCATCCATCCGCATCAACACTAAGAGTGGTGGGCACGCTTCGCTTTGCCCACCCTACGCTTCTCGCAAGTTCCGGGGGCAATCAATTCGCCCGCATCTCCGCCTTGATCATGTCGGCGGCCTTCTCTCCGATCATGATGGTCGGCGCATTGGTGTTGCCGCCGATCAGCGTCGGCATGACCGAGGCATCGACCACCCGCAATCCCTCGACGCCGTACACTTTCAGCTTTGGATCGACCACGGCCATCGGATCGTTGACGCCCATCTTGGCTGACCCGACCGGGTGATAGACGGTGTCGACGCGCTCGCGCAAGGGGTTGCGGATGCGTCATCGCTATGCACGCCTGCCGTGAACATCTCCTTCTTCTGCAACGCGCGCAGCGCCGGCGTCTCCATCAGCCGCCGCGTGGTCTTGAAGCCCGCCACCATGGTTTCCAGGTCATCCGCCTCGCCGAAGAAGTTCGGATCGATCGCGGGCGCTGCGAACGGATCGGCACTGCCGAGCGAAACGCTGCCACGGCTCTTTGGCCGCAGCAGGCAGACGTGGCAGGTAAAGCCGGTGCCGCGATGGCGCTTGCGGCCATGATCGTCGGCCAGCGCCATGCCGAAATGAAGCTGGATATCGGGGATGGCGAGGTCGGGCCGGGTTTTCAGGAAGCCGCCGCATTCGGCGAAGTTCGACGTCATCGGCCCCCTTCGTTCGCGCCGGTACTGGCCGATGGTCCGCAGCAGCCGCGGCAGGGCCTTGAGCGAGATGCCGTTGAAGTTGGGATTGTCGGACATGTAGCCGAACACGAAGTCCGGGTGATCCTGCAGGTTCTGTCCGACGCCGGGCAGATGATGCACGGTGGCGATGCCGTGCTTGCCAAGCGCCGCGCCGTCGCCGATGCCCGAGAGCATCAGCAGCTGCGGGGTCTGGAATGCGCCGGAGGACACGATCACCTCGCGCCGGGCGCGGATCTGCTTCAACTCCTTGCCCTGGCGATATTCGACGCCGACCGCGCGCGCCTTCGAACAGGATGCGGGTGGCATGGGCATGGGTCTCGACGCGCAGATTGGCGCGGTTTCCCATATGCGGGTGGATATAGGCGCGCGCGGCGCTGCAACGTTCGCCGTTCTTCTGCGTCAGTTGATAGATGCCGAGGCCCTCGTGCTCGTCGGCGTTGAAATCCTCGCGCAGCCGAAACTGCGCTTCCTGCGCGGCCTGCAGGAAGATCTGCTGCACCGGATTGCCGCTGCGCGACTTGTTGACGGCGAGCGGCCCGCCCTTGCCGTGATACTCGCCGTCGAAATCGGCATTGTTTTCCGCGCGCTTGAAGTAAGGCAGCACGTCGGCGAACGACCAGCCGGCATTGCCGAGGGAAGCCCATTGATCGTAGTCGGCGCAGTGGCCGCGGATATAGACCATCGCGTTGATCGCGGAAGAGCCGCCGAGCCCCTTGCCGCGCGGCTGATAGCCGATGCGGCCGTTGAGGCCCTTCTGCGGCACGGTGTTGAAGGCCCAGTTGTTGACGTTGCCTGCGACCATCAGCACGAGTGCGAACGGTGTCGTCACCACCCAATTGTCGTTCTTGCCGCCGGCGTCCAGCACCGCCACCGAAATGTTCGGGTCCTCCGACAGCCGCCCGGCCACCGTGCAGCCGCCCGAGCCGCCGCCGGCCACCACGAAGTCGAATGTATCCGTCACGCGCATCCCCCGGATTTTTTGTTCTGGCGACCTGTCCGGCCACACTTTGGGGGCTAAAACTCGGCTTTTGCGGCGTTTATGGCAAGAGCGGTTCCAGGAGGCGGTTTTGCCTCGTCAAACCCCCGTTTTTGCTGTCATAAAATCCTCAAAAGCGGAGCCTTTCCCCTTTCCAAAGCAGGGCGACGTTGATACATACCGCTCGCGCCCGACGGCTTCGGCCCGGGTCGCCTTCTCAGGAAGTCTCCGAACGGGATCGATCGGCGTCATCTGACGTTCGCCGGGATCGTTTCGGCACCGGCTTTTCGAAGGCAACGCAACGGTTTAACGCGGGGTGGAGCAGCCCGGTAGCTCGTCAGGCTCATAACCTGAAGGTCATAGGTTCAAATCCTATCCCCGCAACCAAGACAAAGCCCGCAACGCCAACGCGTTAGCGGGCTTTTTCATGAGCTAATTCGCCCATGCCGCCTCTAAACGGCACAATTCAAAAAATGCTAGTGAATGCTAGGCTTTCCAACCAAGTGGCATGGTGTGTCCGCTGTTCCATGTCACATTCTTGGCACATGAAATGGGGTGCGCCGTTCGCCAAACGTTCGTGCATTAAGCGTCAATTGTCATCGCGTGCCGATATGCTGCGTAGCTAGTAGGGAAGGGCCCAGCGGCCGGGCCTGATGGCGGATAGCCGCGCCGGCGAGACCACCAAAACCAGCCCGCGCCGCACCTCCCAAACGTCTCCAGCGCCCGGTCGGCAAAGAAGACTTCGATGTTGAAACCGGTTCGTGGGTCGATGTCGAAGAGCGGCTCGCGGCAGGGGCGTTGGGGGTAGGACGTCGGGGCCATCACGCCGCCCTTTCAGCGGGCTCGGCAAGGGCCAAGCCGCGAAGGTAGTCCGCCGCTTTGGATGCCCGGCTGCAGGCTGTAAAGAACGCCCGTTTGTCGGCCTCCAGAAGGTCAATCCATGAGGCAATATAGCCAGCGCTCCGGACGTCCCCGTCAAAGCCAAATTCTGCGCACAGGAACGCGGCGCCCAACTCCGCTATCAATTCCTCCGCCGCGTAGTCGCGCGAGCCGAACCGATTTTTCAGATCCCGATCGAGACGCGACTTGTGTCCACTCCAGTGCGTAAGCTCATGGAACGCCACATTGTAGAAATGATCCGCGCCTTTGAACCCGGCGAATGCAGGCATCGAGATAAAATCGCGGCTTAACACATACAACGCCTCTCCATGTCCTTCGCGGATATCCGCGCCAGTTGAGCCCAAGAATGCGTCAGCAATCTCGTCTCGCGTGTCGGGATTGCGGACGCGCATCGGCTTTCCCGTGTTGATGCTATCGGGAAGGCTTTCGCATTGATCCACATTGAAAACCGTGTACTCACGCATCATCGGGACTAGGCGCGTTCCAGTGCCGTCGTCCGCGCACTCGTCTCGAACTTGTAGCTGCTTCACGAAATAGACCTTCGTGCCGCGCTCGCCCTTGCGGACGTTGCCGCCCAACTCCAAAGCCTGCTTAAACGTAAGAAAGCGCGGCGTGCGATAGCCGGCTGCCTGTGCCATCCACAACAGAACGATGTTGCAGCCGGAGTAAGGCCGGTTGCTGACAGCATTGCACGGGGTATTGGCACCGGGGATGGCCGACCAGGGCTTAACCCAAGGGGCGGCACCGGCTTCTAGCTGCGCAATAATGCGCGCAGATACCTCCGCATGGAGGTCACGTTTCATAGCCCGCCTCGCTGTTATGGCTGACGCGACCACGATCGGCCGCGTGCCATAGCCGCGTTGGGCAGAGCTCTCAGTCGGGCATCAGGCGAAGGCGCAAAATCTACCCCCCGGGGAGCATGGACAGGGCGCCCCTGTCTCGCTTCGCGAGACCTCACCGGAAAATACCCAGGACCAAAAAAGTAGAGTTAAGCTTTTGTTAAGCACCCGCCTGGCGGTTCTTGTGGCGCGCTTAGGTTTGGTCAGGCTGAGGACGCCGCTTCACCCCCGTGGAGCAAGGTCCCAGTCGCGCGCGCGAGACTACATCGCGAAACACCTGGCCAGATAACGCTGATCACGTTTCTTCTTCATCCTCATCATCGTCCTGGTCGTCGTCATCTGCGTCTACAGACATGGCGTCGATATAGTCGCGTCGGATGTTGCGAAGTGAGCGTTTAGTGGCTTGATCCGTTACAAAAAACCACCATCCGTTCGTTCGCTTTCCAGCGATTGCGGTCGCCGCCTCGGTGGGGCTCGAGAATGCGATGCCATCAACATCTATTGTCCCGTCAGGAAGAAGCGTAGCCACGCGATGGCTGTGCTGCTTTCGACGAGGGTAGAGTGGTAGTCCGGGCTCGAGCTTGCCGCCCGCGATAAGATCTGACAGGTCAACCTTCCTGCGGACAGTCGATTTGTCTCGAGCGAACCCCGAACGATGATTTGCTGGTACTGGCCAAATCTGACTGATGACCCGCACGAGTTCCTTCGTTCGGGTGCGAATAGCTTGGTCTGTCCACTGATCGGCACCTTTCTTCAAAAGGTCCCGGTTCAAAATCAACACGTCATGTTTTTCAAGTAAAGCACGTTTGCCGCCATTGCCGGACCAAGGGCCGTTAGAAACTTTGGAATTAATTTTACCGGTAAGCAGCGTCAAATTGCCGAGGGTGTGGATGATGCTTTCTCGCTCTGCCTCGTCACTCCCATCTTGAATGGCCCAATGTGTGTGCCACTTTCTTGGCATCACATGTTCGATGGCGAGCTTGCCCCTGCCGACGCGCTCGTCGCCCAGACCGTTTTGCCCATTGCTCCAACCTCTCAGATGGTCTTCGATGGCCTCAAGCACCATTCGGAGGCGCCCACGGCCCAGGCGCCTGTATGCCTGTAGTGATACAAGCTCCTGCTCAAGCTCAACGTCATCAGGCCAGTACCTGCTTCCCGTCGTCTGTCCGGCCAGGAAAGCCTCGATAACATCACCCGCGATGTCACGATTTGACTTATGTAGGAGCGCTATTAGCTCAGCTACGACCTGATTATAGTTTTTGGTCGTTGCACGAACCAGCATTCGGCGAACCATCCAGCTTTCTATTACAGAGAGGGCCTTTGCGAATTGCGGGGGAGGAATTGCCGACTGTTCCGGGTCAAGCAAGTCGAGCACCAGGGGCTTGATGACCTCGCTTTCGAGAACGCCAGTTCGATAGCCGAACAAGCCCACACCATCGATCGGCCCAGTGTTGGTAGACGCGGCGGTGATAAAGCTGCGGTAAACGCCAGCGGCGGTGTGAACTTGCTCAAGCAACTTGTGCATGGGCAGTTCAGCCTCATGGTCTGCAAACCGTTTAAATCGGTCGAACACCTCTCGAGCCAAAACCTCTTCGCCGGTGCGAGCAATCAGCCAGTGGTTGAGGAATGTGGCGGAACGGGAGTAGCGAAGGCGTCCTACGCTAGTTTCTGTCTCCCAAAATGCTGTCTCAAAATCTTTCCAGTTCTTTTGATAGGCTTCCTCAACGTTGGCGCCAGCTTCGAGCAGCCGCTGGAAAATGAAGTTCTTGATTAGGTCCGCTGCGGTAAGCTGCGCGCCGCGGGCGTTCAAAGTCTCAAAAATCTCCTGTGCGTTTTCGTCGACCGTAAGGTCGATCACCACAATCTGCAGAAGTTCCCGGACTACGGTCTCAATGGCCGCCGCGCGCGTTTGTGTCACTTCCGAACCGACTGCGTTTAGCCATTCGCGCGCCTGATCACTGAAGAACCGGTGCGCTTCCACCATCTTTTCTCCACGGTGGCCGACCGCATCGTAGTCCATAGGAAGCGTAGCTCCCATAACGGCGTTGAATGCTGGCCGGTCACGGTTCGTCGGCCAGACTTTAAAGCGATCTTCATGCTTTGAGCAAAACGGCTCAGCGTTTCTTACTAGCGGTTCAAGCCTCATTGCCGGTTGCAATGCCTGAACCGCCATCAATTCCGCATGGAGCGCGTCAAGCAGCAATTGCAGCGTGGTCAACCGCTGCTGACCATCAATTACAGTCCGCTCCTGCATTTGACCTGTTTGCTTCTGCATTTGTTGCAGAACTACGGCGCCGAGAAAATGAGGGTGATGCTTTTCGGTAGGCTGCTTCAGCACTCTGTCCGCAACCCGCACCACGTCGTTCCAGAGCGGCTCCCATTGATTTTCTTCGTTCCAAACATACGGACGCTGAAACAGGGGAACGACAAATCTCTGGGGCTGCATAAAGACCATTTG
The DNA here is from genome assembly GCF_036924595.1 of Bradyrhizobium algeriense. Classification (NCBI taxonomy): domain Bacteria; kingdom Pseudomonadati; phylum Pseudomonadota; class Alphaproteobacteria; order Hyphomicrobiales; family Nitrobacteraceae; genus Bradyrhizobium; species Bradyrhizobium algeriense. The sequence goes on along the minus strand of NZ_JAZHRV010000001.1, from coordinate 6,196,849 downwards.
AGGGGTGCGGACTTGCGTTTCCATTGCGCTTCTTGCCTTCCTGCTTACCCGGAAATCAGCCGAAACTTCTAACCTACTCGTTCATGATGCCCTTCGCGCAAGATGTGCACAACCTTTTCGGGCGCGTTTCCACATTGCAATCGGCTCGTCTTCGATGTTATTGCGATGCGTGCAGCGCGGTGCGTTTCATCACCTTCGACTTTCGACTTTCGACTTTCGATGAAGATGAGTCCAATCTGGCGGCAGTTGTGACAAGGTAAGACGCTCGAACGCCACGTGCACCTAAGCTGTGGCGGTGGGAAAAGGGAACATGCCTAGGGAATCGCGCCTTGAGCCTGAAGTAGGAGAGTTGATCCGGCTTCGAGGTCGGGAGTGGGTCGTAGAAGGCGTCCGAGAAAGCGGCGATGCCGCTGCTCCGAAATCCTTCAGTATGGCGTGCATAGACGATGACGCGCAGGGAGAGCGATTTCAAGCTGTTGTCGACGCAGAAATCGATGTCCGACGCGTGGAAGACGAAGTTTGGAGCCAGATCGGACAAAGCGGAACTGACGATCCAGAAGTGTTCTCCGCTCATCTTAGAGCGGTAACATGGAGATCAGCTACCGCGGCGGATCGAGGTTTGTTTCAGGCACCATTCCGCGCTGGCATCAGACTTGACCCGTATCAGCTTTTGCCGCTCTCCAAGGCGCTCAAGCTTCCCCGTGTAAATCTGTTAATTGCCGATGACGTTGGTCTGGGTAAAACGGTTGAGGCAGGTCTGGTGCTGCGGGAAATGCTGCTTCGCAGGCGTGTAGACTACGTCGTAGTTTCCAGCCCTGCGGCGATGACCTCGCAATGGCAGGACGAACTCGCTCAAAAATTCGGTTTGGGATTTACCATTATCGACCGAGACTATTTGGCGACGGTCCGACGAAATTACGGATTTTCGGCAAATCCGTGGGCGGTTGGATCTCGCTTCATCATATCTCATAACCTGATTGCAGACGAAACATACTCTGATGGATTAAGTCAGCTCTTTGGTACTTTTCGTCCGCGAGCAATGCTTATCCTCGACGAAGCTCATCATGCAGCCCCCGCGAGCGGCGTTGCATATGCGACAGATAGCCAGTTTACGCGGGCTATTCGAAGTCTGGCCGAGCGATTTGAGCATCGACTATTTCTATCGGCTACGCCACATAACGGGCACTCAAACAGCTTTTCGTCCCTCCTGGAAATACTGGATCCGCAGCGTTTCACGCGTGGATTTCCCGTGGAGCCCGCAGAGCTGGAACCCGTTATGGTGCGGCGTCTAAAGAGCGACTTGATTAAACTGAATGTGTCGAAATTTCCAAATCGAAAGATCGAACCGATCATTTTGTCAGGTCTTCCCGAGGACGCTCCTGAGCTGGTGCTTTCGAGCCTTCTCGATGATTATCGAGAATGGTGCGAAACAGGGTTACAGGGTACACCTCTCGCCAACGCACGCTTTGTTTTGTCTGGTCTACAGCAGAGATTGCTGTCGTCTATCCCGGCTTTTTCCAGAAGCCTCCGGAAGCACCTTGAGACGCTTAAACGGCAGCGTGATCGCGCCGATCAGTCAGCGCCACAAACTGCAGCATCTCTTATGGCGGACACGCCAGTCGAACTCGAAACCGATGAAAGTGCCGACGAGAATAGCCTCCTCGATCTGATACAAAAGCAGGAGGAGGACGTCGCTGAGGCCGCTACCGCCGGCGTCAGATTTACGACGCGCGGCTTCGACGAAGCAATAACCCGCGTAGAGGCCATGCTCGCGATTGCGCGACGCAACGAACGCAAACCCGACGAGCGTGTGCTTTGGCTTGTTGATTGGATCGAAAAGAACATGATGGCTTCGCCAGGCCGGTGGAACGAGCGGCGCCTCATTATCTTCACGGAGTGGGAGGACACGCGACTTTGGCTTGAAAAGCGTCTCAATGAAGCTTTCGCCGACACCGATCTCGGTCCCAAACGGATTGCAACCTTTACCGGCATTACGGGACAACGGCGCCGCGAGGAGGTAAAGCTCGCATTCAACGCGGATCCTGCAAAGACGCCACTCCGCTTGCTCCTTTGTACCGATGCGGCCCGCGAGGGTATCAATCTCCAAACACGATGCCACGATCTTATTCACTTTGATCTGCCCTGGAATCCTTCTCGACTCGAACAGCGCAATGGCCGGATCGATCGTAAGCTTCAGCCAGCGGACACGGTGACCTGTCGTTACTTCGTGTATGCGCAGAGAGCCGAGGATCAAGTTCTATCGGCACTGGTTCGCAAGACCGAAACTATTCGCAGCCAGCTAGGGTCTTCCGGACAAGTGCTGGCGGAGCGAATCCATGGGAAGCTCACCAGCGGTGGCATTTCGCGACGTTCCGCGGCCTTGCTTGCGAGCGAGATCGAGGCGGAGGATGGAAGTGCCGCTGCAAAGCGAGCGCGCTTCGAGATGGCCGACGAAGAAGATAAGCGACTGGCACGTCTTTCCAAAGAACTTGAAGATTTGGATCGCGATCTTGAGCAGGCTAGAAAGCGAGTCGGCATCAAATCTGAAGATCTGCGAGCTGTTTTTGAAACAGCACTCGCACGCGACGGAGTTTCGCTCGTACCTGCTACAAACTTAGAGGTCGGGGATGCTTTCAGGATCGATCCAGCGCTTCCAATTTTTGCCAAAGACTCGTCTTGGAATAGTGTTTTTGACGAACTCCGCGAGGGGCGGCCGCCGAAGCCGCGAGACGTCGCAGAATGGCGCGCGAAGCATCCCGTAAGAGCCATAGCGTTCGAGGCACAGGTTCTTCCAGATGGGAGGGACGCAGATGATGTCGTGCAGGTTCATCTCGAACATCGATTGGTGCGGCGGCTCTTATCTCGATTCGTGTCACACGGTTTCCGCGCCGGCTTGAACCGGGCTAGTGTGATCTATGGACCCGGTTCGCAACCTCGCGTCGTGCTCGTCGGGCGCTTGGCGATGTTCGGCTCCGCGGCAGCTCGTCTTCACGAAGAGATACTGCCCATCACGGCGTTGTGGAGCGAGCCCGCGCGGGCGGGTCAAGGATTGCGAGCCTTCGGCCGAAGTGGCGACCAAACCACGCTCGGTGAGCTTGAGGAAGCACTTAAAGCAGCAACCGTACCCCCTAAAGACATCGTCGACCGCCTTCTCGCTGGGGTTCAAAAAGATCTGACCGATCTTCGCCCTGCCCTCGAGCAGCGTGCGAAGACCGCCGCGGACGTTGCGAGGAAAGACCTGACTGAAATCGGAGTCCGCGAATCTAGAGCCCTGAAAGACCTCCTCTCAGCCCAGCGCGAGAGAATTCGAAGGGGCGCAGCAGTGAAGGACACGGCTCAATTTGAATTGGATCTATCCGACCCGGCTGAACGCCGTCAGCGCGAAGCCGACCGACGGCATTGGCAGAGGCGCCTCGAAAGCCTCGAACGTGAAATCGTCGAAGAGCCCAGTCGCGTCATCGAATCGTACAAGATCCGCGCAGAGCGGCTTGAGCCCATCGGCATCGTTTACCTTTGGCCGAAACAATCATGACAATAATGTTTGAGGGGGCGATCGATCCGCAGCTTGAATGGCTCTACCATATTGGGCCAGTCGGGCTAGTTATCGGTCCCAACGTCATACGTGAAGAGGACCTGACGCCGGCGCGCCAAACGGCCGTGGACACGCTTTCAGTTGCGGAACTGCTAACGACCGACACCGAAGATCCTGCGCTTCCGGACCCATGGCTATTCTTCGAGCGAATCCTGGGCTGGGAGGCGCGGTACGTCGCTGGCGCGCCGGGCGGCCCTAGCCTGCCCGAAAATATTGCGAGTTATATATCAGAGCACGAAGTTCTGCTTTCGCCCGACTGGGCGGTCAGGGATCTAGGCGGTGCTGATCCAGGCGCGTTCCAGATTCTTGTAAAACTGCACACCACCCTTGATGCCGACAAGCGAGGCGTCCTCGATCGTTGGGATGCAACGCCGCATCATCAATTCGAACGCCTCCTCCGCGAAAGCGGCGTCACGATCGGAGTGCTTGTAGATCGATCTCATTTGTGGCTTATCTACGCACCGCGCGGAGAGACATCCGGATGGCTTTACTTTCCGCTTAGGAGCCTCGGGACCGTCGCGGGTCGCGCGATGCTTGGTGGCCTAAAACTTATTCTTGGCCATGCCCGGCTTTTCACCGAGCCAGAAGGCCGGCGACTTCCGAAACTGCTTGCTCGGTCGCGCGAGGCCCAAAATAAAGTATCTGCGCAGTTGGCCGAACAGGTTCTCGGCGCCCTGCATGAACTATTGCGCGCGTTTCACGCAGCCGATCCTGAACGCATCGAGCAACTCGCTGCGACGCGCCCTCATCATCTCTATGAAGGGCTCCTCACGACATTAATGCGGCTGGTGTTCCTGCTCTACGCCGAAGACCGCGAATTGATGCCAACGCAGAGGGTGGGCGAAGCCGTCGATATCTATGAATCCAGCTACTCCGTCCGCGGCCTTTACGCCCGGCTCATTGAGGATCGAGCACTCAATCCGGATACAATGGACGAGCGTGTGGGCGGTTGGGGACGACTGCTGGCGCTATTCCGGCTGGTCCACGGCGGTCATCCATCCGGATGGATTACCGCCCGTGGCGGCAAATTGTTCGATACAAATGTCTTTCCGTTTCTCGAAAGCCGGAACGAAGGTGAGCCGCGGGCGGCCGCAAAAGTGCTTCCAATCCGCGATGGCGCCGTCCTTCGGATCCTTGAAGGGCTGATGACGGTTGAGGCGCGTTCGTTCACCGGTGAGCGCGTGCGGGAGCGCCTCTCCTACCGATCTCTCGATGTTGAGCAGATTGGCTCGGTCTATGAAACGATCATGGGCTTTACCATTCAGCGCGCCTCCGGGCCCATGATTGCCGTTAAAGGCGAAAAAAACCTTCCGGTATTCGTCGACATTCTATTCCTTGGGCAGAAAAAGGCCCCAGATCGCCAAAAGCTTCTCAAGGAATGGGGCGTATCACCCACAGGCCGAAAACTCGAAGCCATCAAAAATGCTAAAGACGCTGGAACACTTACAGAGGCACTTGCCGCTATCTCCGATCCACGGGGGTCGCCGGGAGGCCACGTGGTTCAAGCGGGCAGTCCAATCCTGCAGCCAACAGATGAGCGCCGCCAATCAGGGAGCCACTATACGCCGCGCACCCTCACTGAGCCGATAGTCCGTTACGCACTGGAACCAGCCTTCGAGCGCATAGGCGAGGACGCGACGCCTGATCAGGTGTTGGATATCAAGGTCTGCGATCCGGCTTGCGGGTCGGGGGCCTTCTTGGTTGAGGCCTGTCGGCAAATTGGAGAACGACTAGAGAAGGCATGGGGCAAGAATAAGGATCTTAAGCCAGCTATCCCCCCCGACGAGGATGAGGCGCTGCATGCCTGCCGCCTAGTTGCCCAACGCTCACTCTATGGAGTGGACAAAAATCCACTCGCGGTTGACCTCGCCCGACTATCGCTGTGGCTTGCCACGCTGGCCCGCGAACACGAATTTACGTTTCTCGATCACGCGGTCAAATCGGGCAATAGCCTCATTGGCCTAACGCGGGAACAAATCGAGGCAGCTCATTGGGACTTATCGAAAGATAGCGCGCCGCTACTGCGAGGCCTCTTACGAGAGCGAGTCAACGAGGTCGCGATTGGACGCCGCGATATCCAATTTGCCTCGGACGACGTCACGCGCGCAATCCAAGAGGCGCGTCATCGTATCGTCGAAAAAAAGCTAGAGGGACCTCGCCTATATGGTGACGCGGTCGTCGCCGCATTCTTTTCGGCAGACAAGCCGCGGAAGCGTGAGGAAAAGAGGGTCGAGGTTGCTAAGTTACTTACGGGCCTTAGCTCGGAAACTGATCGCACCGAAAGGTTGGCTACCGTTGCCGCGACGCTCACGCAGGGCGCACACCCCATCCGGCCATTCCACTGGGAACTGGAGTTTCCAGAAGTTTTTACGAGAGACAATCCGGGGTTCGATGCCATTGTGGGGAACCCCCCCTTTGCGGGCAAAAACACGACAACCACATCTAACCGTGATGGCTTCCTCGATTGGTTGAAGGTGCTGCATGCCGGCACGCATGGAAACTCCGATCTTGTTGCTCATTTCTTTCGCCGCACTTTCGGTCTCATCCGTCAAAGGGGGGCGTGCGGGCTCATTGCAACGAACACAGTAGGACAAGGCGACACTCGTACGACCGGCTTGACTGCGATCCTCGCTGCAGGCGGACGAATTAGTCGGGCGGTGAAACGCTTACAGTGGCCCGGCGAGGCGGCAGTGGTCGTTTCCGTTATTCACATCACAAAAAGCAACAAGGGTGAGGCCACCTTGAATGGTAAGAATGTGAGGCGAGTATCGGCCTTTTTAGTCGAAGGAGATTTCGATACCAACCCCGCGCTCCTAAAGAAAAATTCTAGAACGGCTTTCCAAGGAACCAACCCAGTAGGCGCGGGTTTTTTGTTTGATGACGCGCGTGCGAAGAAGGGCGAAACACTATCGCTGCGCGACATGAACGAGATTCTCACCAACGATGCAACATTGTCCGAGTTTGTTAAGCCGTATACTTCCGGTGAAGACGTTGCGAACGATGTTCATCAGATGCACCGCCGCTACGTCATTGATTTTGGGGATTTAAACCTCGAGGATGCCGAGCGTCGAGGAGGCGCGCTTTTTTCTGCCGTGAACCGACTGGTTAAACCCGTTAGAGACACAGACAACCGAGAACACCGGCGGCAAAATTGGTGGAAGCACGGTGAACCGCAAAAAGGGCTGTATATCGCGATTGAAGGGCTTCCTTTAGTCCTCGTGGCTCCACAAACTTCGCCGCATCTTCAAATGGCCCTTCGCACGAACCAAGGAATATTCGCGTCTACAGTCATTGCATTCTCTTTTTCTAACTTCTCATCTTTTGCTCTGCTTCAGTCCCGCATACACGAAGTATGGGCGCGATTTTTTTCGTCTTCTATGAAGGACGATTTACGTTACGCTCCATCCGACTGTTTTGAAACATTTCCGTTTCCCTCTGAGCTCAAGGATCTGTCGGATCTGGAGTCCGCCGGCATGGCCTACCATTCACACCGCGCGACGCTAATGATCGCTCGCAATGAGGGCACGACGCGGATATATAATCGTTTCCATGATGCAACCGAAGGCAGTTCAGACGTCCAACACCTACGCGAACTGCATGCGAAGATGGATCGCACGACGCTTCGCGCTTACGGCTGGCACGATCTCGCAGAGCAAGCACAACCTGTCTTTCTAAATGAACAGACTGAAGACGACCACGCCTATCAAGGTCGACTGTTTTGGTCCTCAGGTTTTCGGGATGAAGTTCTGGCGCGTCTTCTCGCGCTCAATGTCGAGCGGCACACCGAGGAGGTTCGTCTCGGCTTGGTAAGCGCCAATGGCGCCCTCATTGCTAACGACAGCGAAGACGGCGAAGAGTACGAGGCGGAATAGTTGGATTGCGAAGGAGACGAATGTCGATAAGCGCCCGTTCAGGCGGGAGATGATCGAAGAAAAGCTCATCCCTGAGTTGCAGTTATTTCCCAACGCGTGACTTGTCCCGTTCGGGCCCATGCCGGCTTTTGTCCTCGATGAACTTGTAAGAAAGGATGCTATTGGCGGCGACCGAATATTGGCGGGGCTGAAATCACCCCTCAGACGGTCAATGGACCCGGCACAACTGCCAAATGGACCGAGTAGACCACAGCACATGCTCGCCGAATGTCGGTTGCTCCAAAGTACAAGAACGCGCCAATCGACTGAAGCAAACAGTTGCCCGGCTACTGGCTTCCGAAGGCGCTTCCGAGGCTCTATCTCATTGAAATTGCTGTCTTTAGTTAAATTCGACCCCCGGATTTATAGAACGTCCCATATTTCATATCTCGAATTGCAATCATTTCTTGCAAAATTAGTTTTGCAAGATTATCGTGTGGCGAGGGAGATTGTTATGAGCACCGCCACGATTGGAATCCGAATTCGAGCACTGCGAGAGAAGCAAGGGTTCTCGCAGGAGGACCTTGCGCAGCGTTTTGGATTCAAGGATCGCCAGACCCTCTCCGCAATCGAGACTGGCGACCGTCGCGTAACAGCGGAGGAATTGGTTCGGGCAGTGGAACTGTTTGGCGTTCAACTCGACTATTTCACGGATCCGTTCCTGCTCGTCGGTGAAGGCCGATTCTCCTGGCGCCAAAGCGGACTCGTTGGACGCGCGCTCGCGGACTACGAAGTCGATGCAGGCCGATTCATTGCTGCCTTCCGTACCTTAGCCCCGCAAATTGGGCGCGAAACACCTCTTCTGCGCCGTACGCTTGCACTAACTAGTCAATCGAGCTTCGACAATGCGGCAGCGGCCGGCGAACGCTTCGCTTTAGAATTCAAGCTCGGTGAGATTCCTGCAATCACGCTCGCTGACACAATGGAGCGCGAGCTCGGAATTCTTGTATTGATGGTCGATGCGATCAATGGGATTTCAGGCGCTGCTTGCAGATTGCCGGAGCTAGACGTCGTCCTGATTAACCGCCGCGAGATACCTGGACGCCGTCATTTCGATCTCGCTCACGAGCTCTTCCACATCCTCACCTGGGATGCGATGCCGCCAGAGCATGTCGAAGACGTCGCACCAAAGCGACGAACCCGGGTTGAACAGCTTGCCGATAATTTTGCTTCCGCGCTCCTCATGCCGGCGTCGGTTCTCGATCGATACGGGGACTGGTCAGGGCTCAAGGGTGACGATCTCATTAAGAGGCTTAACGCGGCAGCAGATGAGCTTCGCGTGAGTTCCTCGGCACTGCGATGGCGGCTCGTCGACTTGAAGCGTCTCGACAGATCCACTGCCGCAGCAATTCGGGAGGACAAACTGCGCAACAATGGCAGGACGAAGCCCGAAAAGGAGCCTTTGCCGCCGCTGTTCTCGAAGACCTTCATCTCAGTAATTGCCCGCGCGGTTGACGAAGGCCGCGTCGCAGTCCGACGGGTTTCATATTTACTCGGCCTCGCGATCGACGAGCTTGCCGATCTTTTCAGAGCTCACGGCGTCGACGCGCCCTACGATCTGTGAGGCGTCGATGTCGCGGCACCGTGGACCCATTTTGGTGGACACGAACGTCATCATTGAGTGCTGGCGAGTTTCGTCGTGGAAGGCGTTGACCAGTGGATATGCTGTCGAGACGGTCGAAATGTGTGAGATCGAGACACAGACCGGCCTTCAGCGCCGTACTCGCGAACAGCAAATTGATAGAAAAATGCTACGGGATACCTTGAAAGCAGTTCATTCGGTGACCGACGCACAGCGCGCCGCCGCTTTGCTGGAAACCGAGCAATTGCGTTTTTTGGACGCGGGTGAACTGATGCTTTGGTCGCATGCAATTACGCGTCCGGACGATTGGGTACTCTGTGGGCCAGACAAAGCCAGTCTAAGGGTTGGCATTCGGCTGGGATTTCGCGAGCGGCTCGTTTCGCTCGAGCGATTGCTCTCCGACGTCGGTCACCGTCCCAAAACCGAGCTGCGACAGGCTCATACGCAAAAGTGGCTGGAGCAAACTCTTACGCAACTGGTTTTGCTGGAGAAAAAAGGGCCATGACCGAATCTGTGGATATCCGAAGGGGTCTGGTGGACCTCCTGCGGCGTGATCTGATCGGTCCGCATCCGGACCTTGATCCGGATCTCGCGCACGAAGTGCTCAACGATGAGAAGCCGTCCCGTTGGTATCTCGGTGGTTTTATCGTGCCCGCATACGATGGTGTCCCGCCCGCGGCTGACGATGCCGAAGAGGTCGCCGAAGCGACCGGAGACGATCTTCTTGCTTCTGAGACATTGGATTCTTCGCTAGACGGCGATGCCGAAGAGAAGGAGCCGACAGACCAACCCCCACGGGATCGCTTTCTGCCATCGTCAATCGCGATCACAGTGATGCTTCCGGAAACCGTTCGGGAGGTGACACTGCGTGCTACTTGGGGCGACTATAAAACCGAGCCGCCGCTGCCGGACTCGCTACTGATCCCTGACGAAACGAAGAAAGGTGAACCTAAACCCGAGCGGCCGGAGAAGCTGCAGTGGATACGAATTCCGGGCGAGGCCATACTTCCAGTCGACATAACGCGCAATCGATCAGGAATTCCAGTTCCCGGTAGCGCCGCACCTCAACGTCCCGGCGGCGGACTTGAACTCTCAATTCACCAACGCGTCCTCGATCAGAAAACGCCCGAGGGGGTCGTCGAGCGCGTTCGGGTGGTAACTATATTTCTGGTCAATCGGCGAAAGCGCACCCGAGCGCCTTACACGGACATCGCATATGCATTTCAAGCTCGACTGGAGCTGAAATGCGCGAGCGGGTTCGCTCCGCGATATGATTTTTCAACATATCAATCCGACGATTTCGATCATCGTCTCAGCGATTTACATTACAGCGACGTCCGCGAGTATGCGGTGGGACGCAATACGTCTGGCGGTTGGGACGAACGTTTCGACGATGCCAAGACACCCCTTCCGGTCACCCGCGTTTGGACCGATTTTTTGCCAACCGAGGAAGTTGAACGTGTCGTTGCAAACGAAAATATCGATGTAGAGTTTGGAATCGAGGCACTCGCGAAAGCTGCGTCGAGCGGACCTGCTGCACTTGGTGCTGCACTCGATTCGCTGCCAAAACTCTACGCGGACTGGCAAGGCAGCCAGCAGGCGCTCATGGACGGGCTCGCCCCAAGGCGAAAAGATATGGCAGGCACACTGATCGATAACATGGATGCCGCGCGGCAACGCATCGAAGGTGGGATCAATGTTCTAAAGAACGATCCCCTCGCGCGAGAAGCATTCGCAATCATGAATACCGCCATGGCCATGGCCAACCGCCAGCGCGAAGCGGCACTGCGAAAAATATCTCCAGAGGCGATAGATCCGCCGAAATGGCGACCATTCCAACTCGCCTTCATATTGCTCAACCTTGCCGGTATGACAGACAAGGCAAGCCTAGAGCGAGATATTGTAGACCTCCTATTTTTCCCGACAGGCGGTGGCAAGACAGAGGCGTACCTCGGACTCGCCGCATATGCCATTTCGCTTCGCCGAATCCGCGGCCCGGGCATGCTCGGGGCGGGGGTTAGCGTGATCATGCGCTACACGCTAAGGCTCCTGACGCTCGACCAGCTATCGCGTGCCGCCGGATTGATATGTGCACTAGAGCTACTGCGAACCCGAACTGCCGAAGGCAGAAAGACGCTTGGTGACTGGCCAATTGAAATTGGACTTTGGGTTGGAGGCGCGGCTTCGCCCAACAATTTGAAACCTCGCAATTCTAGCGACAAAGACGCTGCAACGACTTGGCTCGGCCGTTATCAGCGAAGACCAAAAAGCGAAAAATCTCCGGTGCCCTTGAAGGCTTGTCCATGGTGCGGAGAGGCGTTTAAGCCGGAGAGCTTTTATTTCACACCCAACAAACAGACCCCGCAAAACCTGCTTCTCAAATGTGAAAACGCTGAATGTGAGTTCACTCGTGATCGTCCGCTACCAATCATCGTGGTCGACGAGCCAATCTATCGTCGCCTGCCGGCGTTCCTAATAGCTACGATTGATAAATTCGCTGCCCTTCCATGGGTGGGTCAAAGCGGAGCATTTTTCGGCCACGTCGATCGTTTTGAGCCGGATCGTGGCTTCTACGGCGCGGCGGAGCCGGGCCAAGGGCGCCCACTGGGTAACGGGCACCGGTTGGATCCGCCCGATTTGATTATCCAAGACGAGCTTCATCTAATCTCCGGCCCACTTGGCACCGTGGCTGGGCTGTATGAAGCCGCGATTGACCTTCTTTCGTCGAGACAGGTCAGCGGTAAAAGTGTCCATCCAAAGATCGTGGCATCGACGGCGACAGTGCGGCGGGCGCAAAAGCAAATCTGCTCCTTATTCGATCGTGACCGCACTGCTGTGTTCCCTCCGCCGGGAATTAGCCGAAAGGACAGTTTTTTCGCAAAGACGGTACCTTCAACCGAACAGCCGGCTCGCCTGTATGTTGGCATCGCCAGCCAGGGCCGCGGTCCCAAGCTGCTTTTTCTGCGGACGATGCAAACCATGCTCTCTGGTGCTCAGGCACTCAGCGAAGCGACGCCCAATAGCGAGGATCCAGCAGACCCCTATTTGACTATCCTCGCGTATTTTAACGCGCTCCGAGAACTTGGCGGGGCGCGGCGGATCGTCGAGGACGAAATTCGAGAGCACGTAGCCAGCTACGGCGATAAACGTTACCGAATTGCCCCATCCGGCAAACCCTTTGCTAATCGCGCCATGCGCCTTCCGTTAGAATTGACCTCCCGCGTTTCAACTGACGACGTCGCATTTGCGAAGGAGCGTCTAGGCAGACCTTTGCATGACGCCACTGCGCAAGTTGACGATGAAAGTATCGACGTTGCACTCGCGACAAACATGATCTCAGTGGGCCTAGATATCAGCCGTCTTGGCCTCATGCTTGTCCAAGGACAACCCAAAACGGCCGCTGAGTACATTCAAGCAACGAGTCGCGTGGGACGCGCCAGCAACAGGCCCGGCCTAGTGATCACGCTTCTGAATCTTCACAAAGCGCGGGACCGCACCCACTATGAGCAATTCCGCGCTTTTCACGGCTCTTTTTATCGAGCGGTTGAAGCAACGAGTGTAACGCCTTTCTCACCCCGCGCGCTGGACCGGGCGCTTGCAGCGGTAGTGGTTGCGGCAGCGCGTCATTTCGATCCCGCCCTTTCGCCATCTGACGCGGTTAGACGCCTCGATGACCACCCAGCCGTCCGCGCGCTGGTTGTTGCCACTCTTCGCAGACGCGCACAGTCCGCCGGACTGGACAACGAATCAATCGAAAGGGTCGCCTCTCGCGCAACGCAGTTGTTCGAAATGTGGGCGGATGTTGCCGAGAACCAAACTGCCACAGGTGGCGGCTTCACGTATGATGGCCCAGGAGCCGAGCGCCGGCTCCTCCAATACCCTTTGGATTTGGCATCAGAACTTCTTGATCCGGAGCATCAGCAATTTGCTGCAGCTCGCTCAATGCGCGACGTCGAATACTCTGTGTTCCTCAAAACCTGCGACCCCTTGGGCAGGTCTCTCAACGAAAGGGACACTGATCAATGAGCCCGCCCAAACAAAGTCTCAGTCAACTCTTCAACTCCTTTGGTCCAGGCGCAATGATGGATTTGCCAACGCGGTCCGTGGTGATTGCGGGCCTAGACCATTGGGATGGTAGCAAGGCTGCATTCAAATCAATAAGCGAACCGCGACTCACGGCTCTCCTTCAGACCGTCCTTTCTCAAACGGGAAGATGGGAGCCAGGAAAGCCAGTGCAGTTGCGCACGCCGCCCATCGCTCGCGAGAATCGCAACGAGCCGGATCCGGCAGGCATCGCTGTTCGGGTTTTTCCCACGTGGTTCACCTGTGAGGGAATAGTAGAATCTGGCACTACCAATCCGCGGCGCCGCCGGCTTGTTCGTTGGACTGAGCTCGATGCAGCCGGAAATCGTAAGAAATTTCAGAGGGACGACGGGAAAAAGATCGATGTGACACCTATCCGTTTCGTCGGCGCATGCAAAGATGGTCACATACAGGATATCGATTGGAAGTGGCTCGTCCACCGTGGGACGAAGTGCGACGAGGCAATGTGGATTGAAGAACAGGGCACAAGTGCAGACCCGGCAAACATACGGATCGGGTGCCTCTGCGAGCGACCCAGCGTGTCGCTTGCCGACGCGTTCAAACCAGGCTTTCTCGGAACCTGTAAGGGGCATCGGCCTTGGCTCGATTCGGCAGAAGCCGGCTGCACAGAGCAGCTTCATTTTCTTTCGCGTTCGGCAACAAATACCTATTTTCCCCAAGCTGTGACGCTTATTTCACTGCCAATTCTGGAGGATGCGCTTAGCCAAGCAATTCGAAAGCACTGGGCGAGCCTCCAATCTGCAACCGATCCAGCCTTCATAGGCGTCCTTAAGAACGTTCCGGAAATCGGCGCGTCGATTGGCAGCTACAGCAACGACGAGATTTATGCGCGCGTTGTGCAATTGCGCGACGCGGTGATGCGCGAAGCCATTCAGGATCCCAAGATCGCAGAATACGACCTTTTGAACAGCGGCGATCAACTGATAGGCGCCGACGCTCCAGGCGAACCCCTGTTCGCCGAAACTTTGAACGTTGAGGCAATGGATCGGTGTTTGTCATGGAGCAATGAGCCGATTCTCCAGTCGATTGTCGCCGTCCATCGCTTGCGGGCTGTTACCTGTCTTTATGGCTTTACCCGGCTCGAGCCAGCACCAACCTTTGCCGAACAAATGCTTGAAGACGTACGGTTGGCCGTCGATGGAGCCCCGCTTTCAGAAAATGCTGACTGGCTTCCAGCAATGGAGCAACTGGGCGAGGGAGTGTTTTTGACGCTGAAGCCGAACGTCATTCGCGCTTGGCTACAGCGAGATACAGTAATCGCTCGCAGCAAAATGTTGGTTGCCGGTGCTGCTAACCATGCAGCCAGGAATAACGTTAAAAACCTATTTCCGGGAATGCCCTACGTTCTACTTCATTCGCTATCTCACGCACTCATGGAAGAAATCGCGTTGGAGTGCGGCTATCCCCTGAGTTCGTTGAAGGAACGCGTGTATGCAATCGCTGGTAATGATACCGATCGGAGCGACAGATTCGGGATCCTAATCTACACGGCCAGCGCAGGCGCTCAAGGAACCCTCGGCGGGCTCACAGAAATCGCGAAGCAGATCCCACAACTTCTTCTCAGTGCTTGCGACCGCTTTAGACTGTGTTCGAACGATCCGATTTGCGCTGATCACGATCCATCCGTTTCGGGAGACGAGCGGTCGCTATTGGGCGCAGCTTGCCATGCTTGCGTCCTAGTTTCCGAAACAAGCTGCGAAGCTAGAAACACATTTCTTGATCGGGCACTGCTGGTCGAAACGATTTCCGGGACTCGTTCTCAATTAATTAGAGACACGTAAACCTCGCGCGACATCTTTTGTGTTGATTGTTCGTCAACTAGAGGCGTTTGATCGCGGCGACTTTTCTCGCGTTTTCTAGATTAGGTCGGTGAAAGGTTGCTGCTGCATGTCGCGTGCCCTGAGGTCGGTCGCGATAGATAGCTGTTTTTCCGATTTTCTTGGGTAAGGCGTTGCCTGATCAGTTCTAGATCGAAGGTCAGTTTGTATTCAGCCAAATCTCCGAGCGGCTCAGGGACGGTATGAGCGAGTGCTTTGCTCACAAGGTTACAGAACACAAGAAATGGCAGCGTTACCTCGATGATGCTCATATCCGTCTGCATGACGGCCATTTGGCTTGCTATCGGGCCTGCCCCAGCCGTGTTGCCAAATACGACGCCACCTCTAATTGGTATTTTGAGATTGTCGCAGGCTGCCTCAACTCGATGGATCAGATTTCCGAGGATTTGAATCGCGCCTGGATAATCGAAAGCTGAGCCTTGCGGCATTGCAGATAGTATTCTGAGATAGTGGTCGGCGACAGCATCAATTTCCTGCTCGTTTGCACCCGCTCGCCTCGCTGCCTCCAATAGCACTTGTCGATCATAGGCGTCTTGATGGTGTACTGGTTCGTCACCATGCTTGCGTGCATTTGCGTTTTGTCGCTGCCGTCGATAGTCTTCTGCCGCCTCGCGATCATCCACGGACTTCAGTTCTCCCAGTACTTCTTCAGCGCCGCGGTGAACGTATTGAAGTTGCCCGTCGGCCAAGAAGTCGGCGAATTGTCGCGCACCAACCAGTGCATATAGTTTGCCGTGACGAGTTTATCCCGGTCCGCGGTGACGACGTGATTGAAGCATTCTATCCAAGTGCTCTGATAGCTGCCGCCGAACTTGCTGCAGGTCCTGAAGGCATCGAACCGCGAGCCGCCAAACACATCCCTTGCAAGCCTCTCCAGCGCGGCTGTCGCGCTGCAACCCAAGCATTTGACTTCGAGATAGAGGTAGCCGGCATTGAGTGCGTCGCCCAACGCAGGAGAAGGCTGCGCCGGTCCCTGAAGGCCTAGCATCCGCTTATTCCATGCCTCGCAGGCCAAACGGTCGGCGGTCTTGCGCGCCTCCGCTGCCTGTTCTGCGGCGGCCCGCACTGACGCGCCGTAGATGGATTCCCGCGACCTGGTGCCCATCGCCCCATCAAAGCGGGTCGCGAAGCGCAACGCAAATTGCACTAGGGCTGGTAGTCGGCGATTGCCGAAACCCCGGCGAATTGTGGTTGGGATAATTCCCGGCTGCCGGAGCCGCGAACGGTCGCTATATCATCGGCCCACGATCTCTTCCCGGATCAGCGTGGCGGCTTTTTCGTAAGCATTGGCAAAAAAACGGAACCCTTCTCTGGAGGAAAACCCGCTGTGCTCTGGTGAGCTAGGCTCGTTCGCCACTTTGTTTAGATAATGCTCCATCGATTTGAGGTGCTTCTCCAACTCGCTGCTTCCCCGGAAAAAACCGGCTCTGTTGCGCATGTGGAACTCCACGTCGATCTGGAGCTGATTGAGGTCGTCAATGTCGGTCTTTGTGAACGTCTTAGAGGCCTTGACCTTCCGCCTTACCAACTTCACGTCCATGTATGTTCTGCTTAGTTCGGTCAGGATATCTTGCCGCAGCTTACTATAGTCCCGCTGTTGCTGAATGCTGTCCTTGAAATGCTCAATTACCACAGCGGTCACGATGCCCAACACGCCGACAAGCCCGGCTTGAAGCAGAGCGCTCACCCATTCCGCCTCGTTTCGAAACGCTATAGGTGAGGGTCGCATGGTTATCGCCAATGCTCCACCCACGCCGCCAGCCGCGATCAGCACCAGCAACAACAAAAGCCAGAAGTGCTTCCGCATGCTTCACCTCTCCGGGGTAAGAACCAGCAGCTCGCCTCGACCAGCTTACCACTCGACGGTAATGCTTGCGGCATGTCGTTTCATGGCGACGTGCGGCGGAAGCGCCTACGCCCACGGGGCGGGCTCAATAAATATGAGCCGTAGCATCCGAGCGCGCGGGGAGCTGCGTTCCAATTTGCGCCGCTGAGCCGACTCCCACCTTATAGCAGTGGTAGTGGTAAGTGCTAGCAGTGGTGGTGGTAAGTGCGATCACGTCCACTGATTGTTCGGGAATTTCAGGGACTAGGTAAAATACCGCCGTTGCCCCCCAAGGTGCGGCGGGCGTTTGTGAGTTTCCAGAGTGCCAAAGCGTATCGAGATGCCGGGGTTCATAAAACCCCAGCTCGCCACCCTGAAGACCAAAGCGCCCCAGGGTGGCCAGTGGCTTCATGAAATCAAGTACGACGGCTACCGCGTGCAGGTCCATCTTAATCGGGGAAGGAAGAAAGTCTTTATCCGCAACGGACTGGACTGGACCAAGCGCTTCACGGAGATCGCCGGCGCGCTGGCCATTTCGGGCGAAGCCATCGTCGATGGCGAGGTGGTGGTCGTCCATGAAGGACGCACCAACTTCTCGGAACTGCAGGCCGAGCTGGCTGCGGGCAGGCAGGGCCGGCTCGTCTACTACGCCTTCGACCTGCTTTGGCGGAATGGCGACCTGCGCAAGCTGCCGCAAATTGATCGCAAGCAACTGCTGCTGGACCTCCTCGGCGAGAACGATGTCGAGCTGCCCGTGCTTTACTCCGAACATCTTACCGGGGACAGACAGGAAATGTTCGAGCATGCGGCCAAGCTGAACTGGGAAGGCATTGTATCCAAGCGTGCCGATGCTCCCTACAAGTCGGAGCGTGGCGAAGCATGAGCGCGAGAAGTTTCCTGTCGTCGGGTTCGTCAAAGACCTTAGCGGCGTCGCGGCGCTGTATCTCAGCAAGAAGGACGGCAGCGAACTCGTTTACATGGGCAAGTTGGGACGGGCTGGTCTCGCACCATCTCAAGCCAGATCAGAAAGCAACTCGACACCGTGGCCAGCCCGAAGTCAAAGCTGACGAGACCCATCAGGAAGCCGAAAGCAACATGGGTAGAGCCAACATTCTATGCCGATGTTGAATACCGGGACATCACATCGGAAGGCTTGCTACGAGCGAGTTCGTTCAAGGGCCTGATCAAGGGAGCGGGGCGCGCCTGAACAACCGTCGTATGTCCGTTGCTGAGTGTAATGCTGACCGACGCCGGTAGTGAGCAGATATCGCCTTTTGACCCTTCGCAGACATTCGACTTGATGTCCATGTGGTCCCGCTTTCGATCAACCTGCGGCTTTGAGCGTTGTGATCTACTGAATACTGTCCCACCCTAACAAACGCGTTAAGCGCCTTTCGACTTTCTCGGGCTAGCCACCGGAGCGCGCGGCAGCGCCTCGACGTCTCGCGAAGGCTTTTCCTTGCCGACGCGCTCGATTAGGAACCGTGACAGTGCCTCGAACCTGTCAAAGCGGTTTATCGTGTGGTCCTTATAGACCTCCTTGGAGAACCAGAACATGCGACGGTTGAAGGTGAGCCACGTCGAGGGCATCAAGACGTAGTCGAAGATCGCTTCGTTCTTCTCGTCCAGCCGGACCGCGACAACCCATCCCTTCGGCCATCTCACGCGATACTGCAGCGTCCAGCGCAGGGGCCGACTTTCGTAGTTGCGGCATCTTGCGACACGAAAGACGACATTCACGGCATTATCGATTCGAAGACATTCGGTCGCAGCGTTGAGGGTGGCATGGCGACCAAGTTTCTCGAAAGCGTCTCGAAGGCGCGCAGCATTGCCAAGCTGCAGGGCGACCCATCGTTGATGCGCGGCGTATTTGTCAAACCAGCCTTGATTGCCGTTGTACCCGATGAGCCGATAGATGTTCCGCAACGCGCCGAAGTGCACAAAATACGAAGACATGGATGGCAGACCAGAACTTGAATTGATGATCGTTTTACTGAGCCTGCCTTTCTTCATCAGGACCTTGCGAAGGCGAAGCAACATTTCTTCTTCGGGAATACTGACGCGCCCCTCGCCCATGATCTTTTGCACGCGCCGGAATGCGTCGCGATGGATGATGGGCTCGATGGCATCTTCATTTCTGATCCAAAGCTCCCTTGGGTTGCGCGTGACCTTGGCGCCAAGCTTCCTGCTTTTGCGATTGTAGGTCAGAACGCCAATATAGGCTTCGTTCCGGAGAAGCTCGCCGACCGCTTTTCCAAGCCACGGTTTCCCCTGGCTATTCATGATCCCTCGCCGGTTGAGCTCTCGGGCAATGGTCGCCTGCGATTTGTGACGGAGATACTCGTGGAAAATCCATTTCACGATTTCGACTTGATCGGGTGCCCCAAGGATGAGCTTGACGTGGTCGGTGAGCAAAGATTTGCGCTGGCCGACCGTCAAAATACCCTTCGGCCTGCATTGATCGTCGACGAGACGTCGTTGCAGCGCGTAAGCGGTAGGGCCGCCCATTTTGAAGCCGCGACGCGTCAGTCGGATTGACCCTGCAAAAACTTTGGCGGAGAGTTCCCGACTGAACTCAGCCGCCATCACTCTCTTAATGTTCTTCATGATGCTGGCGAGAAGGCTTCCGTCATTGTCGAATTGCTCCGCGCAATAAGCGACCTTGACGCCCGCCTTGCGGCAGATGAACTCGTAATGCGCGCTCTCGTCAACATCCTGAAAGCGTCCCCACCGGCTGACGTCGAAGACAAGCAGATGAGCGAAGTCAGCGCGCCCCGATTGCACGTCTTCGACCAGTTCGGTAAGGCCAACCCGGTTTTCGATCTTGAGGCCGCTTTCGCCCTCATCACGATTGGTACGGACGATGGTTAGCTTGTGAAGTTCGGCGTAGGTCGCGATGACCACTGCCTGATTCTCAATGGAGTATTGCTGGTAATCCGTCGACATGCGGACATACTGCGCCGCCCGTAGGGCTTTTTGCGACTGAGGCAGGCGTTTCGCATGCACGACAAGGGCGTTCGCCATGTTGCCTCCACGCGGCGATGTCGTGTCGCGCCCTTTGGCGCATCTCGAACCATTTAGGCGCGTCATGAGGTCCGCGCCACCAAAAAGTGTATTCGGAAACGGTCAACTGCTATGTCGTATTTCTTGAAGGCAGGCTGCGGCGTGCGAAGCGAGCTGCGGTGGATCGTGGGCTTGTCCGCTTCGGCACAAAACGGACTAAGGTTGATGCCCGACTTGAGTCCGGACGTCGCCGACGTGCAGCGACGAAGTAGAGCGATGGCGCATACAGCGAACGGGCGCGCTGCTGTTAAGTTTCTTAAGAAGTCCGCCCCTGCTGAGCACACCTTAATTAATTGGCACCGCATGGGCGCGCAGGAGGCGTTACAGCGGATCGAGGCCGTGACCGCTGTCAGGGCAGTGGCCATAGCATTTTCCGCACCCAGCGCGCGGCCTGCGGCCCATGGCGGGCTTTTGGGGGGCCGGGGGCGGAGACCAACACGGAGAGGGCAGCCTCTCCCAGCGCGGCGGCGCTGCAGTGTGCGCGCCCTAGGGTTAGCCGTTTCTGGGAGGAAAAATCTTCCAAAGCCGGATCGCGCTATGTCGGCTGTTGGAGGAAGAGCGGAAGTCGAATTTTTGAGGCGCGAGGGCAGCCTTTGACCCAAAGCGGATGATAGCGGGTGACGCGAAGCATCTGCGCTAATCGGCGCAGGGGATCACTACGTATCACTGCGTTTTTTTGTCGGGATCCTTAGGTTCCAGCTTGTCGATCAGCGCCTGGATCCACTTGGGGATCGCGACGATTGGCGGGGCGTGGACCTGTACGTTATCCCCCCCAACGTCCTTGCGCACCTTGTCTTCTAGGGTCTTGGCGTCCTGCTCGAGCTTCTTGCGGTCGACGACCTTACCGGTGAAATCAACCAACTCCACGTATTCGTCAATAGTAGCAGCGTCGCCGGCCTGCAGGGCGGCATAGACCCTAGCATTGTCTTTCTTGCTCAGGATCTTCGTCCAGTTCGGTTTCCAGCGTGCGAACAGAATCCTGAGTGGCAGCTTGGCAAGCTCCTGCCGGTAACCGGCCCCACGGACTTTCTTTTGCGGGTTGGCCTCTATCATGTTGATCAGGCGCTCGATGCGTCGGTTGGTTCGCTCTAGCGATTTGAGCGTTCCCGGCGCCAGCTCGTTGTGCTTCAGCGCCGCCTGATGGGATTTCTGCGTCGCCTCCCGTTGCTGGGCGAAGGTGGTCTTCGGCGCCCTGGAGAACGCCACGGAGGTCCTGAGGTCGATCGGCCTGTTGGCCTCGAAAGTAGCCTTGTCCAGATCTCCAATTATGGCTGGCGCGACGCCCGCGAACAGCGGATGAGTGGCGACATAGATCTCGTCGCCCCCCAGCATAAATTGGACGCTTTCGTCGAACGTGCCCAGTTTTCCGTCTGTCGCGCCGCCAAAGACTGCCTGCGCCGCCTTGAATCCGCTCGCAGGATTCTTGGCCAGTTGGTCGTAATGTTTCTTGAAGGTGGCCACAACGATGTCGTAAGTCAGCCTGCGGCGCACATCGATCGGGTCCGTGGAACGGAGGGTCTCTCGCATCAAATCCTGGTCGCTGTATCGGTGATAGCCGACCTCGCGGTTGGAATTCTCATAGATCAACATCAGATCCACGCCCATATCGCGGATGTCCATAGTGAAGAAGATGCGCTGCTCGTAGTCCGAGACCTTGGCATAGAACTGGTATTCGCAGGCAGTCCCGATCACGGCGATCGGATCCGTCTGGCGCACATCGTGCGTCAGCACGTATTGAAGGTTATCCCAATCGACGTTGGTGCCCGGCTTCTTATCCAGTTCCCGGAAGCCCTTCAGCGCCTTGTCGTGATAAGCTTTCAGCTTGTTGTCGAATTCCGCCGACTCGAACGACTTCACGAAGTCGAGCATGTTCAGGACAACGAGCCAAAGCTCCATAATGTCCCTTTGCAGACGAAAGGAAGAGGTCACGTTCCCTTCGCGGAACGGCGCCCGATCCAACTTCTTCTTACGCACGTCGCGGATGACATCGGGGTTGCCCCAATGGAGGTTCTTGTACTCCATGTAGGCGAAGGTCCAGACTGTGTCCACGTAGATGGAGTTCATCTCCACTGTGACGCCGGGCAGCGTGCCCTTAAGCACCATTTGCTTGATCTTCTCGGCGAGGTCCGACGCTCGGATATAGACCTTCCAATCATACGCCTTGCCGCGTCGGTCATCTCCCCTGCGATCGAGACTGACACCGGCCTGGGCCGCCACCTTCCGGACCGGCGGGCTCGGGATCGTCTTGCCCTTGGCGGCAAAACGCGCCAGCGCCGCGCCCTTCATCGCCTCCGTTACCAGAAGATAGACGTTGGCGAGCGTCGAACCACCCTGGGGGGGCAGCGTCCGAAGCCCGAAGAATATATCGAACCGATAGCCCTTTCTTAGCTTTTTGGTAAGCCTTTTGATCTCGGCTTTCTGATTGTCAGTGATGGAGTCGTCGGCTGCCGCCTGCTTCAAGATATCGAGTAGCACCCGCCGGAGCGTTTCGTCGAGCAGAGCCAATTGCTTGATGAAATGTTTGCGAGACTTCTCATGAGTAAGGATGAAGGCGGTCTTATAGGTCTGGGCCGCGACGAAGAAGCCGTGCTGGGCGGTGAAAATGTTTCCGATCGCCTCATAACGCATCTGCTGGTACTGGGCATTCCACCATTGGCCGATAACGTTGTCGTTCAGGTCCTTGGTACCGGTGTTGTCTCGCGCCTCGCCGGGGAAAAGCAGGATGTAGAGACTGACCGTCTTGCTGGGCGGTTTCAGTGCGGTTTGAGACTCGTTCATCCGCCAGTACAGGTAGAGTGTCGGCAGCTGCATTACCAACCACGCCTTCAGGGCATACTGGTCGTTATGATCCGGCGGGTTGCGCTCGGTCAGCAGCTTGCGAAGCATATCCGAGCGGGACCAAGCCACCGCCAGGCGGTCACTGTCGGCGCTGCCCCACGACGCCGGATCAAAGTCAGCCGGATCGTCATCGAATGTCAGCGCGCTATCGGCGCTCCGGCCTGTTGAGTCGAAGTCGTCGCCCATCAGCCTTCTCCTTGGGCCTCGGGCGCGATCAGTCGAAGACCACGGTATCGTCCGGCCTGACCAGTTGCCTCGGCATCTTCACTCCCCCTAACTGGGCCCATTAGACCTGCCGTCCGGTAATCGGATCGTACGTCACCTCCACCGGTACGATCTGATCCGTCGGCAAGATCTCGACCCATTGGTCGACGATCGGAAACTTGTCGTCGTCCGGCATCGAAAAGCCTCCTTGGAGCGGGTTAAAGCCATACTCGAACACCCGATCGACGGGGCGGGCGTGAACGGTGTTGTTGTCGCCGAGGTCATATTCGGTGATCTTCTCCGAGGCCTGGTGCTTCTGTTTGATCCGTTCAGCGAGATCTTGGAGCACTTCAAAGATTGTGAGCTGGTTGTAAGGCGTGCCGTCCAGCGTCACTTCGGAGTCGTCGCCCGAATAGACCGCATCGAGCCCGTTGGCTCCCTCGACCTCAACGCTGGCCAGCCATTTCAGCGCGGTAGCTTCCTGGCCCGGGCGGATCGGGATCACCGCCTTCACCCAGGGCGCGTTGAGGAATGCGTTGCGCATGTTATCGCCATCGAGCTGGAGCAGCCAGCCGAGCGAGCTGCCGAGCCGGGCCGGTTCGGAGTCGTCTGTGATCATGTAATTGTCGCGGCCCACCTCGCGCGTGCCGCCCCAGCCAACCAGCGGGAGCGTGGCTCCGCCGGCGCCCGCTGCTCCCGATGCGAATTCCTGCTGCGAATGGTGTAACCGCGGCCGCCACCATTCTGGTGCAACATAATAGAGCATCTTTTCGACGTCGAAGATCGAATTAATGACTTCTGCCGCGATGTGACGGGTGCGATCGTCGGGCATGCGCAGCTTGTTCATCAACATGTCCTGCACGAGCCGGCGATAGACAACGATCCGCTCTTCCTCGCGTAGGTCGGTCGAAGGGCGGCGCACTATCTTGCTTACGGCTGTGACTCGTTCCCTGACAGCTTCGACGAAGGCCTTTTCGACTTCCGCGCGCATCGCGTTCGTCCGGTTCGTTTCGATCTCCTTTATGCTTGCATCGATCTCTGTGTTGGCATTGGCGTTTGGGACCCAGTGCAACACCATGGGCACGTTGAGCTGGGGCTTACCGTCGAAGCTGACAAGATCGAGGTGGACAGTGAAGGTCGCTTTGCTGGCCGAGCCAGCCTCGCTCTGCAAATTCCGAACGGACAATTGCACGGCATCGGTTGGTCGCAATTCGACCGCGGACAGTTCATGGTTCGGCTTAGCGCAATACACGGTTTGCGGAAAGTCGGCCTGGATACGCTCAAGGCTTCCCCAGGTCTCTTCGTCATTCTCCTCAACCCCGTTGCGATAGACCTCCCCGCGATTGTCGGCCCCGCCGCGGACCGGAAGAAAGGGAATCGTTAGCGCCTTGTCGGTTTCGGCGAACGGTTCATGCCGCGCCGGCAGTTCGGGATCTGGGATCGAATCGAACGACGCGGGCTTGGCGACATGAACTAGTTGCGCGACGCCGAGCTCGCGCCCCGGATCGTCAACATAGCTCTGCCAGGAAAGGAACGAGCCGATATCCTGCACCTGGATCGCCACCTGACGCATCTTGCGGCGTAACTCGTAGTTCTTAAGGTCGTTGCCGGGGTTAGCGAAGACGTGCTTGACGCTCGATGTATCGGTTAACTCCGTTGTCGAGCGGAAGGTCGACTGGTAGTTGGAGCGGATAGAGGCCGCGATTTTGGAAGATTGTTCGCGCGACTGCTTGTGGAGCTCTTCGCGCGAACGTTCCTGTGTGCGCGACATGTCGAAAGTAGCGGTGGCCGAGACCTTCGGATAGGATGCGGTGACAGAGGCGCCGAGGCTCAAGTCGTTGGACGAATCCTCTCGCATCTCGTCCGACAATTCGTCGCGCACCGTGACGGTTTGTTCGCTGGTTCGAATCGTCTCGATCAGCCGCGACAGCAATCGTTCGGTGACTTCCTTACGTGTATGGATTTCATTCAGTTCGACTGTTGCCCCCGGAGCCAGCCATACGTGATGCACCGGTGTACCCAGGAAAGTGTCGAGCTCGAAGAAATATTGACGGTAAAGGTGAATGATCCCGAGCGGGGAAATGACACCGCCCGAAAGCTGATCGCGGTCAGTCGGGTCGACGCCTGGCACAATCCGGTCGCTACCGGCACGAAGATCGTCGAGGCTTTGGCCGATGATCTTCTCGACGTCCGCAAAATAGAAGAGGGAGTTGAGAATACCCGTTTCGTCTTTTGCAACGAGCATGAGCAATGCGGCCGCAAGCCGGGATTCGCTTTCGGCGATACTCCTGACGCGTTCGACAGCCTCTGCATTGCGGGCGCTTCTCTTCAGCACCGCTTCGAGGTTGTTCTCTATCTCCTCGATTATGCTGCTCAATGCATCTTGGTTGATGAAGTCTTTCCATGTTGCTCCGTTTCCGGAGGGAGGCTCGGGCGGCAATCTGCTGGCGATTACAGAAAGCAGCATGCTCGTGCCCTGCATCCGCAAGCGGGACGGGATAACGCCGATCTGGATGTCGAGCAGGTCGCCCGGTGTCCCCGCGGCTGCAGCGGCCATCTCTACCTTGGCCTGAAACTGCTCGGCGAACCGATCGAGCAATTTGCGCCTGTCGCGGGCCGCTCCTGCTTCGAACCTTCCGCTGGACCTGCCACCTTTCCAACCAATCATTGGCTGAAATGTGCCGGTCAGCTCACTCGCATAGGGCAGAACCCCGGCGTAACTCGAGAGATCCAACATTGCTCTTGGGGTTGGCATCACATGGTCCTCCTTAACGGAGACGTCACGTCAGGTCGCCCCAAGGCGGCGAGACTTACGCTCCATGCAGTTCAAGAGCGACGGATAAGGCTCAAGCCGATGCATATAGCGGAAGAGTTAGGTTTATCTCCATCAGAAGATTGTTTCAGTCCTTCACCAAGGTCTTCAAGCAATCGAGATAAAGCTCATAGACTTTTCCCTGCGGCAACGGCTTTGCTATTTCGACCAAAATTGTATGAGTTGCGCGCCCCTCCGTTGATTTCTGTTCGTACCAGCTCTGCATAGAGCCTTGTAGTTTAGCATCAATAGACACTTCGATCCCACGCCGCACGCTGCGACAGCATTCATGAACGTCGAAGTCGGCGCTGCCAGCGCTTGGTTGCCAAGCAGGATCCCGATGGCTATCCCAAGCAAGCCTGTCTGCCTCGGGCATCTTCGAAAGAAACGACGTCTCAGACTTTAAATGTGCGGTCCCTCCGTTCGATCTCCTTCGTATAGGGAACGAACTGAACCTAAGAGTTTTGTATCGATACTGACCGTTAGACCACCAGCACAACTCAGCACGCTATTCATGAACTTCTCAGTGCTTTGCGCGGAGGCGGACAGCACGAGGCAATGTGGCAATATCACTGCGAGTGCAAAGGATAACTGGCGCCATCACTCGCCCTAGTTGCGCATCAATACTGCATCATTTGGTAAGCGGAGCGCAAGCGCGAGGCAGCCCTGCTTGTGGCAGTAAAGCTTACGCATGCGCGTGGGCGCATTTTCTGCTTGTGGCCCATCGCGTCAGTTACTGCGGTGCAGCGACATGTCCGAAGCTGGGGGAAGAACGGAAGTCACCGGCGGAGGGTCAAACCGACGCGATTGACCCACAGCGGAAGTCGGCGCCGCACTCGAGCCGCTCACACCATCGTCATCTCGCGCCTGAGCTGGGGAGCGAAGATGGTCTTCGGTATCAGTGCGTGGACGCCGCGCACGATGTCTACCACCTGGGTCACGCGGAAGCTCACCGCCACGCTGCACAGCGCGTAGGCGTCGAGCTCGCTGATCTTCGCCCGGGTCGCCAGGAACTTGATCGCATTGCGCGCAGCAAGTGCCATCGCCGTGTTCAGGTCCTTGTCGAGCCCGATGACGATCCAATGTGTGTCCGTCTCCGCCACGGGCCAGGCCAGGTTCTTCTGCTTGTGGAGGATGATCTGGATGCGCAGCTCTTTCATCCGCGTCTCCAGCGCTGTGAGCGAAATCTCGCCGTCCCCCTGCACCGCGTGGCTATCACCCGTATAGATGAGGGCGCCCGGCTTCCACACCGGGATGTAGAGCGTCGAGCCCTCGGACAGCTCGCTGAGATCGAGATTGCCCGCGTGCGGGCCCGGCGGCACCGAGCTGGTGACGCCGGGACTCAAGGGCGGGAAATAGCCATCGGGTGGCGCAACGCCCAAGGTGCCTTGGAAGGGCTTCAACGGAATGGTGATGTTGGGCATGAACTTGCCCTTCATGGCGCGCAGGTCGAGATCGACATACTTGATCTGCCCCTGAGCATAGTCCTGCGGCAGCAGGCCGGTCCCCAGCGAGCCCGGGTTGTTGAAGACGGCGCCCCATTCGTAGGGACGGATCCGCTGGTAGCGGATCTCCAACACATCGCCCGGCTCGGCCTTGTTTACGGCGATCGGTCCGATGATCGAATGCGGCCCTCTGCCGGGATTGTCGACCCGCAGCTTCGCCAGCCTGTCGATCGGCACGCCAGGCTGCATTTCATTGAGGAAGTGCGACCAGGTATCGGGAAAGCTGATGACGTCGCCTGAATCGATCGCGAGAATGGGCGCTAGGTTGGCGTCGTACACGCCGAGCTGCACCGTCTCCTTAGTCGACGGGACCACGTGCACGCGGCCTCCACGATCGGATTGGCGCTTTGGCGCCGCGCCGGCCTCCTGCGCCCGCGCCAGCCTCGCAAACCACGGCTCGATCGCGGCGAGCGCACCCATGAAGCTGCTTGCTTGCAGGAACTTGCGCCGCCAATGACCGCGCGCCGACAGATAGCCGTCGAGCGTCTCCTGATCGACCTCGTCCATGTGGAGGAGGGTATCGGACGCGCGATTGTCGAACGCGGCATCCTTGATGTCCTCGCGGATGATGCCCGTGCCCTTCTCGTCGCCGCAGCCAAAGAGATTGGTGCAGGCGTGATGGTGAGGGTGGGCGTTCTCATTTCCGTCGCCGTGGTTCACCGACATGATGACCCCCTAAGCAAACGCCCCGTCCGCCATGGACCGTCTTGCGCGGTAAGTTAACTCTCGCGTCGCCGCGTCAATGGACCGCTACCCGCACTCACTTGCTGTCGGGCAACGCGCGCGATGGAAACGTCACCTCGCCTGTATGGCCAGATCGCGGAGTTATCGCGGGCCTCTCCCAAAGCTCACATCGCTTTGGCGTGCCGAGAGAGATTCAGTACCACATTACCCGCCTATTTGGAACAGTCCGGAATTGGACCAAAACCAGACGGTGTTACAGGACTTAGGTGTGGTTGGCACCGTCGCGAATTAATTTTCGTTTGGCAGGAGAAGCCGCTAGATGATCTCCACGCCAGGATCTTTGCCTGGTACGACAAAATCCGGGTTTGCAGGTGACGGTGAAATACCGCGCTCAACGATGCCAGTGGCTACCAGCCACTCGTTTGCATTGCCGCTTGCAATAATTGCAAGCGCATCCTGGTTGGGAAGCGCCTGCAGTCGAACTATGAGCTCCTTGACGGTCATCGCGATTTCCCCTGACGACAGGCCTTGCAAGCCAGTCGAAAGAAATCGTCGCCTCGATCTCCATCTTATCGAGAAGAGACCGTCGTCCACCAAATCAAATGTTAGGGGGCAAGCTTGGCTAGTAAATTTCCGCAACATGCCACGCCGACCGACGCTGACCAAGTCTGCTTATAAAACTGGATGGGAAGTTGTCGGCTCGTGATCAAACCGACCGGACTGACCTGAATCAGCTCAGAGTGGCCTCGCGGCCGGGCAGCGGGCTGCAAAATCGCTCCAATGGCTCGCATACCCTATTGCGCGACGTAGGCAAGCAGGAGTTCGGCGAGTTCGCGTGGATGGGAGAGCGCAACCAGGTGGCCACCTGGGATTTCGTCAATGGTCTTGCCGAGCCGCTGGTGTGCCACGCGCGCCTGAAAGTCACGCGGAAAGAACCGATCGTCTTTACCAACTACCACGTGAATCGGAACGTCGGGCCACGCTTGGAAGTTCGCGGGCTCGCTGAAGGCGATCTCGGATTCCTGGCGCTCGTGCGCGGCTCCTTCTTTGGCGACATCCTTTGGCACATCATGGAGGAAATACGTGGCGAGATCGAACTCGACGCTGTAGCCACTACGCTTGGCCGCAGCCTTCCGCGCTTCGAGCCATCCAGTGTGATCCCACCACTCACCGGCCGTTTCGCCGGGAAGAGGGATCATCGCGTTCACGAAGGCGAGCATGCGAATCGGCGTCCGAGCGCGAGTGCACACGAGCGCTGCCGTAAATGCGCCCATCGATTGGGCAACGAGTGTCACGTCGTTTCGCTTCCCGATCGAGGCGACGACGAGGTCGGCGTAGGCGTGTAGGCCTGCGTGAGCGTCGTCACCGGGGAGGTCGACGGCAAGCGCCTCGTGACCGGCTTGCTTGAGCAATGGCAGGACGCGATGCCAATACCATGCAGCACCGCCAGCTCCGGGAATTAGAACGAATGTCGTCATCAATGCATTAGCCACCGTCTCACATCCCGTCGGTTCGTCGGTTCGCGGATCGTGACCGCAACGGAACCATAACGATTTAGTCGTTCAGGTCGCCGGTCTTCTTCTCCAAGGTCAACGGTCTCGCTAAAGAGGCTTTCCATGAAGGACATCGTGACAGCCAGGCGAGTTTGCCGCGAACAAGCTGGGCTGCGGCACGTCCCGCCGGTCACGATGGTACTGCACAGTCGCGGGCCGCGGAAGGGTGCATGTCGCCTTCTGGCACCTTTGAGACATGCCGACGCACCCTGCGAATGTCTGCTTATCGGGGTAGATCGGAAGTGGTCAGTGCACCGGCAAATCGCCGCGAATGACCCACCGGATATCGTTGCGTCGCGAGACCCGCACTGCGTGGGGACGTCCTGTTACCCAAAGTGCGGACATCAAGAGCCAACGGTTAAGCTATATCATCCGTGGCTGGAGTCTGCCGCGCGGCTTTTTCTTGTGCGATAATTCCTTCTAGCCGCGAGATGTTCTCCAGCAGGCGCTGGCTGGTCAGCACGAGAAAGTAGTAACCGAATTGCGGATTTTGAAAGTAGATCTCGAGCAGCCTATCATAAGTTATAGTCATCACCTGCCCGTCTTCAATGCATTCGACGGTCGCGGTTCGCCGTTTATTGGGAGTAAGGAAACCAAGCTCGCCCATCAGTCGTCCCGGCGGAAGTTCGACGTCGATTTCCCTGACCAAAAACTTTCCTGTGACCGTCAAGAACATTTCGGTGGCCGCATCATCCTTCTTGAACAATTTATCGCCCCGGCGATATTTGCGCTCGGTCATGAAAGGTTTGAGCCATTCCAATGAGGTATCGCCCTCCGTCGCGATACGTGCCCTCTTGATCAGATTGAGCATTTGACGGAGGCGAATTGCATTGATAGGCAGCAACAGCAGATACAAGATAAAAGTCGCGACGTTTCCTGAAAGCGCGCCAAAGGCGACGAAGAATGTACAGCCGGCCATGTTCGCGACGCGCAGCGGCACCATTGTATGCATCAGCAAGGTAGCGACAAGAAAGATGGCGCCAACCAGAGCGAACATGTTGGCAAGCGTAATGTTGGCTAGCACAATTTCCAGCAGCCGATTGAATAGTGCGTCGTAGGTGATGCTGTTGGGATCGAGGCCCATCTGAACCAGAATCTTTGCGATCCTGAGGTTGTCCGCCGCCGTATCAAGAATGCGGTTTAGTATCGTCGAAAAATCTGCACTGCTCGACTCCATCGGATCTTCCCCCGCGCAAAGCCGTCGGTATTTCGGTCGGATAACGCTTGCTGAGAACGCTGTTCAAAGAACGCAGCGCTTCCGACGAGGTGATCGATTAACCCTTAACGTTTCGCCTGCCATTTGGGCTCCTTCAGGAGCATTCGTTTGGCCTTCTTCTCCGCACGCTTCTTGAGATCGGCCTTAAATCTTATCGATCAAAGTCCGTGTTCCCGGCGTCCAAACTTTGAGAGTCGAGTTCACTTTCGCCTCGACTTCATCGCTTCGTTTTCTTTGCAACCTTCTTAGCGGTCGTTGCTGACTTCTTGACGGTTTTCTTAGCCGCGTTCTTACCAGACTCTTTTGGCGCGTTCTTCGAAGTTGATTTCTTTCGACGAGGAATTACCACAAATGGCGGCATCATAGGGTCGGCTAGTAAACCGTCACCGGCCATCGGCATATAGGTAACGGGTTGTTCGCCCGGCTTCACGGGGTCTGGCTCCATTGCATGTTGCACGGCGTCCGATACCGTGGTTGTTATGTTTTCGACGGCGTCGTTGATCTTATCGACCAACTTCTCGATTACGTTTTTATCCTTGTCGTCGTCCATCGCGCCCTCCAGGAGTGGAATGCGGGCATGACACTGTTGGCCGCCCGTCGGTAGCTAGAAGGCCAAGAATATCAACGGCTCGTCGCCTGGGTTTCCCCATTGGTGCACGAGGCCGTAGGGTTCATAGATCAAAGAACCCGGTCCCCTTGCTTCTGTCTTACCGTCGACCGTGTTGGCCCCGGTGCCGGAGATGATAAAATATAGAGCCGCGCCTGACCGATGGTGTGGAGGGTTGGAGGGCATCCGCGCCGGAAATGTGACTCGCGTGAGATTGAGATCATAACCGCCTGGCTTCAGGTCGGGGATCGGATTCGCTGTGCGATACAATTCTCTCACGGCGGCAGGTGCCGTCTCGGCAGGCCGACCCAAGTCCACGGCGGGCGCGAGGAAGAAGTGGAGGAAAGTCGATGGCCCTCCGCTGCCCGCCGTTAGCGCCGCGGTCTTTCCGCCGGCGATGAACAGCCCCTCTCCGGCGTTGACCATTTTGGCCTCGCCATCGAGCGCGACCTCGGTCGATCCTGACATCTGGTAGAGGATGCCGTTGGCTCCCAAAACGCCGCTCTTCTCATCCGGCTGAAGAGTGACGCTCACTGCTTTGAAATGGAGCGGCACGTCTGTGACGGTCGGCAGTTTGGTTGCGGCGATCACTGTTCGTGTAATTGCCGGTGGAGCGGGGGTGATTTGTGCGGTCCCGGAGGCGGGAAGCGCCATCGCGCCGAGCAACAGTAGTCCGGTTGTCCTGAATTGCATGATTGCCTCCCAGGTTCAGCGGATAATCGCAGCACCATACGCTCTCCCAGCGCTTCTTGGAATGGGAGGCCGCTTCGAGCTGCTATTGGACGGAAACCGGGAGCAAAGGCCGAGCGAAACTGAGTTCGTGGCCGTCGGGGTCAATTAGGTGGAAGAAGCGCTCACCCCATTCGGCATCGCGGGGCACGGTAGCTGGCTGGTATCCCGCTGCGAGCGCACGGTCGTAAAGTGCGTCAACATCGGCAACGTAGAAGATTACCCGCCCCCACCAGGACCAGCGCCGCTCGGCTGGCTGGGCGATGAGGTTAAGAAAGCTCGCCCCTGCTCGAAAGCTGGTGAGGGACGACCCTTCGCCGCCATGCAGGACCTCAAACCCCAGCGCGCCGTAGAACCGGACAGCTCGTGGCATTTCGTGGGTGCCCAGTGTGACCGCGCTGATCCCCTCGATCATGGACAGAACTCTCCTGTTTCATTTCCCCGCGCCACTTGTAGCCGACACTTCTCCACGGGTCAGAACAAAGCCGAGTGCGCGACGTACGGGCTGACCGTCGCCTCATGGATCGACTGGGGCAGGAATAACCGCAATGGACGAAGCCGGTTCATCGGATAACCTAAACGAACGGCGCTCAACAGCTAGTGGCCACGTCGTCGCTTGCGCAAGAGTTGGCGTCGAACAGCCAGCCTGCATCAAGGGTTCAGATCCTCAGTGGTCACTACAACACCGCGGTCAGAGTGCCCCTCCCGCTGCAACTTCGCGCGAGCGAGATGTTCGATCTCGGCTCGGTGCCTTACAAAGATAGCGATGAGTTGTGCATGGCCTGCGTCCCTTCTGCTCATACGCTCTCTGTTCAGAAGGGCAGTCTCCGTTACCCGGCACTTTTCGATTTTGCCGCCGTACTCCACCACGAAATGGACGTAATCGCCGCCAGCAACAACCATGAGAATGGTCCTCAGACGGGGGTAAGACTAACATATGGTGGTTTATCCGGCCTCCTACAAGCGAGGGCTGCATGAGCGCATCAATCTGCCAGCGCCCATCTTCCCTAGACCGCCGCGATAAGCGTTTGGGCAATGGCCAAGCCCGCTCGCGTCGGCATCGGATCAAGCCTGCCGTAGGTCCAATTCGGCCCCGTTCCTTTAGGGAACAGGCGAATTAACGCGCTAAATGCATCGCGTGTGCGGATCCATCGCCAGAAGAAGGCACTCGGCCAAAAGTTCGGCTGCGGATTTATGCGGCATCTCTCCATCAAGGTTCTCCGGCTTCGGGAGTGCTGCGGGGTGCCGTGGCGCGCCTTTTTCTTTGCAGTAATGGGTTGCTCCGGACTTGCCCGGACCGGAATCGCACCAATCTAATAGGCATCGCTTTATATGGAGTAGCAGCGATGGCAGGGCTCAAGACCCCGCGTCAGCTGGCGGACCGGATGCGCGATCATCGCGCGCAGCACCGCGCCCGCGATGGTTTCGTGCGAGAGACCTTCACCCAGCGCCGTGACGACGCCCGCCAAACGGTCAGGGAGTTCCTCGATCACTACCCGAAGCCGGCCTACATGAGCGAGGTCGAGCACTGGCGCGAGCTGCCAGGCGGGGGGATCGAGTTCACGATGAGGCGGCTGCGAACGGCAGTCTGAACGGGAACGACCCCGAAATCAGATAGTCGCATCGTGCATGAAGAGACCTGTGGAAATTGCCGCTGCTGCCGCAGCTCTAGCTTCGGCCGTCGTGACGCTTGCATCCTGCCGGCTTGCATCCTGCCGAATTCGGATCGTTCGTGGTCATGGTGAACCGCCCCGAAACTGCGGGACGATGGCGCCTGAGGCTGGTTGGCTGCGGCCGGCATGACGAAGGAAGCAGCGTTGCTGCTTTTTGACTCAGTCCCTGTCACCGTAAGCACAATCTGCCGGATCAGCTTGGTGTGCGCCCAAGCTCGGATCGAAGCGGAATAGCGTAGAGCAATAGGGGCAGACGATCTCACTGGCATCGCCCATCTTGAGGAAGATGTGTGGGTGATCTTGTGGCGGTTTATCCCCAATGCACTTGAACTCGCGGCAGCCAATGCGGACGATCGGCACCCCGACTTCGTTATGAAACGTCGGATAACTTTCCATCTGCAGTGCGCGGCTTAGGCGCCCGATCGATGATGCGAAGTGCCGTGCATGGATCGTCGAGCGAGGGCTCGATCAGCACCCGGTGAGCGGCGCCCCTCTCGCGTCGTTCGGTTGCCGTAAAACGTACCCATAGCGACACGTCCATCGTCAGTTTCTCCCACCAAGGGAGAGGGTTGGAAGCTAACGCACCTGTAGAGACGCCGGGGTCGCCATCGCCGCGACGGGGTGCTTCACTGCGTTCTGCACCTTCTCGAAGGCGCTCACCTCGATCTGGCGCACGCGCTCGCGCGAGACGCCGAATTCCTCGGCCAGCTCCACAAGCGTGATCTGTTCCTCGGCGAGCCGGCGCGTCTCGAAGATGCGCCGCTCGCGCTTGTTGAGCACGGTGAGCGCATCGGACAGCGTCTTGCGGCGGTTATCGAACTCCTCGCCCGCGGCGAGCGTCGTCTCCTGGTCCGGGGATTCGTCCACCAGCCAGTCTTGCCACTCGCCGGAATCGCCGTCCTCGCGGATCGCAGCGTTGAGCGAGGCGTCGCCGCCGAGCCGCCGGTTCATGCAAATCACGTCCGTTTCGGTGACGCCGATCCGCCGGGCGATGATCTTCACCTGGTCCAGCCGCATATCGCCATCGTCGAGGATGGAGATTTTGCTCTGGGCCTTGCGGAGGTTGAAGAACACCTTCTTCTGGTTGGCCGTGGTGCCCATCTTCACCAGCGACCACGAGCGCAGGATGTATTCCTGGATCGCCGCCTTGATCCACCACACGGCGTACGTGGCGAACCGGAAGCCCTTCTCCGGCTCGAAGCGCTCGACCGCCTGCATCAGGCCGACATTGCCCTCGGAGATCGCCTCGGAGATCGGCAGGCCGTAGCCGCGATGGTCCCTGGCGATCTTGGTCACGAGCCGCAGATGGCTGGTAACCAGCTTGTGCGCCGCGTCGCGATCGCCGTGCTCGCGCCAGCGCTTGGCTAGCATGTATTCTTCCCGGCGTTCCAACATCGGGAACCGCCGGATTTCCTCAAGATAACGGGTGAGGCCGGGTTCGGCTGTAAGGATCGGCAGGGCCGCGTTGCGGGCCATGATCAAGCCCTCAAACTAGTTTCGAAACAAAATTATCTGCATCCAATCGGTTGTCAAGTTAATTTCGAAACGCTATTATATCTCGAAGAGGCAAACATGTCAGCGCGCGAAACGGCAGAGCTCCTGCTGCAGGCGGGACGGCTCGTACAAGCTGAGGGCTATGACGGCGAGCTCAGTCCGGCCCAATGGATGGCGCTCCGCTTCTTCGCCCGTGCCAACCCGTTCTCGCGGACCCCGTCGGCATTCGCGGAATTTCAAGCGACAACCCGCGGCACCGCAACACAAGCCATTAAGGCGCTTGAAGCGGGCGGGTACTTGGTCCGACAGCCATTCAAGACGGACGGGCGAAGCGTAAGTCTGCGACTGACGAGCAAGGGCAAAAAAGCCCTTGCACGCGATCCGTTCGAAGTTCTGGTGCGCGCCGTGGATTCGCTCGACGCGACAGAGCGAACTGCGATGCGCCGCGCCCTGCACCAAGTGTTGTCCACTCTAGCTACGAGTGGGGCGCATCGGCGCTTCGGTGTCTGCCAGGACTGCACGTACTTCGGCAGAGAGATGTGCGGCAACCTGCCGAGCACGGGCCCCTCGGCCGCTGAATGCCTGCTCCTCGGTGTTCCGATTCAGCCAGAGGACGTAGGTCTTCTGTGCGTCCATTTTCAACCAATGAACGAGCACCGCAAGGACGGACACCATGAATGAGTTCACCACTGCGATCTGCTGAAAGGACGCTTAATTGACCTTCGTCGTCAACGAGAGGGCGCAGAGCTTTGGGGTGATCTCTGTCGCTCATGCGCAAATCGCTTTCGGGAAATCTACTCTCTTCACGCGGGCCAATTCGGCGAGATCACAATCCCGCATTTTCTGTTCGCCGAAGTGATCGAATAATTTTAGTTGTTTGCTGCGGTGCATGAGTCTCCGAATCTGGCACGAGACGGACATCGCATCGGCTGTCGCCGATGTCCGTTCTTCGGGGTAGAGCGGAAATCGCTGGGATTTGCGCCGAAGTCCGAAGGTGACTGCGATAAAGCAGACAAGGAACGGAGCTAGCGGGCTTCCGATGATCGTTTGTTCCTGCAACGTCCTAAGCGACACCGAGGTGCGAACTGTCGCCAACACTGCGACGCGCCGAACCACCAGCTATGTCTATAGCTGCCTTGGCTGCAGAGCCCGCTGCGGTCGCTGCGCCCGCAACATCCGAGAAATCATGGACGAGGTTTTTGACGGAGCGAAAGTCGGTCGTGCGGATGGCGGCGCCGTACTCGCTGCGCCCGCGGACAAGCAGCCCTAGGCTTCAATGGTGCCGCCATCCAGTGGCATCGTTCAGACTAAATTTTCTAGAGTCTGAACCATGGCCAAAACAGGAGCGTGGTTATGAAGGGTGATGCAAAGGTCGTCGAATTTCTAAATAAGGCGCTGCGGCATGAATTGACCGCGGTCAACCAATATTGGTTGCACTACCGGCTGCTCGACAATTGGGGTTACAAGGATCTGGCCAAGCAGTGGCGTAAGGAATCGATCGAAGAAATGGAGCACGCTGACAAGCTGGTCATGCGAATCATTTTCCTCGAAGGTTTCCCGAACCTGCAACTGCTCGATCCCCTGCGCATCGGTCAGAACGTCAAAGAGGTGCTTGACTGCGACCTGGCGGCGGAGATTTCCGCCCGCACGCTCGACCAGGAAGCCGCAACGGGTTGAAATTCCGCAGCGCAGGGTCTCCTGCACCACCGAGGTGTGCTATCCTTTCCCTGGAGGACAAGAGGCCGACCAGGTGCGAATGAAACGACGCGCGTTCATCACGCTGCTCGACGGCGCTGCAGCCGCGCCGGATTGGCGTCAATCGCCCTCCCGGAGGGAGATCCGGAATTGAAAAAGCGGCTCGCGGCGTTCCGGCAACGGCTCCGGTCAAACTGAGAAGACGCAGCACCACGACGGCACAGCGAGGAGCCTAGCAAGATGGTCTAGTAGGGGCCTCCATTCAAAGGCACTCGCGCTGAATGACTAGACTCTGCGACACAAGGAGGAAAAAATGAAAATGTTACCTCAAGTCTTGTTTTGGTTGGGACTAATTTCTATCCCGTTCGCATGGGTGGTATGGTACTTTGGGCCACAGCTTGAAGTCCTAAGGCCAGTCCTTGCCAGTATTAGCGATCCTGCTTTAAGAGCGGCTTTGCAAGAAGCCCACGCAGAGCGGTTGGGAATTTGGGTCGGTGTTTGGCCAGTATCACTCCTGGTATTGAGCCAAATCCTGGAAACGAAAATGCGGGGATAAAAACGCCGTCGCCGCTGCTGACGAACGATTGGCTCTCGATTGGTAGAGTTGAACGATCTTCGCGTATGCGCGGCAATATCCCGAGCACTTTGGAATCGAGCGCAATGTAGTTGCGTATACGTCTGCCCCAGCGTTGCGCGAACTCGATCGCTTTCGGAGGAGATGGAGAGCTAGACAAGCCGGTCGCCTTCCTCCACGACGACCTCCATCGCTTTCGTATCGACCATCCGCTCTTCAGCGCCAAGACCAATCGGCGGTTCCCGCCCGTCGCACTGCCCAGGCTCGATACCAGC
This sequence comes from Bradyrhizobium algeriense, assembly GCF_036924595.1. Taxonomy (NCBI): domain Bacteria; kingdom Pseudomonadati; phylum Pseudomonadota; class Alphaproteobacteria; order Hyphomicrobiales; family Nitrobacteraceae; genus Bradyrhizobium; species Bradyrhizobium algeriense. Next base: position 6,159,075 of record NZ_JAZHRV010000001.1, on the reverse strand, counting down.
ACTATCTCTTTCCATCGAGCGTGACGCAGTAGAACAGCGCCGATCAGTATCGAGGCAAAAGGAATTGTCATCGATACTATGAAGATCAATGCGATGATCCCGACCGTGAGGAGCAGGTAAGTGCGCTCGGGCATCGCTTCCTGTAGATAAAACTTGCATCGCAGCCTCTAATTACGATGCGAGGACCAAATATTAATACGCCCCCAAGCACCAATAGAATTGACCTGGGTCAAAGTGCACATCGAGTAAAATCACGGCAATCCTACGCACGTCGTTTGCTGCGGTGCATGAGTCCGGAATTGGCACGAAACGGACCAACGGGACCGGTCTGACGATGTCCGTTCTTGAAGGCAAAGCCGACTTCCCGGTGACCCACCCGGACTTCTCAGTTTGACCCAGGCTGTGTAAAAACGGTTTTCCTCCCCCAAAAACCGCACGCAACCGGGAACGATCCGCGTCGACACGACGGTCTGAGCGTATTTTTGCTGTATCGAGTCTGGAGTCAACCCGGGCGCAACCTCGGGCTACGCCGAGCGACCTGAACGGTCACACGATGCGTATAACAGCACGAGTTCTTCACGCCCGGATTGTCACCAGGAGCGGCTTGATGCCGACGATGTTCATTACGCGCGTGAGGTTGTAGGCGAGTACGTTCAGCGCCATTTCGGTCGCGACATTGGGCAACCGCTTCATTAGAAAGTGTGTCGCCCCCATCCGCATCTTCAGCGTGGCGAACGGATGCTCGACGGTTTCGCGGCGCACACGCATGGCTTGCGGGTTCTGATCGAGCCGCATCTGCGCGGCCTCGACGACGTGTTCGTGTTCCCAGCGTTTGATGCGGCGCTCGTTGGACCTTGTGCACTGATCCTTGAACGGGCATGTGCGGCACGCCTTCGTCAAGTAAATCCGCATTTTCTGGCCGTCTTCATCAGCGGTGAAGTGGTGCGCCAGCTTTTCGCCAGCCGGGCAGCGATAGACGTCGTCCTTGGCCAAATAAACAAAATCAGGTTTCCCAAAGCGGCCTGCCGACTTGGCTCCCGAGGTTTGCGCTTGGGTAGCGTCACCGCGACCCCGGCCTGTTCGCATACCAGGAGTTCCTCACCTTTAAAGTAGCCCCGATCCGCAACGACGTCCAAATGATCGCTGCGCAGTGCGGCTTTCGCCGCCTGCGCCATCGCCGCCAGTTGCGATCTATCGGTGCCGACGTTGGTGACCTCGTGCGCGACAATCAGATGGTTCGTGGTGTCGACCGCACTTTGTACGTTGTAGGCGACCATGCCGGAGCCGCGCCCGCTCGTTGCCATCGAGCGGCAATCGGGATCGGTCATCGATATCTGCTTGTCGGGCGAGGCGAGCAATGCCTTTTCAATCGCGGCCAGCCGTTTCACTTCTTCTTCGAGCTTCGCCAGCTTTTCCCTAAGCCGCGTCTTGGTCAGCAGCACCGTTTCCGACGGCTCTTCTCCTGCGGCAGTCTGGCGGTCGGCGGTGTCCAGTTGACTCATGTAGCGCGCCACGCTCTCTTCGATCTGCTTCTGGCGGCGCTGGATCTTGCCTTGCGTAAAGTTGTTGTCGCGACTGTTCACGGCCTTGAACTTGCTGCCGTCGATGGCAACGCTGGCCTTCGTCAGCAGGCCCATCTTGCGGCACAACTCGACGAATTGCGCGCAAACCTTCTTGATCGCTGCGCCATTGTCCTTGCGGAAGTCGGCGATGGTTTTGTGATCCGGCGCGAGCCGTCCGGTCAGCCACATCACCTCGAGATTGCGGCGAGCCTCGCGCTCCAGCCGCCGGCTCGATTGCACCCGGTTGAGATAGCCGTAAATGTAAAGCTTGAGCATCGGCGAAGGATGGTACGCCGGCCGGCCGGTCGCTGCAGGATCAACGCCATCGAACCCGAGGTCGCGCAGTTCCAACGCATCCACGAACACATCGACCGCGCGAATAGAATTGCCCTCGTCGACCCAATCATCGAGGCATTCCGGCAACAGCGTCGTCTGCTGGCGATCCGCCCCTTGAACGAAACCCCGCATCACTTCCCCCGCCGATTCAGCAAGAGAATCATAGCATCGACGGGGTTTTCACACAGCCTGGACCCATAGCGGAAATCATAAGACGGATTAGTTAAGTTGCGACTGTGGCTCCTGAAAGAGAACAAGTATGCGCCCGATCCTTTCCATTCTTCCTCGACTTGTCGCCGCCTGGATGTTGGTATTCAACTCGGCCGCAGCGGTGCTTGCACAGGATCGCACGGAGACACGTCGCGAGTGGGGCACGCTAGCCAATGGACGAACTGAGTTTGAAGTTTCGGACCCCGCTTTGGTGCCCGGCACCCTTGCCCTTGCGGCCGAACAATCAGGCTGTCGCTACAAAGATTACATCAAAGAGCGTCCAGCTCGTTTCATACGCCCGGAAGGCCGCCGTCTTGCTATCGTGTTCTGCGCCGCAATCGTTGGCTCACATCAGGTGTTCGACGTTTCAAACGTGCTGAGGCCAACGCCGGTGGAATTCCCGATTATCGTGCACCCGGACGGCTTTGGTACAACAGCCAGGCCGGGTGTGATCACATGGGAAAAGGAAGCCAAAGTCTTTCAGGCTGAAAGTGGCTCGGACACTTCGCCCGCGCGGCTCCGGCACATCTATCGACTAGACCGCGGGACCGGAAGCTTCGTGGTCGTTCGCGTTGAATTCACGCCGCACGGCGGCATCAAGGACGGATGGACAACGATTTGGGACGCGCCCATCTGGTCTTTCCCCGGGATGCCGAACTAAGCGGCAGGTCCATAAACAATCGGGCAGGGCCTGCTGTTGGCACCTTTGAGACATGCCGACCGGCTCCTGCATTGTCGCTTGTTGCGGAAGACCGGAAGTGACCGGTGCACGGTCAAAGTGACGCGAATGACCCCGTAGCGGAAGTTGCGCAATGACTGTTTACATCTATAGTATCAGCCATGAACACTGCAACCGTCACAGCAAAGAGCCTCGTTCGCGTATGGCTCATCTGTTTGTCCTTTTGCTTCGTCACCTGCACCAGTGCATCTGCCTGCTTCAACCAGGCAGCCAGTATCCTATTCGAGCATGTTCCGTCCGACGTTGATGCGCCTGTGATTGTTGAGGCGACGATCTATGACCCCAAAAGGAATGTTAGCGACGCCATGGGGCGTCTGTGGGTCATAATGAAAGCGCGCGTTGATAGGGTGATCAAAGGCCCCATCGATGTTGGCCCACTGACGATAATCTTTATTCCGACTGCCTGCACCCATACTGATGTCGGGCGAGGGATCGTTCTGGGAGCGCTTCGTGATGATCCGCAGCACGGGCATGTGCTAGACGCTAGTCATTATCAAAGATCCGACCCGATGAAGTGGTCGAAAGAATTTTCCCAAATGCAAGCTGACATTTGGATCGCTTTGAAGAGTGATAAGTAAATGACAAACGGTCGACGCGTTGTCTTTGCGCTCATGATCGCGACCAGCCTGATCTGCGGCAGCGTCTATTGTTTGGCATTGTGGGCCAGTTACGGATTGGCGGAGAAATCCCGGCAGGTTAGGGCCAACTTCCGTGAGTGGCCGCCGTGTCCAAGCTACCCAGACCCTAGACTAAATTGTTCCGATAAAGCGGACAAAGCTGAAGCCGATAAACCCTAGTTCTGCAATTGGCACGAACCGGACCAACGAGACCGGTCTGTTGATGTCCGTTGTTCGAGGTAGGCCGGAAATGGCAGGCAGAGGTCAAACGACGCAATTGACCCTAAGCGGTCCTCTGCGCCTTCCGTCAATCGAGCGCCGAGGCGATGCCCTACAATCCACTAAGGCCCGCAAGGGCGCTCCCCCAAATGGTTTGGGAACCGGGCCCGACATAGGCGGCTGGGCGCTCGAGGTCACTCGCACGCTCAATTTTATATGGCCGCCGCTCATTGACTGCCCTAATGTTACGAACCTTTGGCGCGTCGTTGGAACGCGTGTCGATCGCGGCGCGCAGGGCTTTTAGTCAACCATGCCAGGGAGGACTTCCATGAAAAAGCTTCTTATCTTGGTCGGCTTGATCGCGTTGGCGAGTTCGGCATTGGCGCAAGGTGCCATGATGGGGATCGTGGTGAAGCCCGATGCGCTGACTTGGAAGGACAGCCCGACCCTACCGAAGGGTGCGCAATTCACGACCATTCTGGGCGATCCGGCAAAAGCTGAGATGGTCGTCCAACGCGTTAAGTTTCCACCTAACTATCAAATTCCGCCACACACTCATCCCTTTGTCGAGGTTGCCACCGTGATCAGCGGTACCTTCGGGACCGGCGAGGGTGAAAAGTTAGAAAAGAAAAGCGAGATGTTGAAGGCGGGTTCGTTGTATACGCACCCGGCGAACCACCCACATTACGCTTGGACAGGGAACGAGGAGGCGATCATCCAAATTCAGTATCTCGGGCCAGCAGGCATCGACTACATCAACCCGGCTGACGACCCGCGCAAGAAGACGCAGTGAAATAAACACGCCAACGGGAGAGCCTGGCTTAACGGCCGGGCTTTTTCTGGCCCGACTGACAGCACGTAATGGCGCATGTGAGACATCCCGGCGTACAATAACGATGTCTGTTTATAGGGGTAGACCAGAAGTCATCGGTGCGCGGCAAAACCGACGCGAATGATGTGGTGGACGACGCCCGCTCCCGGCATCGAATGTGCCAAAGGGTGATCGTTCAACAACGAATCACTGGAGGGGGTCGTCCACATGCAGGTTAGCACCATCGGCGTTGATCTCGCCAAGAACGTGTTCCAAGTGCACGGCGTGGATAGTGCGGGCAAGGTCGTCATCACTCGTCAGTTGCGGCGCAAGCAGGTCATTGACTTCTTTAGCAAGATTCCCCCTTGCCTGGTCGGCATGGAAGCCTGCGGAACCGCTCATCATTGGGCACGTGAAGTCTCCAAGCTCGGTCACACCGTGCGTCTGATGCCGCCGAGCTACGTGAAGGGCTATGTCAAACGGTCGAAAAACGATGCTGCCGACGCAGCCGCCATCTGTGAGGCCGTGACACGCCCATCAATGCGGTTCGTGCCGATCAAGTCGGCCGATCAGCAAGCCTTGCTGATGTTGCATCGAACGCGGGATCTTTTAATCCGTCAGCGCACGCAGCTGATCAATGCGCTGCGAGCCCACCTTGCCGAGTTCGGCCTCATTGCGGAGACGGGGCGCGAAGGTCTCGCGCAGCTCGCCGCGATCATCACGGACGAAAGTAACCGCGAAGCTCTTCCATCTGCGATGAAACAGGCGCTGCAGGCCATCGTCGATCAACTCGCTGCTCTGGAATTGCAAATCGGGACTCTGGATCGCGCCATTCACGCCCATCATCGTGCCAATGATATGAGCTGCCGCCTCGAGACCGTGCCCGGGATTGGCGTGATCGGGGCCACGGCCATTGCTTCTACTGTCACAGACCCGAGTGACTTCAAATCCGGTCGGGATTTTGCGGCATGGATCGGACTTGTTCCGCGGCAGCATTCGACGGGGGGCAAGGAGCGGCTCGGCGGCATCTCCAAGCAGGGAGATCGCTATCTCCGACGGTTGCTCGTCATCGGTGCAACAGCTGTTGTTCGACACGCCCGGCAGCATCCGCAAAAGCACCCCTGGGTCATGAGGCTGCTGGCCAAGAAGCCGGCCAAGCTCGTCGCCGTTGCCGTTGCCAACAAGATGGCGCGCATCGCTTGGGCGATCATGGCCAAGGGAGGATACTATCGAGCGCCGGAGCTTGCTGCAGCCGCCTAAAGAGGCTTGGCAATGGGAGCGTGAGGCGACGACGGAGCAAGACAACCGAATTGCGAGGGTGATGATGGCGTGATGCGAAACGGTCGAGCCGTCGATTGGGACAACCCGCTTCTGGGTCATGGGCGTCAAAGCCCGTGCGAATGATTGGGACCCGATCCGCGGACTACATCAGGGCCAGCGGTCATGGTGCCGCGCAAACAGGCCGGACACATGACTTGCACCCGACCGCAAGCCGAACGTCAGATTCTTCTTGCAACGCGGGCGTCGTCCACACATGACCCGTTTCGGACATGAGCATAGCCGGACATCGGCCCACAATCCTGCTATATAACCATTCAATTTCCCCGAGCCCGGGGGTCGATCTTGAGCAGCGAGCACGTAGAGCGGCGACTGGCGGCTATTCTGGCGGCGGATGTCGCGGGCTCTTGCCGCTTAATAGGGATCGACGAAGAAGGCACGCTGGCGCAACTGAAAGCTCTCAGAAAGACGCTTTTCGATCCCAAAATCGCTGAGCATCACGGACGCATCGTCAAGAATACCGGGGACGGCGCTCTCGTTGAGTTCGCCAGCGTGGTCGATGCCGTCCGATGCGCCGACGAAATCCAGCGCAGCATGGCGGAGCAAAATACCGATGTGCCGCAGGACATGCGGATCGAATTTCGCATCGGCATTCACGTCGGTGATATTATCATCGCAGACGATGATATCTTTGGTGACGGGGTCAATATTGCGGTGCGTCTCGAAGGGATCGCAGAACCTGGCGGCGTCAGCATTTCAGACGATGCTCATCGGCAAATTCGGGGCAAGATCGGTATCGATTATGACGATATGGGTCCGCAGGTATTGAAGAATATCGCCGAGCCAATGCGCGTCTGGCGCGTGCGCATCGGCCCAAACTTTTCGCCGGCAATGCTAACAAAGCCACCGATCGAGACTGCCCTGCCGCTCGCTCTCCCCGACAAACCCTCCATCGCTGTTCTGCCATTCACCAACATGAGCGGTGATCCGGAACAGGACTACTTCGCTGATGGAATGGTCGATGACATCATCACGGCGCTATCTCATTTCAAGGCGCTGTTCGTCATCGCCCGCAACTCGAGTTTCACATACAAGGGGCGCGCCGTCGATGTGAAGCAGGTCGGGCGCGAGCTTGGGGTGCGCTACGTGCTGGAAGGCAGCGTCCGGAAAGCAGCCAACCGAGTGCGCATCACGGGACAGCTCGTCGATACCGCCACTGGGGCACATCTTTGGGCAGATCGGTTTGATGGTGGGCTTGATGACATCTTCGATCTGCAGGACAAGGTCACCGCGAGCGTGGTGGGTGCGATTGCACCGAAGCTGGAGCAAGCCGAGATCGAGCGCGCCAAGCGCAAGCCGACGGAGAGCCTCGACGCCTACGACTACTATCTGCGTGGGATCGCGAGCGTCCACCTCTGGACCAAGGAGGCCAATGCTGAGGCGCTGCGGCTGTTCTACCGGGCTTCTGAACTGGACCCCGATTTTGCCACCGCCTATGGCATGGCGGCGTGGTGCTACGTCTGGCGCAAGTTGAATGGCTGGATGATGGAACCCGCGCAAGACATTGCCGAGACGAAACGCCTCGCAGAGCGGGCGGCGGCGCTGGGCAGGGACGACGCGGTCGCGCTATCTTACGGCGGATGTGCGCTTGCCTACGTCGCCAATGATGCTGAAGGAGGCGCCGCGTTGGTCGATCGGGCGCTCGTCCTCAATCCGAACCTGGCGGCTGCGTGGACCGCCAGCGGCTGGGTGAGAACCTCGCTCGGCGAAACGGACACGGTGATCGAGCACATGGCCCATGCTATGCGCCTAAGCCCGCTCGACCCCCTCATGTTCTCGATGCAGGCCGTGACCGCAATTGGTCATTTTTTCGCTGGTCGCTATAGCGACGCGGCATTATGGGCGGAAAAGGCAGTCCGGGAACAGCCGAGTCTCATCACCTTACGGGTGGCAGCGGCAAGCTACGCTTCGGCCGGGCGCTCCGAGGACGCGCATCAGGCCATTGCGCGCGCGCTTCAATTCGATCCAGACATGTGCGTTTCCAATCTCAAGGATCGCCTCATGCAATTTCGACCAGAACATTTCGCCAAATACGCGGACGCCTTGCGCAAGGCGGGGTTGCCGGAGTAATTGCCGCGTTTGAGGGCTGACCGTCGCTAGCCCCGCCGACGAGGAAATCGAGCAGGTTTGCCTGTGAGTCCGTTGTTGGCACGAAACGGACATAGCACCCCCCGTCCTCGAACGTCTGTTATCGGGGGACGAACGGACCTAGCTCAGACGCCTGCAAACGGCCAAGTATCGCACGGAGAGGACGTTCTACCTTTGCACTTGCCAGAACTACAGCAATGGGACGGTCACCGGTGCGCCGGCCAGGCTGCAATCTGCTTACGCTAACGTTCGCTGTCATGGTGTGATCACGCGGAAGCAGCAGCGATCTTGTGTGGATCGATATCGAAACCAGCGCTCTGAAGTCGCTGCGCCAATTTAGGAGTGATTTCGCGAACGTGGTCGTTGAACTCAATATACAAAATGCCCCCAGCATCCGAGGGAAGCTCTAAAGCTCCCTTCTTCAGGATGACCATGCGGCTTCGTCCGAGCGCTGCCATGATCATCCCCATCTCAAGTATCACGTTCTGTCGGGCACGCGGCTGTCGATCTGCGTCCGTGCCCGTCTTGACGTACCCGTAGTCGTCAGGAGTGAGCAAAATGATGCCGAACGCCGCCTCTTGGTAGATGTGCTGCTCTAGCGCCTCGATGATGGTTTTGCTGCCGCCATCCGAGTTCTGCAAAATGAACGGCTGAAGGCCGAGGCGCATCAGCACGAGTTCAAGTTGATCGCGAGCATCGCGGTCATGGCCATGCACTACAAAAATCTTCGCATTTGCCGTGGGCGCGACAGCAATGACCGGTGCAGGTGCACCCAAAGCCGTAGCGAGTTTATCTCGAAACACATCTTGGTTTTTGCCTTGGAACTGAAGTGTTCCTTTTGTGGGCCACCAATTCAATACCTCTCCGGTTTTTGCTCTGAAGGCCTGCAAACCGTTCGTGGGAGCGGCGGTCCATTCCCCATTCGGGTGACATGCGGCCACCGCTGCCTTCAACTCATCGAGCGAACCGTGAAATTGTTTCATGCCATTCTCCGCGCCATTCTGTCCCAATCATATTGTATTGATTTAGCAGACTGGCGCTGCACGACCAAGTTGCGCAAAGCTAAGGAATGAAACCTTGTTACCGTTGGTTTGGTATCCAGTCGGTCCCACCGGGTTAATTTCCCCACGAGTAGCCGTCATCGAGCGCCGGATAATTTGCAATACCATCACGCTTGTGCCGATCGACCACGTAGCGCGCTACTTCCGCCGTGGGGAAGGTTACTTCTTCGCCGTCGCGAAGCAGTTTTTCCGTACAGCGAGTGGCAACCCATTGTCCGTCTTCTTGCTGCTTTACTTCAAACACCCCATAAAAAGACCATTTGGAATAGACCGTACACATTACGTACCCAGCGTCCCCACCAAATTGGCCGTCTCTTCTGCGCACCCACTTCGGAAGGTGCTTCAAATAGTAATAGCTAAGTTTAGGCAACGCCTCTTGGATGGATTTGACAACGCCGATCTGATCGCGCTCGTTAATTTCCGTCAGATCGCGATGCACACTAAACCCCCGGCCGTTTTCCAGAGGGGTAACATAGCCTGCAGACTGACCCGTCTCCACGTGAATGAAATTGTTGCCTTCCTGTCGAAGCTCATATCTCATTGGATCATCCCCTGTAGGTTAGGACCGGCTCTACCGGCGTTGCTCGTCGTTGGGGACGACTTTATTGTGCGAACAGGGCGTGCCCAGCCGCGTGTGACGGTGTTTCCTGCCCGGCCGCCCGGCATGAGCCGCCGCGACTTGATCGGAATGAAATGAAGGTCGCGCATGATGGCAGCAAGGCGGCGTGCGTTGCCCGTCGAAGCCGGCACGCGAACAGCGTCGAGCAGCGCAGCGGTGGAAATGGCATCCTTACCGCGCACTTCGGCTTCCACCTTTTTACGCCAGGGGTCCTGATACTGCGCATCAAGCTCCGCGCACGCTTCTTCTAGTCTCTTGAGTAGTGACATTTGCACCTCCTGCCGCGGAAATCGGCCACCCACTTCGTGGTCGATCCGCCACATGTTCCGGAACCCAGTAATCTGGTGCGAAATGGTAAACCCGGGGCAAACGCCGCTGGGGCCGCCTCAAGATTTCAAGGTGGGACGTGAGCACCGCGATGACGGGGAGCCGTCGTGCGCCGGTGGTGGAGGGGGCGGTGAAACCTTGCTACCTTTGTTATCTTTGGCGGGGAGGGAATGAGCCGGTCCGCACGTCCGGATGCACGCCGCGTTGGTTGGACGCGAGAAGCCTCGGGCTTTTCAGTGCCGGTCCAAGGTGTCCAACCTGTCCAACCAAAATTAAGAAAGAGAAAGGCTTCTATTCCCCTGCCGATTTCTCAACGAGGCCCCTCCCACTCTCAAACTGCAGACTGGGGTTGGATTCGCCGCCGTGGACAGGTTGGTCTGGTTGGACTGCATCAAGGAAGTGACGCATTTCTTTCGTCCAACCTTACGATTGCGAGGTTGGACGTACGTAGGTGTAGGTCGGACACCACGCTGCACTTCGCCCTGCATCGGTGGCTCGGTCCTGGCCCTTAATCCGGTGACCCGTTCTCTATCTCTAGTTCGCACTCATTGTCGGGGATCGAGGCGGGCGTCGTCCTAGCCGGTTTCCTCTGATTGATAGTCTGGTTGGCCCTCCATCTCCCATTCCAAGTCTGGGGCGCACAGGTGGGATGCAAACTGCCGCCGGCAGTCGTCGAGGGGCGCGAACTGGAATGAGCGGACGCGCGTGTTACCCTTAGTCGGTCGAGTAGGATTAATGTGCGAACCAAGGGCAGCCCGAATATTTTTTGACCATACTGATTTAATCTCAGGTTTCCAGTCGCGCTGGCGTTTGCTGAACTCTACGTAGCACATATAGGCGCGATCGGTGTCTATGGTCAGACCGCCGTCCTGCCACTGCTCGCTGCTGATGGAGCCCTCCTGCAGGACGTCGTAAAGCCACGCCAGCGCACCGTGTAATGAGAGCGCCTGCTGTTTTGCTTTAGCAGCCGTATGTGGGATAGCCCGAACATCAAACGCCTTGAGGTCCATGTTAAGCAGGTCATGCAGCATCGCAGCAGCCCCGCCGTTTTCGATCTCGGCGTAGAGCGGAGCGAAATAGGTCTGATGGCCCAATCCGGCGTAGGTGTCGGCAACATCGAGTACGAACCAGCGACGATCGCCCATGCCAGCCGGGATAGCCCACTCGTTGTTGGACGCGACCATGATGAAGAGCAAGTTCTTGACCATAATTGGATCACGGAACTTGGCCTCTAGCTGAAACTGCGGCTCCGTGATGAGAGCCTTCAGGACGCCTTCGCCTTTCTTGTCACCAGCCCACAGGGCTTCGTCCAAGAACACCGTAGAGGCCGTACCGAGGGCCGCATTGAAACGACCAGTGAGCTGATCTCCGTGGGTGATATGAGCAAAGTGCTTCCCAAAGAAATGGCCGAATGTTCGGGCGAGGACGCCTTTGCCTGCCCCTGGGGCGCCGAGCAATGCGACCGCCACCCCAGTTTGTGTGCCAAGATGCTGCACGCGATATGCCAACAGCCTCAGCAGATAATCAAAATGCTGCTGGTTTCCTGAGCACACTACATTGAGCATGTGCGAGCGCAACAAGGCCCAGTTACCGGGTTTAGGAGTTACGCCGAAGCCGCGCCAAAGGTTGAGCATGTCGTTTGGAATATCGAGCGGACCGCCCGGCTCGAATACTACGCCGCGTCCGAGATATTGCCGGCGCCCCGTCCACTCGAACCATCGCCTGCTCACTTTGATGGTTTCCGTTGTCGTAGCTGTCTGTTTGAAGATCACCAGATTGGCGAACATCTTGTGGAAGTCATCGATGGTCATGAAACTGATGTCATTACCAAACAGCAAGGCAATCACAATCTGCCCACCGTATTTTGTAACCGCGAATGCCTCGTTCATTACGGCAAACAGTGTGTCGATATCGGCGCCTTGATCACGCAGACCCATAAGGCGCATGGCCGGATTAGGGAGATGTTGATAGCCGGAATTGCTCCCGGGGTTCACTTTGGCTTGCGATGTGACCTCGTCCGCAGGATTTACCGTGGCGGTAATATCCGCCTTAATGTTAAGGGGCGACTTTCCTTTTGCGAGGAGCGGGCACGTCTTGCACGCTTCGCAGCCAGCGCCTGCAATGGTGATGCAGCTCGGCCATCCAAATCCTCGATCAGCCCGCTCAGCCACCGCCCGATCGTACTCCTTCTGTGTACCGTCCTCGGAATAGGTCGCGTGGTCTTTAGAAATCGCGTGTGCGATGGCATTGCCATTCTGCATGAACGTGGTGCCAAGGATCGAGAGATGCCAGAGAAAGTTGTCGTAGTCCTTCCCGCCGTTCAGTAGGGCATCCCGGTAGAAGCCGCATTTCGTAAAGATTGGCCGGGGGTCGAGCTTGTGATCCTCGTGCTTGTCGATCCCTGCGTTGAGATCGGGCTCATCCTTGAGCATAGCGAACGCAGCCGCAGGGCCGTTCTTGAAGCTGTCACGCGCACAGGGCGGGACTGTTGGGTCATCTGCCCAGATCGAGTGCTGGGCTGGCGCGGCTGTCGGCGCCACCATCGGTCCGGCGAACTGCTGCAGAAACATCAGATGCTTAGGGAAGTCGTAGACCGCCAGAGGCAGACCATCAACTAGTCCGACTGGCATTGGTTGCGGATACTTCGGCTTGTGATTGAGCGTGCCGGGTACCCGCAGGAGGCGCGCTGCGTCCGTGGTGACGACGGTATCGGCGAGGACGTTGTTGGCACGCAGCAGGGTCTTGAGCCCCTGCGCGTATGGCAGCCACTCCTGTGGGCTGAGCGCCTCGCGGCTGATCCAATAGATGTGAAGACCACCCCCAGAGCGCACGATGGCGCTCGGGTCTGGAAGCCTCACTGTCTTCGCAAACAGCAGGATCGCCTTCAGCGCCTCGGCCTCGGTGTGATAGTGCTTTGGGTCACCCGCCTTGACATCAATGTCCACCCAGATCGACGTCAGGGCCAGCGCAGCGGCTCCAGACTTGGCAGCGCGCCTCGTACCATTCGGGCTGGTCTTATGGTCTCGCTGCATCGACGTGCAGAAGAACATGTCCTTGAAACCCTCGGGGCGCTGCAGCCGCCACGCCACGTCCGTCATGAAGTCCGCGATGTTCTTACAGGGCTTGCCGCCCTTCAGGACGTTGGTCTTCGGCACGGCCGTGCTGTTCTTGTCCGGAAAGGACCAGTGCAAGTTGACCCAGCCCGCGTCATTGGGGGATGCGGGCCATGGCACAACGGCGGCCATGAAGGCCTGTACGGCATTCCGATCAGTTGTCGGCTTCTTCAGCAAGAGGGTAGCTATGCGAGCGTCCAGACCGGCGTCTGGGTCCTCGGGCTTGCCGGTGTCAGTCACGGTGTCGAGCGTCGGCTGGGTCTGCTGGACAGGCCCCAACGTTCCGTCCAGATCACTGAGCCCGGTATCGACGGACGCAGACGCATGTACCCGGAGGGCGGCGGCTCCGCTTACGTCTGCGTCGGCGCCTCGTGCAGGGGCCCGTTGATTTGGATTAGCATTCAACATCCCGAACGCTCTCACGCTGTCTCGGCCAACATCCTGTCCAGGGCCACCTTCGGAACGAGGCGACGACCTGCGATCTGAACGGTAGGGAGCACTCCCTTCCGGTAGGCGACTGCACGGCAGATGCCCAGGATTTTGGCCGCCTCTTCGATTGTATAAGTCTGGCGCTCGATGCCATTAACTACCTGTTTCAATTGTGTTTTTTTATGAACTGCGGGCTTCATGGTGCTATCCTATGATTTATTATGCTACGTAATATACGTTTTTCATTGACTTTCAACATAATAAGTATAGCTTAACAGTCAATAGCGTGGGCAGCACCGATCATTCAGGAGAAGGTAATCCTTTGAAAGAAAAGAGAAAAAGTGGACGCCCTCGTGCCGAGAACCCGATGCTTCACACGGCCGTAGTGTTGCCTCCGGAACTGGTCGCTCGATTGAAATCGGACGCTCAGGCGAGTGATCAGGGATTGAGCGCTGAGATACGGCAGCGACTGCAGTTGTCGTATCTCTCGCAGGGACGTGAGACGAACCGATTTCTTGCAGCTGTTGGGAAGCTCGCTGACATGCTCGCGCGCGACCTAGGCACAGAGTGGTACGAGCACTCGTATGCGTTGTCGGCGTTCAAAGCCGGTGTGGTCGAACTTCTCTCGCGATACTTGCTTGAAGGCAGCGAAAATCAGCGTCCAGATGGAAATGGCGATGACCCACCCGACGTCGTTGGACGTACCTACGCCCGGCTCATAAAAATTACGGACCATGAAGATCAATGAGCGACGTGTGCGGCTGAAGTCGCGATGGTCCATGCACCATGCCCGACCGGCCAATGTAGGGAGTGGTAGCTGATCATGGCATCGGTTCGCAGGCGCACATGGAAAGCGACGAGCGGCGAGACCAAGGCCGCGTGGGTTGTCGACTACGCCGATAGTCGAGGCGTCCGGCAACGGAAGCATTACCTGAGTAAGAAGGCGGCAGATGCCTTTCGCATTCAGGTCGAAGGCCAGATGCAGGCGGGTACGTATCGAGCGGCTGCCGACAAGGTCACTGTCAAAGAGGTTTGCGAGAGCTTCCTAGAGCACTGCGCTGGCCGATATGAGCGCGATGAGCGGATGACGCGCAAAATGCTCGCGGTCTACAAGGGGCACGCCAGCAATCATATTCTGCATCCTGATCACGGGCTAGGTAACCGCAAGCTATCGCAACTCACTGCTCGATCCGTTGGAGATTTTCGAGACCGCCTCCGCAGCGCCGGCGTAACGGTTCCAACTACCAGAAAGATTCTGGCAACGCTGCACAGTGCCCTCGCGTATGCCGTTTCTCAAGACTGGATATCAGCCAACGCGGCCCACGGAACGAGGGTCATTGGTCCTCGTGATGAAGGATCAAAGAAAGTTGTCCCGCCGTCGAAGTCTGACATGGGGGCTACGCTCAGCGGTGCGGATGAGGATTTAAGGATCAAGCTAACCTTTGCAGCGTCCACGGGGGTTCGAGCTGGGGAGCAATGGGCCGTCCGTTGGCGCGATGTTGATCTAGAAAGTGGCCATCTCCACATTGGCCGCCGCGTTGATGCCTATGGCGAGGAAGGTGTACCGAAAAGCGCAGCTGGAGTGCGAACTGTTCCGATTTCCAGCCAACTGACGGCGATGTTGAAAACGTGGAAACTGAGATCGAAATTTAAGACGCCGGATGATCTAGTTTTTCCGAATGACAACGGCAATCACACAAGTCATGACAACCTGACTAAGCGCCGCTTCGGTCCTCTTTTTGACCGCCTTGAGGCTGCCTATCTGAGGGACCCGACCCGTTTTCCTGCACCTCCCCGTCGTTTTAATTGGCACGCGCTTCGACACTTTGCAGTGTCGAGTTGGATAGAAGCCGGGTTCGCGCCGAAGACAGTACAGACGTTCGCGGGCCATGCTTCGCTGCAAGTCACCATGGACAGGTACGGGCATCTGTTTCCTAGCGATGATCACAAGAGGGCAATGGACCAAATTGCCAAGGGTCTATTCGCCTAACATACCTCGCAGTTTGCTTGATCAGTGGGTCGCCGGCGCGGCTTTGGCACACCAGCGGCACATGATGGTTGCCAAGTTTCGTTAGAACAATGGGTTAGCGCGTGTTGAAGTTACCCTCATAACCTGAAGGTCATAGGTTCAAATCCTATCCCCGCAACCAAATATCCTGCTGAACGCTCAGCAGTCCGATGAAAAAGCCGCCCGTTTGAGGCGGCTTTTTCTTTGCGCAGCTCGTTGCGCGGCAGGCGTCTCACGGAGTGAACGGCCGCTCGGTCAGGAGCTTCCCGACCGGACCGAGGGTGAAGAGGTTGGGCACTTGGGTGCGGGGCATCCGCGCCTTGATGGCTGCGTGGAACTTGGCGTGATTGCCCTTGAATGCGCCGTGATTCCACACCCGAAGCAGTTGCTCGGTGAACGCGCCGTTGTGATCGCCGTCCAGGGACGTCTGGTTGTCCTGGCAGCCCGATATCAGGATCACGGCCGCCTTGCACTCGTTGGCGATGGCGGTCAGCCGCTTGCTGACGGCAACGCGCGCCAATGCGCTGTCCGGCGTCGGCACGGACGCCTTTCCCGCGGCCTCGGCCACGTCGCGCTGAAGCTTGTCGTAGAAGGCCTGATGCTCACGATAGGTCCGCATCGCGACGGAAGGCGGCATCATCTTTGATCGCCCGGCCGTACTGCCTTCCGGAACCCGCGCGCGTATCACGGTGCCGCTGTGGCAACTGTCGGAGAGGACCAACACCCGCACGCCCGCGGCAATGCGGCTCAACTCCAAAAACACCTCGTCGTCGATGAGCTCGCCATCATAGAGGCACCAGGTTTCGTCCTTCTTGTCCTCTTCTTCTTCGCCGCTCACGTCGTCGATCTGGCCGCCATGCCCGGAATAGGTCACGAACAGCAGATCGCCCGCCTGCAGCTTCTTGGATGCGGCTCTCACGGCTGCGAGCACATTCGCCCGCGTCGCCTTGGTGGTGAGCAGCAGCGTCGATTTCATGCCGGCGTCGTGCGCGATCGCCGCCATGTCGTTGGCGTCGAACTCGCAGGCGAGGAGGTCCCCGCTCCAGCCCGCGTAGTGCTTCGGGTCAACGGAGTTCAGCCCGATATGGATCGATACCGCCTTCGCCTTGTGCTCTGCCGTCTTCGCCATTTGGATCCTCCTTCCAGACATTATGAAGCCGCCGGGTCGACGATGCTGGACCGAGCGGTCACCGTTTGCGCTTTGGCGTGCTGCCTTGCTGCGTCCGCGCTCCGCCGGCCGGCTTCGCCTTCAACTTTATCTTCCTGGCCTTCTTGGCGGCCTTGGTGTTGCCCACCGGCGCGGCTTTCGGAGTGCCTTTCGTCGCACCGCTTCCCGTGGATGCGGGCGCTGCAGCGCGACCCGCCAGCGAGCCGAGTGCATCGAGAAGCTGCTTCGCGGCCGCAGCTTCGGATTGACTGGCACGCGCGCGGTATTTGGACAGCACGAAGGTCGCATTGTCGAACACGGAACCCCAGAGCCGCGTGTTGTCGACCCGTGTATGGTGCTCACGGAACTTCTCGATCAGGGGACCCGCTTTTTCCGCGAGCGAGTTCGCCGCGATCGCCACATACATGTCCAGTTCAGTTTGCCCGACGACGGACCAGAAATCCGGCGCGACAGTGCCCATCGAGCTGCGCACCAGGGTGATGGTTTCGTTGTCCATCGCTTGCGTACCTGCATTGCTCGCGAGCTGCGCGGCAATGCGGTTCATCGCGGGGTAGAAGAACGCCAGGGTGGAAGCGGAAGGCGATTTGCGGGCGATCGTCTCCGCGGCCTCGTAGTGCGTCAGCATCTGTCCGATGGCGGCCGCTTCAGCGGCCTCTGCCGCTGCCGTCGCGGTCTGGTCATCGGCCTTCGCCGCGGCGGCGGCCGCTGCCGCTTCGAGCAGGGCCAGTCGCTTGTAGCCGGAGCCATAGAGGCTTTCCCGCTCGACGGTCGGCGCGAGCGCAATCAGCCTGTCGAGCAGCGTCATCGCGTCCTCGATCTCCTTGCGCGCCTGGTCGATCGTCTTGCCGTCGCGTTCGACGCGCTCCCACGCAAGGCGGATCCTGGCATTCGCCAATTGTTCGATCGAGACGAAGGATGCCGTCCCGTCCTGCGCCTCGCGCGCGCGCTGATACCATTTGATCGCCTCGTCGAAGCGCTTGGCTTTCAGCCATGCGGTGCCGAACGCTTCGGCAACGTTGCCGCGCCCCTCCCAGTACTGGGCGAACTTCTGTTCCAGGTAGTGCAGGCGGACGGCCTGATCCTCGGGCTTCTTGCCCTGATATTCGGTTTCGACGGCGATCCGCTCGAGCGCGACGATTAAGGCCGGAGCCGACGCGATGCCGGAAAATTCTTGCCCCGCTGGTCGCGACGTGGGCTTCTGGGCATCGCCGGTCTGTGTCCGAAAGCGCCAGTCCGGATCACCGTAGCACTGATAGGCCGCCCAGGTGTTGTTACGGCTGCTGCGCGCGCTCTCCCGTGCCGTTGCGACGGCGTCGATGAAGCGGTCCCCGCCGAGCAGGGCCTTGTAGAAGCTCGTGGCAAATACGCTCGCCGCTTCGTCGTCCACCGCCCAGCCGGCCGCGATCACGCAGCGCACGCCGCCCTCGATCAGCGCATGGGCCACGCCCGAGGCGAATTCCGCGCGATTGTAATTGACCGGCTCGAAGAGCTTTTTCGGGGCGTCTGCCGCCAGATGACAGCAATTGACGAACACCAGCTCGGGGATGACGCGCAGCGCTTTGATCTCGTGCGGCCCGAAGAACGCGCCGTCGGACAGCACGACGCCGCGAGTGACGCCGTCGGTCGGCGGCTCGCCGTGGCCGGCAATATGGATGATGCGCCAGTCCCCGTCGATCAAGGCGTTGATCACTGTCCCCAGATCGGGTTCTTCGTCTCCGGGCTTGGGCCCGCTGATGACCCGATGGACGTGGCGAGGGTTGACCAATTCAGTCAGGCAGTCCGCGACCTTCGTCGCCTCCCGCCGCGCGCCCATCAGCGGCGGATAGACCAATCGGTCGCATGCGGGATCGCCGATCACGAGAATGTCGTCGTCGGCCGAAGCGTCGGTGACCGCGCGTGTGGGCGGCGACGGCGTCCGCAACTTGCGCAACAGCTTGGTGCGGATGGACCACGGCAGTCCGCTCGACTTTCCGTCCGATTTGGAGGGCTCGAGCGCCTCCCAGGGGATGGCGGCGGTGCTCGTGTCGAGCTCAAGCACCGTCTCCGTGCTGCTGCCCAGGAACGGCTCGAGATCGACCGGGACGAGCAGCCTGAAGAGCGTGCGTCCGATCTGCGCGTCGGTGTTGGCGTTGTTGGAGGCCGTCAGCACGAGGTTTCGAACGAGCCCCACCTGCATGGACTGGGGACGCACGTCGCTGCGTGCGCGCTTGGAATTCACCGTGTAGACGATCGATTCCGGCTCGTTCTCGGTTTTCTGGATGATGGCGCTGATGAAATCGTAGTCGGCGCCGCGGTATCCGGCATCCGTGGGCCGGCGCATTGCGCCGATGCCTTCGGCGATGGTCGGTTCGACGGTGAAGCGGGCGCTGTCCGCCGCCGCGAGCGCCCGGAGGGCGTTCCACGCTTCGCTGGCGCGGTCGAGAAACAGCTCGATGATCTTGAGCTGGCTCACGCGCGGCCAGCGCGGCGGCGCGGTGCCGTCCCGGGCGAGCTGTTCATTGGCCTCGCGCACGCCCTGCGCGATGAGTTGTGCCGCCTGTCCCGCCGTGATGCCGCTGCCGCCGCTGCCAAGCAGTGTCGTCGCGAGCGTGAATTCGGGCGGCACGGGACGCCGCTCCGTCAGACGCTGCGCCCATCCGATGACCGCCTGCCGGACGGTATTCACGAGATGCGATCCGCGCAGCTCGCCCTCGGCGCCGAGACCGGCCACGATGACGGCCTCCGGCCGCGGCAATTGCCAGGGATTGTCGGCATTGGTCGTGACGTTGACGAAGACCTGGTGGCTGCCGGGCGCGTCCGGATAGAGGCCCCGCTGGAGTGACGCGATCATCGCGCCACCGATCGCGTGGTCCATCACCGCTTCCGTGCCGGTGAGGCGCAGTGCGCGGTAGTGGCCGATCAGCAATGGCTCGGAGACGTAGGTGAGATCGCCGTTCATGACGGTGATGTGCAGGCCCGCAGCCCGCGTTTTCGCCTGCGGCGCGGGCGCCGTGGCCGCGGGCGCCAGCACGTCGGTTTCGCGCTGTGGCGGTGTTTCACCGCCCGGCAGTCGTGACGGACGGCTTCGCACCAGCGGTTTGGCAGTTGGTTCCGCCTGTCCCCGCGCGGTCTGGGCCGCGGTTAGCGTGAAGAGGCGATCCGTCCGGCCCATGCTGAGCAAGTCGCGGTATCCGCCGAAGGCTTCCTTGTGCCGGGGCAGAGATCCATGATCAGCGTCCACGACCCAGGTGGCCACCCCCGGCAGCACGGCGCTGTCGAGCAGCACCCGGCCGTCGCCCTGGTCCGGCGCGTCCAGATACATCACGCCGTCGTCCGACTTCTGGTAGCCCGCTGGCGTGAACTCCGCCTTGCCGACGACGAGCAGGAGCTTGTGTGCGAACGAGGCGAGGTCGGTGTCGCGCTGCCGATCGAGCGCGCGCCGCAGTTCGACCGCTTCGTTGAGCACGTCCTGGGTGGGAATTCCCCACTCCAACTGGGCAAATTGCAGCGGCAGATTGTGCCAGGGGTTGTTCCTGCGCGCCGCCGCAAGATCGGCGGCTGCAAGATCTTTCCAGGTTGCGTCGGTGCCGAGACCGTTCAGCAGGCCGGCCTGGAGTTGCAGGATCCCGGGGAAATTGGCGATGAGCTTGCGCGCCCCGTTGCCGCCGAATGGTGCGCCCACGCTGGTCAGGAGATTGCCGAACGTATCGTCGCCCGACAGGACCTGCATCGGCGCCCAGGAGCCGCCGTTCGGCGTCCCCAGCATCAACAGGCGCGCGCCGTCGGCCGCCATCATCCGGTCCCACGTGCTGCGGCTGACGATCTGCATCATCCGCGCAACCAGGCCGCCCATCGAATGCGCGATGATCCGCACCGGCTGTTTCGATGTTTTGCGCGCGTCGAGGGCGGCGGCGACTTCGTCGGCGAGACGTTTGGCCTCGGCGGCCATCGGGCGCCGCCAGTCGAAGGCGAACGGCTTCACGTCGTGGTCGTCGAAGAAGAACGTCGCGAGGTCGTCGTAGTAGATGCCAACCGGCCCGTCCGGCAGGATATTGGTGCCCTTGGGATCGTAAGCGAGCTGCTTCAAGCCGTTGACGAGGCGCCATCCGAGCCAGATACGATCGTTGTCGATCTTCAAATTGCTGCCGAGTATGCCGGGCAAGATGAAGAGCGCAGGCAGCTCGGCGGCCGCGGCCGCACCGCGCGCTTGCAGTGCCGCCCGAACCCCCGTCGACGACTCCCCGCTCCACGAGAGCGGGCCGATGACGCGAAATTCGTCCGGCGGATCGGCGCTGAGCGCCAGCGCGTTCACGATCGCATTCGCAGTCCGCGGGTTGCTGAAATAGTTGAAGTGCGAGACCTTGCCGCCCTGGTCGAGGACGAACGTCGAGTCCTTCTCCCGCGGCGACCCGCCATACATCGATCGCGTTTGCACCACCAGGTCGTTGTCGGTCCAGAAGAAGGCATCGGACAAGAGGGTCTTGACCCAGGTGCCGACCGAATCGCCCTCGAGATCGCCGGCCACGACGCGCAGATCGCCCTTGATCGGCTTGTCGGTCGCATGCAGCCATTTGACGAGCGGCGAATCCGGGATCTGCGCCGCGAGACCCGGAACCACGTCTGGGTCCGCGCGTCGACGGGCGACTTCACCCAGAAATTTGACCAGCTCATCCGCGACGGGAATCTGAGCGAGCTCGAGCGCCCACTTCACCACCGACACATAGGCGTCGAGACGCTTGGAGGCGAGCAGGGTGCCTCGCGCCGGGCAGGCGACGCGGACGACCCGATCGATCGAAATGCGCTTCCTGGCGACGAGCTCGGCGAGCTTCTTCAGCTCCTGCGCGCTCGAACCGTCATTTGCGAACAGCTCGACGGACGCCACCGGTTCGCTGCAGACCCGCGCCAGCACTTCTGCGACCAATCCGCCGCGCGAATGCGTGAGCAGATGAAGCCGCGCGCCTTCTGGCGCGGCTTCGGCCAGCGTGATGGCGTTGGCGATCGGGCTTGCGCCAAGCGTCGGGTGGTCGAGCGCATAGACCCTGTCCCGAAACCTCTTGAAGAGCAGATCGACGAGCTCCGGGTGCTCGTTCCACAGCTTTCCGAACGTGCCGGAGGTTTCGCTGAAGGTCCCGTGAATCAGCACCAGCGATGGTGTCTCGCCAGATGCGATCGTGGACGGCGTCCGGTCCTTGAGCGATCCAGGCGGCTGACGATCGAGCCGGTACACGCCCGCCTTGACCTTGGAGTCGAACGCCTGAACGACCTTCGAGGCCGCGAAATCCGCCGCCTTGTCCTCGGCAAAACCGGTGAGGACCTGAATCCCCCGCACCAGCACGTCGCTGAGGAAGCCACGTGTGGCGCCAGGCACGGCCGCGCCTTCTTCGAGACGCCACTGCAAGCGGGCCGGAATACGTACCTCGCCCGGCGCGAGCGTCGTCCCGCCGCGCGAGAGAAGCGGGTCGTCCTGTTGGGATTGCAGCAGCTCCCGCGCGGTGTCCGGATGCA
This sequence comes from Bradyrhizobium algeriense, assembly GCF_036924595.1. NCBI lineage: Bacteria > Pseudomonadati > Pseudomonadota > Alphaproteobacteria > Hyphomicrobiales > Nitrobacteraceae > Bradyrhizobium > Bradyrhizobium algeriense. The sequence continues at coordinate 6,136,946 of NZ_JAZHRV010000001.1, read as the reverse complement.
GCCACAGCTCGGGTCCTCCGGCGACTTCGATCAGAACGACGTCTTCTCCGGGAATTGCGGTCGTTCGGACTTCCGATTCCCCGGCGGCGCGCTGGGCCGTGACGGTGATGGAGTCCTTCACGCGCCCCACGGGTAATGCTGCGCCGCCGGCGCCGCGCGTGGCGCCGCGGTCTGCGCGGACGCCAGGGACGACGAACGTGATCGGAGCGGCCATGTTGTACCTCCGCAATTGCCTCCGCCGGGATCGACCGCCGCGCGCGATCAATCCGCGCTTGACCGCGCACAGCAAAGCTCATCCGGTGTCACCCGGCTGCATGCCTTTGAGCTTGTCGACGGTCGTGAGCGAAACGCCTGAAATCGAAATTCTGAAACGCCTGTACGATACTCGCCTCAATAGAAATGGCAATAGGACACAACGTCGGGGTCATCGTCGCATCGCGCGGCCGGAAGCCGATACGTTCGCTCGGCCACAGATCGTACCATCTGTGCATGCACTGCGTGCCAACGCGTGGGGCTCAAGGTGGTCAGACGAACAACGACCGGCGCCGCAACTCGGACTGCGACGAAAGAGGTGTCGTACGCCACCACGGCCTACGAAGACTTCGTCATCGTCGCAAAGCGCAGGAACGCGCGCGAGATAGGCGTCCGGATCGACGCATCACCCGCCGGTCGCATGGCCGAGGAGGAGACTGTCGCGTTTCCCGTCGAGGAAGGCGTTGAGCTGCGTGCAAGCTTCTTCAGTGGGAGCGCGCGTGGCGGGCGCGCCGAGATCACGATCGACGAGGCCGTGGCGATCGGAACACGGCTCGCCGATGTTCTTTTTCCGAAGACGGTGTTCCGCCTGTTCGCCGAGAGCCTCGGAAAAGTGGTGGGGCGGCCGAACACCGGCCTGCGCATCCGGCTCGACATGTTGCTCGACCCGTCGATCTTGATCAGGAACGTCATGGCCGGCTGGTCGGATGCCGGGGCCTGTCCGACCGCATGGCGGAACGCTGCGATCTCCTCTGGTGCGGCCGGCCGCAGGCGGAGCAAGCCCGCTGGAAGGCGTTTCGAGAAATCCTAAAATTTTGTTCGAAACAACGGGGCGGGTTCGTGCGTTGTGTTCGCGCAAGCCCTCTTGGCAGCGTCGAGGGGGACCTTCCTGCGACATCCAGATTGTCACCATCCGAATTGTTCCCGGTCCCGGCATTGTTGCGCTGTCGGTGCATTCGAAATAGCATCGATTGCGAACAGGCGTGGGCAGGGCAGTAGAAATGACATACGAGGCCTTCTTTGCAGTCTTCTGCCGTCGATCACTCGGTAGCGAATACGGAACCTGCGCACTGGAAAATGCGTCTTCGCTGCCCTCGCTGTTTGTCGGCGCTGCGGAACGCGTGGTCACAGCCGTCATGTTCCAACCGTGCCTGCGATTATAGCAGGGCAGGGTTTCCCATGATCGGCACCCAGCCGGTGCTGATCGATTTTGCAGCCAGCATTTTTGAGCGCCGAATGTACGACGCCGAGAACGGCTCGGCGCTGCAGCGGGATGTCAGCCGCCGTTCCATGGGGTCGCGGCTGCATCGCCTTACCTTCGGAGGCAATCCGGTGGCGGTTTCCAACAGCACGAAATTCATCGATCTGTTGAAGCGGGAGTCGAGGCGGCCGGTCGTGCTCGTGATCGGCGGCGGGACGATTGGTTTGGGCGCGGACGAACTCTACCGGGACGATTGCATCGAGCTCGTCGGCACTGATGTCTACGCCTCGCCGCATACCGTGCTGGTGGCGGACGCTCACAAATTGCCGTTCGAGGATGGCGTGTTCGATGGCGTCTGGGTGCAGGCGGTGCTGGAACATGTGCTCGAGCCCGCCACCGTCGTTGCCGAGCTGCATCGCGTGCTCCGGCTGGACGGCCTGGTCTATGCGGAGACACCGTTCATGCAGCAGGTGCATGAGCAGGCCTATGACTTCTCGCGTTTCACGCAGAGCGGTCACCGCTGGTTGTTCAGGCGATTTTCCGAAATCAGCGCCGGGCCGGTCGGTGGCGCCGGCGTGGCGCTGGCATGGTCGATCCGTTATTTCTCGCGCGCGCTCGGCGCGGGTAACAAGCTGTCACGCCTGATCGTGCTGCCCTTCTTCTGGATCAGGTATCTCGATGCGTTGGGCCGCGGCCGGGCCGCAGCCGACGCTGCCAGCGGCTTCTTTTTTCTCGGGCGCAGGGCCGAGCAGGCGATGGATCCGCACGCCATGCCGGAATACTACAACCGGCAAAAGTGAGGTTTTGAGAGGCGGCGCGCGGGCGTTACGAAAGGCCCTTGATCTTCTTGCATGGCGTCGACGAGGTCGACGACATCCGTGCGACGTCGGTTACGGATCGGATGGCAAGCTTTTCCTTAGCCGTGATGAAGCGCAGCACGCCGTGCGGATGAGCGTCGCAGAACTGCGCAAGCGTGGCGGCCGTCGCCGCAACGCTGTCCTGCTTGGGGACCACGGCGATGCCGCCATCCCTCAGGATATACGCATCCTTCACGTTGGGCATGGCTGATGTCGCGATGCAGGTCTTGAACAGGTCGTTATAGGCCTGCGGCGTCAGTGACAGGTCACCGCCGGGAGTGCCCAGGAGATACTCGCGGCTCTTGCGGCAGTTCTCGCTATCCGCCCGCGCCGTACCGGTCGCGAGCGCGAGCAGCATCGCGGTCGCGACCAACAGCTTCATGCCACTGTTCCGATGGCGCGGTCCGCGGTTGCCCGCTTGCTGGCATAGGCCAGGCCATAGGTTGTCGCCGCGCAGCGTTCCCATGAAAGGGCGCGGGCATGGGCGGAGGCGCCCGCCGCGAGAATGGCGCGCAGGCCCCGGTCGGCTGCCAGTTCCGCGATCGCCAGCGAGATGCTCTCCACCGATGGCGGCACGAGAATTCCGGTCTCGTCGGCGAGCACGGCATCGGGCACCCCGCCGACCTCGGTCGCGACGCTCGGCAGGCCGGCGGCTCCGGCCTCGAGATAGACCAGTCCAAATCCCTCCACCCGGCCGGTCGTGTCAGGCAGTCCCGTCAGGCAGAAGAAATCCGAAGCCGCGTAGAGATCGCGGATCGCTTCATTCGGCTGCGGGCCGAGGAAACGAATGTCGCAGGCCGCCTGACCGGCAGCCCGTCGCAGTTCATCGACATAATCGGCTTCGCCGTCCGGTCCGATCACAAGCCACGTGATGCGCTGGCGCAGATTGTCCGGAAGCTGCGACAGCGCAGCGAGCGTCAGATGAAGCCCCTTGCGGCGCGTGATTCGCGCCACCGTGATCATCACCAGGCGGTCCTCCGGCAGCCGATAGGCAAGGCGAATCTCGCGGCGTTTCCTTGGCGCGCCGAACCAGAATTCCGATACGCCGAGATTGATCGCGCTGATCCTGGCGGGATCGACGGTGAACCGCTCGCGGAACAGCGTCTCGGTGAAGCGGCTGTTGGCGACCACCTCCGTGCGCGGCCCGAACACGCCGGCGCTGCGAATGGCGATGCGCTTCAGCGGCGTCTGCGCTTCATTGATCTCGGTGCCATGCACCGTCATCAATACCCGCGCCGAGGTTCGCCACCTCGAAAGCGCGACCGGAATGAAGAACGGCCAATCGGCCGCGTGGACCACGTCGTATCGATCGCCGCGAACGCCGCGACGCGCCAACATGATCTTGCGCGGCAGGTCGCGCATGGAGTGGAGCCCGCCGCGAAACCGAGCGACTTCGAAGGGCAGGGCCCGGTCGTCGTCGCGGGTCTGCCGCGCGTAGTCGGGCGCCACGACAGTGACCTTGGCGCCGAGCCGGCTGGCGGCCGCGGCGATTTCGCGGGCGTAGGTCCCAATGCCTCCCATCGCGGGAGCGAACTCGCTGGTCAACAGAAGGATGTTCAACCCGGCGCCCTCAATAGGTCGGCGCCGCGGCGGCAAGTCCGCGCGCATCCTGAATTTCCTGGTGATAGCGGTACACCCGCGCGAGCTGGGTGCCAGGGGTGAACGCCCTGATGGAATCGGCGATGTGTACCGGATTCATCGCGCCCGCCTCGATGCCAGTCCTGACATCGACAAACCGCTGCGCGAGCGCATCCACCATGTCGTCTCGACTGCCGTCCCGCGCCACCAGATAGCCGCTGACGCCAGGGCGGATCACGGATTCGAGCTGCGGCAGGTGCACGGCGACGACGGGCCGGCCGACCGCCAGGGTTTCCAGCACGCAACGCGGCATGCCTTCGAACTCGGATGTCAGGATGCCGGCATGGGCGCTCGCCAGTGTCTCCGCCATGCCCGCGGCATCCTTGAAGCCGTGGCGCACGGTGATGTCCTCGATGGCTGCGAATTCCTCGAACCGGTGCGGGTCGCTGGTGCCGATGTAGTGAAATCTGACATCGCCGTTCAATCGCTGCCGCAGGCGATCGATGGTGCGAAACATCAGCGGCGGGTCCTTGAACTCATCGAGCCGGCCGGCGAACACGATCTGGAACGGTGAAGAGTCCAGCGGCCAGAGCTGCGGCTTGAAGATGTCCGTATTGACCCATGTCCAGAGCGTGTCGATCTTGTCCTTGCGGCGCGGATAGGTCTGCTGCAGCCGCTCGGTGATGAACGGATTGACGCAAAGGAACTTCTCGCTCATGGCGACGGCGAACCGCTCGCCGGTGTTGTGGACGAAGGCGTATTTCCGCAGCAGCGAATCCATCTGCAGTTTCGGTGCGCCTTCGCCGTGAAGCATCTGAACGAAGGGAAGCCGCAGGATCGCCGGCAGCCACGAAAATTCAACGCGCCGCAGATCGACCGAGCATCGCCTGGCGCGGATCAACCGTGCGATCGGGCCGAAGTGGCGGAGCAGCGCCATGAAGAATTGGCCGGTCAGCGAGGTGCGGATGCTGCGGGCCGCTTCGCGCGCCTGCTGGTCCGAATAATGCAGGATGGGCAGGAAGTCGAAGCCGCGGCCGCGGAACGTCAGCCGGTGAAGCTTTCCCAACTCCAGATCGCCCGTCGAGTCGACGCCGATGAAGAGGATGTCGGTGTCAACGGGATGAAACGTGATGAAGTCGCGGATGTAGGTTTCGAGGCCGCCGACCTTTTGGCCGCGCGGGTCGAACGGATGGATCAGGCAGATCTGGTAACGCGGCTTGATCGGGTTGGCATTTCGCGCGCGTAGCGCCAGGGTCAATGTTGAAGTCATGCCGCTTTCCTCATGCGTGCCTGGACGATTTGCGGAATGGTTCGCGCAACGAGGCGCGGAACAACGCTCATGCATTTGACATAGCGGGGGCCGAGCCGCCGCGGCTCGCGCAGCATGCGCCACGCCCATTCAAGCCCCGTCTTGCGCGCGATGGACGGCGCGCGGCTCTGTGTGCCGGCAATGAAATCGAGCGCGGCGCCGATGCACAACACGCCGGTTCCGTTCAACTCGTCGAGGCATCGCGCGGCGAACAGCTCCTGCCGTGGCGCACCCAGCGCCACGAAGCAAAGCCTGGCGCCGGAGTCGCGAATACGTTCGATCGCCGCATCGGCTTCGCTGGAATAGGGATCGAACCCCGGTCCCGGCGCAAGGCAGCCTGCAATCTGCAATCCCCTGAATCGTTCCGAGAGACGTCGCGCCGTCGCGTTCAGCGTGAGATCGTTCGCGCCCAGCAGAAAGACCGGGAGGCCTTTCTTTCGCGCTTCGGCGCAGACCGGCTCGACGAGATCGGCGCCGGTCGTCCGCTCGATGCGCGTTCCCATGAGACGGCTCAGCACGACGATCGGGAACCCATCGGCTGTGACAAATCGGGCACGGCGATAGGCGGCGCGAAAGTTCGCGTGTTGCTGCAATTGAACAACATGATCGAGATTGAGCGTACAGACGCTGAAGGTGTCGCCATGTTGCGCAGCCGACACGATCGACGAAACCGCCGCGGGGAGCGATGGAACATTGATGGTGATGCCATCGACGGTGAGACTCGGCTGCAACGATATTGGCGGTTCCGACATGTCGATCCCCTGATGATGATTTGATCGAGAGACGCATTCACGCTGAACTATCGACATGCCCGCTGCTTCGTGACGGGAACTGTGTGTCGAAAATTTTCTCAACCGGCATCGTCACGAAATCGAACTAATGCGACGCAACGATGGCGATGTCGCGATGCGAAGGGCGAGACATGGCGGCGAATCATTCACGTGATGGAGATCAGCTATGCAGCAGTGGTCGAGGCGAAATGCGCTCGCTCTTATCGCAGGAGCAAGCGTTGCGTCGTACGAGAAGGAAGCATTCGCGGCGCAGCCCACGCAGAGTCTCGGCGCCATCGCCGCCCGTAACGGGATCGTGTTCGGCGCAGCTGCAGGCCCTGTCATCGACAAGGATCATGCCTATCGCGAGCTCTATCAGACGCAGACGCGGATCGTTACGACTGACATTGCGATGAAGATGGGAACCATCGCGCCGCAGTCGGGGCCGAAGCGGTTCGAGAGCGCGGACCGTCTGCTGCAATTCTGTGCAAGTAACAACATTCCGATGCGGGGCCATTGCCTGATCTGGAACGAATGGGTTCCGCAATGGATCAGGAACATGAGCGGGGCCGAGCGCGAGAAGTTCTTCGATTCCTATATCGAGGAAGTGGCTGCCCGTTATGTCGGCAAACTGCATTCATGGGATGTCGTCAACGAACCGTTCTGGCCCGGGCACAAGGCGCCCGGCGGTTACAGGCTCGGTCCATGGTACGACACGTTCGGCACAGGATACGTGCGCCGCGCATTCGAGCGCGTGGCGATGGTCGACCGGAAGACCAAACTGGTTCTGAACGAAGCACAGAGCGAGCGCGACGATGAGGTCGGCCTCACGGTACGCAAGGGATTGCTGCAGCTGGTGGACGAATTGAAGCATGCCGGCGTGCCGCTGCATGCCGTCGGTCTGCAAAGCCACCTGCAGCCCCGCTACCCGCACGACCCCGGACGCTTCGCCGAATTTCTTCATGCCTTGGCCGAACGTGGCGTCGAGATCTACCTGACTGAATTCGACGTGCGCGACGACACGTTTCCGGATGACATCGCGACGCGCGATGCCATGATCGCCGATACGGCCGAGAAGTACCTGAATAACGTGCTGCGCGTTCCGGCAGTCAAGGTGGTGATCGCGTGGGAACTTGCCGACAACTACTCGTTCTATACCGACGCGGCGAAGAAGAAGGACCCCCTCGCGCAACGGCTGCCTCGGCCGCTGCCGTTCGATTCATCGATGCAGAAGAAGCCGCTCTGGTTCGCGATGGCGCGCGCGTTCGAGAATACAAGGAAATCGTAGGTCGAGATCACTCACGCTCCCGAATGTTGGGGGCGCGGGCGGAGTATTCGCACCAGCGTCGGTGCGTAGAGCAGGGCGAGCGCGCCGAAATAGACGGCGGCGCCGGCCGTGACATGTGCCGCCAGCACGGCAATGGTGCGGGCTTCCGGGAAGATCCGCAGCAACGCCGCCATCGCGATCGTGGCCAAAGCGATGCGCACGAGATGGCCGACCGGAAGCCGCAGGCCAAACCGGGTAAACCCGATCGAGAAGCTGACACTTGCCGCCGCCAGCGCCGCCAGCACGGTGGCGCCGGCCACTCCTGTGAGTCCCCAGCGCGGCAGGAACAGAGCGCTCAGCACAACGGTTGTCGACGCGTCGATCGCCGCAATTCCCATCATCCAGCGCGTGCGATTCTGCAGGAGAAACACCTGGTCGCCGAAATGGGCGCGCAGGTTGCGGATCGCGCCGGCAAGCGTGGAGAGCGGCAGCACGGCGAGCGTCACCGCCTGGAACGGAACTGCGATCAACAGATGCACGATCTCCGCTCTCAGCATGAAGATGCCGGCGAGGCTCGGCGCCAGGATGGCGACCAGGAGCGCGCTGTTGGCGGCAAGCTGGCGCATGCCGGCCTGGCTGCCCTCCTGTTCCATGCTCTTGACCGCCAGCGGAAACGCGGCGGCCGTCACCAGCATGGCCGCAACCGCCGCGGCGCGCTGGCCGAGGCCGTAACCGACCGCGAACAGCCCGGCCGCGGCCACGCCCGACATCTGGTTGACGATGAAGCGCGACGCGTTGAGGCCGACCCAGCCGAGCGCGCCGCCGACGATCAGTGGAATGCCGTAGCGCAGCGCGTGCGTGACGATCTCCCGGTCGATCGGCCAAAGGCGGTAGCCGCAGCGCAGCGTCGGCATCACCATCAGCGCCGCGGTCAGTTGCGCCGCCGCGTATCCCGCAAGCGGCCACTCCGCCGATTGGCCGAACAATTTGATCAGCACCAGGCCGAGGACAAATCCGACCGACGGCCCGAATACCTGCTGGATCGTGTAGACCCGGATCTGCTGCTGCGCGCGGGCGCGCTCGCCGATATAGAGATTGAGGGATCGGGTAATCACATAGGCGACGGCGGCAAGGAGGAGGTCCGTTCTGGCGCCGGGCGCAATCACCAGAAGCAGAATTCCAATGACGGCCGCGCTCTGCAACGTAACGGATGCGAGCAGGACCGCGTTTTCGGTACGGTAGAAGCGCGGCGCGTCGTTGGCGTCCTGATAGCGTCCGAGGAAACGCAGCGCATATTGCGACCACCAGGCGAGGAAGCCGATCTGCAGCAATTCGTGCGTGGCTGTGATCAGCGTGATGACGCCGAGCGTGTGCTCATCGACGACATGCGTCCACACGATCATCGCCACAAGCTGGAACAGCGGCCCGACGAATTGCGCAGGCAGATAGAGCAGGGTGTGTTTTAAGAGCATCTCAGGCCCCCAGCCAGCGGCAGAGTCGGGCGGAGGCGAACTGCCGGACGGCCAGCAGCGCGGCGGCGCTGAGGAGGATGGCCAAGCCGCCGCAAACGGCGAAGCTGGCGATGCCGCCGAGCTGATGCAGCGTGGTGTGATCGCGCAGCAGCATGACGATGAAGATGTGCCAGAGATAGATGAAATAGCTGCCCGAGCCGAACCATCCAAGCAGCGGCGAGCTTGGCTGGACGGCGAACAGTGCAACGCAGAACAGCGCTGCATAGAGGAAGAAGGCGGTCGAATCGTAGGTGGCGGCGTCGCCGAGGCCGAGAATGCGCACGGCGGCATAGAACATGTAGGCCGCCAGCGTGGCGCCAGGCAGCGCGCGGCGCATGTTGTGGTCGCTCAGGTCTGCGAACATCGCGGTCAGCGCGCCGAGCGCGGCAAATGAGAACCAGAACGGAATGTCGCGCACGCGGACTTCGTCGAGCAGTGCGTCCGAGGCGCCCAACCTGGACATAGCAGGATCAAGATAGCTGCCTGCGAGCAGACCGCAGCCGATCGAGAGGATCAGCAGCGCCGCAATCCGTTTTCTTGAAGCAGGTTGTCCGGTGCCGCCAACCGCGAAGACGAGCCATAGGCCGAACGTGCAGCAGACATAGACGAAGACGTAATAGTAGACGAAGACGTACCCCAGGGCGAACCGCGCCAGCGTCGTGCCGATGCGATGGTCCATCGCCGGATTATGCAGCGCCATGTAGGCATAGGCGGCGACGAACGCGATCGCGTAGGGAATCAAGGCCGCCTTTAACCGTTTCGCGAACGGCACGCGGCCGGAGAGCGCCGTCAGATATCCGGAGGCGAACAGGAAGACCGGCACGCAGGGCCGCAGCGCCGCGTCGAGCGATTTTGCCCAGATGGCATCGAGCGGCTGCGGCAGCGAATGAATTCCGATCACCATCAGGATGGCAATGCCGCGCATGGCGTCGATGATGCCGTCTCGGCTTCGGGCCGGCGCCTGTGCGACGCTCAGGGATCCCGCGTTTGCCGGTATGCGCTCCACGACCGTCATCATGCACCCTCCTGCCGCGAGATCGCGGGAGACGGTTCGGGCCTGATGGCGCGGCGGTCGTAGGCCTCGGTCAGATATCGCCGCAGCGGCGTTTCAAACGCGCGCAATGAGACGATGCTCGCGAATGCAAGAACGACGATCGCCACCGGCGCAAGTATCAAGCGTTCATGCGGCGACAGCGAAAGCAGCCGCGACCCGAAGGTGATGATGACGGTCGCAACCGGAATATGCAGCATGTAGCAGGAATAGGTCAGCGGCGACCAGCGATCGAAGCGGAGCCGCGACAGCAGCGTCTCGCGTCCCGCGCAATCGGCCTGGATGGCAAGCATCGCGATGGCATAGATCGCCAGCAGGGCAGTCATCGTCGGCAGCAGGGAACCGAGCACAATAAACGCCGCCAGCGATGCGGCCAGCGCGCCAGGAATTGTGGGCCAGCGCGCGATCCGGTCGCGGAACAGATAGCAGGCCATGCCGAGGTTGAAGGCAGGCAGCGCCCTGAAGGCGCCGCCCTGGTTGATCCAGTCGGCCCACGCCGCCATTCCTGCTGCCCACGCCCAAAGGGAGTTGGCGAGCGCGGCGAGAGCCACGAGCGCAATGACCGTCTCCTTGCGGCGTTGCGCGATCAGCGCGACGGTCGGGAAAAGCAGATAGCAGAACATTTCCGCCGACAGCGACCAACTCGGGAAGTTGAACGTCAGGCGCTCGCCGATGAAGGCGTGAAGCAGCAGGAACTGTGCGGGCAGGTCGGAAAGCGGGTAACGGGCGGGGTTGTCGGTCCGGGCGGCGCCGAAATGAAGCGCGCCGGCAAGCGCTATATAGAAGGCAAGCGTGGCGAGGTGCAGTGGATAGATGCGGGCGAGGCGACGCCAGAGGAAGCGGCCGATCGATGCGGCGTCGTTGACGCGGCCGAAATACTGCCGGGCGATGACAAAGCCGGAGACGACAAAGAACAGGTCCACGAACAGGTTGAAATGCCAGGTGCGCGCGACCATGAATTGGCCGACGCCCGCGTCCTTGAAGTAATCGGAATAGTGAAGGATCACCACGGCGCTGGCCGCAATGATGCGCAACCCGTCCTGATGCCTTGTGGCGCTGGTGTCATGCAAGGCTGCGGTACTCCGGACCTGAATTTCCTGGAACGCGAGTGTCAGGCGGCAAGGCTGGCGATCAGGCTGATGACCGTGTCGCGGTCGCCGCGCGCCAGGTCGTTCCAGCGCGCCAGATTCCGCACCGCCAGCGCCACGTATCGGGCACGCCAGTCTTCGTTCGACAGGGCAGCCGCGATCCGCGCGGCCGCGCTGGAAGGATCGGCGGGATCGACATGGATGCCGGACTCGCCGAGCACCTCGCGGAAAATGGCGGCGTCGGGGGCGATGATCGGCAGGCCGGCGTATTGCGCCTCCAGCAGCGGCAGTCCCAGCCCTTCGTCATGGGAGGTGCAGATGAACAGGTCGGCGGCGTCAAGTAACTGATTGACCCGTTCAGCGGACTGATATCCGTGCAGCGTGACGCCCGGTTGGCTCTCAAGCGCTTGCCAGTCGTCGCTCCATCCCGGTCTACCGACGATGTCCAGCGTCGCTTCCGGAAATCCCTGCACGCGCAACGCATCGAGGATTTTCGCCGCGGCCCTGAAATTCTTGCGCGGCTCCACCGTGCCCAGCGCGATCAGTCGAAGCGGTTGCGGCTGCGCACTGCGTTCGCCGCGTTGTCCGGTGTCGAGGCCGAACACGTTGCGGACCGAAGGCCGATAGAGCGTCACCTCGGCATCTGGCCGGCAATGCGCGGCAAGTTTGCGTCTTGTGTCGCCGGAATTTGCCAGAAAGCGCGGGTAGTGGCGCAACGCGAGCTTGAAGGGCCCGGCCATATAGAGCCGCGCCCGCATATTGAGCTCGGCGCGCCGCGTGATCAGAAAGTCATCGTGGATATAGGGCAGCACCCGCGATGCGAACGGCCGTAGCAGCGGACTGGGCGGAAAGCCGGGGCATAGCAGGATGGAGGACGAAGCGGCGAGCCGCATCGGCAATCCCAGGGTCTGCGTCGTCACCATCTGGCGAACACCCTGCGCCCTCACCGGAACGACGTCGAGCGGCGCCAGCGCGGCCTCGGAGAACAGCTCGAGCGTGATGCGTTCGAGACCGGTGACGTGACGTCCGAGATGGGTGTTGTCGACATAGATGGTCATGCGAAAGGGAATCCCGAGTTATGCCGGAACGGACCGGTAGCTGATGGGGGTGCGGACTTGCGCGGGCGCGGCGCCGCGCCGCGGCTCGCGCGGCAGCAAGACCGAAATGAGGATCACGAACTGCGCGAGTTGAATGTTCTTCGACGAGAAGCTCACCGAACTGGCGGCGATGATGACGATCAGCAGCACGATCGCCCATGCCGCGGGGTTCGAGCGGCGCAGCAACTCGACGAAGAAACAGACCAGTCCGACCGTCAGCAGGATGGTGTGGACGAGACCGAACTGGACGACGGAGGCAATCCAGAAGTTTTCGATGCCGTAGTTGAGGCCGAGCTGCGACTGCAGCGCATTCACCCGAACCGGGTTGGGGCCGAGGATCAGTTCATGCCAGTCGAAATGCGAGAGCAGGCTGAAGGTGGCATAGCGCGCCAGCGTGCTGCCCTTGTCGGAAGAGAAGCGCAGCAGCATCTTGTCGAAAATGCCGAGGTCGAGCGCGGCGAATACGATGGCGCCTGCGGCAAACAGCACGCAGATTGCCAGTATTGCCGCGGGAAGCGGCATTCGCCTTCCCCGCATCAGGCGGAACGCCTCAAAGGCCCCGAGCAGCCCGATCATCGCCAGCACGGTGACCAGCGACGTTCTGCCACCAAAGGCCATCAGCGATCCGAGGCTGAATGCGATCAGCGGCAGCCGCAGCAGGATCGGCGGACAAATCGCCGGACGAAGCACCAGCGCCAGAACATAGGCGCCGACAACGCCGGATGCCGTGAGCGGGTGGCCCAGCAGCGCCGCGGAGCGCCATTCCCCCACCACCACGACGTCGCCGAGCGTCAACGGGATCAGCCGATGGCCGGAGAAATACTCGTAGTAGCCGATCACGACGTTCAGCAGGATGGTGAAATGAACGGCCCAGGCCAGCGAATGTTTTCGCGACGCTGACAGTTGCCACATCACCATTGCGATCAGGATCGGCAGCAGAAACGTGTCGATGATGACCGTGAACGGGCGTTCGAGCACGAACACCTGGATCAAGAGAAACAGCCAGCAGAGCAGATACGCCAGCAGCAGTTTCGATTCGGAAAACATCCGGTTGATCTCGCCGACCGGGCCGCGGCTGCGCAGCAACAGCAGAGAGAATGCAAGCAAGCTGAAATAGGTTGCGGGGTGCAGTTTTTCGTAAAAATTGCCGCCTGCCGTCAAATAGTGGATTTTCCAGTTGGTCAGAACGGAGGAGGAGAGCGTGAACGTTGCAATCACGGCCAGCAGCAACAGGCCGGCTGCGATCCGTTCGATGAATGCGTCGGCATTCGCCATGCGCCCATGCGCATAGGAAGCCGGCCGCACTGCCGGTGACGCAAGGGGGCGGCGATGCACCTGTGCGATGCCGGCCGGTCCGTGCAACGGTCCACGCACTCTCACCGCGCCGCTCCGGCATGGAGGCTCGCGGCGCCGTATGGCTTGAGATAGGCCGAGCTGCGGTAATAGTCGTAGAACTGCAGGCGGCTGAGATCCACTCGTGTGAGCACCGTCCCCATGATCCGGTCGCTGACCGGGGACAGCAAGTCCATGGCATGGGACAGCACTTCGCCGGGGGTCTGATCCCATGCCAGCGCCAGGATGATGCGATCTGCGAGTTCGGCGAGCGCGCGGCCATCGACCAAAGGCACCAGCGGCGGCGAGTCGATCACGATCAATTCGTAGCGGTGACGGAAGTGATCGAGAACGTCGACGATCCGGTCGGAGAACATCAACTCCGTGATGTATTCGACCTCCTTGATCCTGGTCGACGGCAGAATCGAAAGCCCGGTGCTGTGATCCACCAGAATGGCCTGTTCAGGCGCGGTCTGGCCGATTGCGACTTCGAGCAGCCCCGCGTCAGCGCGCGGACAGAGTGCGCGGGTCACTTGCGGGTTGCGGAGGTCGCCATCAATCAGGAGCGTTCGGATGCCGAGCATGGCCAGCGACTGCGCCAGGTTGATGGCCAGCGTGGTCTTGCCTTCGCTGTCGAGCGCGGAGGTGACCTGTACGACCTTTACCGGCTGCGATCGCATCGTCCGTTGCAGCGCAAGGCGAACGGCACGAATCGCTTCCGCGAAGAACGTGCCGGGCTCGTCGATTGCGTAGCGCGTCAAGGGTGGCTGTAGCGGCGCCGGCAGCAACTTCGTGCTCTTCGGATCGTAGCGGCCGAGTTCGTTGCGTCCGCGCCGGGCGAGGCGGGCGAGCTCGCGCGCACCGACTAATGGAACCGCCGCAAGCACGGGCACGCCCGATATGGCTTCGGCCTGTTCGAGCGTCTTGACGCGGCCGTCGAGATAGTCGACGAGGAACGCCAGCACGCTGCCGGCGCCGAGCCCGAGCATCACCGCAAGACCCAGGATCAGCATCGTCTTGGGAGACGACGGCCTGATCGGAATGCTGGCCTTGGTCACGATCCGGGAATCCGGCATCTCGAGGCTCTCTTGCGCCGTCGTTTCCTTGGACCGCGCCAGATAGGATTCATACTGCGTGCGGTTGGCCTCGGCCTCGCGCTGCAGTTCGCGCAAGCGCACCTGCGCCTGGCCAGAGGAAGTGGACACGCCCTGAAGCTTGTCGAGGCTTTGCTGCAGCGACGTCTCGCGGGAACGCGCCACGTCGTAGTCGTGCTTGGTGCTCTCCAGTATCCGCCGGATTTCCTCGTTGATCAGTCTTTGGGTATCACGCCGCTGCGCCCGCACATTGGCGACGAGGGGGTGACGCGCGCCATACTTGCTCGACAAATCGGCTTCGTTCTTGGCGATGTCGGCATATTGGGTACGCAGTTTGGTGATCATTTCCGAGGAAATGGCCGCGTTGATGCCGCCGGGATCGCCGCCGGATTTCGCGATGTCCTGGATCTGCTCATACTTGGCCCGCGCCTCCGCGGTTTGCGCGCGCGCGGCGATCAGCTTGCCGTTGAGGTCGGTGATCTGCTGGTCGTTGAGCGTGACGCCCTGCGACACCATCAGATTATTGGCGGAACGATAATCCTCGACCGCCTTTTCGGAGGCGACAACCTTCGACTTCAACTCGTCGATCTGGCTGTTGAGCCAGGTGGCGGCAATGCGCGTCGCATCGTATTTGGCGCGTACCTGTTCATTGAAATACGCATCCGCAATCGCGTTGGCGATGGTCGCGGCCTTCTGCGGCGATTGAGAACTGACGGCGACGTCGACGAGGAAAGTGGTGCCCTGCCGCGTCACTTTCATCCGCTTCTGAAGGATATCGACCGATCGAGACCTGGCGGCGTCCTCCGGGCTGGCTCCGTCGCTCGGCCCGCTGCTGCGGAATAGCCCCTTGATCGGATCGAGCAGGCCGGGCTTCGGTGTGAATTCCTCGTCTTCGGTCAGCTTCAGCTTGTCAACGACGCGCGTCAGAATCGCGACCGACTGGATCAGCAGCGTCTGGCTTTCGATCGTTGCATCATCCGTGCCGAAGTTTGACAGCACGGACTGGTTGGTCTCGACGACATTGGCACGGCGCGGATCGACCAGCACGGTCGATGTCGCTGTATAGAGAGTGGTGGCGAACATCAAATAGGTCAGCGCCAGCCCGAGCAGCGCCAAGGCCGGCAGCGCCAGCAGCCGGTAGCGACGGCGCAGGATGCGACCCATCTCGCGCAGATCGACGGTCGGATACTGCCAGCTTTCCGCGGCGGGGCGGGCAGGAGGTTCGTCGGGGATCACATAGGGCAGGTCAGAATTGCGCTGTAACATTCATTCCTACCAGGTGTTTGTCGAAGGTGAAGACGGGAATGTCGCTGTCGCGCTTGGTGTAGCGGTAGTAGGCGGAAACGGCCGCGAAACGATTGACGAGGTATTTGACGCGGGTGTCTGATGTCAGCACGTTGTCCTTGCGGAGCTGACCGAAGAACTTGTCGTTCTCGTAACCGCCGGCGAGCGAGACGATGATGTTGCGCCGCAGCTCGTAATCGAGGCCGAGCTGCACCGCGTTCGCGAGCACGCCGGTGGCGCTGGTGTCGGTGGTCTGCGTGACAAGCTGTTCGGCGTTGAAGTGCACGTCGAGCAGGCGCGTCGGCCGCCATGTCAGCCGTGCGCGGTAGGAAGGGCCTTCGATGTTGCCGATCGACGGGTCGTCGAAGCGCTGCTGAACATAGCCGGCGCCGAATTCGCCGGTCACCAGATTGCTTAAGCCGACCGTGATGCCGGTCAGCGCGCGATAGCCCTGCGAGTCCAGCGTATGGCCCGGCGTTCCCCTGATGTCGCGCTGATTGCCTTCCACGCCACCGAACCAGCCGAGGGTGGAAGAGATCGCATAGTCGATCCGGCTGTGCAGCGCGTAGACCTGCCCATCGCGGGCGTCCTGGTTGATGACGGTGCCGTCCTGCGCGCGCGTCGATCCGTAGTCGTAGGAATCGGTGCGGAAGCCGACCGATGTCGTCAGCCGGTTGAACTCCTTGCGCAGCGTGACGTCGCCGGACATCAAATTGTATGGCGTCGGCGATATGGCGTTGGCGGGGGAAGTGAGCGTGCCGACGCCTTCGTTCAGATGTGCGATCTGAAAGCTGCCGAGCAGCATCGTGTCGTTTGTGATGTCCAGCCAACCGTTGCCCTTCAGGCTGGCGTTGGTCTGGTTCAGGCTCGAAAACTGGTTATAGGTCGTCGACTGCGCGTCCAGTTTCAGGTCCAGGCCATGCCGTCCCCATAATGAGTGCGCACGCAGCGTCGGCTCGATCACCGCCGCGATGTCGGAACGCGGCGCGGTGTTCGAAGCAAAGATGTTGCTGTCGTAAAAAGTTCCGGCGGTCAGCGACGGGTTGAACATCCAGGAACCGGAGCGAATGCCGACGGGTTCATAGCCAGGCTGTTGTCGCTTCTTCACCGGCATGTCTTCGGGCGGGATCTCTTCGCGATTGTTCGGATCGGTCCGGTCCGGCAGCGATGACGGCTCAAAGATCTTCTGTGCGTTCCAGGGGGAGGCGAATTCTCCGCTGGTCCACGGAATGGCCTGGGCATTCGCCGACGATCCAAGACCGAGCAGGATGACAGCCGCCGGGGCGGGCAACAGGCTGAAGCGGCATCGGCCGGGCACGCGTATGGAGCGGAATCGTTCGCCGCTTCCTTCGGATGCATTCAGCGATGCAAGTGTTAACTCGAATCCCATCACCGATCCCTTGCGGGAACACGAAGGCGGCGAACACTTAACGGGCGAAGCCCATCGCTCAGAAAATGATCGTCGACTGCGCATAAGAAAGGCATGCCTCATACTCGGTACGCGGGCGCAAGTTTTTGAATTGTGAGATTGAAGTGATGCGCTCGCTTGCAACGCGCCTTGCCGGAAAAAGTTTTCCTCGCGCCGCAAAATATTTCGCAATGCAAAACGCTTGTGACGACAACGCAACACATACGTCGTCATCCGCACGCAAGCGGCATGCATCTCATCTGCGGTTCCGCGACGCTAGAAGTAGCGTTCCGGAATCCGAATGTTGTCGCCCGGGAAAACCGGAACAGGAGCATTGAGAGGCAAAATCTCTTCCGCACTGGCGCCTGAGCGGCGCAGAAAGACCTTGTTCTCATTGGCCCGGTACGTGAACCCGCCGGCGCTTGCGACCGCGTCCATCACCGTCAACCCATGACGATACGGGTATTCGCCGCTCTTCTTCACTTCGCCGAGGATGTAATACGGGCGATACTGCGCGATCTCGACGTTCACGCGCGGATCGCGCACGATTCCCTTTGCAAGGGCGGATGCGATCGATTTCTCGAGCTGCCGCGTCGTGGCGCCCGCAGCCTTTATATGGCCCGCGAGTGGAATCGAGACCTGACCGGTGTTGTCGATCTCATATTCGCCGGTGATGTCGCTCTCGCCGTAGACCTTCAGCCTGATTCGGTCGTTCGGGCCAAGGATGTAACTTTCCGCAGACGCTGCGGATGGAGGCGTCTGTGCTGAAGCATGAACCGAAAGGCCGGCACTGATGCCGGCGATCGCAAAGACGAAAAGAAGTAAGTGAAGCGTCAGGCCGGCGCTGGGCGACCGTTGCTGCATGGCTGCATCTCCATGAATGCACGTACAGCCGTCGATCATTGAGAAGAAAAAAAGGCGAAAGAATGTGATGCGCGAGTTCCACTTGATCAGGAGCACACGTTCGCACTTCACAAAAAGAGGATCGTCGATCCTTCGATCGCAATGCAGGTCAGGGTTCCCGTTCGCCACGCAGCGGTGTCGATATTGATCCGGTTGGAACGGATGTCGGGATGCGGCACCGGCGTATGGCCGTGCACGACGAATCGTTCGTGGTTCCGCGTGCAGTCGAGAAACTCATCTCGAATCCAGATCAGATCGTTGGGATCCTGATCATCGAGTGGAACGTCCGGACGAATGCCGGCGTGAACGAACAGAAAATCTCCGCAGCTGAACTGGTTACGCAAGCACTGCATGACCAGTTCGTGTTCACGCGGGAACGCATCGAGAAAGCGGCGATGCAGATCGTTCGCCGTCTCGGTTCCGTTGCGCAGCTCGACACCATAGGACGCAAGCGTCTGCATGCCGCCCAGTTGCTGCCAATATTGCAGGATGGCCGGATCCTGAAGGAATCCTTCCATCACAGCCTCGTGGTTGCCGCGCAGGCACACCGCGCGATTGGCGACGAGTCGAACCGCGAGCAAATCCATCACCGTCCTGGAGTGCGGTCCGCGGTCGATGTAGTCGCCGAGATAGATCTCGACCGTATGCGCGACCGGTCGGCGCCGGATGTCGTCATCGATGCGCGCCGTGATTTCGCTCAGCAGGTCGGCCCGGCCGTGGATGTCACCGACCGCATAGATGCGTGTAGCGGCGGGCGCTGAAGCGTTAACGGAGCGCGAGGGTGCCGCGGACATCTGGTGCATGGTGTGCGATGTCGATCATGGAACCGGGTGGCGGTCAATCCATCACGCAGTACGAAGGCGAGGTGTCTAGAAAAAGAGCAGAGCGATCAGGATAACGATCACCACCCACGCTATCACATTCCCGATGATGATTCGGTTCCTGAGCTTGCGGTCAGGCAGCACTCTGTCATGCGGCACCAGCGCGCGGCTGTGCAAACGTTCGGCCATCATGGGCGCCTCCCCGGAAGCGTTCCGCGAGGTGGACGGCTCGCGAATCGCTGCCGTCTCTGTTTTTCTTCGAAGCCTGGCGATCATCGCACCAGCTCGTGCGCTTCAATCTCCGTCTGTCGTCAGGCTGTGGTGGATCGCTAGCTTTCGATGAACGATCTCGTTCAAGACAACGGCGTGACGGCCATTTGTTGCCCTTATAGCGGCGCTGCATTGTTCAATTTTATGTCGAGAATCGAACAGACGATTTTGTTCCGCGATTTTCGAATATGCATAGCTGCGTCGAGTCACACGCAGCCCGTTAACCGGGCAAATCGAAACTAAGCGCTTCCGAACAAACCGGAATATCGCGTCGCACAAATCACGGTAAAGATTCCGTTGCGTTGTTCCACGCGACATTTTCGCTTTCGCGCCAAATTTCGCTCAAGATTGTGGAAAGTCTTACCGACCGGCGAGCGTTCGCGCTCGCGGAAAGTGCTGACGTTCGCTGCTGCGAAGTCGTCACGCGCGGTGCCGAGCGACTCTAATCGCTCGATCACAGTCCGGTTTCAGCAGAGAGGAGAGTCATGACCTCGATCGTGACAGCCAACTTCGATCGGAACAACGTCACGCCGATTCGGAGAGAGCGGACTCAGATTTCGGTCCGTCCTGTCGAGTTTGCCGGCGGCGGTACGCATCGTGCGTATCGAGGCCGCCGGCGTTCGCGCCGTGCCGCGCGGACTGAGCCGTCGTCGTCGATCGCAAAGCGCGTCTTCGATATCGCCGCGGCAGGCGGCGCATTGCTGTTTTTCGCGCCTCTCCTGATTGCGATTGCCGTGGCGATCAAGACGACGTCGCCGGGCCCGGTGCTGTTCTTTCAATACCGCTACGGCTATCGAAACCGCCGCTTCAAGATCTACAAGTTCCGCACCATGCGTAACGATGCCGGTGATGTGCGCGGCGTAAGGCAGACGGTCCAGGGCGATGCGCGCGTGACGCCGGTGGGGCGAATTCTGCGCAAGACCAGCCTCGACGAGATTCCGCAACTGATCAACGTGATCAAGGGCGACATGTCGCTGGTCGGGCCGCGGCCGCACGTTCCGGGAATGCTGGCCGCGGATCTGCCCTATGAAGACCTCGTGCCATATTATTTTCAGCGCCATACGGCGCGGCCCGGCATTACCGGGCTCGCGCAGGTCAGCGGCTGCAGGGGCAGCACGGCCGAGTTCGGGCCTGCGGTCTCGCGGATCGATTACGACCTGCATTACATCGAGCAGTGGTCACTGCGCATGGACGTCATGATCATCATCCGCACCATCCGCAAGGAATTCCTGTCGGGAAGCGGATTCTGACCAACGTCAAGACATCGAAGGACCATGCCATGGCGATGATCGAGCCGCGCGGCCGTATCGTACCCGTTCTCCTGTCAGGTGGCGCCGGCTCGCGGCTGTGGCCGCTGTCGCGCGAGACCTACCCCAAGCAATTGCTTTCGCTGCTCGGCGAGAACACCCTGCTGCAGCAAACGGCGCTGCGGGTCGATGATCGCTCGCTATTTACCGATCCGATGGTGATCGCCAACGCCGAGCATCGCTTTGCGATCGGCGAACAATTACGCGCGGTCGGCGTCGATTGTCCGACCATCGTGCTCGAACCGTTCGGAAGAAACACCGCGCCTGCGGTCGCGACTGCAGCGCTGCTCGCCAGTGAAAGCGATCCTGACGCCGTGATACTGGCGATGCCGGTGGATCACTGGGTGCGCGATCACGCCGCGTTTCGCGCCGCCATATCGGCGGGCGTCACGGCCGCGCGATACGGCCGATTCGTCCTGTTCGGCGTCCGGCCCTCATCGGCGGCGACCGGCTTCGGCTATATCCGGATGGGCGACGAGTGGGAGGCCGCTTCGTCGATTCGCAGTGTAGCCAGCTTCGTCGAGAAGCCGGATCTGGTGACGGTGGAGCGCCTGCTGGCCTGCGACCAGCATGTCTGGAACAGCGGTATATTTCTGCTGCCGGCCCGCCAGTTCATCGACGAGTTGGCGCAACGGGCGCCGGACGTGCTCGCCGCCTGCCGCAAGGCGTTGACCGGCGCGACCCGCGATCTCGATTTTCTTCGCCTCGAGGAACGGGCGTTCGAGGCCTGCCCGGCCATCTCGATGGACTACGCGATCATGGAAAAGACCGACAATGCCGTGGTCGTGCCCGCGACGTTCGACTGGAGCGATGTCGGAAGTTGGTCGGCCTTGTGGTCGATGGCGGAAAAGGATCCGTCGGGCAATGTGGTGATTGGCGATGCGGTGATGGAAGACACCTCGGGTTGCTATGTCCGCGGCGATGGGCCGCTGGTCGCGGCGCTCGGGGTCGAGGATCTCGTCATCGCTACCTCGCCAGATGTGGTGCTGGTGACCAGCCGCAAGCGCGACCAGGATGTCGGAAAGCTGGTGGAGCGCCTGAAGGCAAACGGCCACCGGTCGGCGACCCAGACTCACAGCGTCCATCGTCCCTGGGGCTACTATCAGTCGATCCATTCAGGCGACCGGTTTCAGGTCAAGCGGATCACGGTCAATCCCGGCGCCAAGCTGTCGCTGCAGAAACATTATCACCGCGCCGAGCATTGGGTCGTGGTGAACGGCACCGCGATCGTCACGCGCGACGACGAGGAAATCCTCTTGCGCGAGAACGAGTCGATCTTCGTGCCCCTGGGATGCATACATCGTCTGGAAAATCCCGGCAAGGTTCCGCTCAATCTGATCGAAGTCCAGTCGGGCGCCTATCTCGGCGAGGACGACATCGTTCGCGTGCAGGACATCTATGACCGTGTCTGAGGTGCGGCTGGGTGGGAGGCAGCATCCGCATCGAGGACGACGCACGCCGCGGCGAATTCTGTGCGTGCGACACCAAGGGAGGCGGCGATGAACGCAAAGCAACAGGTCAAGGAACTGGTGAAGGACGCGTTTCCCTCGATATGGCTGCAATGGCATTTCATGAAGCGGCCCAAATCGGCGGAGCGGGAACTGTCCTATCTCGAGAAGGTGATACCCGATGACGCGGTGACGGTCGACGTCGGCGCCAATTGCGGGCTGTACACACGGCGGCTGGCGCGCCTATCCAGGCAAGTTCATGCCTTCGAGCCTTCGCAGCAGATGGCAAGGCTGCTGCGCCGAACCTCGGCGCGGAATGTGAGCATCCACGAGATAGCGCTGTCGGATCATGACGGCGATGCCGAGCTGTTCATCCCGCAGGGCGATGACGGCCTGGTCTATGGGCTTGCCTCGCTGGAGGCGCGAAACGATTCATCGGCCAAGATAGTCTCGGCCCATGTGCCGATCGCGCGGCTCGACGCTGTCATCGACCAGGACGTGGCGTTCGTGAAGATCGACGTCGAAGGCCACGAGTTGAATGTCCTGAACGGCGCCGTCGAACTTCTGGAGCGGTGCCAGCCGGTATTTCTGGTGGAGGCGGAAGACCGCCATCGCGCCGAAGCGACGCGCCTGGTGTTCGAATTCTTCCGAGATAAATCCTATCGTGGCTTCTTCCTGAAAGACAACGAGGTGATCGGCGTAGAGCAGTTCGATTCCCGCAGGCTCCAGGATGCCGGCGCGCTGCGGCCGGATGGCGGCCGCAAGGACGGACGGTTCTACGTCAACAACTTCTTTTTCTTTCCCCGTCATCTCGATGGCGAATCGATATTGAGCAGTTAGCTCATCGTCTCACCGCCATCTTTTGTCGGCGCGGCCAACGCTGCGCGCGGCTTTTCAGACAGGAACCGTAATGCATATAGCGATGATTGGCGCCGGCTATGTCGGGCTGGTGTCAGGGGCGTGTTTTTCCGATTTCGGGCATCAGGTCGTCTGTATCGACAGCAACGCGGAAAAGGTTGACAGCCTCAACAACGGAGAGATGCCGATTCACGAGCCGGGGCTGGCCGAACTGGTGGCGCGAAATGTTGAACAAGGTCGCCTTTCATTCGCGAGCGATCTGAAGTCGGCCGTCAGCGAAGCGGAAGTGGTGTTCATCGCGGTCGGCACGCCGTCGCGCCGCGGCGACGGCCATGCCGATCTGTCCTATGTCTATGCGGCAGCGCGCGAGATCGCGGCCGTGCTTCCGGAGCGGGCGGTGGTGGTCACCAAGTCGACGGTTCCGGTCGGCACCGGCGACGAGGTCGAGCGCATCATTCGCGAAGAGAATCCCGCCGCCACGGTCGCCGTCGTCTCGAATCCCGAGTTCCTGCGCGAAGGCGCCGCGATCCGCGACTTCAAGCATCCGGACCGGATCGTGATCGGAACGGATGACGCGCGCGCCCGCGGCGTGATGGCCGAGGTCTACCGGCCGCTTCACCTCAACGCTTCGCCGATCCTCTATACTGATCGCCGCACGGCCGAGCTGACGAAATATGCCGCGAATTCCTTTCTCGCCACCAAGATCGCCTTCATCAACGAGATCGCGGACCTTGCAGAAAAGGTCGGTGCCAATGTGCAGGAAGTCGCGCGCGGCATCGGCCTCGACAACCGGATCGGTCAGAAATTCCTGCATGCGGGGCCGGGTTTTGGCGGATCCTGCTTTCCGAAGGATGCGATGGCGCTGATCAAGACCGGCCAGGACAATGAATCGCCGGTGCGAATCGTGGAAACGGTGGTCGCCGTCAACGATCAGCGCAAACGGGCGATGGCGCGCAAGGTCGCCAACGCGTTCGGCGGCAATCTGCGCGGAAAATCGATCGCGGTGCTTGGCGTAACCTTCAAGCCAGATACCGACGACATGCGCGACGCGCCGTCGATTCCGCTGATCACCGCGCTGCAGGACATGGGCGCCGAGGTTCGCGTTTTCGATCCCGTCGGCATGGAGCAGGCGAAGAAGGTGTTCGAGAACGTCACCTTTAGCGAAAACGCCTATCGTTGCGCCAAAGGATGTCACGCGCTCGTCATCGTCACGGAATGGGAGCAGTTTCGCGCGCTGGATCTGAAGGAATTGTCCACCATCATGGCCTGCCCGGTCATCGTCGATCTGCGCAACATCTACTCCCCGGAAGAGGTGGAGCGGAACGGCTTTCTGTACTGCGGCGTGGGTCGGCCGAAATCGGTGGCGTACTGATGCGTAGAGGCCGTCATGACATCGGATAGGGTGCGCGCATGATGTCGGATCAGGCAATTCTGGTAACGGGGGCGGCGGGGTTCATCGGATTCCACGTGGCGCAGCGGTTGCTGCAGTCCGGCCACCGCGTCGTCGGGGTCGACAATCTCAACACATACTACGATCCGCGGCTGAAGGCGGCCCGGCTCGATATCCTCCGCAACGACCCGCGCTTTCAGTTCGAAAGGCTTGACGTGGCGGATCGCGTGGCGATACCGGCGCTGTTTGCGCGGTATCGCTTTCCCGTCGTCATCCATCTGGCCGCGCAAGCCGGCGTACGATACTCGCTCAGGGATCCGCACGCCTATGTCGACGCCAATCTGGTCGGCTTCACCAATATTCTGGAGGGATGCCGGCACAATGGCTGCCGTCATCTGCTGTTCGCATCCTCGTCGTCCGTCTACGGGGCCAACAGGAAGCTGCCGTTTTCGGTGCACGACAACGTCGATCACCCGATCAGCCTTTATGCCGCGAGCAAGAAGGCGAACGAGTTGATGGCGCATTCGTACAGCCATCTTTACGGGATACCGTGCACCGGCTTGCGGTTCTTTACGGTGTACGGCCCCTGGTATCGTCCCGATATGGCGCTGTTCGTGTTTGCGGATGCGATCGTCCGCGGCGATCCGGTCAAGCTGTTCAACGGGGGGCGGATGCTTCGCGACTTCACCTATGTCGACGATGTGACGGAAGCGCTGGTCCGCCTGATCGAGCTCCCGCCGCAGGTTGGGCAAGTCGGGTTGAACGGAATTCAGGACCCGGGATCGAGCATTGCCCCTTGGCGCATCTATAATGTCGGCAACAACAAGCCGCAGGAATTGATGCTCGTGCTCGGTCTCCTCGAGCAGGAGCTGGGGCGCAAGGCCAACAAGGAACTGCTGCCGATGCAGCCGGGCGACGTGCCGACGACCTATGCCGATGTTGATGATCTCGTGCGTGACGTAGGCTTCCGCCCGGCAACTCCGATCGAGGACGGCATCCACCGGTTCGCCAGCTGGTATCGCAGCTATTGCGAGGCTTAGCCGGTTGGTGGGCTAGCGCGAAAATCCCGTGGCGTGGCGCCAAATCTGTCCTTGAACGTGCGCGTGGCGTGGGCGGCATCGGCGAAGCCGCATTGATGCGCAAGCCTTGCGATCGGAACGCTTGCCAGCGAAGCCTGCCGCAGCAGTTCTTTGAACGATTCGACACGCAGGTGAAGGACATGGCGTTCGAACGTGGTCGCGCGGTCGGCGAAGATGCGATGAAAGGTTCGCTCCGAAATGCCAAACTCGGCGGCAAGCGCCGGCGCCGGTCGGATCGTGGCGATGTTTGCCCTCAGGTAAGTGTCGATCAGCCTGAACAGGCCGGGGCGGCTCAGCTCATGGCTTGCGCCGGCGGCAAGGCGCAGTATCGCCGACAGATAAGCGACGATGTCAGGCTCGCTTTGTCTTGCCGGTGCGTCCGGCACGGAGATCGCGTCGCGTACCAGCGCGGCAATCGCGCGCGCAATCGTCCCGGACAAGGGGATAGGTTTCGCGCATAGTCGCGCCGCTTCGGGGACGGATCGCAACAGCGACGAGGCGGGGACGGTGGCGATCAGCAGCTCCACGCGCTGCTCGGGACCGAACAGCCGATCCTCGAACGGACGCCGCGCGTCGTAGAGCACGCCGTATCCCGGTTCGATCGTGCTTTCGTTTCCGGCTTGCACGATCGAGCTTCGGCCGCGCCGTTGGAAATCGAACATGAATTCGTCCGAACCGGCCATGTTCACGAGCCGGGCATCGCGGGTGTAGCATTGTGGACTGCTGTCGAAGCGGACCAGCTTCGCGCCGCCGATTTCGACGAATTCGAAATGACCGCTGACGACCGCAGAGCCGAGCGGCTTGGTTTCGACACTGGCGAATGACCGGCAGATCGCCTCGGTCCAATAGGCTGTTCGCTCGGCCGGGCGGATCGGGTCGGTGGAGACGCTGATCGGCATCGTGCGAACAAGATCCGGTTTGTGGTCCGCCAGCGTCGCCCAGGACCGGTCGCTCTGGCAAGGGCCAAACCGCCGGACGTGGCAGGTTCATTCAAGACGCAGCGGCTCGGGCCGCCGTAGCCTGCGGCCAAATTCTGGAGAATTCGGTCCGATATGGTACGCACAAAGCCATCCGCCGGCACAGATGCCGGCC
The DNA here is from genome assembly GCF_036924595.1 of Bradyrhizobium algeriense. Lineage (NCBI taxonomy): Bacteria > Pseudomonadati > Pseudomonadota > Alphaproteobacteria > Hyphomicrobiales > Nitrobacteraceae > Bradyrhizobium > Bradyrhizobium algeriense. The sequence goes on along the minus strand of NZ_JAZHRV010000001.1, from coordinate 6,110,679 downwards.
ATCCGCTCGATCCGCTCAGCGAGACCGAAGTCGCGCTGGCGTCCGAGATATTGAGGACGGAAAAGCGGCTCGGCCCGCACGCGCGATTTACGCACGTGCAGCTCGAAGAGCCGGCCAAGTCCGACGTCCTCGGATGGAAGCCGGCAGCCGGGCTCCTGCGACGGGCCGCCGTCACCCTGTTCGACAGCAAGACCGGCGCGACGCATGTCGCGACGGTAGATCTCGATTCCAAGCGCGTGACGGCGTGGCGCGAGTATCCGACCAAGCTCCATCCCTACGGCCAGCCGCCGATCACGATCGAGGAAGTGTTCAAGGTCGGCGACATCGTCAAGGCCGACGCGGACTGGCGGCGTGCGATGAAGCGGCGGGGCCTGAATGATGAGGACATCGAGCTGGTTCAGGTCGACCCGTTTTCGGCCGGCTATTTCGACCGCGAGGTGGAGAAGGGGCGCAGGCTGGTCAGCGCCGTTTCCTATTGGCGCAAGGATCTCAAGGACAACGGCTACGCGCACCCGATCGAAGGCGTGGTCGCGCTCGTCGACCTGATCGAGAACAGGATCGTCCATCTGGTCGATGAGCCCGACGTGATTCCGATCCCGAAGAAATCGCGCAACTACGACCGGGCATCGATCCCGCAGACGCGCAAGGACGTGAAGCCGCTGGATGTGGTGCAAAAGGACGGCCCGAGCTTTACGGTCGAGGGATGGAAGGTCAATTGGCAGAACTGGTCGTTCCGTGTCGGCTGGACCGCGCGCGAGGGACTGGTGCTGCACCAGATCTCGTTTCGCGATCGTGAGCGCGAACGGCCGATCATCTACCGGGCCAGCGTCACCGACATGATCGTTCCCTATGCCGATCCGACCGCGAATCATTTCTGGAAATGCGCGTTCGACGCCGGGGAGTATGGACTGGGCAAGCTCGCCAACGCACTCGAACTCGGCTGCGATTGCCTCGGCCATATCCATTATTTCGATGTGCCGGTCGCCGACGATTACGGCAAGCCGGCCGTCATGAGGAATGCGATCTGCCTGCACGAGGAGGATTACGGTATCCTCTGGAAGCATTACGAATTCCGCAACGAAACGTTCGAGGTGCGGCGGTCACGGCGGCTCGTCATCTCGTTCTTCACCACCGTCGGAAATTACGATTACGGGTTCTTCTGGTACTTCTACCAGGACGGCACCATTCAGCTCGAGGTCAAGCTTACCGGCATCATCCAGACGGCGGCGATCGCGCCGGGCAAGCCCTATCCGTGGGGCGGCATGGTCGCTGAAGATCTCGGCGGTCCGACCCACCAGCATTTCTTCAATGCCCGCCTCCACATGATGCTGGATGGTGAGGGCAATAGCGTCACCGAGCACGAGTTCCGGCCACGGCCATGGGGGACGGACAATCCCTACGGCAACGTGTTCGATACCACGTCGCGGGTTCTCTCACGCGAGCGCGACGCGGTCCGCGAGGCCGACGGGCGGACCGGACGCTACTGGAAGATCACCAATCCCAATCAAAAGAACAGCGTCGGCGGCGCGACGGCCTACAAGCTCCTGGCGCACAGCGCGCCCGTGATGCTTGCGCAGAAGGGCTGCTACATGACCGAGCGTGGCGGCTTTGCGACCAAGCATATCTGGGTGACGCGCTACGCGCCCGACGAGCGTTATGCGAGCGGCGAATTCCCAAACCAGCATGCCGGCGGCGACGGCCTGCCGAAATATGTTGCGAAAAACCGTTCGATCGAAAACCAGGATATCGTCGTCTGGCACAGTTTCGGGGCCACGCATGTCTGCCGTCCCGAAGATTTTCCGGTGATGCCGGTCGAATATGTCGGCTTCGCGCTGAAGCCGAACGGCTTCTTTGCCGAGAATCCGGCGATGGACCTGCCGCCCGACCGAAACAGCGCGAGCCGGGATAACCGCGGGCCATGCTGCGGCTGACGGTCCACGCGTTCGCTTCTCATCTCACTACGCAAGGAGACTGACCATGAATCGCAGGAAGCTCCTCAAGGCAGCCGGTGCCGCGGTCGCCACTGGCGCCGTCGCCGCACCCGCCATCGCGTAGTCCGCGCCCGCCGTGCGCTGGCGGCTCACGACATGCGAGGCCATCTACGACAATCACATGATCAGACGGATCCGCGCCTGATCGGCGTCTGAGCAGATTCGGGGGCTTGAATTGGACATTCGTACCGGCCGGCCCGTCACGCTTGCCTCGAACGGCATGGTGACGTCGCCGCATTCGCTCGCCTCCGCGGCCGGCCTTGACGTGCTTCGCGCCGGCGGCTCCGCCATCGACGCGGCGATCGCGGCCAGCGCGGTGCTGTCGGTTGTCTACCCGCACATGACCGGTCTCGGCGGCGATGCGTTCTGGCTCGTTCACGACGGCGCGAGCGGCGAGATCCGCTCCCTCAACGGCGGCGGCAAGGCGGCGGAGGGCGCCACGCTGTCGTCCTTTGAAGCGCGCGGGCTGAATGGAATCCCGCTACGGGGCATCGTGCCGGCGACCTTGACGGTGCCGGGTGGAGTAGCGAGCTGGATCGAGGCGCACGATGCCTATGGAAGGCTTCCGCTGCGGCGTGTTCTGGAAAGCGCTATCCGGTATGCAAGCGACGGCTTTCCGGTCACCGGCCGCCTTGCAAGCTTCATCGAGATGACGCGCGATGATCTGGCGCGAGATCAAGCGGCCGCGGCGCTTTTCTTTGCCGATGGGGCGGCAGCGCGGCCGGGCACCAAGCTTGCCAACGCAAACCTGGCGCGCACGTTGCAATCGATCGCGGATGACGGGTGGTCCGGCTTTTATGCTGGGCCGGTCGCCGCCGAGATGGCACGCTTCTCCAGGGAAAACGGCGGCCTGTTTCGCCTTGCCGATTTCGGCCGGCAAAGGGCCGTCTGGGCCGCTCCCCTTGTTGGCCGCTACCGCGACGTTACGGTCTTCAACACGCCGCCGCCGACGCAGGGTTTTACCGTGCTCGAAATGCTCAATCTCGTCGAGCCCCACCAACTGCACCGAAAGGATTTCCTCGGGCCCGACCATGTCCATTTGCTGGTACAGGCCAAGCAGATCGCCTACCACGACCGCGACCAGGTGCTCGCCGATCCCGCCTTTGCCGATGTGCCGGTCGAGCGGCTGATATCGAAAGAATACGCAGCCGAGCGCGGCCGGCTGATCGACGCGAGGTCGGCATTGAAGTGGGACATGGTGCCGTCTTTCGGCAGCCTGTCCGGCGATACGGTCTATGTCGCCGCTGTCGATTGCGACGGCAATGCGGCGTCGCTGATTCAAAGCCTGTATGGCGCCTTCGGCTCCTGCGTGGTTGCGGGAAACACCGGCGTCATCCTGCAAAACCGCGGCGCGTATTTCTCGCTCGATCGCAACCATCCCAATCGTCTCGAGCCGGGCAAGATCCCGATGCATACACTGATCGCCTCGATGGCCAAGCGCGACGGCAAGATCTGGAGCGTGCTCGGCTGCATGGGCGCGGACGGCCAGCCGCAAATCCAGATGCAGCTCTATTCGGCGATGATCGATTTCGGTCTCGATATCCAGGAGGCGATCGAGATGCCGCGGTTTCTTTCCGGCCGCTTCGCCCTCGGCGAAGCGCGCGACACGCTGCATATCGAGAGCCGCTTCCCCGAAGCTACGATCGACGCGCTCGCGCAACGCGGCCACGCGATCAACCGCTGGGACGCCTGGAACGAAATGGCCGGTCACGCGCACGGCATCACCATCGACCGGCGGAACGGCACATTGAGCGGCGGCTCGGATCCGCGCAGCGATGGGGCGGCTATCGGGTATTAGGTCATCGGGTATCAGGTCAATGGATCAACGGCCCGCTCGGTCGGGCACAGCCATTGGACGGAACGACCCGCTATCGCAATGAGGTCGTCAATGGTGGTTCGACAGGACGCCATTCGCCGCAGCGTCTCTTCTTCGTCATCGGCGACCAACCTGCCGTAGTCGGCGATGTGGGCTACCAGAATTGCGGCGATCTTGCGCCTCATGAAGATGGCATCCCGCATAACTCGGTCGCAGCAAAATGCTCCCAGGTTAGGACAACCGGGACGATTAAAATCCGGTCGGCGTCAAGCGAAGCCTATCTGCCGACCATCCAGGCCGCAATACCCAAACTTCCCGTAACGTGCCAGAATCCTTAACATTTGGACCGATTGGTCTAGCGGTCGCGGGTTCTGTCGCAGCCCGAACACGCCTCGAATAGGAGCAACGCCATGCCGCTGTGGACGTGCGAACAATGTGGTGCCCAGTTTCCCGAAAGCGCTGCGCCGCCGCGGGCCTGCCCGGTTTGCGAGGACGAGCGGCAATTTGTGAACTGGAAGGGCCAGGCGTGGCTCACGCGCGAGGAATTGGCGAAACGTTACAAGCTCGTCTGGCGTGACGACCTCGACATTCCCGGCATCAGCATGCAGCCGGGTTTTGCGATCGGGCAGCGCGCGCTCCTGGTGCGTGAAGCCGATGGCTGCGTGATGTGGGACTGTGTGCCGCTGGCCACCCGCGAAGCCATCGACTACGTCCGCTCGCTCGGCGGCCTGAAGGCGATTGCCGTCTCGCACCCGCATTACTATGGCGCGGTCGCCGATTGGAGTGAGGCGTTCGGTGGCGCGCCGGTCTATCTGCATGGCGACGATCGCGCTCTTGTCACACGGCCGCATTCGGCCATCGTGCCATGGACCGGCGACAGCCACCGGCTCTCCGACGACATTGTTCTGGTGCGAACCGGCGGACATTTCGCCGGCGGCACGATCCTGCACTGGCGCGCGGGCGCGGCGGGCAGGGGTGCATTGCTTACCGGCGATGTCGCGATGGTGGCGATGGACCGCCGCTCGCTCAGCTTCATGTACAGTTTTCCGAACTACATTCCGCTCAATGCGTCAGCCGTGCGGCGGATCTGGGCTGCGGTCGAGCCGCTGGCGTTCGACCGCATCTATGGCGCATGGTGGGGCCGCAACATCGCCGACAATGCAAAGGCGGCGTTCGAGATGTCCGTCCAGCGCTATATCGCGGCGATCTCCGGCTGAGGAATAGGGCAAGCTCGACTGCGCCGCGCGGCAAGCGTGTCGTCGATCATCGCAGACACCGGATGCGAGAGCCTGCTGGCTCCCGCAGCCGCAGCATGACCATGAACTAGAGCGGGATGACTTTTCTTCGAATCGTCATCCCACTCTATCTCTTTGATTTACGCATGATCTTTTCGGAAAACCGGTACCCACTTTTCCGGATCATGCTCTAGCTAGCGGTTGCCGGCGCCGACTGCGGCTACGCCTCGGGTCATGGGCGCCGCCTTTCGCGCCGGCTGCGGCGGAATAGTTCCGCTTTTGGACTCGTTGAGCCAGCCGCTGAGGCGCGACATCAACCCTGATTGTTCGGCAGTCCGCGGCTCCTGCACGAAGGGGTCGGTGTAGCACCTTGCGCCCGCGGCCTTGGCAATCCGCGCCACCGCGTCGGTCATCGCCGGCGCGCCCGCGGTATAAACCACATCGTCCGGCGACAGCTTTGGCAAATGATCGGTCGGCCGGCCGCTCTGAATCGCGTGCGAGATTTGCTGCGGCTCCGACACCATCGGGATCAGCCTGACATTGGGAAACAGCGCCAGGCGGCACAGCGCGGCATGCATGTAGAGCGAGCGGATGCTGCGGGCCTGCACGATGAAGACCATTTCGCGCTGCGGCTGCTCCATGATCGCGGCGACCGCGACCGACCACATCGGGGCGAAGCCGGTACCGCTGGCGACGAGAACGATGCGGCCTGCGTGGCCTTGCCTGAAAAAGGCGCGGCCATACGGTCCCGTCAGCTTGACGCGGTGCCCGGGGCGGATTTCCTGGCCGAGCGCCGAGGATACCAGCCCGTCCGTAACCTTTCGGATGTGAAAGTGCAGCATGTGATCGTGGGGAGCGCCTTCCAGCGGAAAAGTCGGGCTGTAGGACCTCGCCGGAAAGCCCTGAAACTGCAGCTTGCAATATTGGCCGGGAAGATAGTCGAGCGGCTTCGGCAGTTCGATGTCGACGCCCACCACGTCGGGCGCGAGCTGCACGGTCTGCGCCACTTCCGCCGACAGCGCCACCGGTTCGGGAGCGGCCTCGATCGCAATCTCGAGATCGGAAACGATCCGGGCCTGGCAGGCATGGATCATGTCGTCGCCGCGGCTGTGGCCGCCGAACACCTGGCCGTCGACCAGGCGCACGCGGCAGGCGCCGCAGATTCCGGCGCGGCAATCGTGCGGAAGATCGACGCCGTTCATCAATGCCCAATCGAGCAGAAGCTCGCCGCGATTCGCCAGAAACGGCTCGTCGTTGATCGTGACTTTGCAAATCTTTGACATTTATTCCACCTCGATACGAATCGGCCGAACGTGCCGTGTATGTCTGATCTGGCTGTGGTCGAAAGCGGCGACCCGCATGAAGACGCCGGTCTTGATCGGCACGTCAAACTGGCTTGTGGTGTCAAGCCGGCGTCGCACCTCGAGCGCCCAGAGGCCGGAGGCCCAGCGGGCTGCGCATCGAACGTCGGCACGGTCGCCGGAAAATTCGCCGCCCACGATGACGCCCGGGATCACGGTTCCGGTCGGGATGCGGGCGTCGACATCGGTCGAATAGGCAACTGAATCCTTCTCGGGCATGAACCAGCGCGCGCCGTCGCTCTCGCCATGATTGGGATCGAGGTCGATATCGCCCATCGCGTCCGTCGTGGCGGCGACGACTTTGGGCAGGCGCAGCGGGGCGATCAGGCGGCTGCGGCGCGGGCCGCCTGACACGTCGGCCTCGATGGTGAAGTTGTCCCGGTAGTTTGCCGTTCCAGGGTCGGCTGCGAAGCCGCCCTTGTAGGGAACGACGTTGGCCGCCTGCATCGGGGTCGGATTCAACGGAGGCCCGAAATGGGCGTCGTCCATCCATCCGGTCGCGCCGCTTGTGGCCTTCCACTGCCAGACGTCGGCGTAGCCGGACGCCGTGTAATGCAGTCCACGGCCGCTCATGGTGGCCGGCGCGCCGGCAACCGGCTGCGGCCCCGGATGAAAGGTTCGGCCGCCGGCCAGCGTGACATCCGATGTGGTCAGCAGCACCGAAAACTTGTCTTCGTTGTATTGATGCTCGTCGCCGAGCTGAAAGCCGGAATGGAGCAGATGCCATCCATCGGCTTCCTTGACGAGCGGGAGGTGCTTCAGCGAGCGCGTCGAATCCTGCCAGGTGAATAGGAAGTACGCATAGGTGCCGTCATGCACCGCGCGGACCTCGATTCTGGCTTCGCCTTTGCCGTCGAAGTTTCCGCCTTCTCCGGTCAGCAGCGAAAACGGCTTGACGCCACGCCAGGCCCGATCGGACGTGTCGCCGTCGAGGGTCGGTGCGTCGGCGGCGTTGATGCGGCGAATCTGCACACTGTCCACCGCCAGCCGGTCGGTAGCTACGATGAGCGAGGCGCCAGTGATCGCGGCGGCGGCCGCGACCACGAACGCATTGGCCTGCAGGGTCGGGTTTCGCGATCGCGCAGGCCCGGCCGGGGGGCGGGGCGCCGGATCCGGCTCAGCCGTTCGACCGCGGCGCATCTCTGCGCGCGGCTGCAGCGGGTGGGACGAGGCATCGGGCGGCGCGTCCGGGTTTTCAGGTCCTTGCGAACGCGCCGACTGCTCGGCCAGCATGCCCAGCAGTTCGACGGCATCGAGCCGCGGCGGCGGCGCAGGCAGCGGGGCGGGACGAAAAATGCGCAGCAGTTGCGAAGCGCCGCCGCTTTTGAACTGGGTCAAGACATGCAGGACGACAAAGGCGAGGATCACCCAGGTCCCCACCCAGTGCAGCATCGCCACGTCATAGCCGGAGTAGAAACCGAAATAGAGCGCGCCGCCGCTGACCAATAGCCCGGCCATCGTGACAAAGAAAATCCAGTACATCAGGGCGATCACGGCGCTCAACCTCGCCTGCCCGCGGCAGACAAACAGCCCGCGCAGGCGAACTTTGTCGATCTGAACGCGGCGGCCGAGTCCGGAGCGGAGCATGTAGACGATGTAGCCGATCGCCACCGCGACCAGGACGATGGCGGCCTGCATATGGGCGATCCATACGCTGTCACGCGGCAGAACGGCGTCGAACCAGTTGATCCAGGTACGGTCGGGTGTTTCGGTCGCGATACGCAAGCCGGTAACGAGCGCAACGGCGAAGGCTGCCACGAACGTCCAGTGTAGAATGATGGTCCCATAGTCCGTCTTACGCTGCCTCACGCATACGCCCCGCTACTTCACTTCCGAGGCAGCAACCGCGCCGATTTCCTCCAAACCGCCGATGTCGCCGCCGTACTAATGATGGTCCCCAGAGCCGTCATTGAGGCCATCGTCTAAAGATTTGCGGCGCAGGCCGGCTAAAACCTGTTCTCTGCGCCCGCTGCGTGCGCCGGATCGGCGAACGCGTTCTTTGCTCGATGTGTCGGCCTCCAGCATCCCCGGGACATGGGGACGGCTGGAGGCCGCGCCGCGCGCCGCTATCCCCACGTGTGATGTAAATGATGTGTCAATTCGGGCATGCCCGATTGGCTGTGATCGACGACGGTCGTGGGGGCTTCCGTCGTAACAATGGTGACCGGCACATCGCCGGTCGCGATGGTGGAAACTGGCGGCGAGGCCTGGGTTTCGCTGGCGCCGACGATGTTGACGGCCTGCTGTCCAGGCGAGTTCGGCGGGCCCTGCGCAGTCATGCTTGCCAGATCGATATCCCCCGTAACGATATCGGTGATATCGCCACTGATGTGCTGTGCCGCACCAGGAGGGACCTCCCCCTTGTGGATATGGCTGAGTTCGAGCTGGATCTGCTGCACGATCTCGTCGGCATCGTCGACGGTCAACCCAACGAACAGATCGGGGTTTGCAGCTATCAACGCTTCCATCTCCGCTATCGCAGCATCGAGGTTCTCGTCGATCTGCGCCGTGTTTTCGGCATCGCCGGCCTCCGCCAGATGGGTGGTCTCCGCCGAATTGGCGTCCGGCGCGGTGGCCTCCGTCTTGTCAGCGGGGGCATCCTCGCGCGCCGGGATTGGTTCGGTTACCCCGTTCTGCGTCCCCGGATTCGCCAGCACGGGATCGGTATTGACGGTGTTGAGAATACTGAGATGGCTGGCGCGGAGCGTTTGTTCTGCGCCGGGCATGCCTCCTCCACTCACCGAGGCGTTGGCTGCCGAGATGGCGGTGGTGATGTCGGACAAGATCGCCTGAACATGGCCGAGCGCGGCGCCGGAAAACTGCCCCGCATTGATCCCGGCCAGCAATCCGCTCTGAGCCGCCGCGAGATCGTTCGTATGGGGCGTCACGCTTCCGGATACCTTGCCGCCCTCCTCGGGGCCGTTCTGCCAAACGTCGCCGACCAGCGACCGCGTCGTACCATTGAAGGTCGTGCCGAGGTCGAGAAGATTCGGAGGGGTTGAGGAGCCGGGCGCATGCCTGGCAGGCGGCGTTTCGTCGGGAGGGGGCACGGCGGACGGCGATTCCGGAGCGGCTTGCGGACTCGCGACCTCATCGATCGGCAAATCGGCGTCGCGAAGATACTCCTTGTCAGCGAAGCCCGCCATCATTCGTCCCCTGCTATTCACTCAGTTTCATGACGTATGGGCGCAATCCTCCGCCAGAAAGCAGGATGTGCGCACGATGAAGGATCACGGAGCTTCGTGGCGTCATTCGGCCGACACAGCGACCAATGAGCGCCGAAGCAAGGTTATAGACGGACGAATCCATGACGCGCGGCGCGCCGAAAAACGGCGAATTAGACGCGTTCGAAAGAGGGATATCGCAGCCCATGTCGGCGTCCATCGCGCAAATCCGGGACGCTGTCCCTCCCGTGCCGGAATTTTGCTCGGCCGCGCACACCGGATAGGCGACAACGAGGCCTTTGCCACCGTTCTACCCAGGAGCGAACTTGAACAATCGGCATTCGTCGCATTCTCGCCGAAAAATGGTCTGCATCGCGCGTCAAGGAGACTTGCAGGGAGACCCGCTCGAGCGGGTCGAAGGGCAGTTCAATGAGTATCGCTCAGGGTCAGGCACAGAGCCGAGCGCGGGCAGCACCGACGCCCCGCGCAATTTCCGGCCTGTTATCGACGCTGGCTGCCGACGATCCCGTCGCGACCGCGATGCGCGCGAGCGCGCGCCGCATGATCGGCGTCGCCGTCTTCAGCGGCGTCATCAACATCCTGATGCTGTCAGGCTCGCTTTATATGTTGCAGGTGTACGATCGGGTGATTCCGAGCCGTAACCTCGCGACCCTGTTCGGCCTGTCCTTGATGGTGCTGATCGCCTACGTGGTGCAGGGATATTTCGATGCGATGCGGTCGCGGATGCTTTGCCGGATCGCAACGCTGTTCGATGGCGCGCTGCAGGGGTCGATCCATTGGGCGCTCGCCACCTTGCCGCTGCGCGGGGTGAAGCCGGTCTTGATGCAGCAGCCGCTGCGCGATCTCGATCAGGTGCGCACCTTCATGTCGGGCCTGGGGCCGACGGCGTTCCTGGACATGCCGTGGATCCCGGTCTTCCTGATCGGGCTGTTTCTGTTTCATCCGCTGATCGGCTTCACGGCGCTGCTTGGCACCGCGGCGATCATTGCCATGACGTTGGTGACCGAGCGGATCTCGCGCGGCGCGACCAAGGCGGCAATGGACCTGAACGCGCAGCGGCAGGTGCTGGCGGATGCGACTCAGCGCAACGCGGAAATCGTGCGCGCCCTCGGCATGACGGATCGCCTGACGGCGCGCTGGTCGCAAGCCAACGAGCGGTACCTGCAGGAAAACATCCGCGCGACCGACGTCTATGCCAATCTCGGCTCGAGCGCGAAAGTGCTGCGCTACGTCCTGCAATCGGGAATGCTGGGCATGGGCGCCTATCTCGTCATCGCCGACAAGGCGTCGGGCGGCATCATGATCGCGTCCTCGATCCTGATGGGGCGCGCGCTCGCGCCTGTCGAAATCGCGCTTGGCACCTGGAAGCAACTGTCCGCAGCCCGCCAGGGCCTGGCGCGCCTGCGCGACATCTGCAAGGCGACCGCTCAGCCTCCGGCGCCGCCGGTCATGCTGCCGCGTCCCGTCCGCGAATTGTCCGTGCAGAATCTCGCGGTGGCAGCACCGGGCTTCGACATGCCGATCGTGTCGGGTGTCACGTTTTCGCTCAAGGCCGGCTCCGGGCTGGCGCTGTTGGGCGCGAGTGCGTCAGGCAAGACCTCGCTCTCGAAGGCGCTGGTTGGAATCTGGCCGGCGCATCGGGGCGCCGTGCGGCTCGACGGCGCGTCGCTCGATCAATGGCGCAACGAAGATCTCGGCCGGCACATCGGCTATCTCCCGCAGGATGTTGGCCTGTTCGACGGTACCGTGGCGGAGAACATCTGCCGCTTCGACGAGCACGCGAGTTCGGATGCCATCCTGAAGGCCGCGCAGATCGCAGGTGTCCATGACATCATCCTGCGCCTGCCGGAGGGCTATGCGACGCGAATAGGGCAGGGCGGCATGTCGCTGTCGGCTGGCCAGAAGCAGCGGGTAGGGCTGGCGCGGGCGGTGTTCGGCGATCCCTTCCTGCTCGTGCTCGACGAACCCAACGCCAATCTGGATGCCGACGGTGAGAACGCCTTGACGCGCGCTATCGGGATCATGCGCCAGAACAAATCCATCGTCGTCGTCATCTCGCATCGCCCGAGCGCGCTCTCCGCGCTCGATATGACGATGGTGCTCTACGAAGGCAAGGCGATCGCGTTCGGCCCGAGCGCAGAAGTGTTCGCTCGCGTCCGCAACGCTGGCGGCAAGGGGCCGTCGGGATCGCCGCAGCCCCCGCCGCAGGCCAAGGCAGAACAGCGCGCATCGCTTGCCGAGAGTGTTTCATCATGAGGGGTTTTGACCACGTGCATGCCGATGAAAGAGTTGCGCGCCAGCGGTTCGGCGGAACGGATGACGACGTCGCGGCGCCGCAAGGCCAGGCGCTGATCCTCGAACTGCAACGATTGCGACAGGCTTTCGAGCAAGACCAGCGGCCGCCGCTTCGCCGCCCGGCGAATGACGAACCAGGTCCGGGCGCGCGGCGTTCGCGCCAGGCCCGGCCGAAGCGGTCGAAGAAAAAGGGCAAGATGGGACGGGTGCTGGATTGGCTCGGCCCCTTCGGATCCCAGTCCGAGGTTCTCGATCCCGAGCCTCCGGCGCCGCGGGGCGGACGCAGCGCGCGCGAGCCGCAGTTCATGGCCCCGCCACCGGCGAGCGGCATGCGCGGCCCCGCGGGCAATGCTCCCTCAAGCAATGCTCCTTTAGGCAATGCTCCCTCAAGCAATTCCTGGCGGAATGAACGGCAGGCGCGCGGTCCGATCATCGCGCCCGATGATCCGTCGCTCATGAACATGCCGAGGTCGCGGCCGGAGGTTTTGTCGATCGACGACACACGGCTGCCACCGCGCATCGAGGCTCCCCAATTGGCGCCGCCGAGCCCGGCGGGCCCGGTGCCGCGCGAACGTTCCGTGACGGGGGTCGTCCGCAATGGCCTGACCGCCGGCGTCGCATTCCTTGCCAATCGCGATGGATCGGCGGATGTGGCGGGCGCGCCCGGCGAAAGTATCGTAGTCCGGGCGGCGCGCGCCTTTGAGGGCGAATTGCGCACCGGCTTGCGGGCGCTGATCGTTGTCGGCGGGTTGGCAGGTGGCTGGATGGCGCTGGTGCCGTTGTCGGGCGCCGTCGTGGTGCCGGGCAATCTGGTGGTGCAGTCCAACGTCAAGGCCATCCAGCATCCGACCGGCGGCGTGGTCGCGCAGATCCCGGTCCATAACGGCATGCGGGTCACCGCCGGCGATCTGCTGCTGCGGCTGGACGCGACGCAGGCGCAGGCCAGCCTTCAGGTGGTCAGCAAGCAGCTCGACGATATGCGGGCGAAGATCGCGCGGCTGGTCGCCGAGCGCGACGGTCAGCCCCGGCCGGCGATTCCGCCGGAAATGTCGGCGCGGCTGGACGACCCCAATGTCAAGACGCTGCTTGCTTCGGAGGCGTCGCTGTTCAGGGCGCGGGTGACGGCACGCGAGAGTCAGAAGGAGCTGCTCAAGAGCAAGGTATCGCAGCTTGGCGAGGAGATCGTGGGCCTGGAGGCGCAGGTCGCATCCAAGGCCAAGCAACTGGAACTGATCACCGGCGAACTCACGGGCGTGCAGGAGCTGTTCGACAAGCGCCTCGTGCCAATCGCGCGGCTCACCGCCTTGCAGCGCGAGAGCGCCAGGATAGAAGGTGAACGTGGCCAGTTGATCTCAACCATCGCCGAGACCAAAACAAAGGTCGACGAGGCGAAGCTTCAGATGGTCAGGCTCGACCAGGATGTGCGGACGGAAGTGGTCAAGGAGCTCGGCGAGGCGCAGGGCAAGGAAGCAGAACTCAGCGAACGAAGCGTCGCAGCGCGCGATGTCCTCGAGCGCATCGAGATGCGCGCGCCGACGTCGGGTGTGATCCATCAGCTAAACGCGCACACCATCGGCGGCGTCATTCGCGCCGGCGACACCGTCATGGAGGTGGTGCCGGATTCCGATGATCTGCAGATCGAGGCGCGGTTGCAGCCGAACGACATCGACCAGGTGCGGAAAGGCCAGCAGGCTTTCGTCCGCTTCTCGGCCTTCAACCAGCGGGTAACGCCGCAGTTGATCGGTCAGGTGTCGTATGTCTCGCCCGACACCACCCGCGACCAGCAGACCAGCATGTCCTATTTCACGGTCCGGATCATGCTGCCGGAAGAAGAGCGCCGGCGGCTGGCCGGGCTGCAGCTCTCCTCGGGCATGCCCGCGGAAGTGTTCATGCAGACCGGCAGCCGGACCATGCTGAGCTATCTGTTCAAGCCGATTCTAGATCAATTCCAACGCGCTTTTATCGAGCGGTAAGGGGGCGGGCACAGGCGTCTGGCGGGGCCCGGCAAAGCTTGCCACCCCGGATGGCATCGTTATATCAGGGCTTTCCTTTGGCCCTGTTCCCTGCGAGCCCCGTATGACCACCACCACTGCGCCCGAATCCCAGCCGTTCCAGGCCGAGGTCGCCGAGCTTCTGAATCTGATGGTGCACTCGGTCTATTCGGAGACCGACATCTTCCTGCGTGAGCTGATTTCAAACGCATCGGATGCCTGCGACAAGCTGCGCTATGAGGCGATATCGGCGCCTGAGCTGATCACGGACGGCGCGCCGCCCAAAATCCGCATCGCGCCGGACAAGAAGGCCAATACGCTTTCCGTCGTCGACAGCGGCATAGGCATGGACCGGCAGGAACTGATCGACAATCTCGGCACCATCGCACGCTCCGGCACAAAATCCTTTCTCTCCCGCCTGACCGAGGCCAAGGACGGCACCAATCTGATCGGCCAGTTCGGCGTCGGCTTCTATGCGGCGTTCATGGTCGCCGAGCGCATCGTCGTCACCAGCCGCCGCGCCGGTTCCGATCAAGTTTTTGTCTGGTCGTCCTCGGGCGGCAGCGGGTTTGAAATCGCGCCGGCCAGCGACGAGGAAGCCGCCCGCGTCACGCGCGGAACCGAGATCGTCCTGCATCTGAAGAAGGATGCAGCGAAATATCTCGAGACGCACGAGATCGAGCGCATCGTCCGCGCCTGGTCCGACAACATCCAGTTCCCGATCGAACTGGTGCCGGAGGAGGGCGAGCCGCGCCAGATCAACTCGGCCAGCGCGCTATGGCAGCGGCCGAAATCGGAGCTCTCGCCGGAGGACTACAAGCAGGCCTATCAACAGATCGCCGGCGCCTTCGACGAGCCGGCGATGACGCTGCATTATCGCGCCGAGGGTCGGCAGTCCTATGCGGTGCTGCTGTTCGCGCCGTCGACCAAGCCGTTCGATCTGTTCGATCAGGCGCGCAAGGGCAAGGTCAAGCTTTATGTCCGCCGTGTCTTCATCGCCGACGACGCCGATGTCTTGCCGGCTTATTTGCGCTTCATCCGCGGCGTGATCGACAGCGAGGATCTGCCGCTCAACATCTCCAGAGAGATGCTGCAGAACAATCCGCAACTCACCCAGATCCGCAAAGCCGTCACCGGCCGCGTGATATCGGAGCTGGAAAGCCTCGGTGAAAAGGAGCCGGAAGCGTTCGTCAAAATCTGGGACGCGTTCGGCCCCGTGATCAAGGAAGGCATCTGGGAGGATTTTGAGCGCCGCGAGAAATTGTTGGGCTTGTCGCGCTTCACCACGACCAAGGGCGAGAAGCGCGCGCTCAAGCAATATGTCGAAGATCTCAAGCCGAACCAGACCGACATCTATTACCTGACCGGCGACAGCATCGAACGGCTGAAGGCGAACCCGAAACTGGAGTCGGCAACCGCCCGCGGCATCGAGGTGCTGCTGCTGACCGATCCGGTCGATGCGTTCTGGACCTCAGGCCAGCTCGATTTCGGCGGCAAGCCGCTGAAGTCGCTGAGCCAGGGCGATATCGATTTCGCCCTGATCCCGCTATTGGATGACAAGGCCGAGGACAAGAAGGAAGATTCCGGCGCAGATGAAGCCACGACGATTGCGCTGATCAAGGACGCGCTCGGCGAGCGCGTCTCCGACGTGCGCGCCTCGCAGCGGCTGACGGCGAGCGCGTCGTGTCTCGTTGCCGGCGGCGACGCGCATGACCGCATGCTCGAACGGCTGCTGGCGATGCAGAACAAGGCGCCCACCACCAGGCCGATCCTGGAGATCAACATGCGCCATCCCCTGGTCGCGGCGATTGCCGGCGACAAGGAGGCGGCCAAAGATCTGTCGTTCCTGCTGTTGGAGCAGGCGCAGATCCTCGACGGCGAGTTGCCGGAAGACCCGGCCGCGTTTGCCAGCCGGCTCAATCAGCTGGTGCTGCGGGGGCTGGCGAAGGGGTAGGACGATCTGTCGCGAACCGGATTTCAAAATCGACCGTATCTGCTGGAAAGCTGGAACCCCGGGGGGTCTCACTGCCATGACGACGCCTGACGGCACCGACATTTTCTACGGCGCGATCCCGGTCTTTCGCGGCTTTGGCAGCCTGATGGACCCGGCGATGTACTCGCCATTGCCTGATGACTGGACCGTCGGCGTCGCCGACATCGTGGAATCGACCAAGGCGATCGCGAACCAGCGCTACAAGGCGGTCAACATGGCCGGCGCCGCCGTCATCGCGGCCGTCACCAACGCGCTTGACGGGCGCGAATTTCCGTTCGTGTTCGGCGGCGATGGCGCCAGCTTTGCGGTGTCGCCCTCAGACCTCGCGCGCGCCCGCGACGCGCTGGCGGCGACGGCGGCATGGGTCAGCCACGATCTCGATCTGGTGATGCGGGTGGCGCTGGTGCCGGTCAAGGACATCCGCGCGCAGGGCCTCGATATCAAGGTCGCCCGCTTCGGCCCGTCGGCCAATCTGTCCTATGCGATGTTTTCCGGCGGCGGGCTTGGCTGGGCAGATGCCGCGATGAAGCGCGGCGAGTTTGCGGTGCCGGCGGCGGCGCCGGGCACGCAGCCCGATCTGTCCGGGCTTTCTTGCCGGTTCGAGGAAATTCCCTCCGCGCGCGGGCTCATTCTGTCCGTGCTGGTGGTACCGGCCAGGGGCGCCGATCCGCTCGCCTTCCGCAAGGTGATCGAGGACATCATCAGGCGGGTCGAACAGTCGCCGGATGCCGGGCGGCCGGTGCCGCCGGGCGGGCCGCCGCTGCGCTGGCCGCCGGCCGGCGTCGAGTTTGAAGCGCGCGCGGCGCGCGGCGGGCCGCTGTTGAAGCGGCGCACCGTCGTGCTCGCGGTGACGCTGTGGGCCTATGTCGTGATGCGCTTCGGCATCAAGGTCGGCAATTTCGTACCGAAGAATTATGTACAGCAGGTGGTGGAGAATTCCGACTTCCGCAAATATGACGACGGCCTGCGGATGATCCTCGATTGCACGGAGGAGCTGGAGCGCGCGCTGGCGGAGCTTCTGGCCAACGCAGCTTCAGAGCGGATCGTGCGCTACGGCCTGCACCGGCAGGACGCGGCGATGATGACCTGCTTCACGCCCTCGGTGATGCGCAGCGATCACGTCCACTTCATCGACGGCGCCCGCGGCGGCTACGCCTCCGCGGCGACGGCGCTCAAGGCGATGGCGGCTTAAGCGAAGATCTGTAGGGTGGGCAAAGCCACCGGGTCGCGCGAATGCGCGCCCGATGACAGGCTCCGCGTGCCCACCATTCAAAGCAACGGTCTGGAGAGATGGTGGCCACGCTGCGCTTTGCCCACCCTACGGAACGGCGATTGATCGAGCCTACCGCCCCACACGCGTCCAGTTTTCGCTGCCGCAGAGTGCGCCGACGCAGCCTTCGACTTTCAGCGTATCCGTCCCCGTCACCGAGACGCTGCTCGCGTAGGTGCCGCCGTCATCGGCGTTGTAGATCTGGCCCGACCATTTGTTGGGCGCTACCGGCTGCATGCCGCTGAACAGCGGCAGGCCGATCATCGGACGCTTCTTCAGCGCCGGATTGGGATTTTTGTCATCGACCTGGGGCTTGCCGGTTGATGGATCGATCGGGTCTTTCAACCCAACGATCACGCCGCAGATGCCGCCGCCGCATTTGCTGACTTTCACCCGCGCGTCGCCGGCCTGGGTCTGCCAGACGCCGGTCGGCTCGCCGGCGCCCTGTGCGCGAGCCGATGGGGCGGCCAGCAATGCCGTCGAGATCGCGATGATGAAAGCCGTTCTGCAAGCCATGAATCATTTCCCCAAAAAAGCAGGCCTGCATAACAACAAATCAGATTTGTGCAATGTCGGATTGCGCGAACACGATCATTTGCTCCAGCGGGTGAGGCGGATCGACAATGCCGTACCGAGGCCGTAAACGACCATCGCCGCGCCCACCAGCGCGAACAATGTCCATGCCGGCGCGCCCGCGGAGGCCAGCCACGCGCCGCCGCCGCCGACGATCAGCAATCGCGCGGTGCCGGCCATCACGGGGCCGCCGACCTTTGCAGCCCCCTGCGACGAGAAATAGAGGCAGGCGCCCATCCCGAAAAAGGCGAACGCCGGGCCTGCCCAGACCAGATAGGAAGAAGCCGCGGCGGTGACGCCGGGATCGCTGGTGAACAGCGAAACCCAGAGCGACGGCATCGCGGCGACGATCAGTCCGATGGCGCCCACGGCGATGCCGGCAGCTATGCCCGCGGTCCACGCCACCTGCCGCGCGCGCGTCACCAGCCCCGCGCCAACAGCCATGCCGACCATCGGCACCGAGGCGACGCCGAAGGCGAACGCGATAGGCGTCAGCAGAAATTCCAGCCGCGAGCCCATGCCATAGCCGGCCAATGTCGCGGTGCCGTAGCCGGCCAGGATTTTGGTGAAGATCAGCACCGTCAGCACGGTCTGCAGCGGCGACAGGCAGGCCACCGCACCGACCCTGAGAATGTCGAAGAACATGTCGCGCTGGAATTTAAAGCCCTTGAAGTTCAGCGCCAGCCGGCTGCGGCCGCTGACGAGATACCAGATCAGAAAGATCGCCCCGAGCGTGAAGGCGGTGAGCTGACCTGCGGCAACGCCAGCCATGCCGAGCCTGGGCAGGCCGAACAGCCCAAGGCCCAGCGCGCCGCCGACCGCGATCTGCACCAGCGCGGTGCCGATCAGCGTCACCGACGGAATCCGCATGTCGCCGGTACCGCGCACCACCGAGGCCAGTGTGTTAACCAGCCAGATCGCCATCGCGCCGGAGAACAGCACGTGCGAATATTGCATGGCCTGTTCGAGCACGCCGCCGCGCCCGCCGAGCAGCGTGTAGAACGCGCGGCCGAAAATCAGCATCGTAACCGTGAAAAAGATTCCGGCGCAGGCACCGATCATTGCCGCATGCAGCGCCAGATCAGCGGCGCGGTCGCGATTCCCCGCGCCGATCGCGCGGCTGATCGCAGACGATACGCCGCCGCCCATCGCACCCGCCGACATCATCTGCGTCAGCATCACGAAGGGAAACACCAGCGCGATGCCGGCGAGCGGCTCGGTGCCGAGCCGGCCGATATAGGCAGTTTCGGCGACGGCAACCAACGTCGTGCCCACCATGGCGATCGCATTGGGCAGCGCCAGGTTCAGCAGCGTCGGCAGGATCGGCGAGGTCAGCAGGCCGTTGGCCGGCGCGGGCGGAACTGCGGTGGTAGGACGCATGTCGAGCGGGGCGTCAATGGTCATGCGTCACGATCATCCAAATCGAATAAATTATGGATGACATATTATCCGGCTAGACCAGCGCTAGCCACCCGCGTCCCGTGCAGGGGTCACCACGGCAGGCCGCATAGGTCGATGATTCCGTCGCGCGGCTTGCGGGTAAAATCGAACACGAACGGCGCCATCGCCTCGAAACGCACGCGCCCCTCCGGCTGTTCGGCATAGACCTCGCCCAGGAAGCGTTGCCAGCCGCGCGCCTGGTAGAACGCTTCATTGTGCGGCTCGCAGAACAGCATCGCAAACCGCACCGCTTCGTGGTCGCGCATGGTCCTGATGGCGGCGTTCAGCGCCAGCGAGGCATAGCCGCGCCCCCGGCAGTCCGGGCGCGTCGAGACGCCGCCAACGCCGCCGATATGGACCTTGCGCCCGTCCCAGGTCGCGTCGCGGAAGAAGATGCCGACATGGCAGGCGAGACCCGGCTGAGCTGCGTCCTCCGGCGCGTCGATCAGCACGCGCAGATCGGCATGGGCCCATTTGACGTGACCCCACGACAGCTTTTCAACCACATGCGCCGGCCACACCGCCTGCATCAGCGGTTCGGCCCGTGGCCATGATGCGTCCCCGTTCAGAACGTCGATCTCGATGCTCATTTCATTACCTCATCGCGCCAAAAACCGTCGGCACCATATCCGTCATACGCTGGACGCGGAGGGGCGTTACCCAGAACCTTGCGCGTTCTTGCCAAATTGCGATGTTTATGCGCATTGGAACCTTCTATAAGAGTTCCCGTTAGACCAGACCAAGTCTCCCATCAGTTCGGACATCACCCCATGACCTTCACGCTACCCAATCTGCCCTATTCCCACGACGCCCTTGCGCCCCACATGTCCAAGGAAACGCTGGAATACCACCACGACAAGCATCACCAGGCTTACGTGACCAACGGAAACAACGCGATCAAGGGGACCGAATTCGAAGGCAAGTCCCTGGAGGAGATCGTCAAGGGTTCGTTCGGCAAGAATCCGGCCGTGTTCAACAATGCCGGCCAGCACTACAATCACCTGCATTTCTGGAACTGGATGAAGCCGAACGGCGGCGGCAGCAAGCTGCCCGGCCGTCTGGAAAAGAAGATCACCGAAGACCTCGGCGGTCTCGACAAGTTCAAGGCCGATTTCGCCGCCGCCGGCGTCGGTCAGTTCGGCTCCGGCTGGTGCTGGCTGTCGGTCAAGAACGGCAAGCTCGAAATCTCCAAGACCGCGAACGGCGAAAGCCCGCTGGTCCATGGCGCCACGCCGATCCTCGGCTGCGACGTCTGGGAGCACTCCTACTACATCGACTACCGCAACCGCCGTCCCGACTATCTGAAGGCGTTCTGCGATAATCTGATCAACTGGGACTATGTCGACGAGCTGTTCGGCAAGGCTGGTTGATCTGTCGACGCCATACGACTCTTCACCCTCCCCTGGAGGGGGAGGGTCGGTTCGCATGCAGCGAAGCGGAATGCGAACGGGGTGGGGTGATCTCTCAACTCTGGCACTGTTCGGGTGGAGAGACTTTCACCCCGCCCCGCCGCTCATTTCATTCGCGTCGACCCTCCCCCTCCAGGGGAGGGTGAGCACGGGGCAACAGTGGGTAACGCGGCAAGCTATCTACTCGTCTTTCTCGGTGGGGGGCTTGGCGCGAGTCTCCGCCATCTCATCAATCTCACCTGCGCCCGCGCTTTCGGCACCGGCTTTCCCTGGGGCACCTTCATCATCAACATCACGGGCTCGACCGTGATGGGGCTGATCGCGGGCTATCTCGCCTTCAAGGGCGAGGCGTCGCAGCCCTGGCGGCTGTTTTTGATGACCGGCATCCTCGGCGGTTACACGACGTTTTCGGCCTACTCGCTCGATGCGGCGCTGCTCTACGAGCGCGGCGAACTCACATCCGCGGCGCTCTACGTCGTTGGCTCGGTGGTGCTCTCGATTGCCGGGTTGTTTGCCGGCCTTGCGCTGGTCCGCCAGTTCGCCTGAACGAATGGCCCGGGGCGGGCAGGGCTGCGTGACGCCCTCACATGGGCATGCCTGAGATGCGCATGGCTATCGTTGCGTCGCCACCATGGCGGGACTAAGCAGGATGGATTCGTATCACCCGCCGAACCCATCGTCCTTGTCAGAAGATCAGATAAAAGACCCGGCGCCTGCCGATGACGCCGAGCCGAAGCCCCGGCGCGCCCGCAAGCCGGTCGGCTGGTCGATGATCGTGATCGGCGCGCTGGTTGCGGTTTGCGCAGGCCTGGTCTGGCGGCGCGACGGCATCGACGGCGTGCTCAGGATCCTCACGCATGATCTCTGGCTGTTTGGTGAGATCATGCCGCGCGTGCTGGCCGGCTGCCTGCTCGGCGGCTTCATTGCGGAAATTCTGCCGCACGACAAAGTCTCGCGAGCGCTCGGGCCGAACTCGGGCCTGAAGGGCCTTTTGATCGGAACGGCGTTCGGCGCGATCCTGCCGGGCGGTCCCTTCACCGCCTATCCGGTGGCGGCGGCGCTGCTCACGGTCGGCGCCGATTTCGGCGCCACCATCGCCATGGTCGTGAGCTGGACGCTGATCGGCTACGGCCGCGCGGTCGCCTGGGAGCTGCCGATCCTGGGCACGGAGTTCACGCTGTGGCGGATCGTGATCTCGCTGCCGATCCCGGTGCTGGCCGGCGCGCTCGGCCGCTTCGTCTTCGTGCGGATGTACCCGAAGGGCGAGCCGGAGCCGCCGGCATGACCCTCTCCGCGCTGATCATCGACATCACCTTGTGGGGCTCGGTCGCCATCCTCGGCTTCATGGCCTGGCAGCGCGGCCGCGTCGTGCTGGTGTCGTCAGTGCGCGAAGGTAGTATGGATTTCATCAACATCGTGCCGCGCATTGCGCTCGGCGTGATCGGCTCCGGCTACATCGCCGCCGTGATCCCGCCGGAAGTCATCACCGGCTGGCTCGGCCCTGATAGCGGCTGGTTCGGCGTCTTGACCGCGGTCATCGCCGGCGCAGCCACCCCCGGCGGCCCGGTGGTCGGTTTCTCGATCGGCGCGGTGGCGCTGAAGGTCGGCGGCGGCCCGCCGCAGGTGATCGCCTATGTCGTCGCCTGGGCGCTGTTCGCCTTCCAGCGCATGATCCTCTGGGAAATTCCGTTCATGCCGGCCCGGTTCGTCTGGTTTCGCGCGGCGGTGTCGGTGCCGTTTCCGTTCCTGGCTGCCGCGATCGCGATGGTGATCGGGAAGCCGTGAGATCAGGTGCACACGTCCGAGGTTGAATTTGGAGCTGTCCTCATTCAGTTTAGGTCCATGCAGCTTGAATCGACGCTGACCTGTCCCTCGTGCGGGAACGAAGCAACCGAGACGATGCCGACAAACGCCTGCCAGTTTTTCTACGACTGTCGGCGTTGCGGCACCCGGCTCAAGCCCAAGCCGGGCGATTGCTGCGTTTACTGCTCGTACGGAACCATGCGGTGCCCGCCGGTCCAGGACGGCAAGGGAATGTGTTGCACGTGATTGTGTAACGTTGCTGCCTGCGACTATCTTCCGGTCATGGCGGATCACTGCTGCGCACCACCACCGTTGAATCTCGGCCCGCGCCAGGACGTGAGCGCGTTCCGGCGCGTCTTATGGGCCGTGCTCGGCATCAATGCTGCGATGTTCATGGTCGAGATCGGCGCGGGCCTGGCTGCGGGCTCTGCCTCACTCCAGGCCGACGCGCTCGACTTTCTGGGCGATGCGGCGAACTACGCGATCAGCCTGTTCGTGGTCGGCATGGCCTTGCGCTATCGGGCCAGCGCTGCGCTTGCCAAGGGCGCCACGATGGGCGTCTTCGGGCTGTGGGTTATCGGCGTCACCGGCTGGCATGCCCTGCACGGCACGCTGCCGCAGGCCATCACCATGGGCAGCGTCGGCTTTGCCGCGCTGGTCGCCAACGCGCTGTCCTTTTACCTGTTGTGGCGGCACCGCACGGGTGACGCCAACATGCGGTCGGCCTGGATTTGCACGCGCAATGACGTGTTGGGCAATCTGGCTGTGCTGCTGGCTGCGCTTGGCGTGTTCGGCACCGGCACCGGCTGGCCCGACATTATCGTCGCCGCGATCATGGCCATGCTTGCGCTGCAAGGCGCAGTGACCGTCGTGCGGCACGCTCTGGCCGAATTGAAGCCGCCCGCCGCAGCGACGGCTTAAGCCGCGGCCTCACCTCGGGCCCGCGAATTGCACAACGCTACCTCCCAGCACCTGCTGCCATAGCCCCAACCGAACGAGCTGGGCGCTTGATCTATGTCAAAGGGCGCTCCACCGGCAAAAGCACGGTTTAAGCCGCGGGGATTAGCAATGGAGGAGATCATGAAAATGACTTTGAGAACGGTGGCCGTTGCTGCGTCGACGTTCGCATGCGCGGCGTTGTTTTCGCCTGGCTGGTCCGATCAAGGCGGGATATCGCTGTCGATCAATAAAGCCGAGGCGCAGAAGCGGGTCTATATCACGCGTGGTTACGCCGCGAGGGCTGTCTATGTCGAGCCGGGCTCCTGGTACGCCGTGAGGGCCTACTACTTCGGTGGCCCCTGGAGTGGGCGTGGGTACAGCTACACCGGCTGGTCTGACTACGCAGCGCGCAATGGTATTGGCTGCACGCCCGGTACTGCGACCAAGGGCGGCGACAGCATCATGTACGTCTGTCAGTAGGGTTTATTTTATACGTGGGGCCAGGTTGCGAGATGGCGACCTGGCCCAACACCTGTGTTGTTCAGCCGGCAAAGCACTGGTGAACGCGGTTATGTCTGCTGCGAGGGTAACCCGCACGATTGATCCGTCTCACCGCCTCGTCTCTCGCTGACAACCACGTTATCGCGACGCAGGCCCGGAACATGTTCCGTATCCTCATCGTTAATAATTTATGAAAGCAGTCACCGCCGCATTTGTTGCTGTGTTCGTTTTGTGGGTTGTTGATGTCAATTTCAACGGTGGCCGTTACACCGGCGCTGCCGTACAGATGATCCGGCTGGCGGCCTCATCGATGGGTATTCGAATTTGAGGCTGCCCCGGCCGGCGGCCGTGTTGAAGCGGCGGGTCCGAGAAGCCGCGGCGTACCGGATGCCCCGCCTTCGCGGCGCATGACGGGCCGGGTGTTTTGGGGAGGGCCGGTCTACGGCCGCGCCACCACGTGGACTCCCTTAATGTTATAATGTAACATTTTCCCATGCCTCGCGACCATTCCCACGATCCCGGCCATCACCACGGCCACGCCCATTCCCATGGCCCGGCGACGCCGCATCCGGCGCAGCCGGCCCCCTGGTCGATCCTGCGCATGACCGTGACCGCGCGCCTTGCCGCGGCGCTGGCCGTCAGCGCCGGGCTATGGGTCGTCGTGCTGGTGGCGATGAGGTGAGCATGGCGGCGCAGCTCAAGTTCCACAACGTTACGCTCGGCTACGACCGGCACCCGGCCGTGCATCACCTCAAGGGTGAGGTCGCGCAAGGCGCGCTGCTGGCGGTGATCGGACCGAACGGTGCCGGCAAGTCGACGCTGTTTCGCGGGCTCGCCGGCATTTTGAAACCGCTCTCGGGATCGATCGATCTCGGCGGCCTCGACATCCGCGACATCGCCTATCTGCCGCAGACCGTCGACATCGACCGGACTTTCCCGATTTCGGTGTTCGATCTGGTCGGCACCGGCCTGTGGCGCTCGACCGGGTTTTTCGGCGGCATGGGCAAATCAGCGCGGGACAAGATCACCAAGGCGCTCGCCGCCGTCGGCCTCAACGGTTTTGAAAACCGCTCGATCGGCACGCTGTCCGGCGGGCAGATGCAGCGCATGCTGTTCGCGCGCGTGCTGCTGCAGGACACGCGCCTGATCGTGCTCGACGAGCCGTTCAACGCCATCGACGCGAAAACCTCGGCCGACCTGCTGGCGCTGGTGAAGCGCTGGCACGGCGAGGGCCGCACGGTGCTGGCCGCCCTGCACGACATGGAGCTGGTGCGCGACCATTTCCCGGAAACCTTGCTGCTCGCGCGCGGACCGGTGGCCTGGGGCCCGACCGCGGAAGTGCTGACCGCCGAAAACCTGATGGTGGCCTTGCGGATGTGCGAGGCGTTCGACGATACCGCCGCCGCCTGCGCGGACGACATGCCATCGCGGGCCGCCTGATGCTGTACGACGCGCTGATCGCGCCCTTCACCGAATTCGAGTTCATGCGCCGCGCGCTCGCCGCCGTAATCGCGCTGGCGCTGGGCGCAGCACCGATTGGCGTATTTTTGATGCTGCGGCGGATGAGCCTCGTCGGCGACGCCATGGCGCATGCGATCCTGCCGGGGGCTGCGATCGGCTTCCTCGTATCGGGCCTCAATTTGTTCGCGATGACGACCGGCGGGCTGATCGCGGGCTTTACGGTCGCGCTGCTCGCGGGTCTCGTCGCGCGCAATACGGAGCTGAAGGAGGACGCTTCGCTTGCGACCTTCTATCTGGTGTCGCTCGCGCTCGGCGTCACCATCGTTTCCGTCAAGGGCACCAATATCGATCTGCTGCACGTGCTGTTCGGCAACATTCTCGCAATGGACGACCAGACGCTGCTCGTCATCGCCTTCAACGCCACCCTCACGCTGCTGGTGATGGCGGTGATCTTCCGGCCGCTGGTGATCGAATGCGTCGATCCGCTGTTCCTGCGCACGGTCTCTCGCGCCGGCGCGCCCGCGCATCTTGCGTTTCTGGCGCTGGTCGTGATCAACCTCGTCAACGGCTTTCATGCGCTCGGCACGCTGCTCGGCGTCGGGTTGATGATCCTGCCCGCCGGCATCGCGCGGTTCTGGTCGCGCGACATTACCGGTATGATCTGCATCGCGGTCGCCAGCGCCACTGTCTCCGGCTATGCCGGGCTGGTGCTGTCGTTCCAGACCCGGATTCCCTCGGGGCCGGCGATCATACTCGTGGCGGCAGGGCTCTATCTTGCGTCGCTGTTGTTCGGCAATGTCAGCGGACTGGTACGGCAATTGTTTCCCGGCCGTCACCTCGAGGCGTGAAGATGCGGCGACTGTGTTGGCTTATCTGTTTAGGATTGATCGCGGTCAGCGGCCCAGTGCAAGCGCAGGACCGGCTCAACGTCGTCGCCAGCTTCTCGATCCTCGGCGATTTCGTCCGCAATGTTGGCGGCGACCGGGTCAACGTCACCACGCTGGTCGGCCCCAACAGCGATGCACATGTCTATGTGCCGACGCCGGCGGATGCAAAGAGGGTGGCGGATGCGAAGCTCGTCTTCGTCAACGGCCTCGGGTTCGAGGGCTGGATGCAGCGGCTGGTGCAATCATCCGGCAGCAAGGCAACGGTTGTTGTTGCAAGCACCAACATTACGCCGCTCAAGCTCGGCTCCAGTACCGACCCGCATGCATGGCAAACAGTCACCAATGCCAAAACATACGTCTACAATATTCGTAATGCGCTCAGCGCA
Source organism: Bradyrhizobium algeriense (assembly GCF_036924595.1). Classification (NCBI taxonomy): domain Bacteria; kingdom Pseudomonadati; phylum Pseudomonadota; class Alphaproteobacteria; order Hyphomicrobiales; family Nitrobacteraceae; genus Bradyrhizobium; species Bradyrhizobium algeriense. The sequence continues at coordinate 6,084,143 of NZ_JAZHRV010000001.1, read as the reverse complement.
GCAGCTCCCGCAGATGCGGCGCTTTTCGAGGCCAATGCCGAAGCCTATCGGGTGAAGCTCGAAGCCCTTGAGGGCGAGATAAGCCCGTGGGTCGGGTCAATCCCGCCGGAGCATCGCAAGGTGATCTCGACCCATACTGCCTTTGGCTATTTCGCAAAAGCCTACGGTATCGAGTTCATCGCGCCGCGCGGCGTCTCAACCGAGTCCGAGCCGAGTGCCCGGGATATTGCCGGGATCATCACCCAGATCAAAACCAGGAAAATTCCGGCTGTTTTTCTGGAAAATATCAGCGATCCGCGCCTGATCGAGCGGATCTCCGCGGAGACAGGCGCCAGGGTCGGTGGCACCCTTTACTCGGACAGTTTGACTGACGAAAAGGGCGACGCCCCCACTTACATTGATATGGTAAGGCACAATATAAGGACCCTGAGGAACGGGATTGGGTATGGTCCTGGCCCAATACGCTGAATATCTCCGGAGCCGTTATGTCTGAACCTTCGTCCCAGAAAATTCCAGTGACCGTGCTGACGGGCTATCTCGGCGCCGGCAAGACCACGCTTTTGAACCGCATCCTGTCGGAAAACCACGGCAAGAAATACGCCGTCATCGTCAACGAATTCGGCGAGATCGGCATCGACAACGACCTCATCATCGGTGCGGACGAGGAAGTGTTCGAGATGAACAATGGCTGCGTCTGCTGCACGGTGCGCGGCGACCTTGTCCGCATCATGGACGGCCTGATGAAGCGCAAGGGCAAGTTCGACGCCATCATCGTCGAGACGACTGGGTTGGCGGACCCGGCCCCGGTGGCGCAGACCTTTTTCGTGGACGAGGACGTGCAGAAGAACGCCCGCCTCGACGCGGTGGTGACGGTGGCTGATGCAAAGTGGCTGAGCGACCGCCTGAAGGATGCGCCGGAAGCCAAGAACCAGATCGCATTCGCCGACGTGATCGTGCTGAACAAGACGGACCTCGTCTCCAAGCCAGAGCTGGCCGAAGTGGAGGCCCGCATCCGCGGCATCAACCCTTACGCAAAGCTGCACCGCACCGAGCGCTGCAAGGTGGCGCTGTCGGATGTGCTGGAACGCGGCGCGTTCGACCTGGATCGCATCCTGGAGATCGAGCCGGAATTCCTCGATGCCGGCAATGGCCATGATCATCACCACGACCACGATCATCATCATGGGCACGACCACCATGACCACAGCCACAGCCATGGCGGGTTGAAGCATTACCACGACGAGGACATGCAATCGCTGTCGCTGCGGTCGGACAAGCCGCTCGACCCGACCCTGTTCATGCCGTGGCTGCAGAACCTCGTCGCCACCGAGGGCCAGAAGATCCTGCGCTCGAAAGGCATCCTCGCCTTCACCGACGACGATGACCGCTACGTCTTCCAGGGCGTCCACATGATGCTGGAGGGCGATCACCAGCGGAAGTGGAAGGACGGCGAGGCGCGCGAAAGCCGCGTCGTCTTCATCGGCCGCGAATTGCCGGAGCAGATGATCCGCGACGGCTTTGAAAGCTGTATCGTCACGTGATGAAAGAGTTCGATCCGGGCGAAGCGCCCTCCATCGCTTCCATCACCGACCAGGTGCGGGCGTTGCCTGTCGGCATGCCCGTCAGCTCGATCTATTTCCTCGGCGATACCGCAGTGTTTGTCGGTGCCGAGGAGCACGCGGCGATGGTGGACCAGGCGGGCGAAGTCTCGAAAGTCGCCATCCATGGCGGTGCCATCCTATGTGCGGCCTCTGACGGCAAGCGCATCGTCACCGGCGGCGATGACGGCAAGGTCGTTGCGTTGAACGCAAAAGGCGAGACGTCGGTGCTGGTAACCGACGCAAAACGGCGCTGGATCGATAACGTCGCGCTGCATCCCGATGGCGCGGTGGCCTGGTCGGCCGGCAAGACCGCGTTCGTCCGCAGCGGCAAGGGCGAGGAAAAGAGTTTTGATGCACCGTCGACCGTCGGCGGTCTGGCCTTCGCGCCAAAAGGCCTGCGCGTGGCGGTCGCCCACTACAACGGCGTGACGCTGTGGTTTCCCAACATGGCGGCGAAGCCGGAATTTCTGGAATGGGCCGGCTCGCATCTCGCCGTCACCTTCAGCCCGGACAACAAATTCCTCGTCACCGCGATGCACGAGCCGGCGCTGCACGGCTGGCGGCTTGCCGATAACAGGCACATGCGGATGAGCGGCTATCCCGGCCGCGTCCGCTCGATGTCGTGGAGCACGGGCGGCAAGGGGCTCGCCACCTCGGGCGCCGACACCGTGATCATCTGGCCGTTCGCCAGCAAGGACGGCCCGATGGGCAAGGAGCCTGCGATGTTGGCACCGCTGCAGGCGCGCGTCTCCATGGTCGCCTGTCATCCGAAGCAGGACATCATGGCCGCAGGCTATGGCGACGGTACCGTGCTGATCGTGCGGCTCGAGGACGGCGCGGAAATCCTGGTGCGCCGCAATGGCAGCGAGCCGGTCTCGGCGCTGGCCTGGAACGCCAAGGGCACGCTGCTGGCCTTCGGCACCGAGGATGGCGACGCCGGGATGCTTGAGTTTTAATCGATCCGTCGTATTCAGCCGCTATGTGGGGCCATGCGGTTTCTAACGACCTTCCAGATTCACGATTTTCTCGACACGCTGGTCAGTTTGACCGCGGCGTTCGTGCTCGGCACCTTGATCGGTGCGGAGCGGCAATATCGGCAGCGCACCGCGGGCTTGCGTACCAATGTGCTGGTCGCCATTGGCGCAGCGGCCTTCGTCGACCCATGCACCTGACCGCTGCCGAGGGTGCGGTGCGCGTGATTGCCTACGTCGTGTCGGGGATCGGCTTCCTCGGCGCCGGCGTCATCATGAAGCAGGGCATGGACGTGCGCGGCCTCAACACCGCGGCGACGCTGTGGGCATCGGCCGCGGTCGGATCCTGCGCCGGCGCCGACATGGTCGCCCAGGCGGTGGCGCTGACGGTCTTCGTGATCGCCGGCAATACGTTGCTGCGTCCCCTCGTGAACGCGATCAATCGGATTCCGCTCAACGAGCAGTCGTCGGAAGCAACCTATTATTTCAAGCTCGCGGTCACCCCGGAAGCGCTGCCCGATATGCGCGATCGCCTGGTGGAGAGGCTGGAAGCCGCCAACTATCCGGTGGCCGATGTCAATGTGGTCGAACTCGGCGACGATCTCCTGGAGATCGTGGCACACTGGTCAGCACCAGAGAAGTGAGCACGACGGATTAGTTCCGCCATGCATGAGCCGGCACCGTGCTGATCGTGCGGCTCGAGGACGGCGCGGAAATCCCGGTGCGATGCTGGAATCCTCGAATTTTAGGTGTTTCGAGCGGGCGCTGGTTCCCCGCGGAACCATGCGCCCCGCTGGCCGTTGAAGCTTACGAACAAATTCGTGGGGTTGAACGATGCCTGCCGATGACCGCCAACGCGAATACCGACGGGAAATGTTGCTCGCGTCCCTGCTGATCGCGGCGGGACTGGCCGCCTCAGCGCTTGCACTGACCGCGCTCACCTCGCGCGATGCCCAGAAAATCGCGCAGGCGACGCCGCCTACGCAATCGACGCCGGGCGCGGAAACGAAGCCGCCTGCGCCGCCCGAGCCGGGCACGACCGGCCAACGGCCGTCAGGCGTGCCGCCGCAACCGGCCCGGCCCGACCCGGATGCGCAGAAGCAGGGCGCTCAGCCCGCGCTGCCGCCGGCGCCGGCGGAGAAGGTTGCGCCGCCGATCCGGGAGAAATGATCCCACTTGCGCGGTCCTGATTGTGCAATCGCAAAATCGTGGGCCGCCGAAATCTGCGGTGCGCTCTGACGCATCATTGTGCAGCCAAGCGCCCCCATCGCCTCGTATCAATTCGTAGGAGGGGGCGCACGCGCCACCTCCGAACGCCTTGTGTTGATCCCCAACAAGCGGTTAGGCTTGCTGCAATAACAGCCGGCGGGTCGAATAACCGCCGGCAGCTCAGGGAGTGACGCATGCGTGAGTTAACGCCTGAAACGATCACGGACGCCGTGCTCGACCAGATGGCGACAACGCCGGACCCGCGCCTGAAGACGATCATGGCGTCGGCGGTCAAGCACCTCCATGCCTTCGCCCGCGAGGTCAATCTGACGCCGGCGGAATGGATCAAGGGCATCGAATTCATGACCGCCGCCGGCAAGATGTGCTCGCCGGAACGGCAGGAATTCATCCTGCTGTCCGACACGCTCGGCCTTTCCGCGCTCGTTAACGGCCTGCACGATGCCACCGCGCTGGAGGAAGCCACCCATACCAGCCTGCTCGGCCCATTTTACCGCGAGGCCACGCCGACGCTGGCGGCCGGCAGCTCGATCGCCAAAAATCCGAAGCCGGGCAGCGAATGCGTGCTTTACGGCCGCGTCACCGATGCCACCGGCAAGCCGGTCGCCAACGCCACTGTCTCGATCTGGCAAACCGGCGCCGACGGCCTCTACGACATTCAGGCCAGCGCGACGTCGGTCGATTATCGCGGCGTGTTCGCAACCGATGCCGATGGGCTCTATGTGCTGCGCACCGTGAAACCACTCGGATATTCGATCCCGATGGATGGACCGGTCGGCACCATGGTGAAGGCGCAGGCACGGCATGGCATGCGGCCGGCGCATATTCACTTCCTGGTCGGCGCGCCCGGGTATCGTGAACTCGTCACCGCGCTCTATCTGCGCGACGATCCGCATCTCGCCGACGATGTCGTATTCGGCTCGTCGGGCGATCTCGCCGTCGACGTGGCGGCAAACGATCCGGACTGCCCGATCAAGGGGATGCCGAGCATCCGCTTCGACATGCGGGTTTCGCGCGAAAGCGAGGCCGACAAGACCAGCGGGCGCGTCGGCGCCGATCCGTCGGCGATCATGAAAAAATCCACCAAAAATGAACCCGCGCCGGTGGGAGCCAAATAGCCTCGGTCTGACCTAACCATTCGCAGCGACCGGACGGAGATCCGGCGGAGCCGTAATGACTGACAACAACGACAAATGAGGGGGATTCAATGAAGCGCAGGACGTTCCTTGGCGGCGCGATGGCCGTCGCGGTGGTTGGGCGGGGCTCGCGCGCGCTGGCGCAGCAGCCGCCCATCAAGATCGGCATGTCGATGCCGCAAACCGGCGGTCTCGCCGGCGGCGGCAAGGCTTCGCTGCTCGGCATCGAAATCTGGCGCGACGATATTAACGCCAAGGGCGGGCTGCTCGGCCGCAAGGTCGAACTGGTCGTCTATGACGACAAGTCGAGCGCATCAGAGACGCCGGCGATCTACGCCAAGCTGGTCGATGTCGACAAGGTCGACCTGCTGTTCGCGCCCTATGCAACGGTGCCTACTGCGCCAATCATGCCGTTCGTCAAGCAGCGCGGCCTGCTGCTGATGGGTAATTTCTCGTTCCAGGTGAACAGCAAGGTCGGCCACGACATGTGGTTCAACAATGCGCCCTGGGGTCCGGCCGATAGCTGGGCGGCCTCGTTCCTCGATCTGGCGCAGAAGGCCGGCGGCAAGAGCATGGCGCTGCTCACAGCGGATCAGGAATTCGCACAGAACCTCGCGCTGACCGCGCGCGACGTCGCCAAGAAGCGCAACATCCCGGTTGTCTTCGACCAGAGCTATCCGCCGAACACGGTGGAATTCGCTTCCATCATCCGCGCGCTCAAGGCCGCCAAGCCCGACATCGTCTATGTCGCGTCATATCCGCCCGACTCGGCCGGCATCCTGCGCGCCGTGAACGAGATCGGAATCGGCGACGACGTCAAGATTTTCGGCGGCGGCATGGTCGGCCTGCAGTTCGCGGCCGTGATGTCCAATCTCGGTTCGCTGCTCAACGGTGTCGTCAACTACAACACCTGGCTGCCGGAACCGAGCATGTATTTCGACGGCACCAAGGACTTTTTCGAGAAATACACCAAGCGCGCGGTGGAGGCCAAGGTCGATCCGCTCGGCTATTACCTGGCCCCGTTCGGCTATGCGATGGGCCAGATGATCGACGCGGCGGTCAATTCAACCAAGTCGCTCGACCAGAAGGGCATCGCCAAATATCTGCGCGAGAACGAGCACAAGACCATCGTCGGGCCGATCGCGTTTTCTGCCGATGGCGAGCGCAAGGAAACCGCGACGCTGCAGGCGCAGTTCCGCGGCGTGAAGGACAAGGATATCGAACAGTTCCGGTCCTCCGGCAAACAGGTGATCCTGTTCCCGGATAAACTGAAGACTGGAAATCTCATCAGTCCCTTCGAGGCGGCCCGCAAATAGGCTAGCGGCCTTTTTTTCCGGTCCAGAACGGGCCAAGGGGGATCTGAATTGTTTTCGATGGACCTGCTGCTAGGTGCTGTCGTGCTTGGGGTGCTGCTCGGCTGCTTCTATGCAGCCGTCAGCGTCGGGCTGTCCGTCTCGTTCGGACTGCTCGACGTTCCCCATGTCGCGCATCCGGCATTCCTGGTGCTCGCCTCCTACGGCGTGTACCAGCTCAACGAAAGCTACGACATCGATCCGTTGCTGGCGGGGCTCGCCATCACGCCGCTGTTTTTCCTGTTCGGCCTGCTCGCCTACCGCGTTTATTACGAGACCTTCGAGCGGCGCGGCAGCGACGCAGGCGTGCGCGGCATCGCGTTTTTCTTCGGCATCGCCTTCATCATCGAGGTGCTGATCATCCTTCAGTTCGGCGTCGACCAGCGCTCGGTCTCGGCGACCTATATCGGCAAGTCCTGGCGGTTCGGCGAGTTTCGGATCCCGATCCGGCAACTCGTCGCGTTCGCGGTCGCTCTGGCGCTGACGGTGCTGCTGGCGGTGTATCTGTCGAAAACCTTCATGGGCCGCGCGATCCGTGCCGTCGCGCAGGACGAGGAGGCGCTGCGGCTGATGGGCGCCAATCCGGTCCGTATCAAGCAATTTGCCTTCGGCATCGCTACCGCCGTGCTCGGGATCGCCGGCGCGCTCCTGATCATCGTTGCTCCCGTAGAGCCGACGCTCGACCGCGCCTATATCGGGCGGACCTTCTGCGTCGTCGTCATGGCCGGACTCGGCAGCATCAGCGGCACGCTGATCGCCGCCATCATCCTCGGCGTCGCCGAATCGATCGTGCTGACGATGTTCGGCGCTTCCTGGGCGCCGGCGATCTCGTTCGCGATGCTGCTCGGCGTGCTCGCCGTCCGGCCGCAAGGTCTGCTCGGCCGATGACGAAGCACCGCAACACCATCGTATTCTGCGCGGGCGTGGCCGTCTTCCTCGTCGCCGTGCTTTCGATGACCCAGATCGTCCGCAACGAATATCCGTTTTTCGCCGGCTACGTCATCCTGCAGTTCATCGCGCTCGCGGTCGCCTGGAGCATCCTCGGCGGCTATGCCGGCTACGTCAATTTCGGCACCAACGCCTTTTTCGGCGTCGGCGTCTACACGGCGGTCGCCTTGTTCAAGGCGACGGGCGCGCCGCTGGTGGTGCAGATCGGCGCTGCCGCTGTTATCGGAATGCTGCTTGGCTTTGGGGTCGGTCTCCTGACCCTGCGGATGCGGGGAATCTTTTTCTCGATCGCGACCATTGCGCTGGCGATCATCATCGAAACCTTCGTGATGAACTGGCGGTTCGTCGGCGGTGCGGCCGGCATCCAGTTGCAGCGACCGCCGGTGATGGCGCCGTTCGACAGTTATGTGAAGATGCTGTTTTTCGTGCAGGCGCTCTTGGTCGTCATTGCCGTTTCGATCGCGCGCTACATCCAGAATTCCCGGATCGGCCGCGGCCTGCAGGCGCTGAGGGACGACGAACTCGCCGCCGAATGCACGGGCGTGCCGACCCTGAAGCTGAAACTGGTCGCCTGCATGATATCGGGCGCGCTGATTTCCGCGGCCGGAGCGCCGGCGGCCATGTATCTGCAATATGCCGATCCCTCATCGGCATTCAATTTGAGCTACTCGGTGTCGGCGCTGGCGATGGCGCTGATCGGCGGAACCGCCCACTGGATCGGCCCGGTGCTCGGCGCCATCCTGCTCGGATCGACGCAGCAGCTTCTCGCCGTGACCATCTCCTCGGAAGTCAACGTGCTGGTGCTCGGCATCATGCTGGTGCTGTTTGTGGTCGGCGCGCCCAAGGGCATCATCGGGCTGCTGCGGCCGCGCTATCGTCTGCGCGCGGGAGGCAAGCCATGACGGTACCCGCCGCGCCGGACGCGCCCCCTGCTGCAGGTCGGAACCCTTACCAAGACCTTCGGCGGCTTCACCGCGCTCGACAATATCAGTGTCGATATCAGGAAAGGCGAACGCTTCGGCCTGATCGGGCCGAACGGCTCCGGCAAGACCACGCTGATCAACTGCATTTCCGGCGCGCTGCGTCCGCAGACCGGCAGCGTGGTGTTCTGCGGCGAGGACATCACCCAATTGCCGCCGCACTTACGCGCGCGCCGCGGCATCGCCCGCAGCTTCCAGATTCCGCGGCCGTTCAAGAGCATGACGGTGCTCGAAAACCTCATGGTCGGGCTCGATTTTGCCACCGTCGGTTCGAGCCTGCCGGAGGAAGACATAGCCATGTCGATCCTGACGCGGATGGGCCTTGCCGCCAAGGCCGGCGCGCCGACCGATACGCTGAGCCAGGTGGAATTACGCAAGATGGAGCTCGCGCGCGCGATGGCGGTGCGGCCAAAACTTTTGATTTCGGACGAGGCCATGGCGGGGCTGTCCTCTTCCGAGGTCGACGAGGTGCTGGATCTCCTGATCAGCCTCGGCGAGGAGGACATCACCATCATCATGATCGAGCACATCATGCAGGCGGTGATGCGCTTCTCGGAGCGGGTGATGTGCCTCGATGCCGGAAAGATCATCGCGATCGGCGCGCCGGCCGAAGTGATGGCCAACAAGCGGGTGCAGGAGGCCTATCTTGGCACTTAGCCTTGCCATCGAGGGCCTCGATGCCGGCTACGGCGCCGTCAAGGCGCTGCGCGGCGTGACGCTCCATGTCGAGGCCGGCGAGACCGTCGCCTTGCTCGGCACCAACGGCAACGGCAAGAGCACGCTGATGAAGTGCATCATGGGCCTGGTCCGCCCGGACCATGGCCGGCTGTCGCTTTCGATCGACGGGCAGGTGCACGATCTGACCAAACTCTCGCCCGAGATGATCGTCGATCTCGGCGTGGCGCTGGTGCCGGAGGGACGGCGGCTGTTTCCCAAGCTGACGGTGACGGAAAACCTGATGCTGGGCGCTTTCCGCAAATTGGCCCGCGGCGCCATCCGGCAAAATCTCGCGCTGGCATTCGAGACTTTTCCGGCCCTGAAGGAGCGCCGCAACCAGCTCGCCGGCACCATGTCCGGCGGACAGCAGCAGATGCTCGCGATTGCGCGCGCGCTGATGTCCTCGCCGCGCCTGCTGCTGATCGACGAGCCCTCGGTCGGGCTGTCGCCGCTATTGGTGTCGCAGACGATTACCAAGATCGGCGAGCTCAAGCAGCGCGTCGGACTTACGGTGCTGATGGCGGAGCAGAATTTCAACCAGGCGATCCGGATCGCCGACCGCGGCTACATCATCGTCCATGGCGAGATCGCGGTAGCGGCGCAGTCGGTCGACGAGTTGAAGGCCAACGACATCGTCAAGCGGCTCTATCTCGGCGGCGTCGTCTGAGGGAAATGACGGCATCGTGACGGTGTCTGCACCGTTCTGCCGGTTTTACAGCCTCGCCTGTTGCCGTTGGCTGCCCCATAATCTGTCATCGTGTCCGTGCAGATGACAGATGAGGCAAGCGATGAAGATCGATGACGTCAGGCGAACCGCCTATTCGATGCCGCTGACCAACCCGTCGTTCCCGCCGGGGCCGTATCGTTTCTTCAACCGCGAATATTTCATCATCACCTATCGCACCGACCCCGATGCGCTCGCCGCCGTGGTGCCCGAGCCGCTTGAGGCGACGGAGCCCGTCGTCAAATACGAATTTATCCGGATGCCCGACTCAACCGGCTTCGGCGATTACACCGAAACCGGGCAGGTGATCCCGGTCCGCTTCAAGGGCGAGGAGGGCGTCTACGTTCATTCGATGTATCTGGACGACGAGGGACCGATCGCCGGCGGCCGCGAGCTCTGGGGCTTTCCGAAGAAACTGGCTTCGCCGAAGATCGCCGTCGAGAGCGACGTGCTGGTCGGCACCTTGCACTACGGCTCGGTGCTGTGCGCCTCCGCGACCATGGGCTACAAGCACCGCCCGGTCGATCACGACGCGGTGCTAGAGGCGATGAAGGCGCCGAACTTCATGCTGAAGATCATCCCGCATGTCGACGGCAGCCCGCGGATCTGCGAACTGGTGCGCTATTATCTGGAAGACATCACGCTGAAGGAAGCATGGACCGGTCCCGCCGCGCTCGGCCTGTTTCCGCACGCGCTCGCTGACGTGGCACGGCTGCCGGTGCGCGAAGTGGTCTCCGCGCTGCATTTCAAGGCGGACCTGACGCTGGGGCTAGGCACGGTGGCGTTCGACTATATGACGAAGTGAGCACGGGCATTTGCCCGCGCTTACTGCGCGCCCCTCAGCGTGCAGGCGGTCGAGCAGGTCGTGGTCACGCCGCGCTCGCAGGCGATGCACACCGCGACGCACTGTTTCTTGTCCTTGGGATTGTACTGGCTGTAAAGCTTGCGGACGCAGTTGTCGATCGAGCCCGTGACGTCGTTGCTGCTCTCAGGCGTGCACGCAGCCAGGGCCGCGGCCGCCAGGACGATGGCAAGAATGACGCGCATGTTGGTCGCTCCAACCGGGAGCCCTCGCTCATAAAGCTGCGGGCGACGGCCCTGGGCCCTCGCAGAAAATTACCCTTTCAGGATGGCGCGATTGAATTAATCGAGTGTTACGCGGTCTCGAGGTTCCCTTGCGTAGTTCTACGCCCGGATTCGAGCCGCAGCTGTGCACTGCAGCGAGAACCGCCGGGACCGCGTGCCCTCTCTGGCTATGCCGTGTCGGCGCGGTTACCGCACCAGCACGTTGCGGAATTGCCAGGGATCCGACGTGTCGATGTCTTCCGGGAATAGTCCTGGCCGGTCCGACAGCGGCGTCCAGTCGGTGTAAAAACCCTTCACCGGGCCGAGATACGGCATTTGGATTTCGAGGCAGCGGCGGAAATCCATCTCGTCGGCCTCGACGATTCCTGCTTCGGGATTCTCCAGCGCCCACACCATGCCGGCGAGCACCGCTGACGACACCTGCATGCCGGTGGCGTTCTGGTAGGGGCAGATGCGCCGGGTTTCCTCGATCGAGAGCTGCGAGCCGTACCAATAGGCGTTCTTGCCGTGGCCGTAGACCAGCACGCCGAGCTCGTCGATGCCGTCCTCGATCTCGTTCTCATCCAGGATGTGCCACGAGGGCTGCATCTTGCCGGTCGCGCCGAAAATCTCGTGCAGCGACAGCACGGCGTCGTTGGCCGGGTGATAAGCGTAGTGGCAGGTCGGGCGGTAGACCACCTTCGACCCGTCGCGCACGGTGAAATAGTCCGCGATCGAGATCGACTCGTTATGGGTGACGAGGAAGCCATATTGCGCGCCCGGCGTCGGACACCAGGACCGCACGCGCGTGTTGGCGCCGGGCTGCAGCAGATAGATAGCTGCCCCACAGCCCTCGGTGTGCGCCCGGCCGTTCTCCGGCATCCACGTCTCGTGCGTGCCCCAGCCGAGTTCGGCCGGCTGCATGCCCTCGGAAACAAAGCCTTCAACCGACCAGGTGTTGACGAACACGTTCATCGGCTTCGGCTTCTTCGAGCGCTGGGTGTCGCGCTCGGCGATATGAATGCCCTTGACGCCGAGCTTGTGCGCGAGCTGGCCCCAGCCTTCGCGGCTCTTCGGCTCGTTGACCTCAACGCCCGTGTCGCGGGCGATGTCGAGCAGCGCCTGCTTGACGAACCACGACACCATGCCGGGATTGGCGCCGCAGGTGGAAACCGCCGTGGTTCCGCCAGGGCTCTTGTGCTTGGCCGCCAAGAGCGTCTCGCGCAGCGCGTAGTTGGAGCGCTTCTCGGGGCCGATGTTCTTGTCGAAATAGAAGCCGAGCCACGGCTCCACGACGGTGTCGATGTAGAGCGCGCCGATCTCGCGGCACAGCGTCATGATGTCGACCGACGAAGTATCGACCGAAAGGTTGACGCAAAAGCCCTGGCCGCCGCCTGCGGTGAGCAGCGGCACCAGCACCTCGCGGTAGTTCTCGCGGGTGATGCCCTCCTTGATGAAGCGCACGCCGTGCTGCCTGGCGAGCTCGCCATCCTCATGCGGGTCGATGATCACAAAGCGCGACTTGTCATAATCGAAGTGGCGTTCGATCAGGGGCAGCGTGCCTTTGCCGATCGAGCCGAAGCCGATCATGACAATGGGGCCGGAAATTTTCGCATGGATTTGCGCGGACGGGCTCATAAGTGGGTCTCCGGAAAAATACGATCTGTCGTGAAGGTGGGATCAGGCGGTGCGGCGCTTCGCGGTGACTTCAATCTCGACCTTCATCTCGGGTCTTGCGAGGCCAACGACGATCAGCAACGTCGCCGCGGGGCGAATGTCGCCAAGAACTTCACCACAGACGGCGAAGTGGGCATCCACGTCCTTGGCGTCAGTGACGTAGTAGGTCGCGCGGACGATATCGGCCATCGCGAAGCCGCCCTCTTTCAGGGCGGCCTCGATGGTCCTGAAGCAGTTCCGTGACTGGCTCGTGACATCCGCCGGCATCGTCATGGTGGCGTAATCGTAGCCGGTGGTGCCGGCGACGAAGGCGAAGTCGCCGTCGATGACGGCGCGGCTGTAGCCGACGGTCTTCTCAAGGGGCGAGCCGGTGGAGATCAGGCGACGGGGCATCGGAACCTCGATCATGGGAAGGACTGGGGATGATCCGGGCGGGGGTTGGCGCGGTTTAAGGGCTTTTCGCCCGTGCGCGCAACCCCTCGCGGGCCTAGCGGGATGGCCTGACAACGTCGGAGGCCGGGGGCGCGGAGCCGCCCCAACGGCGCACCAGGAAGTCCCGCACGATCAGGACCGAGATCACGATCAGGAGCACCGTGGTGATGACGCTGCGGAAGCGTGGGCGGGCGCCGGCGCTCGGCTTGGGAAGAGGGTTCTCCGGCATGGCATCAAGCCACGCGCGGCACGAGCAGCGACTTCCTGGCGCGGCCTGCCTTGGGTTTAGGCAGCGGCGCGCCAGTCGCGGCGATCATGCCCCAGGCGCTATCGAGCGCGCCCTCACACAGCTCCAGGCCGAGCAGCCGGTCGCGCTCGAATGCGCCCGGCAGCCGCAGCTCGCCGGTCTTGGCGGCCGAGAAGCCGAAGCGGGCGTAATAGGGCTCATCGCCCAGCAAAATTACCGCGCGATGGCCACGCGCCTTCGCCGCCGCGAGCGCGTGGTCCATCAGCGCAGCCCCGACGCCGAGCTGACGGGAGGATGCCTCCACCGCCAGCGGGCCGAGCATGAGCGCCGGGATGCCCCCGGCGCTGACGTGCCACAACCGCACAGACCCGATCACCCGGCCCTGGCGCACGGCCGACAAGGCAAGGCCTTCGGCGGGCGCGCGTCCGTCGCGCAGGCGCTGGCAGGTGCGCGTATGGCGGTTGTCGCCAAAGCAGGCATCCAGCAGCGCTTCACGCGCGGCGACGTCCGAGGCCCGCTCCGCACGGATCGCGAATGGAGCGGCATCGGAGATGAGGGCAGCAGTGGTCTTCCGCAAAGCAGTCATGACACGTCAGTCCCCGCTCGCAACGGCTGTATGCCGCGCCAAGCGTTGTCAGAAAATCGGCAAATGACGGGGAGGGAGCCGGCGCACCGGCTCCCGTTATTCGAGCCTCAAACGAGGCTGTTTAGATGTGGTAGGTCCGCAGCGGCGGGATGCCGTTAAACGCCACCGACGAGTAGGTCGACGTGTACGCCCCGGTGCCTTCGATCAGCAGCTTGTCGCCGATCTCGAGCGTCACCGGGAGCGGATACGGCAGCTTCTCGTACAGCACGTCGGCGCTATCGCAGGTGGGACCCGCGAGCACGCACGGCGTCATGTCCGCGCCGTCATGCGGCGTGCGGATGGCGTAGCGGATCGACTCGTCCATCGTCTCGGCGAGACCGCCGAACTTGCCGATGTCGAGATACACCCAGCGCACCTCGTCCTCGTCGCTCTTCCTGGAGATCAGGACGACTTCGGTCTCGATGACGCCCGCATTTCCGACCATGCCGCGGCCCGGCTCGATGATGGTCTCCGGGATCTGGTTGCCGAAATGCTTGCGCAGCGCACGGAAGATCGACCGGCCATATTGCAGGACCGGAGGAACGTCCTTGAGGTATTTGGTCGGGAAGCCGCCGCCCATGTTGACCATGGACAGGTTGATCCCGCGCTCGGCGCAGTCCCGGAACACCGTCGAGGCCATCGCCAGCGCGCGGTCCCACGCCTTCACCTTGCGCTGCTGCGAGCCGACATGGAACGAGATGCCGCACGGCTCCAGGCCCAGGCGCTTGGCGAGGTCGAGCACCTCGACCGCCATCTCCGGATCGCAGCCGAACTTGCGCGACAGCGGCCACTCGGCGCCTGCGCAGTCATAGAGAATGCGGCAGAACACCTTGGCGCCGGGGGCGGCACGAGCGACCTTTTCGACCTCTGCAGCGCAGTCGACCGCGAACAGGCGAATGCCGAGCGCGAAGGCGCGCGCGATGTCGCGCTCCTTCTTGATCGTATTGCCATAGGAGATGCGGTCAGCCGTCGCACCGGCAGCCAGCGCCATTTCGATCTCGGCGACGGTAGCCGTGTCGAAGCACGAGCCCATCGAGGCCAAAAGCGACAGCACTTCCGGCGCCGGGTTTGCCTTCACCGCGTAGAACACGCGGCTGTCCGGCAAGGCCTTCGCGAAGGTCTGGTAATTGTCGCGCACGACTTCGAGGTCGACCACGAGGCACGGCTCGGTGTCCTGGCCCTCGCTGCGGCGGTTGCGCAGGAATTCCTGAATACGTTCGGTCATAGCACCCTCCAAACGGCCCAGCGACGGGACCCGTTCAAATGTGATCTCGGACATGAGTTTGCTGGCGTTGCCGCACGATGGAGACGCGACAAGGCCTTGAACTCAGACCGAATTGTGCTGCCGTGGATTGGTCGGGAATTCTCCCGCCCGCACACCTGGCAATGAAGGACAAGCCTTTTCAGTAGCCCGCGCCGGCGTTGGAATGCCGGTAGAGACCAAAAAAGCCCGATCCGTCGTTGCTTTAAGTCGCGTCCCCCGTTGAGAGCGGGGTGCGCCGGTTCGCCTCCGGCTGCCAGTCACGGTTGCAAAGGATGGCGAGACCTTCGACGGCATCTCTTGAGAGAGATGCTGGCCGCTTATGGAGCGACCCTCGGTTCTTCCATCCCTTGGCGGCTGTCCGGCCTCTTGTCCGGATACCTACCGACTGACACACGACCACAGGCACGTGCGAAATTGGGCAAGGCTGGAAATAAGACTTTTGATTCTGCTTCGCAACAATTTTTTTAGGCTGGGGACAAATTTCCCCGACGTGTGCTTACAAATTGGTTCTCGGCGCGCGCGGCCGATCAACAAACATGAACGTACGTTAAGATTTCTGGAAAGATGCGCGAGCGCTTCAGCGCCTGTGCCGCAGCGCTTTCTTGAACGCGCGTCAGGCGCGCTTGAAGAACGGCTCGATGCGTTGCGCGGCGCGGATGAACGCCACCATGATCAGCACGCCGATCCCGAACAGCACCGCCTGGAGGATATGTGCGGCGGTGTCGTCGAGGCCGAACAGGATCGCGAGCGCCCAGCCGCCGGCAAACGCCGCGCCGAACACTTCGGCACCGATCAGGATCGCCGCCGAGATGACGGTGATGACGCTCGGCCAGACGATCGCGCGGGAGGAAGTGGAAGCGGGCTGTGGGCTCATGGAAAAGGTCCTGTTCAAGGGGCGCAATCTCTCCGAAAAGGGCCGATCTATCAAGCGCAAAAGGCCCAAAAATGCCGCATCGCGTGATATAGATTGCCGCATGTTCCAGAGCGTTTTTCGGGCGAAGTGGTGACCGGTTCGCGCTAAAGAAAACGCGTCAAACCAAAGTTGGAGCCCGGCCCTGATCAATCAGGGCCGAGAGGGCTCCAGAGGAAAAGACGGGATTTGTGATGTCAGAAACCCTGCAGACGGCAGCCGCTCCGGAAGCCGGAGCAAATCCGCTGCTCCAGCCGTGGCAGACGCCGTTCGAGACGCCGCCTTTCGCTGAGATCGAGCCGGAGCACTTCCTGCCCGCCTTCGAGCGGGCCTTTGCCGACCATGCCGCCGAGATCGCGGCGATCACCCATGATCCCACCCTGCCGGACTTCGCCAACACCATCACGGCGCTGGAGCGCTCCGGCAAGCTGCTCTCCAAGGTCGCGGCCGTGTTCTACGACCTGGTCTCGGCGCACTCCAATCCGGCGATCCTGGAGATCGACAAGGAAGTCTCCTTGCGGATGGCGCGGCACTGGAACCCGATCATGATGAACGCGGTGCTGTTCGGCCGCATCGCGATGCTGCACGAGAAGCGCGCCCAGCTCGGCCTGACGGCTGAACAGATGCGGCTGCTGGAGCGCACCTACACCAATTTCTACCGCGCCGGCGCCGGCCTCGACGAGGCCGCCAAGAAGCGGCGGGCCGAGATCAACGAGCGGCTGGCCCAGCTCGGCACCTCGTTCAGCCACCATCTGCTCGGCGACGAGCAGGACTGGTTCATGGAGCTCGGCGAGGACGACCGCGCCGGTCTCCCCGAAGCCTTCGTCGCCGCGGCCAAGGCGACCGCCGAAGAGCGGGGCATGGCAGGCAAGGCGATCGTGACGCTGTCGCGCTCCTCGGTGGAGCCGTTCTTGAAGAGCTCGTCGCGCCGCGACCTGCGCGAGAAGGTCTTCAAGGCCTTCACCGCGCGGGGCGACAATGGCAACGCCAACGACAACAACGCCACCATCGTGGAGATCCTCGCGCTCCGCGAGGAGGCCGCCAAGATCATGGGCTTTGCGACCTACGCCGCCTACCGGCTGGAGGATTCCATGGCCAAGACGCCGGAAGCGGTGCGCGGCCTGCTGGAGCGGGTCTGGAAGCCGGCCCGGGCGCGGGCGCTTGCCGACCGCGACGCCCTGCAGGAACTGATCACAGAGGAGGGCGGCAATTTCAGTCTCGCTCCCTGGGACTGGCGCTACTACGCCGAGAAGCTTCGCCAGCGCCGCGCCGATTTCGACGATGCGGCTATAAAACCCTATCTGGTCCTCGACCACATGATCGAGGCCGCCTTCGACTGCGCCACCCGCCTGTTCGGGATCACCTTCGCCGAGCGCAAGGACGTCCCGGTCTGGCATCCGGACGTCCGGGTCTGGGAGGTCAAGGACGCCGCCGGCCAGCACAAGGCGCTGTTCTACGGCGATTACTTTGCGAGGTCCTCAAAACGCTCCGGCGCCTGGATGACCTCGCTGCGCGACCAGCAGAAGCTCGACGGCGAGATCGCCCCGCTGATCATCAATGTCTGCAACTTCGCCCGGGGCGCCAATGGCGAGCCGTCGCTGCTGTCGCCGGACGATGCGCGGACGCTATTCCACGAATTCGGCCATGGCCTGCACGGCATGCTGTCCAACGTGACCTATCCCTCGCTGTCGGGGACCTCCGTGTTCACCGATTTCGTCGAACTGCCCTCGCAGCTCTACGAGCACTGGCAGGAGCAGCCGCAGGTGTTGCGGCAGTTCGCAAAGCACTACCAGACCGGCGAGCCGCTGCCGGACGACCTGCTGCAGCGCTTCCTCGCCGCCCGCAAGTTCAATCAGGGCTTCGCCACCGTGGAGTTCGTCTCCTCGGCGCTGATCGACCTCGAATTCCACACCCAGCCGGCCGAGGCCAGCCGCGACGTCGGCGCGTTCGAGAAGGCCGAACTGGAGAAGATCGGCATGCCCGCGGAAATCGCGCTGCGGCACCGGCCCACGCAATTCGGCCATATCTTCTCCGGCGATCACTATGCGTCCGGCTATTACAGCTATATGTGGTCGGAAGTGATGGACGCCGACGCCTTCGGCGCCTTTGAGGAGGCTGGCGACATCTTCGATCCCGCCACCGCCAAACGCCTGCATGACGACATCTATTCGTCGGGCGGTTCGCGCGACCCGGAGGATGCCTATGTCGCGTTCCGCGGTCGCGAGCCGGAGGCGGACGCGCTGTTGCGGCGGCGGGGACTGCTCGAAGCGACACCGGCGGCCTGAGGTGACATCAACGATGCACAGGTTATTCGGTTTGCTCCTCCTCGCTGCTGGCATCGCGCTTGGCACGGCCACCGCCGAGGCGCATCCGCACGTCTGGATTACTGCGAAGAGCGAAGTGGTCTATGCGCCCGATGGCTCGATCACGGGCGTCCGCCACGCCTGGACCTTTGACGAAATGTTCACGACCTACGCGCTGCAGGGGCTCGCGACCAAGACCAAGGGCGTCTACACCCGCGAAGAACTGGCGCCGCTGGCGCAGACCAATGTCGAATCGCTGAAGGAGTTCAACTTCTTCACCTTCGCCAAGGGCGACGGCAAGAAGGAGAAGTTTGTCGAGCCGGTGGACTATTTCCTCGAATACAAGGACAGCGAATTGACGCTGCATTTCATGCTGCCGGTCAAGACGCCGTTCAAGGCGAAGCAGACGGCGCTTGAAGTCTTCGATCCGTCCTACTTCATCGACTTCAAGTTCGACGACAAGGACCCGATCAAGCTCAACGGTGCGCCCGCCGCCTGCAAGATGCAATTCCAGCGGCCGAATGACGGCACCGCCAATGCCCAGCGCCTCAACGAAAACAATTTCATGAACGGCGACAATTCCAACTATGGCGCGATGTTCGCCAACAAGATCATGGTTGATTGCCCGTGAGGCGGGCGCCGGCACGCCTTGCGCAAGGCATAGCGATCACACTTGCCGCGCTTGCGGCCGTCATGGTGTTCGACGCCGCCGTGCACGCCTTGATGGCGCAAAATCCGTTCGGCGGCCCGCGGCCTCCTGCCGAGCCGCAGGTCGGCGGCATCATCGGATGGATCCTCGCCAAGCAAGCCGAATTCTATCGCGAGATGTCGGCGACGATACGCGCCGCGAAGTCGGACGGCAGCGCGGTCTGGACGCTGCTTGGGATTTCCTTTGCCTACGGCATCTTTCACGCCGCCGGCCCCGGCCACGGCAAGGCGGTGATTTCGTCCTATCTCGTCGCCAACGAGGAAACCGCGCGGCGCGGCATCGTGCTGTCGTTCGCCTCGGCGCTGCTGCAGGCGCTGGTGGCGGTGGCGCTGGTTGCGGTTCTCGCCTGGCTGCTTAGTTCTACCGCCAAGACGATGTGCTCCGCGGAGAAGGCGATCGAGATCGCAAGCTACGCCTTGATCGCGGCGTTCGGCGTCCGGCTGGTCTGGACCAAGGGCGGCGGTTTTATGCGGGCGTTGCAGGCAAAGCCACAGCCTGCGATGGCGGCTGCGCATCATCATGATCACAGCCACGATCATGGCCATCATCACCATGATCACTACCACGGCCCTGACCACGCTCACAGCCACGACCACTCTCACGGTCATGGTCACGTTCACGACGAGCATTGCGGCCATTCGCACGGGCCGACGCCGGATCAACTCGCCGGCCCCGGCGGCTGGCGGCGCGGCCTGGGCGCGATCTTCGCCGTCGGCATGCGGCCCTGCTCGGGCGCGATCCTGGTGCTGGTGTTTTCGCTGGCGCAGGGCCTGTTCCTGGCCGGCATCGCCGCGACGTTCGTGATGGGGCTCGGCACCGCCATCACGGTCGCAACCATCGCCGTGATCGCCGTATCCGCAAAGGGCCTCGCGCGGCGGCTCAGCGCCGGACGCGAAGGCGGCGGTGCGCTCATCATGCGCGGCATCGAGTTCGGCGCGGCTGGCCTCGTGCTGCTGTTCGGCCTCGGCCTGTTGTTCGGCTATCTCGCCGCCGAACGTGCGACGTGTTTGTGACTGTGTGGTCGTAGCCCGGATGGAGCGAAGCGTAATCCGGGGGCCGTAGAGCCCGCGGGCGCACCAGTCCCGGATTGCGCTGCGCTCCATCCGGGCTACAAGCGGCCAGCTTTATCATACAGGTTCGGTAAGCTATGCATGCAGCCGAACATGCATAGCCGGGAATCCCATGTCACGCGAACAATTCTGGTTCTTTCACCCGTTCCGGGTGCGCTATTCCGAGATCGACGGTCAGGGCGTCGTCTTCAACGCGCACTACCTGACCTATTTCGACACCACCATTACCGAGTATTTTCGGGCGCTCGGCTACGATCAATATGCCGACGCCAAGCAGACCGGCGAGGATTTCCACGTCGTCAAATCGGTCATTGAATACAAGGCGCCGGTCCGGTTCGACTGGGAATTGGACGTCGGCGCGCGCGTGGCACGGATCGGCAATTCAAGCCTCACCTTCGAACTCGCCATCTTCCTGAAGGGCGGCATGGAAGCGCTCGTGACCGCTGAGATCGTCTGGGTCAATACCAGCCAAGAAACCCATCGCCCGGTCCCGATATCGAAGGCGATCCGGGACCTGATCGCGACGCGCGAACATCATCTTGGAGCATGATGCTGCGGTTGATTTGCCGGCAGCGTCATTCGAATCTCGCCGTTGCAGTCTTGCCGTCCGGCGCTGTGAGCTGAACCGCACCTTTGGGATTGGCCGGCAGGGCCGTGGCCGCTGTTCCGCTCAGGCTACTCTTCTCCGAAGGCACGAGCGGGATGCGTTCGGCCTTTCCTCCCAGACTGAAAATAGCGACTGCCTTGAAGCCTTTCGGATCAACTGGCTTGTCGTTTTCGCCGAGGAGGAAGATTTCAATCGCCGTGCCCTTCGCGACCAGTTCCACATGGTATGGACCGGCTTCGGCGAGACGTCCGCCATGGGCAGCTTTCGGCTCGTGTGCGGAGGCGGGCAGACCGGCCAGCAAGGCAACGCCGAGAGTGAGATATCTGAACTTCATGCGTAGTCTCCTTTGGGAAGATAGGAACGATCAATAAGAATGCGAAGCAGCATGATCTGCGAGTTGCTCCTCGGATTGGCGTTGCATCAGTCGCATGAGCGGCTTCCTGCCGAACGTGAGGAACAGCACGGGCGTGATCAGGGCATCGAGCAATGTCGCGCTGACAAGTCCGCCGAAGATCGTCACGGCGACCGGGTGCAATATCTCCTTGCCCGGATCGTCAGCCGCGATCAGCAGCGGCAGCAGCGCCAGCCCCGCGGACAGCGCGGTCATCAGGACGGGGGTCATGCGCTCGAGGCTTCCGCGGATGACAAGCGCCGGCCCGAATTCCATTTGCTCCTGCAAGGCGAGATTGATGTAGTGGCTTATCTTGAGAATGCCGTTGCGTGTCGCGATTCCCGCCAGCGTGATGAAGCCAACCATGCTGGCGACAGACAGCGGCTGGTCGGCGAGCGCCAGTGCCGCGACCGAGCCGATCAGCGCCAGCGGCACCCCGCCCATGATGATCAAGGCGAGCACGGCAGAGCGGTAGCGGCTGTAGAGAATTGCGAAGATCAGCGCGAGAGAAATAACCGAAAGGATACCGATCCTGAGGCTGGCTTCCTCCTGCGCCTGGAATGTGCCTTCAAGGCTCGCAGTGACGCCCTGCGGCAGGCTCGCTGCATTCAGTTCCGCGCGAATGCGCCGCACGATCTCGGCCATGTCGGTCTTGCCATCCGAATTCGCGAGTACGACGATGCGCCTGCGGCCGTTCTCTCTGAGGATCTGATTTGGCCCATCGGTCTCCTTCACATCCGCGATCTGACGCGCCGGTATCCACCCCGATGGGGTCTTGATCAAGAGGTCGCCGAGCTTCTCGGTGGTGCGAAGCCGGTCGGGTAGCCTCATGACGACGTCGTAGCGCTTGTAGCCGTCGACCACGCGCGAGATGACGCGCCCGCTCGACAGGCGCGACAACTGATCGGTCACGGCGCCCGGCTGCACGCCGTACAAAGCGGCCCGCGTATAATCGACGCGGATCTCGAGTTGCGGAATCCGAACCTGCTTTTCGACCTGCAGGTCCTGGATGCCTTCGATTTTCGAGAGTCGCAGACGGAGTTCTTCCGCGCTGTTTCGCAGCGTATCGAGGTCGTCGCCGAACAGTTTCAGGGCGAGCTCGGCACGGACGCCCGAGAGCAGATGATCGAGCCTGTGCGATATCGGCTGCCCGACATTGACCGAGAGCGGCAGTACCGCAAGCCGGGAGCGTATATCCGCGATGATCTCGGGCTTGGGCCGCGGCGAGGGCTTGAGATCGACTTCGAGGTCGGACGAATGGACGCCTTCCGCATGCTCGTCCAGCTCCGCGCGCCCCGTGCGCCGCCCGACGCTGATCACTTCCGGCACATCGAGCAGAAGGCGTTCGGCGATCGACCCGACCCGGGTCGATTCGGAAAGCGAAACGCCGGGATTGAACGCAAGATTGATGGTGAATGTACCTTCGTTGAAGGCCGGAAGGAACGCGCGGTTCAGGCCGAACGCGCCCGCACCGGCGCCCAGCACCGCCAGCGCCGTGACGCCGAGCAGCAATCCCTTGTGAGCGAAGGCAAACCCGAGCGCCGCATGGTTCGCGGACTTGAGCTTGCGGACCAGCCAACTCTCTCGCTGCGCGAGGCGTTTCATCCCCGGCAGCAAGTAATAGGCCATCACGGGCGTGAGGGTGATCGAAACGAGCAGGCTGGCGAGGATCGAGATGATGTAGGCGTGACCGAGCGGTGCGAACAGCCGTCCCTCGATGCCCGAAAGCGCAAACAGCGGCACGAACACGAGAACGATGATCATCGTGGCGTAGACGATGCCCGACCGCACTTCGTTGGATGCCGAAACCACTACGTCGAACACGGATCGGGGGCTGCCTTGCTCCCTGTTTTCGCGCAGCCGGCGGAAGATGTTCTCGACATCGACCACCGCGTCATCGACCAGCTCGCCGATGGCGATCGCGAGGCCGCCGAGCGTCATCGTATTGATCGACAGGCCAAGCAGCTTGAAGATGATCGCCGTGGTCAGGATCGAGACCGGGATCGCCGTCAGCGAAATGGCCGTCGTGCGCCAGTTGAGGAGAAACGCGAACAGGATGACGGCCACGACGAGGGCTGCTTCGAGCAACACCCGCTCCACGTTCTGAATCGAGTTTTCGATGA
Source organism: Bradyrhizobium algeriense (assembly GCF_036924595.1). NCBI lineage: Bacteria > Pseudomonadati > Pseudomonadota > Alphaproteobacteria > Hyphomicrobiales > Nitrobacteraceae > Bradyrhizobium > Bradyrhizobium algeriense. The sequence goes on along the minus strand of NZ_JAZHRV010000001.1, from coordinate 6,061,064 downwards.
AACTCGCCTGCCTGAATATGATCTCGTTGGCCTTGACGCCGGACGGCAGGCTGGGCTCCAGCTCCGCAAGCACCTGCGTGATCTGCTGCGTCAGTTGCACCGTGTCGACATTGGGCTGCTTCTCGACCGAGACGACCACGGCGGGCCTACTCATATAGCCGGCGTCGCCGCGCTTGACCTTGGGCGCGAAGTCGATGTTCGCCAGCTGGCGCAGCAGGATGGGGCGTCCTTCGATGGTGGTAACGACGATGTTGCGCAGGTCTTCCAGGCTCGTCGTGCGTCCGATATTGCGGATGAGAAACTCGCGGGCATTCTGATCAGTGAAACCGCCGCCGGTGTTGGTGCCGAACTGCCTTAGCGCCAGCTCTATTTGCTCATAGCCCACGCCGAGCGCGCGTAGCGCCGAAGGCAGCGGCGCGATCCGGTACTGACGAACCTCGCCGCCAATCGGGATCACTTGCGCGACACCCGGTATCGCGAGCAGCCGGGGCCTGATCGTGAAGTCGGCGATCTCGCGCACCTCCATCGGCGATGCGGTCTTTGACGTCACCGCGATCAGGAGAATCTGGCCCATGATCGAACTGATCGGGCCGATCTGCGGAGTGACGTTCAATGGGAGTTGGCTCTGCACTTGCGCGAGACGTTCCGCGACCAGCTGGCGGTTGCGGAAGATATCGGTTCCCCAATCGAACTCGACGTAGACGATCGAAAGTCCGATGCCCGAGACCGATCGAACCCGGCTGACGCCCGGCACGCCGTTCATCTGGGTTTCGATCGGGAAGCTGACGAGCTGCTCGACTTCCGGCGGGGCGTAACCTTCGGATTCCGTCATGATGGTAACGGTCGGACGGTTGAGGTCCGGGAACACATCGACGGGCAACTGGCGCGCGGTATAGGCGCCCAGAAGAACGAGGATACTCGCCATCGCAAGAACAAGGAGGCGATTGCGGAGCGAGGCGCTGACCAGGAATGTGAACATGAGCGTGCCTCCTCAGCGGACGTGATCGAGAAGGTCTGCGCCTTGCGACACGATCCGCTTGCCGGGCGTGAAGCCGGACACGATCAGCACACGATCGCCGTCGAGCGGCTCCGTGCGCACGCTCCTTGCCATGAACCGCTCGGGGGCTGTGTGCTCGTACACAAAATCCTGGCCGTTTGAGCCACGAACGACGCTGCTGCGCGGCACCGCAAGGCCGTCCTTGGTATCGTCGGTCGTGACCAGCACGGTCAGGAACTGGCCGGCCCTAAGCCCTGCCGTGTCGCCCGTCACGGCAAAATGCACCGGCACCGATTGGCTGCGATCGGCGAAGCCGGTGCCCTGATAAACAAGGTCGTAATTCCTGCCCGTATATGTCGACGCTCGCGCGCCGCGTGACGGTTCGAGGCTCTCGAAACTCAGCGCCTCGACCCACAGCCGCGAGGGATCGATGATGTTGAAGACGATGGAGCTCGGCTGAACGATCTGGCCAGCCACGGCGCTGCCTTCGGCGATCACGCCTGCAACCGGCGCGATCAGCGCTTCGGGATCGCGGCGCGATTTTTCGATCGATGCGCGCCGTTCGCGCAGCCCTTCAAGCTCGAGCCGCGTGTCCTCGAGTTGGGTCCGCGATATGGCGCCCGACGGCGCGAGTTGTTCATAGCGGGCGAATCTGCGTTCGACGATCGAGATCTGCTGATCCAGTTCGCCCTGGCGCTGCCGCATGTCGGAAACATCGATCGCCGCAATAGGTGGCGTGACATAGCCCAAGATGTCGCCTTGCTTCACCCGCGTGCCCAATCGGGGAAAGCCGCCCGACGGCGCGGAAAGACGGCCGCCGACTGCGGATTGCACATACCCGCTGGCGTTGGGATCGGGGATGATCCTCCCCGGCAGTTCAGTGATTTTCTTGTGCTCCGCGTTTTCGGCGACCAGCGTCCGCACCGCAAATATCCGTTGCACCGTCTTAGGCACAAAAACCGCGCCATCCGGAAGGCGCTGGGCGCGCTCGCCCGAGACGGTGTTGATCGCGACTTGCGCCTTTTCTTCCTCATGGCCATGGCCTTCATGCGCTTCCGGTTCGCGCGCACCCAAGAACATGGAAAAGATCGCAACAAGAGCTGCCGCCTTGCGCCCACCGCGCAGGGCAATGGCAGCAAGCAGCGCCCCGATGAGAGCGCCGCCCAGGACGAGAAGAACCGAAACCTTGCTGATATGCCCGCCGGCAGCCGCTTCCTGTTGTGCTACGCTTTGCGCGGCGTCTGGCGCCGTCTGAATCGTCAGCGGCAGAATGTCGGTGGTGTCTCCCGCCGTAACCGTGAAAATCAGGTCCGTGCGTCCGCTCTTTGCGAGCCACGGCGCTGCCACCCGGTATGTGCCGTCGGCACCCGCCGCGGCTTTTACGGGACCACCAGGGGATTCGACTTCAATCGTTGCGCCGGTTACCGGCTCATTCGTGGCGAACCGGTCGAGATAGATCTCGAGATTTTCGCCGCGGGCAATCGCAACGATCTCGAACGCGTCGGAATCGGCCTCGCCGCGTGGCAGCGCGCCTGCCGAGACGGGCGGCTGTTCCCCATGGTCATGGCCCTCGTGGGCGGAAGCGGGGGCAATCGCAGCGCATAGAACTGCGGTCACCGCGAGAGCACGCAGGGCACGCCCGAAATGGGAAAGCATACTGGTCGTCCTTCAATCTGAATTGCCGTCGCTCGCGGGCAGCCCGCGGCATGCCTCGCAAACACACTGTTCGGTTGGATTCAGACGAAGTGTTTGGGAGGCCGCCTGAGCGACTCAGGCTCGCGGTCCGGCCATACCTGTGACGGCACAAACGCAACACGCGTTATCGACCGGGGAAACGGGACGAACCCCACGGCGCTCGGCAACCCGGCCGCACAGCAGGCGGCACATGCGGACAAGCAGCAGTCGCCGGTACAATTCCGGTCCGAAGCCGGCGGCATCTTGTCCTGCTTCCATTGAGCCTGCTGCAACGATGCAGACCTGGCCGACCGTCCGTATTCATGAAGAACGGCTTGAGATGCGACCTGGCTCTGGCCGCCATGAACGGATGCCTGGTGCTGATGGCCGATATGGGCCTGGGCAACGGACGGTGCGAATGAAAGCGCGATCAGGACGATCGCCGCTCCCAGAATTCGCATGATCAGTTGCTTTGGCATGATGGCTCTATTGTAGCACAGGTATTCCCTAGATACCGCCGGGGAACCAGGAATTCAAGGTCCCCGAGAGAGCCCGGCCCAGGCCATCATATGACGACCTTACGCCGGCAGATAAGCTCTGATCGCCGGCAGAAAGAAAATCGCGATGTTGATCGCGAACCCGATGCTCCAGAGAATCGAGCGCAGCGTCGGGCGATTGCCGAGATAGGTGAAGACATAGGCGATCCGCACGATCAGGAAGAGCACCGCGAGCTCGTCGATCAGGTGCTGCGGCCCGAGACGGAATTCCGCCAGCAGGACGGCGACCGCAAAGAACGGAAACGCCTCGATGCCGTTCTGATGGGCGCCGAGCGCGCGGGCGCGGATCGCGTCCTCGTAGAAGGCGGGATCGCGCGGTCTGGCATTGTCGAAATGGCGATACCCGGCCCATTTGACCGAGGCGATCGTCAGCAAATAGAGCATCAGCGTTCCGAAAACGCACCATTCGGCGACCGTCATGGTTCCTCCCGCCCGCAGGATATGGGCAAAGCGTATCGAACCGGCCATTATCTTGACAAGGATAGTGCAACGCGCGAAGCCATCGAAATCATGACCGCGGTCGCCCCCATCGGACATCCCAGGCCGGCATCGGCAGCCCAGCCGCAACGCGTCGGCGTGCTGCTGGTCAATCTCGGCACGCCTGACACCGCCGACGCCCGGGGTGTGCGGGTTTATCTCAAGGAGTTTCTGTCCGATCCGCGCGTGATCGAGGATCAGGGCCTGCGCTGGCAGCTGATCCTCAACGGCATCATCCTGCGCGTGCGTCCCGGTCGCAAGGCGCGCGACTACCGGAAGATCTGGAATACCGAGAGAGACGAATCCCCGCTCAAGACGATTACGCGCGCCCAGGCCGAAAAGCTTGCAGACGCCATCGCCGATCACGACCACGTCGTGGTCGATTGGGCGATGCGCTACGGCAACCCGTCGATCCGCTCGCGCATCGATACGCTGACCGCGCAGGGCTGCGACCGGTTGCTGGTCGTGCCGCTCTATCCCCAATATTCCGCCGCTACCTCGGCAACCGTATGCGACGAGGTGTTTCGCGCGTTAGCTGACATGCGCGCGCAGCCGACGCTGCGGGTGAGCCCGCCTTATTACGACGATCCCGATTACATCGACGCGCTCGCCGTTTCCATGTCGGCGCATCTGGCGACCTTGCCGTTTCAGCCCGAACTGATCGTGGCGTCGTTTCACGGCATGCCGCAGAAATATGTCGACGAGGGCGATCCCTATTACGCCCAGTGCGTTGCAACAACGGAAAGCTTGCGCAAGCGCCTGGGGCTTGATGCCGCAAAGCTGATCCTTACGTTTCAGTCGCGCTTCGGCTTCGGCGCGTGGCTGCAGCCCTATACGGACAAGACCATCGAAAAGCTTGCGAAAGATGGGGTCAAGCGCATTGCCGTCGTGACCCCCGGCTTCTCCGCCGATTGCCTGGAGACGCTGGAGGAGATCGCGCAGGAAAACGCCGAGATCTTCAAGCACAATGGCGGTGAGCAATTTTCCGCCATTCCCTGCCTCAACGACAGCGATCCCGGCATGGACGTCATCCGCCAGCTCGTTTTGCGCGAGCTTCAAGGCTGGATATAGCCCTTCGAAAATTTGCCGATAGCTTGCCGCCGTTCGGACATGCGAACATCTGGCCGCCAAACCGTTGCCTGGCTATATAACCATAACTTGAGAACAGCCGGCTGAACCGGCGCCGCGGCCTTGCTGACAGAAAGATATATCGCGTCCGGTAACGCCCTTGCCGGCTTTGGAGGACTTCATGACGGGTTTCGACATTTTCGCGATCGCATTTGTTCTGCTCGTCATTGTCACGCTGTTTGCGGGCGTCAAGACGGTGCCGCAGGGCTATGACTGGACCATCGAGCGGTTCGGCAAATACACCCGCACGTTGGCGCCGGGGCTCAACCTCATCATTCCCTATTTCGACCGCGTCGGCCGCAAGATGAACATGATGGAGCAGGTGATCAACATTCCCGAGCAGGAGGTGATCACCAAGGACAACGCCACCGTGACCGTGGACGGCGTCGCGTTCTTCCAGGTGTTCGACGCGGCGAAAGCAAGTTACGAGGTTGCCAATCTCGAGCAGGCGATCATCGTCTTGACCATGACCAACATCCGCTCGGTGATGGGATCGATGGACCTCGACCAGGTGCTGTCGCATCGCGACGAGATCAACGAGCGCCTGTTGCGCGTGGTCGATGCCGCGGTGTCGCCGTGGGGGCTGAAGGTCAACCGCATCGAGATCAAGGATATCGTGCCGCCGGCCGATCTGGTCGAGGCAATGGGACGGCAGATGAAAGCCGAGCGCGTCAAGCGTGCCGACATCCTGCAGGCCGAGGGCCAGCGCCAGTCCGAGATTCTTCGTGCGGAAGGCGCCAAGCAGGGCCAGATTTTGCAGGCCGAAGGCCGCAAGGAAGCCGCGTTCCGTGACGCTGAAGCGCGCGAACGCTCGGCCGAAGCCGAGGCCAAGGCGACGCAGATGGTCTCCGAGGCCATCGCCAAGGGCGACGTCGCCGCGCTGAACTATTTTATCGCCGACAAATACATCAAGGCGTTCGGGCAGCTTGCGGATTCGCCGAACCAGAAGATCATCATGCTGCCGATTGAAGCGATGAGCATTTTGGGGTCGCTTGCCGGCATCGGCGAGATCGCCAAGGCCACCTTTGGCGAAAGTGCGGCCTCCGCGGCAGCCGCCGCACGGCGGACGTCCTCGGTGCCGAACACCGGTCCGACGCCGCCGCCGGTCGCGCCGCAGCGGTAGGGGCGGGTCCGGAAGGTCATTCTGTTTGATTAGAGGTTCGTGTCATGGCCGAAATTTTCTCTACGTTAGGCACCTGGAACTGGCTGATCTTCGGCTTCATCCTGATGGCGCTGGAGCTGCTCGCGCCGGGCATTTTTCTGTTCTGGCTCGGGCTTGCGGCGCTGTTGGTCGGATTGCTCTCGTTTGTGATCAACCCGTCCTGGCAGACGCAACTCCTGTTGTTCGCCATCTTCACAGTCGCCGCCGTGCCGGCGTGGCGACACTTCGCGCGCAGCGCAGGAAGCCGCAGCCAGAGCAACCCATTTCTCAACAAGCGGACCGAGGCGCTGATCGGCCGGGAATTCACCCTGGAAAAGCCGATCGTCGACGGCACGGGCACAGTGCGGATCGACGACACGATCTGGCGTGTCGCCGGCCCCGACGCGCCGGCCGGTAGCCGCGTCAAGGTGGTGCAGGCCGATGGCGCGAGCCTGACGGTGGCGGCGGCTTAGCTCAAGGCTTCTCTTTTGACGCGTTTTCTTCACGCGAACCGGTATCCACTTCGCTCGAAAACGCTATGCCCCGCGCTTGCTCCATCGCTCGGCAAAGTGATGCAGGGGCAGGAAGCTTTCCATCAGCTCCCTGCCCAGCGGTGTAAGGCGATAGCCGTCGCCGGCCAGGAGTTCGACGAGACCGGCCTCGCGCAGCTCCGACAGCCGGGCCTGCATCACGGTCGGCGAGGCGTCGTCGCAGGCGGTGCGCAGCGCGCGCGAGGTCAGCGGGCCGTCGCGCAGCTCCCAGATGATCCGCAAGGTCCAGCGGCGGCCGAGCAGATCGAGCAGCGCCATGACCGGCCGGCCGGTTCTAGAGCCGCGAACGGCAGTTTTCCCCGGGACGGCGGCCGGTTTCGGCATCGAAAGCCCTCTTGCATGGCGCTACAGATAATGTAGCATTTCGCTACGTTATTTGTAGCACAGGAGTTGGCCATGTCCCAGACCGCGCCGCGCATCGCGCCGCTTGAGCCGCCTTATGCACCTGACATTGCCGAGCAGTTCGACCGCATCATGCGCGGCGCGCCGCCGCTGGTGCTGTTTCGCGTCATGGCCGGCAACGCCCGGGCCTGGGAGAAATTCCGCGCCGGCAGTCTGCTGGATCGCGGGCCGCTGTCGTTGAGGGAGCGCGAGATCGTCATCGATCGCACCTGCGCGCGAACCGGATGCGAGTACGAATGGGGCGTGCACATCGCGGCGTTTGCGGCTGCTGCAAAACTGACCGATGAACAGGTCCGCGCCACCGTGCGCGGCGCGGTCACCGAGGCCTGCTGGTCGGAGGCCGAGCAGGCGCTGATCGCCGTCGTCGATGCGCTGCACGACCGCGCAACGCTGAGCGATGCCGAATTCGCGGCGCTGTCGGCGCATTACGACGAGGCGCAGATATTCGAGATCATCCTGCTCTGCGGATTCTATCACACCGTATCGTATCTCGCGAACGGACTGGCGCTGCCGCTGGAGGCGAAGGCGGCAAGGTTTCCGAAGGCCTGAACCGTCATTGCGAGGATTTGTAGGGTGGGCAAAGCGAAGCGTGCCCACCATTCCTGGCGGAGTGGGTGATGGTGGGCACGGCGCAAGTGCGCCTTTGCCCACCCTACGGGACCGTCCAGTCTACGCCACGCCTGCGCGCAAAAAATCGTGCAGATGCACGATGCCGACCGGCTTGCCGGCGTCGGTGACGATCAGCGTCGTGATCTTCGAGGAGTTGAGGATCTCCAGCGCCTCGCCGGCCAGCACGTCGCGGTCGATCGTCTTCGGATTTTTCGTCATCACCTCGTCGACGGTGGCCGCCATCAGATCGGGCCCCATGTCCATGTGGCGGCGCAAATCGCCGTCGGTGACGATGCCGACGATATGCCCGCGTGCGTCGACGATGCCGACGCAGCCAAAGCCCTTTGAGGTCATCTCGACCAGCGCGTCGGACATTTTGGTGCCCAGCGGCTTCAGCGGCACGGCGTCGCCCGCGTGCATGAGATCGCGGGTATATTTCAGCATTGCACCCAGCTTGCCGCCCGGATGCAGCACGCTGAAATCGACCGACGTAAAGCCGCGGCCTTCCAGCAGCGCGATCGCCAGCGTATCGCCGAGCGCCAGCATCATCAGCGAGGAGGTGGTCGGCGCGAGATTGTGCGGGCAGGCCTCGCGCGCCTTCGGCAGCGTCAGCGCGACGTCGGCAGCCTTGCTGAGCGAGGATTCCCGCTCCGCCGTCATCGCGATCACGGAAATCCGGAACCGCGCGGCGTAGCTGATCAGGTTTTTCATCTCCGGCTGCTCGCCGGACCAGGACAGCGCCAGGATGACGTCCTCGGCCGTGATCATGCCGAGGTCGCCATGGCTGGCTTCGGCGGCATGAACGAAGAACGCCGGCGTGCCGGTGGAGGCAAAGGTCGCGGCGATCTTGCGGCCGATATGGCCGGACTTGCCCAAGCCAGTGACGATCAGCCGTCCCTTGGCGTTCCGGATCAGGTCGGTGGCGGCAGTGAAGGGGGCGCGGAGATCGGACTGCAGTGCCGCCGATAGCGCGGCGATCCCGCCGGCCTCGGCGTCGAGCGTGCGCAGGGCCGATTGGACGGCAGCATCAGCGGGATCGGTGCCGGATGATTTTGCCATCAGCGGGTTCGGATTGGCCATATCTGTTTCCAGGGAAGAGGGGCGTTGCCCCCGGGCCTTTCCTTAGCATGACCCGTCCCGCGATGCGACGCGCATGGGGCGCTCTCAACGGCTCATTAACCATAATTGTTTTAACTCCTTAACGACGTGTTCCGCGAGGGCTCGGCGCGCGTCCATGAAGTATTTGTTTTTGTTGGGGTATTTTTTATCGTGATGGCGGGGCCAGCAGCCGGCCGGAACAGCCGCGCGCGCGTCTTTCGCGCGGCCTTGCCGTGCCTTGCGCTGATCGCTCTCGCGGGAACCGCGGCGCAAGCGCAGGTCGTCACGCCGGACCTGTTCAGCTCAAAGCGCACCAGCCAGGCGACGTCGCCGGATTCGCCGCTGCGCCGGACCGCGGCGGAGGCGAACGATCCGCTCAATAATCCGAAGCTGCAGGAACGTGACAAGCCCGCGCCGTCGCGGATCGGACAGATCCCGAAATACGGCCTGCCGGCCGCCAGCGGCGCCGCCGATTCCGGATACGACTCGCTCAATCGCAAGCGCAAGAAACCGAAATACTATCCCGGGCAGGCGAAGCCGAAGCCGCCGGTCGGTCCCGGCAGCCCGCCGCCGCCTATTGCGTCGAACACGCGGTTGCGGCTTTCGATTCCCCCGTCGGAATCGGCGCACAAAACGCCGATCCCGCCCGCAATGGCGGGCACGGTGGTGGGACAGCCGCCACGCAAGCGCCTGCGGATCGACGACGATCCGTTCGGCGCGGTCGGCGATTACGCCGGCAGTTTCCTGATCAAATCCGCGGTCGAATTCTCCGGCGGCTACGATACCAATCCCGGCCGGCTCGTCCCGGCGCAAGGCAAGCCGTTCTATGTGATCGCGCCGGAATTCGTTGCGTTCTCCGACTGGGAGCGTCACGCGCTGGTGGCCGATCTGCGCGGCTCCTTCACCGGCTATACCAGCAACCTCACGCCGAACGCCGACGGTACGCCGCTGTCGGCGCCGCTCGATATCGATCGGCCCAGCTTCATCGGCCATGTGGACGGCCGGCTCGATGTCAGCCGCGACACCAGGCTGTTGGCGCAAGGTCGGTTGTTTGTCTCGACCGACAATCCCGGCAGCCCGAACGTTCAGGCGGGCCTCGCCAGATATCCGATCTACACCACGGTCGGCGGCACCGTCGGCGTCGACCAGAGCTTCAACCGGCTGCAGGTTTCCGCCGGCGCCACCGTCGACCGCACCGACTACACCAACTCAAAACTCACCGACGGCACGTCGACCACCAACGACGACCGCAACTTCAGCCAATACGGTGGCGTCGGCCGCGTCAGCTATGATTTGAGGCCTGGCCTGAAGCCGTTCGTGGAAGTGCAGGGCGACAGCCGCGTGCATGACGTCAGGCTCGACCGCGCCGGCTTTGCGCGCGATTCCGCGGGCGGCTACGTCAAGGGCGGCACCAGCTTCGAATTCTCGCGGCTGTTGACCGGTGAGATCGGCGTCGGCTACGCCGCGCGCGATTATGTCGATCCGAGGCTGGACCGCCTGGAAGGCCTGCTCGTCTCGTCCTCGCTGGTCTGGACCGCGACGCCGCTCACGACGGCAAAGTTCTATTCGGATACCACGATCACGGAAACCACGCTGCCCGGCACGTCGGGCGTGCTGACGCACATCTACACCGTCGAAGTCGACCACGATTTCCGCCGCTGGCTGACCGCGATCGGCAAGTTCACCTGGGGGGATCTCGACTATCAGGGCAATCCCAGGCGCGACAAGATCTATGCGGTGTCGGGCGAAGCGATCTACAAGATGAACCGCAACGTCTGGCTCAGGGGCACGCTGCGCCGCGACTGGCTGGATTCGAATTTGCCGGGCAACAGCACGGTGTCGACGGTGATGATGCTGGGGGTGAGGTTGCAGCATTAAAGGCGGATGATCTTTTCCGATTGCGGGAAAGGCGACTCTTGGCCCACGGCGCCCCCAAACAAAAACCCCGGCACTTCGGCCGGGGTCCTGAAATATCGTGACAGACAGTCGTCTTCTACGGGCAGGAACGGCGGAGGCCGTCGCGGCCGAGATAGGTCATGCTCTCGGGATCGAACGAACGATAGCGCTGCATGCAATAGCTGACGGCATCGCGCCGCTGCTGCTCGGCGGCGCTCGCCGCAATCGCGCCGCCGATGATGGCCGCGCCGACCCCGATCCCGATTGCTGCGCCGACACCGTCACCTCGACCTCGGCCCCAGCCGCCGCCCCGGCCTCGCCCCCGGCCGCGTTGCGCGAAGGCCGGAGATACGCCCGCTGCAACAAAGGCGCCGGTCGTGGCAATCATGCCGAATGCGTACATGAATAGCAGAGCGCCGGCCGCCAATACGCGTGTGATGCGCTGGCGAACGGAATTGCCCGTTCCCTGAGTTCTCATATTGCCGCCTTTCCCTATGATTCCGGATAGTAATGCGCACCGGAGGAACGGTGAGCGCTGATCCGAACCAGGCGAGGTTGCGGGCAATACGATGAGGTGTCCATACACATCGCGGCATACGTGGGCTGACCCACGCTTCCATCGATCTTCGCCGGGATTCCCGTTCGCCGGGAGTGAGCCCGGCGATGGCGGCCGTTACCGCGGCAGCGTCGTCGTCCCCATCAGATACTGATCGATCGCCCGCGCGCACAGCCGGCCTTCGCGGATCGCCCAAACCACCAGCGACTGGCCGCGGCGCATGTCGCCGGCGGAGAAGACGTTGGGAAGCGAGGTCTGGTAGTCATGGGTGTTGGCGCGGACGTTGCCGCGCTGGTCGAGATCGACGCCGAGGTTCTTCAGCATGCCCTCGTGCACCGGATGCACGAAACCCATGGCGAGCAGCACGAGCTGCGCCTCGAGTTCGAATTCGGTACCGGCGATCGGCTTGAACTTGTCGTCGACCTGCACGCAATGCAGCTTTTGCACCTTGCCGTCGACGCCGGAGAATTTCTGCGTCAGCACCGCGAATTCGCGCTTGGCGCCTTCGGCCTGGCTCGACGAAGTCCGCATCTTCAAGGGCCAGTTCGGCCAGGTCAGGCCCTTGTTCTCGTGCTCGGGCGGCGCCGGCATGATTTCAAGTTGCGTGACGGATTTTGCGCCCTGCCGGAATGAAGTTCCGATGCAGTCCGAACCGGTGTCGCCGCCGCCGATCACGACGACATGCTTGCCTTCGGCGAGAATCTCCTTGGCGTCGCCGAGCGGCTCGGAGGAGACGCGGCGATTTTGTTGCGGCAGGAAATCCATCGCAAAGTGGATGCCGTCGAGGTCGCGGCCGGGGATCGGCAGATCGCGGCCGGCTTCGGCGCCGCCGGTCAATGCCACCGCGTCATACTGGTTGAGCAACTCGCGCGGATCGACAGAGCCCGGCGAAGTGCCGCCGACATGGACGCCGTAATGGAACGTCACGCCCTCGGCTTCCATCTGCGCCACGCGGCGGTCGATGATGTGCTTTTCCATCTTGAAGTCGGGGATGCCATAACGAAGCAAACCGCCGGCCTTGGCGAACTTTTCGTAGACATGGACGTCGTGGCCGGCGCGCGCGAGCTGCTGCGCGGCCGCTAATCCCGCCGGGCCGGAGCCGACGATCGCGACCTTCTTGCCGGTCCTGGCAGGCGCGATCTCCGGCTGCAGCCAGCCATTGTCCCAGGCGCGATCCACAATGGCGCATTCGATGGTCTTGATGGTGACCGGGTTGTCGTCGATGTTGAGCGTGCAGGATGCCTCGCACGGGGCGGGGCAGATGCGGCCGGTGAACTCGGGGAAATTGTTGGTCGAGTGCAGGTTGCGCGAGGCTTCTTCCCAGTTGCCCTGATAGACGAGGTCGTTGAAGTCTGGGATCTGGTTGTTGACCGGGCAGCCCGGCGTACCCGGCGCCACCGAACCGGTGCCGTGGCAATAGGGGATGCCGCAATTCATGCAGCGCGCGGCCTGATCGCGGGTGTCCTTCTCGCTCAGGGGAATGACGAATTCGCGATAATGCTTCAAACGCTCGGCGACCGGTGAGTACTTGCGCTCATTCCGGTCGATCTCGAGAAAACCTGTGATCTTGCCCATTTGAACCTGACGCCCTTGCATCTTCTTGGCCCTATGGTTCGAGACGGCCTCGCGCCTTCTCACCATGAGGAACGTTCAGTCTTTTCTCCTCATCCCGAGCGGCGGCGCGTTGCGCCGCGTCTCGAAGGATGAGGCCTCGATTCCCTAAGCCCCGATTGCGATTTTGGGTTCGGCGTCGGCGTTCGCCTTCAATTCCTTCAGTGCGCGGCGGTACTCCACCGGCATCACCTTGCGGAATTTCAGGAGCCACGTCTTCCAGTCGGCGAGGATCTCGGCCGCTTTCTTCGAGCCGGTCAGCTTGGCGTGGCGCGTGATCAGGATGTGCAGCCGCTCGATATCGGACTCCAGCAGATTGGCGAACACGTCGACCCGGCCATGCGCCTCGAGATCGCCGGAGTGGTTGTAAGTGCCCGCATTGATCAGCTCTTCCGACAATACCGGCTCGAGCTCGACCATCGCGAGGTTGCAGAGCTTTTCGAAGTCGCCGGCCTCGTCCAGCACATAGGCGACGCCGCCCGACATGCCGGCCGCGAAGTTGCGCCCGGTCTTGCCCAGCACCACGACGATGCCGCCGGTCATGTACTCGCAGCAATGATCGCCGGCGCCTTCGACGACCGCGACCGCACCTGAGTTACGCACCGCGAAGCGCTCGCCGGCGATGCCGCGGAAATAGCATTCGCCCTCGATCGCGCCGTACATCACCGTGTTGCCGACGATGATGGACTCTTCCGGCACGATGCCGGAATTCCTCGGCGGCTTGACGATGATGCGGCCGCCGGACAGGCCCTTGCCGACATAGTCGTTGCCTTCGCCTTCGAGATCGAAAGTGACGCCGCGCGCCAGCCACGCGCCGAACGCCTGCCCCGCGGTGCCCTTCAGGCTGACATGGATGCTGTCATGCGGCAGCCCGGCATGGCCGTAGATCTTTGCGACCTGACCCGACAGCATCGCACCCGCCGAGCGGTCGGTGTTGTTGATCTCTTCCTCGATTCTGACCGGCGCGCCGCGGTCGAGCGCGGCCTGCGCCTTCTCGATCAGGCGGCGGTCGAGCACCTTCTCCAGATGATGGTTCTGGGCCTCGGCGTGATAGATCTTCTGGCCCTTTTCTTCCTTCTGGCGGACGAAAAGCTTTGAGAAGTCGAGGCCCTTGGCCTTCCAGTGCGCCACCAGAGTGGATTGGTCGAGCATCTGGGTCTGGCCGACCATCTCGTCGAACTTCCTGTAACCGAGTTGCGCCATGATCTCGCGCACCTCTTCGGCAACGAAGAAGAAGTAGTTGATGACGTGCTCGGGCTGGCCGGTGAAGCGCTTGCGCAGCACCGGATCCTGCGTCGCGACGCCGACCGGGCAGGTGTTGAGGTGGCACTTGCGCATCATGATGCAGCCGGCCGCGATCAGCGGCGCGGTGGCAAAGCCGAACTCGTCGGCGCCCAGGAGCGCACCGATCACGACGTCGCGCCCGGTGCGGAAGCCGCCGTCGACCTGGACCACGATGCGGCTGCGCAGCCGCTCGCGCACCAGCGTCTGATGGGTTTCGGCAAGGCCGATTTCCCACGGGCTACCTGCGTGCTTGATCGAGGTGAGGGGGGAGGCGCCGGTGCCGCCCTCGAAGCCTGCGATGGTGACGTGGTCGGCGCGCGCTTTCGCAACGCCCGCGGCCACCGTGCCGACGCCGATTTCGGAAACCAGCTTGACCGAGACCTGGCCGTCCGGATTGACGTTCTTGAGGTCGTAGATCAGCTGCGCCAGATCCTCGATCGAATAGATGTCGTGATGCGGCGGCGGCGAAATGAGACCGACGCCGGGCGTCGAATGCCGCACGCGCGCAATGGTCGCGTCGACCTTGTGGCCGGGCAACTGGCCGCCTTCGCCGGGCTTGGCACCCTGCGCCATCTTGATCTGCATCATGTCGGAGTTGACGAGATATTCCGTCGTCACGCCGAAACGGCCCGAGGCGACCTGCTTGATCGCCGAACGCATGCTGTCGCCGTTCGGCAGCGGCTTGAAGCGATCGGCCTCTTCGCCGCCTTCGCCGGTGTTCGACTTGCCGCCGATCCGGTTCATAGCGATCGCGAGCGTGGTGTGCGCCTCGCGCGAGATCGAGCCGAAGCTCATCGCACCGGTGGCGAAACGCTTGACGATCTCGGCGGCCGGCTCGACTTGGTCGAGCTTCACCGGCTTGCGCTTCTCGTCCTCGGCGGTCTTGATCCGGAACAGGCCGCGCAGCGTCAAGAGCCGCTCGGACTGCTCGTTGAGGATTTTTGCGAACGCGCGGTAACGCTCCTGCGAATTGCCGCGCACGGCATGCTGCAGCGTCGAGACGGATTCGGCCGTCCATGCATGTTCCTCGCCGCGGGTGCGGTAAGCGTACTCGCCGCCGACGTCGAGCGCAGTCTTGTAGACCTGCGCATCGCCGAACGCGTCCGTATGGCGGCGCGCGGTTTCCTCGGCGATCTCGGCAAGCCCCACGCCTTCGATGCGGGTATGGGTGCCGGCGAAATACTTCGCGACGAAATCGGCCTTCAGCCCGACGGCGTCAAAAATCTGCGCGCCGCAATAGGACTGGTAGGTCGAGATGCCCATCTTGGACATCACCTTCAAGAGGCCCTTGCCGATCGACTTGATGTAGCGCTTGACGATCTCATAGTCGTCGAGCGCGCCCGGCAGGCGGTCCTTCATCGCGATGATGGTCTCGAACGCCAGATACGGGTTGATCGCCTCGGCGCCGTAACCGGCCAGGCACGCAAAATGATGCACTTCGCGCGGTTCGCCGGACTCGACGACGATCCCGACCGAGGTGCGCAATCCCGTGCGGATCAGATGATGATGCACAGCGGCGCAGGCCAGCAGCGAGGGAATCGGAATCCGGTCCGAGCCGGCCATGCGGTCCGACAGGATGATGATGTTGACGCCTTCGCGCACCGCGCCCTCGGCGCGCGCGCACAATTCGTCAAGCACCTGCTCCATCCCCGCCGCGCCGAAGCCGGCGTGGAAGGTGGTGTCGAGCGTGCGCGACTTGAAATGGGTGTCCGCGACATCGGAGATCGAGCGGATCTTTTCCAGGTCCGCATCCGTCAGAATCGGCTGGCGCACTTCGAGCCGCTTGGTCGAGGCCATGCCCTGCAGGTCGAACAGGTTCGGCCGCGGCCCGATGATCGAGACGAGGCTCATGACGAGCTCCTCGCGGATCGGATCGATCGGCGGGTTGGTGACCTGCGCGAAGTTCTGCTTGAAGTAGGTGAAGAGCGGCTTCGGCCGGTCCGACAGCGCCGAGATCGGGGTGTCGTTGCCCATCGAGCCCGCGGCTTCTTCGCCGGTGGCCGCCATCGGCGTCATCAGGATGGTGACGTCTTCCTGCGAATAGCCGAACGCCTGCTGCCGGTCGAGCAGCGGCAGGTTCGAGCGGATGCCCTTGGTGGGCGCGTCGGGCAGTTCCTCCAGCACGAGCTGGGTGCGATGCAGCCAGTCGCTGTAGGGATGGCTCTTGGCCAGCGTCGCCTTGATCTCGTCGTCGGGAATGAGACGTCCCTGTTCGAGGTCGACCAGCAGCATCTTGCCGGGCTGCAGCCGCCACTTGGTGACGATCTGGTCCTCGGGGATCTTCAGCACGCCCATTTCGGACGCCATCACGATGCGGTCGTCCTTGGTGACGAGATAGCGCGCCGGGCGCAGCCCGTTGCGGTCTAGTGTTGCGCCGATCTGGCGGCCGTCGGTAAAGGCGATCGCGGCGGGGCCGTCCCACGGCTCCATCAGGGCGGCGTGATATTCGTAGAAGGCGCGGCGCTGCTCATCCATCAACGGATTGCCGGCCCACGCTTCCGGTATCATCATCATCACCGCGTGCGGCAGCGAGTAGCCGCCCTGCACCAGGAATTCGAGCGCGTTGTCGAAGCAGGCGGTGTCGCTCTGGCCTTCATAGGAGATCGGCCAGAGCCGGCTGATGTCCTTGCCGTAGAGCTCCGAATGCACGGAAGCCTGGCGCGCCGCCATCCAGTTGACGTTGCCGCGCAGCGTGTTGATTTCGCCGTTATGGGCGATCATCCGGTAGGGATGCGCCAGCGACCAGGTCGGGAAGGTGTTGGTCGAGAAGCGCTGATGCACCAGCGCCAGCGCGCTCTCGAAATCCTCTTCATGCAGGTCGGGATAGTACTTGCCGAGCTGGTCGGCGAGGAACATGCCTTTGTAGATCACGGTGCGGCACGACAGCGAGACCGGGTAGTAGCCGGCCATGCCGCGGTCGCGGCGCTGATAGATCGCCTGCGAGATCGACTTGCGCAGGATGTAGAGCCTGCGCTCGAACTCTTCCTCGGTCTTCGCCGTGCCGTTGCGGCCGATGAACACCTGCATATGATAGGGCTCGGTCGGCTTGACGGTTACGCCGAGCGAGGCGTTGTCGGACGGCACGTCGCGCCAGCCGAGCAAAACCAGGCCTTCTTCCTTGATCTGTTCGGCGATGATGCTCTGGATCACCTTTCGCCATGCCGTCTCCTTTGGCATGAACAGCGCGCCGATCGCGTATTGGCCGGGCTCCGGCAGCTTGAAGCCGAGCGCTGCGGTCTTGCGGGCGAAGAACGCATGCGGGATCTGCACGAGAATGCCGGCGCCGTCGCCGGCGCGCGGATCGGCGCCGACTGCGCCGCGATGCTCGAGGTTGCAGAGAATGCTGATCGCGTCGGAGACGATCTGGTGTGACTTCTTGCCCTTGATGTTGGCGATGAAGCCGACGCCGCAGGAATCCTTTTCCATGCCGAGGTCGTAGAGTCCCACGGCTGGCGGACGCCAGTCATGTTCGCGCTGAACATCTTCAAGCAAAGTGTCGGCCGGTTTCGAAACCGCGGTCGCCGACAGTGCTTCTGCCACGATGTTTTCGCGCTCGAATTCCGACCCGCTCATCTTATTCCTCTCAAAAAAGGCTAAGGGCCTCACCGCATCGTCGGCGCACCTTGGACGCTTGCGGCACCCACCGGGCCACCGCTCGTCCTCCGCGAGCCGCAATTTCTTAAATTCAGGCTTGGGCGTTCAACGTCCCTGAGGAACGGCCTTGCCTGCACTGCCCTGGAGCTCGTGGCGCCACGGTTTCGTTGCAATCCCTGTGCCGGGACCGCCCCGCAATTGAGACAGTGATGCTGTCCTAACTTCGACCATGCCAAATTTTTGTCTATCACACAAGCACGTGAAAGTCCCCGCCCACGTGCGAATCGGCGCTTGGCGGCCGGGAAAAAACCGCCAGCGGGCGTTTGCGGCAACGGCGCCCCGATCCGGCCCAAGGACCGCCGGATTTCGCCATGAAATTCCAGTCCGGGCCGGCAGGCGTGAGCGCAGAAGTGCTCCCGCTCAGGCCCGGCGGCTGCGGGGCTTACAGGAGCTTTCGGTGATGAAGTTGTTCACGGGATCTTTGGCGGCGGGACTGGTCCTTCTGGCGGGCAGCGCGCAGGCGCAGGTGCCCGGGCGTTACACTGCGGCATCGGATTTCGCCGCCCCCTATGCAGTGGCACCGCCCCCGGTTCCCGGGCCGCAATACGGATACGGCCCCGGTCCGGGCCTGTTGCCGTCGACAGAAGTCTATTCCGTGCTGCGCGACAACGGATTCTTGCCGCTCGGCATCCCCAGGCTCCGCGGCTTCGTCTACACGATCGCGGCGATCGACCGCGGCGGCGAGGGCGGGCGGCTGGTGATCGACGCGCGCAACGGCCGGATCATCCGCTTCGTGCCGGCCCGCGGGATGGGCGACAATTACGACGAAGACCAGAGCGCTCTCGGCGCACCCTCCGCCGCTCCGCCGCCACAGGCCCAAGCGCCGGCCCATGTTCAGGCAGCGGCGCCGCCATCACGGCCAGTGCCTCACGTTGCGAGCCGCACCGTGCCGGTGCCGAAGGCAAAGCCGCTGGCCGCCAAACCCGCCGCCGCACCGATCAAACAGGCAGCAGTGCCGGCCCCGAAGCCGGCCGAGGTGCCGGCAGCCGCTCCGGTGACAACCGGCTCGGCTGCAGAAAAGCCCGCTCCGCAGATTGCGCCGACCCAAGACATGCCGACGGTGCAGGGGCTGGAATGAATGCGTAGCCCGGAGGAGCCAACGGGTCGCGCGAACGCGCGCCCGATGACAGGCTCAGCGCAATCCGGGGACCTTGCGAGCGGATAGAGTTATCCCGGATTGCGCTGCGCTCCATCCAGGCTACGAACCTACCAACCAAAAACGCCCCGGTTTTCCGGGGCGTTTTCATTGTGCCGGGTTATTCGCGCTGGCCTGCGGCGGCCAGGATCAGGTCGGCGACCTTGTCCGGCTGCGACACCAGCGACAGATGGCCGGCATCCAGTTCGACCGTCGTCGCGTTCATGCGCTTGGCGAGAAACCGCTCAAGGTCGGGATTGATGGTGTAGTCCTGCTTCGACACTGCGTACCAACTCGGCTTGCTGCGCCAGGCGGCAGCGGTAGTGCGGCCGGCGAAAATGGAAGCCGCGGTCGGCCACTGCACGGCGTAGAGGACTTTCGCAGTCGTCGGATCGACCCCGTTGGCAAAATATTTCAGGAAGGCGTCCTCGGATAATTTGGTGAAGCCGTCATGCTCCTGCACGCCGGCTCGCGCGGGGCCTGCCGGAAACTTCCGCGAAAGGGCGACGAAATCCTCGCCGGCATCGGGCGCGCGCGCTGCGACATACACTAGCCCGGTGACCTTCGGATCGGTGCCTACTTCGCTGATTACGGTGCCACCCCAGGAATGCGCCACCAAAACCGTCGGGCCGTCCTGTTGCGCCAAAACGCGGCGTGTCTCGGCAACGGAATCTGCCAGCGAGGTCAGTGGGTTCTGTACGGCAGTGACGTGAAGGCCCGCCGCCTGAAGCTTTGGAATCACCTGCGCCCAGCTCGATCCGTCGGCCCACGCGCCGTGTACCAGCACGACATTCTTCGCCTTGACGGGACTGGCGGCCAGCGCCGGCGCGGCTTGCACGCCGAGCGATCCCGCAAGGACGCCGGCCACGATTGTCAGTGTTCGTAAGATGCTCATCGGTCTGCTCCATGATCGGCTTGATAAGCGGCTCGCCCGCTCCAGTTCGAAATTCGAGGAGAGCGGCGGCATCGTTACACAACCTCACGGCGACGTGACTGAGCACAACGCTGCAAAATTGCAGATCAGGATTGCGCAAAAAAACGCCCCGGTTTCCCGGGGCGTTTTCGCATTCAGCCAATATCGGCCGAAGACTTGACCTGCGTTACGCAGCGACCGAAGCGTCGACCACCTGCGGAGCGTTGGCGCCGGAATTAATCGGAATGCTGCGCGGCTTCTTGGCCTCGGGGATCTCGCGGACGAGATCGACGTGGAGCAGACCGTTCTCGAGCGAGGCGTCCTTCACCTGCACGAAATCGGCAAGCTGGAAGATGCGCTCGAAGGCGCGCGCCGCAATGCCGCGGTAGAGCACCTCGGAATTGTCCTTGCCGTTCTCGTTGGCTGACTTCTCGCCCTTGATCGTCAGCGTGTTTTCCTTCGCGACGATCGAAAGCTCGCCTTGCGAGAAGCCGGAGACCGCAACGCTGATGCGGTAGGCGTTCTCACCGGTGCGCTCGATATTGTAGGGGGGATAACCGGGGCTGCCGTCTGAGGTCGCCTGATCGAGCAGGTTGAAGAAGCGGTCGAAGCCGACGGTGGAACGATAAAACGGGGTGAGATCGTAGGTACGCATGGTAGTCCTCCATTGAGCGACTGTTTCAGTTACCCGCCCGCCATCGGGCCGGGCTTTCGCACTTGTGCAGCCTTCATGTTTCGGTTCCGAAACACTGGTAGCGGCCTGCACAGAAATGATATGGGAGGGGTGAAACGGCGTTCAAGAGGGGCCAAACGGGCCCGTTTTCGACGCTCCCACCCTTGAATTCCAGCCCTTTTCACCTGGCCGGTTCCTCTTCATGACGCTCGTCTCTATCCCCGCCAATCCGGTTCCGGAGGACGTCGTCTCAGGCACCATCAAGACGCCCGACGGCGCGGAATTGCGGTTCGCGCGCTGGGCGCCGCCGGCGGGACGCAAGGGCACGGTCTGCGTCTTCACCGGGCGCAGCGAGCCGATCGAAAAGTATTTCGAGACGGTGCGGGACTTGCGCGATCGCGGTTTTGCGGTGGCGATGATCGACTGGCGCGGCCAGGGGCATTCCTCGCGCCGCCTGCGCGATCCGCGCAAGGGCTATGTCCGCGACTTCTCCGATTTCGAAGTCGACGTCGAAACCTTCGTGCAGCAGGTGGTGCTGCCGGATTGCCCGCCGCCCTATTTCGCGCTGGCGCATTCGATGGGCGGGGCGGTGATGCTGCGGGTGGCGCGTGCGGGAAAGCGCTGGTTCGACCGCATGGTGCTGACGGCGCCGATGATCGACCTGCCGGGGCGCAGGACCGCGTTTCCGTCGCGGGCGTTGCTGCGGGTCATGCGGCTGATGGGGCAGGGCGGCCGCTACGTGCCCGGCGGCAGCGACGCGCTGACCGGAACGGAATCCTTCATCAACAATCCCTTCACCAGCGATCCCGTGCGTTACGCCCGCAACGCCGCGATCCTGGAAGAAGACCCGACGCTGGGTATCGGCTCGCCGACGGTGGCCTGGGCCGATACCGCGTTCAGGGCGATGAATACGTTTCGTGGCATGAACTACCCGTCCGAAATCCGCCAGCCGATCCTGATGCTGGCCGCCAGCAACGACACCATTGTTTCCACGGCCGCGATCGAGGAATTCGCCTACCATCTGCGCGCCGGCTCGCATCTGGTGATCGCGGGCTCCAGGCACGAGATCCTGCAGGAGCAGGATCGCTACCGCTCGCAATTCTGGGCGGCGTTCGACGCCTTCGTGCCGGGCACGCCGCTGTTCAAATAGTTGCTTGCCGTGATTTGATCCGGTTCAATCGGACGCGAACCGCGCTGGCGGTACTTCGGGTCTGGAGAATGCCGTCATGATTCGTGGAAGCTGCCTGTGCGGTACCGTCAGGTTTGAAGTCGATGAGGTACGCTCGATCACACACTGCCATTGTGCCAATTGCCGCAAGCTTACCGGCGCGGCATTCATACGCTCACGTCGAAGTTGACAAGTTCCGATTTTCGGCAGGCGAGGACATGACCGTGCGCTATGAATCCGCGCCCGGCAGTTTCCGCTATCGTTGCAAGATCTGCGGCTGCCTGACTCCAGGCAAGGCAAGTTATCTGGAGACGGTCAGTATCCCCGCCGGTCTGTTCGACGACGATCCAAAGGTTCGGCCGCGCCTGCACGTATTTACGTCGTCGCGCGCGCCCTGGTGGACGATTCAGGACGACTTGCCCCAGCACGAAAAATGGGTTCCGGGCTACGGGCCGAAGCCGTAGCGAATGCGTGGTCGGACGCACCAGCCTTCGGCAGTTATCTTCCAGCCGAAGGCTTCGGCAACCGTGCCGTGATCCGCTCGGGCAGCCGCTTCTCGACGAACAGGGTCCTGACTTCGCCGACGCTGAGGTAACGCTCCTCGCCTTCGCCCTTGCCGAGGATCTTCAGCAGCACAGGCCATTCGCCCTTCATGAGCATGGGGTAGTACCAGTGCGCCGCATCGCCGTCGCGCTTGATATTGGCCTTCATGAAGGTGTCGATCTCTTTCGCCGTCAGGCCGCGCTCGATGCCGCCGGCAGGATCCTTGCGGTCCTTGCCGAAGCCGGCGAGCCGGGCGATTTCGTCTTCATGGACCTTCGCATCGACGTCGAGAATGCGCGAGCCGCCGCCATGCTTGTCCAGCGGTCCATCGCGCAGTTCGTCGAGAACCGCGCCGGTGGTTGCGCTCTTCAACACGCGCAGCGGCCCGAGACCGTTCGCAATGACGGCGACCATCCAGGTTTTCATCCGCACATTTTTTTGGGCCGAGCCGGTTTCGCCGCTCGCGAGGCCGATTAATTCGGTGAGCTGCGCAAGCGGCACGTCGTGGCCGCCGACGTAGCCATTGGCGACCAGCGCGCGCAAAAACGGGCAGGGATTGTTGGGTGAAACGGGGATCTGCCCGCCCGGGGCGGTGCCGATGCTGTGGTCAGGCATGGGTTAAATCCTCAAAGGCATCGAATATGAAAAAAGCATCCCGCTCCGATCAGGAGCGACGGTCTGAAAAGGCAATTCAGTAGCGAACTACTTCAGCGTGTAGGGAAGTTTTGGCGGAATCCGACGCGGTGTCAACCGACAGCCTCACTCGCACTCAGGAATCTGCGGCGAGCTTTGGGGAGGATTCGACGAGCGTCAATCTACTGAAGGGGATGCCGGCCTTCACAAGGCCGTCCCGGTAGTGGGCGATGTCCTCAGGCATCTTCCAGTGGAAGTTCCGCAAATGCCGTTCGACAGTAAGGCTGGGATAGTTGTTGAGCAGAGCCTCGGCCGCCGTTGCCGCCTCCGAAGTTCGTCCCAATTGGGCGAGCGCTGCCGCGCGGATCGCGAGTGCCTGAAGCATATTGGGATTGGTATAGAGCTGCTCGCGAGCCCAGGACAGCGACGCGTCATATTGTCCGAGCAGGTAGTGGCTGAACGCGTTCACGGCTGCCCATTGATACCGGGGATCGTTGTTGCCGCTCTGCGCCGCCATCGTAAACAGTTCGATTGCGGGCCGGTGTTGCCCGGACACGAGATGACAAATCCCAAGCACGCCGCGGGCGCCCATATCGTATGGATTGAGCCCGACCGCCCGCTTGGCGGCATCCATCGCCGTCTCGTGGTGCCCTTCCGCCGCGTTCAGATAGGCGAGAGTCTGGAACGCAAAGGACGAACGGGGATCGAGCCGGACACTGCTTTCCGCCAGACTCATTGCGTAATCAAACATTTCGCGCGTGCTCCGGATCCATCCGAACTGGATGCCCTGGATCTGGATCGTGGCGAGATAGGCACGGGCGATCGACAACGTCGGATCGAGCGCGATGGCTTCCTTGAACAAGCTGATCGAGGTTTCGAGATCGGCCTGCGTCTGCAGATAATAGTAGGACAGTCCCTTAAGGAAGCGATCCCAGGCGGTGAGGTCGTTCGAGTTCGAGCGCGGCGGGGCGGAGGCTTCAGCGCGGTAGATCTCGGCCGCAATCGCCGCCGACAGGCTGGTGGTGAGTTCGTCCTGCATCGCGAACAGGTCGCCGATGTCCCGGTCGAACCGGCCGGTCCATAATTGCTCGCCGGTTTCGGGTGCGATCAGCTCGGCGGTGACGCGAATCTTGTTGGCGGCGCGGCGTACGGAGCCCTGGATCAGATAGCTCGCATCGATCTCGCGCGCGATCAGGCGCGTGCTCACGCTCTTGCCCTTGAACGAGAACGTCGAGTTGCGGCTCAGCACCCGGTAGAACGATTGCAGCGAAAGCGCGTGGATCAGGTCCTCGGTCAGTCCGTCGGAAAAATACTCGTCGGCGCTCTCGCTCAGATTCGCGAACGGCAGCACGCCCACGATCGCCGTCCGATACTGGGCCGGAAGATTGGTGACCGATGTTTCGGTCGAGGCTTTGTGCGCCGGGCCGCTGGCGTCGGCGCCTTCGGGTTGCCAGGTCCAGACCTGGATCGGCTCGTCGATGTTCTTGAACCGGTGAGGGCCGGCATCGGCCAGCGCGACGCTGAGGCGTTTGCCTGCTTCATGACAAGCCTTGCCCGAAACCGCCACGCCGCCGGGAGCGGCAACCGATTCGAGGCGGACGGCGATGTTGACGTCGTCGCCGAACACCTCGTCCTCGTCGGCCATCACGTCGCCCATGTGGATGCCCATGCGGAACTGCATGAGGCGGTCGGCGGGGAGGTGCTCGTTGCGCTCCGCCATCACCATCTGCATCGCGACTGCCGCCTCGATGGCGCCGACGATAGAGGGAAATTCCAGGAGGAAGCCGTCGCCGGTGTTCTTCACCAGGCGGCCGCCGTGATTGAGAATGATCGGATAGATCGCGGACCTGTGCGCCTTGAACGTGGCGTGCGTCCCCGCCTCGTCGGCCCCCATCATGCGGGAATAGCCGGCGACGTCAGCGCAGACGATGGCTGCCAGGCGTCTCTCCATGTCCCCAGTATATCCCTAACGGCGCCGGAATGCGCTGGATAACCACTACGCGGTCGCTCAAACGATTCCAATGTTTATAAAATATGCGCAATCTGGTGGAAGCCCGATTTGCTCATGATAGTACTGCAATCCCTCAGGGGTCAGGATGTGCATAATTAAGGCTCAGGACGCCAGGGGAACCGGTCGAATGATGACAGAGACGCTCGGCATTCACGAACTTTGGCTGTTTATCCTCTCCGGTCTGCTGCTCAACGTTACCCCGGGGCCGGACACGGCCTATATTCTCGGCCGCAGCATCCAGTTCGGATGGCGCGGCGGGGTGGCGGCGGTGATCGGCATCTGCTGCGGCTGTCTGGTCCATGTCTTCGGCGCCGCCATCGGCCTGTCGGCGCTGTTGATGGCGTCATCGACGGCCTTCGCGGTCCTGAAACTGGTCGGCGCGGCCTATCTCCTGTTGACGGGCATCCAGATGCTGCTGTCGCGGCCGCAGCCGATTGCCGAGGCGGCGGCCGTCACCGAAACGTCACTTTCCCGCGTGTTCTGGCAGGGTGCGCTGACCAACGTGCTCAATCCGAAAGTGGCGCTGTTCTTCCTGGCCTTCCTGCCGCAATTCGTGGCCGCGGACTCCAGCCATAAGACGCTGGCCTTCCTGGCCCTGGGCATGATCTTCATCTCCACCGGCACGCTGTGGTGCCTCGGGATCGCAGCCTTTGCGGCGAGGGCGGCCGGCCGAATCAGGCGATCGGCCAATGTGATGGCCTGGATCAACCGCATGCTCGGCGGGCTGTTCGTCTATCTCGGCATCCGCGTTGCGATGCTGGAGGCGCGCTAAAGCGTTTTCCAGCGAAAGCCTGCCCCGGACTTGATCCGGGGTGGAGACCGGTTCGCGTCAAGAAAACGCGTCAAATCAAAAATCTAGAGCCCTGTTCCGATTCCATCCGGACGGGCTCTTGGTTCGGCTGTCCGCCTGTCTGGAGGTATTCCTCTACAAGGAATTCGCGGGCCTTCCAGTGCGGCTTCGCGGGGAAGTTACGACATCAGTTTCGCAAGCGCATTGGTGGCGAGGTAGAGGCCGAGAACAATCATGCCGATCTGGAACCAGCGCCGAAAGATATCCGGCTGCAGCCGCGTCCGCACCGCCTGCCCGATGAACATGCCGGCAAAGGACGCTGCCATGGCGACCGCGCCCGGCAGTGCGGTTGCAGCCGTCAGCAGACCGGCGCCGGTGAGGTTGAGGCCAAGCGCCAAGGTCGCGACCGTGAAGAACACGCCCAATGCCTGGATCAGCTCTTCCTTCTCCATGCCAATCGCCTGCAGGAACGGCACCGACGGAATGACCTGCACGCCGGTTGCCGCCGAAATCATGCCGGTGATCAGCCCGACGATGCCGCCGGCCCATTTTTCGTTTCGGCGGGCAATGGTGAAATTGAATTTGCAGAGGCCGATGATGGCATTGATCGCCAGCAACAGGCCGAGCGCGATTGTGGTGTAGCGCGCATAGGGCCCGGTCAGCGACCCCGCGTTCAGCCAGACGCCGGCGGCCGTTCCGGCCAGCAACGGCCATAGCCGCCGGAAAATATCGCGCAAGTACGGACCGCCGAAGGTTTGCCAGATGTTGGTGACGATCGCCGGCACGATGACGATGGCGATTGCCTGGGCCGGCGGCATCGACACTGCAAGCAGGCCCATCGACACCGTCGGCAGGCCGAGCCCGAGTGCGCCCTTCACGAAGCCCGCGAGCAGGAAGGTGGCGGTGACGAGGAGAAGCAGGGAATCGAACATGGGGCGACCTTGACCGATCGACGCATCGGGCACAATCTGGAGGTTCCGGAGATAGCCTTCGGAGAAGGCGAAGGCTATCTGTCTCCTCGTCATTGCGAGCGAAGCGAAGCAATCCATGTCAAAGCACAAAGAAGGAATGGATTGCTTCCGCCTTCGCTCGTTGAGCTACGGCGGACAAGTCGTCGCGGAGCCTGTCATCACAGTGCGAGCGCATTGCGCTCGTCGCTGGGCGCGCATTCGCGCGACCCGTTCGCTCCCTTGCGCAAACGCTTCGCGTTTGTCGCAGGCAATGACGGCTTACGCGCGCGCGAAGTCGTAGGGAATCCCGATGCGTTTCGATCTGGTCGATCTTCAGCTCTTCGTCGCGGTGGCCGAGACGCGCAGCATCACCAATGGCGCGGGGCGGGTTCATCTCGCGCTGGCGTCGGCGAGCGAGCGGATCAAGGGACTGGAGGAGGCGCTGGGCGTTGCGCTGCTGACGCGCGGCCGTCGCGGCGTCGATCTGACGCCGGCCGGTGAAAGCCTGCTCGATCATGCCAGGATCGTGCTCCATAATGTGGAGGCGATGCGCGGCGATCTCTTGGCCTTTGCCCGTGGCGCGAAGGCCACCGTCCGCTTCCTCGCCAACACGTCGGGGCTTTCGGAATATCTGCCGAAGGCACTGGCTGCCTTCCTGGCCGCACATCCTAACATTTCGATCGACGTCGAGGAGCGCGAAAGCGCCGAAATCGCCCGAGCGATCGTAACTGGCGCTGCCGATCTCGGGCTCGCCGCCGAGCACGCGCTTGCAGACAATATCGAACGGAGCCCGTTCAGCGAAGATCGCCTGGTGCTGGTCGCCGCGCGGAGCGATGAACTTGCGAACCGGCGGCAGGTCGATTTCAGCGAAGTAGTGGAGCGCGAATTCGTCGGCCTGATCAGCTCGATTGCGCTGCACACCCATATCAGTGGACATGCGGCTCGTCTCGGCGCGCGCCTTCGCTTTCGTGCACGGCTGAACAGTTTTGATGCGATCGGCCAGATGGTCGCCGCCGGCATCGGGATTGGCGTGATGCCTGAAGTGGCGGCAAAACGATGCGCGCGATCAATGAAGATCAATGTCATCAGGATCAGGGATTCCTGGGCCAACCGGCGGCTTGTGATCTGCGCCCGCAGTTTCAAGTCGCTGCCGAGGCCTGCGCAGCAACTGGCGGAGCACCTCCGCAAATCCGCGCCACGCTGAACATGTGAGGGAGAGCGAAAATGCTGAAGGTCCGGGGACGCCGCAGGTGTGCTTTAAAGCGAACTACGAGTCTGGCGGAGCATGAAGGCCAATACTTTCAAGTCGGCCTGACAAACGGATTTGGAGTCTAGTTTAAGTAGATTACGAGTCCCCGGCGTCCGACGTCGTCGAATTCTGAGTCCCGTCAGTGCGGTCGGTTTTGCCGCATTCCGGACATTGGAAGGGACTCGCAGGTCACTGAAGGGCCAATAGCGGAAGTATCAGGGAGGCCGCGCCACTTTGCATTCGTGCCAACAGGAAAAATTCTTTCAAGCATCGACTTCTCACTCTCGCTCGAGCGGTTTCTCTTGCGCGTCGAGCCGCATGACGTACAGCGTTGCCAGCAAGCCCATTCCCGAGGACAGCAGCATCATTGCCAACAGGGTTGGGGCGGCATTCGCTTGGGTCAGAACCATGCCCGTGATCGCGGACAGGAATGCCCCGCCGCCGACCGTCAACGCAGCTGACAGTCCCGATGCGCTGCCTGCCATTTCCGGCCGAACCGAGACGACACCCGCATTGCTGCTCGGGATCGCCAACCCGTTGCCGAGACCAACGCAACCACAGGCGCCGAAATAGATCGGCAAACTCACCACGCCATAAAGGCAAAGCAGGATTCCCAGAATCAAGCCCGCACATGCGACCAATCCGCCCGTCAGCATCATGGTCGTGAGCCCATAGTGTTCGGAGAAGCGGCCGCACAGAAAACTACCGAGAACAAAACCGGCTGTGATGGTTCCCATATAGAAACCAAGCTGTGCGGCGGAAATCCGGAACGTGGAGACAGCGACAAGCGACGCTCCACCAATGAAGACGAAGAACGCCCCCCTGGAAAACGTCATGCACAGCGCGTAACCCCAAAAGCGCTCTGATCCCACGAGCGTCCCGTACGATCGAACTTGCCGAGTAAACGTAGCTGCGGGCGTTTTGTTGGTCTCCCGCAGATCGACCCAGCACAGCGCGAGAGTCGCGCCGCCCATGACGAGAAAAGCCCAGAAACTGGCCCTCCATCCGTACAGATCATCGAGCGCGCCACCAAGCATCGGGGCCAGCATGGGAGCGATGGCCGAGGTCATGGCCACGTAGCCGATGGAGCTCGCTGCTTTGCTGCCGGCGGAGACATCCCGAATAATGGCAACAGAAACGGCGTAGGCGGGGGCGATAACCGCCTGCATCAGGCGGAAGGTGAGAAACGCCCGGACGTTGGACGCCAACAGGCAGCCCAGCGATGCGACAAGGAAAAGCAGCAAGGCGGCAAGGATCACAGGCCGCCTGCCCACGCGATCCGACAACGGCCCCATCACGAGCTGCAGCACGCAGCTCACGGCCGCATATCCGGCGATACACAGATTGACGAGCGCATAGTCCGCCTGAAACTCACTGGCGATGTTTGCCAATGAGGGCAGGAACATGTTGAGAGATACCACCGACAGGCCGCTCAGCACGATCAAGGTCATCAGGGCCGGCGGGTCTGCGGCTTTTCCAGGCATGGTATCCTCTTCTCAATCTGACAGGCCGGCCAGAAATTTGCTCAAAAAAAAGCCCCCGAACTTGTCGGGGGCGCACAGGGTACCGGCATTGGTGCCGTTACCGGTCCATGCGCCAGCGCCCTACTACGACGGTTGCGATCGTCATCTCGAATATCTCCAATGATCTGCGCCCAGTGTAGAAACTCGCTCTGTGAGTGTCAACGATCGGCGAGGCAGCGCCTAACGGGTGTGCGTTTGGTCGATGATGTCGGCCCCCGGACAGAGATGCGATGCTCTGCCGCCTCACTAACGGTGGAGGCAGGCCAACAGCGGGCATTCAGGAAGGGGGCGTCGTGCTTAGCACCGAACCGACAATTCCAAGCCGCCTTGGAAGGGCAATGTCATTGTGGTGAAGCCGTTGACCGGATCATTAAGAAACGCGAAATAATCTGCATAGGACGCTCGATGATCTTTTGTGTTGTCGCATACCACAACCGCACCGTCTGAAAGATGCGGCGCGATCAATTCTATTGCGGGGCGTGCCATGGCGATCCAAACGTCCATGAGGACGAAGTCGATTGGCCTGTCGATCTGCTTTAGGGTCTCGCGAAGATCGCCTTCGCGGAGATTGATAAATCGCCCCAAGCCTGCCTGCGCAAAGTTTGCCCGTGCCGCGGCCGCTTTGTTCGGTTCATACTCGGTTCCGATCACCACTCCTTCCCCGCCGAATAGACTAACATTGTCGCGCACCGCTGCGGCAAGATAGATTGTCGACACACCATACGATGTACCAACCTCGATGATCGTGGAGGCTTTTTTGGCGCGGCATAGCTGGTAACAAAACTCTGCCTTATCGCGATCAAGCGCGACAAGCTTATCGCTCCGAAAGGCTCTAATTTCTACTACGCTTGGTGCATGTTCATTGGTGTCCGGGTCCTCGAATGCCCGGATCAACGCAGCTTGCTCGTCGCTCTTAGCATGAAGAACATCAAGAAGATCCTGCAAATATTGATCGCCGACAACGGACATCGCTTGCTCCCTTCGTTGGCATTACCCACACAGGTTCAACGGGTATGATCTCAGCCCGCACAGCAGGCACCCCGGACGCACGAAGCGTTTCAGCCCGACGGGCCGCCGTCAAGCACCGCAATCAAATGTCTGTTTTGGGTCAATAGCTCTCGTTTGACCCTCCGCCGTCCACTTCCGATCTACCTCAGCGGACATCAACAGACCGGCCCAGTTAGTCCGTTCCGTGCCAAGAGCCGACATCGCTGATGCCTTACTCAATCACTTCGTCTGCGACGCCCAGCGCGGGCGGTATCGTTACCCCCGCGCCTTCGGGCCCTTGCGGAAATTAGCGCGTGTATTTGTAGTAAGTGAACGCCGCCGAAGTGACCGTAAGCAATGCCGAAGCAATCCAGATCGGCCCCAGCACAAAGATGGCTATCGCACCCTGCCCACAGGCACCGCATGCAACCCAAAACAATATTGGAAAAAGACATAGTAGGATGACGACGGCAAATCCCGTACTGAGCCAAACTCCTCTCAACCCCCATCGCGCACCAAAAAACCATGGGATGGCGGGAAAGCCGAAAGACAGAATAACCAAGAGGGTCATCAGATCGTCGAACATGATTGGCTCTTGGTCGTTAACACGAGGCAGATGGTTCAAACTCATACGAAAACCGCGCGAGCCTTTGTCATCGCTGCTATCCTGACTCTGGGCGCATAAGTCGAATACCAATTGACATTGCCAGTTGACGACTGCTTTGGGTGAAAACGCGACTTGCGTTCTACGTCGGCTTCCTGGGCGGGACCGGACTTTCGCGGCGAGCGGGCGGGTGACGCCGGCGCCGCAACGTTCTGGTGGACTCGTTATTGCCTTAAACCGACTCGTTTCTGCTCTTAGGGCACAGCAGGGGAATTGCGCGGACGCCTGGCTGATGCCTGACAGGGAAGCCGGACGTTACTTGCCCGTGGCAAGGCCGGCGGCCTTGATGACGCGCGCCCACTTCTGGGTCTCCGCTCCGATGTAGTTGCGAAAATGCCCCGGCGTGTCGCCGGCGACCGTCAGGCCCTGATCGGCGAGCTTCTGCTTCACCTGCGGGTCGTTCATCGCCTCGTTGGCGAGGCGGTTCAGGATGGCGACGATCGGCTCGGGCGTTCCGCCCGGTGCGACCATGCCGTACCAGTTTTCGATCAGGAGGTCCGGCATGCCGACCTCCGCGGTGGTCGGCACGTCAGGCGAGGTGGGCGCGCGTTTCGGAGCGCCGAGGGCAATCGGGCGCAGGGTGCCGGCCTTGATATGCGGCAGCAGCACCGGCAAATCGAGGAACGCCATCTGCACCTGCTGGCCGAGCAGATCGTTGATGGCGGGCGCAGCGCCGCGATAGGGCACGTGCACGATGTCGATCCTGGCCGTCTGCTTGAGCAATTCACCGGCAAGATGCGGCATACCGCCGACGCCGGCAGATGCGAAATTGAGTTTCCCCGGCTGCGCCTTGGCGAGCGCGACCAGCTCCTTCATGTCGCTGGCGGGAACGTTGCTGGCGACGACAAGCATTTCCGGCACCGTCGTTACCAGCGTGACGGGCGTAAAGTCCTTCGTCACGTCGTAAGGCACCTTTTCCATTGTCGGGTTGATGACCAGCGCGCTCGCGCTCACGATCCCGATCGTGTAGCCGTCGGGGGCTGCCTTCGCGACCGCATCGGTGCCGAGCACGCCGGCCTGGCCGCCGCGATTGTCGATTACAACCGGCTGCTTCGTGATTTCCGACATGCGCTGACCGACCAGGCGCGCGATGATGTCGTTGGGGCCGCCGGGTGGGAACGGCACGATCAGCTTGATCGGTTTGCTTGGGAAATCTTGTGCGGTTGCCGCTACCGGTACCAGCGACAGCGCTAATGCGGCCAACAGCGTGCGTGCCGTTTTCATGCAAGCCCCCCTGATCCGGATCTGTTTTGGCGCGGGGCTCGCAAGAAGCGCCGCGCGTTCGTCCGTGATGGGGCGAGTATGCCGCTTGTTGCGCGTCGGTGCCAGAGGTTGCGGCCGATTCAGCCGGTTGCACCCCGTCCCGCCACGCGTGGATCAAGGCAGCAATTCATCTGTCGCAGCGACCTTGATGGAACGCCGGGTGATCAGGTTGCTCCAGACCCAATTGTGATGGCGAATGATGCTGAGGGCATCGAGGTGAGGACGGTCGCTCAGGGTGTGGCCGTCGGCTACCGCCACAACATCGTAATGATGTGCAACCGTCGAACGAACCGTGGAATCAACGCAGAAATCAGTTGCCCATCCGGTGATCAGGACCCGGTCGGGCTGGAGCTCCTTCAAACGCGCCTGCAGGTCCGTGCCGGCAAAAGGATCGTTCAGAGTAGTCGGGACGATAATGTCGGCAGCTTCCCGGACAACTTCGGGAAGAAACTGCCATCCCGGCGTTAGCGGCTCAAAGGCGTCTCCCGTGCCGCCGCAATGCTGGATCAAAATTACCTTGCCGGTTTGGGCACGGACCCTGGCGGCCAGCCGGTTGATGCGATCCACGACGCCGTGCAAATCATGTTTGGGCATGCCGCCGAGGAGCCCGACCTGCATATGGACGACCAACATCGCGTCCATCGAGGCCCTAGCTGTTCAAGAGCTTCAGTGCCGCCTCGTGCACGCGGGCGTCGCCGGCAGCGATGATGCGGCCGCCGCTCTGGGCGGGCTTGCCCTCCCAGTTGGTGACGACGCCGCCGGCGCCGGTGACGATCGGGATCAATGCGGCGATGTCGTAAGGCTTGAGTTCGGTCTCGACCACGAGGTCGAGATGGCCGGCCGCCAGCATGCAGTAGGAATAGCAGTCACCGCCATAGCGCGTCAGCCGCACCGCTGCCTCGACCCGGCCGAAAGCTTCGCGGTCCGCGGCGTTCATCAGCAGGGGACTGGTGGTAAAAGAGGTCGCTTTCTTCAGCGTCGCGCAGCGCCGCACGGTGAGCCGCCGCTCACCGGACGGCCCGGAATAATGCGCCGAGCCAGAATCGCCTGAAAAGCGCTCGCCGATATAGGGCTGGTGCATCATGCCGAACACCGGCGTGCCCTTGTGCAGCAGCGCGATCAGCGTGCCCCAGATCGGAAATCCCGCGATGAAGGATTTGGTGCCGTCGATGGGATCGAGCACCCAGACATATTCGGCGTCCTGGCGCTCGTTGCCGAATTCCTCGCCGACGATGCCGTGCTGGGGAAAGTTGGCCTTGATCAGGCGGCGCATGACAGCTTCGGCGGCGCGGTCGGCCTCGGTGACCGGATCGAAATCGCTCGCGCTCTTGTTGTCGATGGAGAGTGAGGTCCGGAAGAACGGCAGGATGGTTTCGCCGGACGCAGTCGCGAGGCGGCCTATGAAGGCTGTGAAATCGATGACCGTCACGACTATCCCTTACCGCCAATCGAGAAAGAATACCGCCTCTTGCCTAGCCCAATCCGGGCTGCCGCGCACCGCCAACGGCGCGTTATTCCCATTCGTATTGCGAACTGGCTTTCGAATCGGCTTTCGAAAAGGCTTCGTTTAAGCGTGGATTTTTGGTTAGCCGTGCCATCACGAAGTTGCGAGTTTTGGCATACCAGCACTGCACGGAGGCCGTGGCTCAACCAGAAATCTATCTAAGATATTGATTTTACTTATATAATAGCCGTACATCGGAAGTGTTGCCGATCCGCCAGTCTGTTCCACTTTGGACCGGAACCGAGCCAAAAACCCTTGCGTTTTGTGCAGCGCGGCCGCATATTGTTGCGGTGCGGTAGGGCCTCGCCCTATCGCTGCCCTCCTTGGGCGTTTCCTCCCTAGACTTGGGCCGCTTGTTCATTCAAGCGGCCCTTTTTTCTTTTGCCCCCGCTGAGCACC
This sequence comes from Bradyrhizobium algeriense, assembly GCF_036924595.1. NCBI lineage: Bacteria > Pseudomonadati > Pseudomonadota > Alphaproteobacteria > Hyphomicrobiales > Nitrobacteraceae > Bradyrhizobium > Bradyrhizobium algeriense. The sequence continues at coordinate 6,027,024 of NZ_JAZHRV010000001.1, read as the reverse complement.
TTCGGTCTCCGACGAGGGCGCCTCAAGCTGGGCGAACCCTTCTTTGCATGGGGTTGATTTCAAGATTTTTCATTCGGCCTTGCGGTCCTCCGTCCAGGACGCACGTGAACGCGTTGGCGAAGACGTTGCGGCTGATCGGTCTGGCCTCTACTCCGCCGCCGCCTGGAACGGGCCGAGATCCCCGAGCGGCACCTGGGCCAGCGCGTCGGCGAGCGCGGCGAAATCGGTGGCCACTTGCGCAAAGCGCGGGCTGCGTTCCCGACGCCGCTCGTCCATATAGATCGCGCGGTTGAGTTCGAGCTGCACGGTGTGCAGTCCGCTCGCCGGGTTGCCGTAATGCTCGGTGATGAACCCGCCGGCATAGGGCTTGTTGCGGCCGATCGAATAGCCGAGCCCGCTCATGATTTCCTCGACGACATCGGGCAGCAGGCTCGCGCAACTGGTGCCGTAGCGGTCGCCGATCACGATGTCGGGCCGCCGCGGCTCGTCCCGCGACACGCCGACCGAGGGCATCGAATGGCAATCCACCAGGATCACGGTTCCGAACGCCTGATGGGCCTTGTTGATCAGCCGCCGCAGCGCCCGGTGATACGGCTTGTAGAGCGCCTCGATCCGCCCCAGCGCGTCGTCGACGGAAAGCCGCTCGCGATAGATTTCCTGCCCGTCGCCGACCACGCGCGGGATGGTGCCGAGGCCGCCGGCCACTCGCATCGAGCGGGTATTGGCGAAGCTCGGCAGGCGTCCGGTGAACATCCGCGGATCGAGCTCATAAGGCTCGCGGTTCACGTCGACATAGGAGCGAGGAAAATTGACCCGCACCGTCGGAAAGCCCTGCTCGCTCAGGCCGCCGATCAATTCGTCCATGAACGAATCCTCGGAGCGGCGCAGCGCGGCGAGGTCGATCCGGGAGGCGTTGAGGAATTCGGACGAGTAGACCGAGCCGGAATGGGGCGAGTTGAAGATGATCGGCGCCCGCCAGCTGGCCGGCTCCACGATCTCGAAGGGAGGCGACAGTTCGCCATCAAACTGGGTCATCGTCGGGCGCCGTCCCTTGAATGTCCGCATTTCCCGTCGGCCGGTCGATCAAGCGACCGATTCTACCGGGAGGGGCAGGGGTTTTGTAAGGATGCATTGTCCGTAATCGTAATCATTCTGCCAAGCGAAAAAAGCCGCCGTTCTCGTGGAAGGTGTCGCAACCGCCCGAAAAGCGCCGCCTTGATCGATCTTGGTACATGCCGCTACAAAAATAGCGCCGCCCGCCATCGCCAAGAAGCCGTTACCTTTTAACTGAAATTTACCCTCTGTCGGGCTTAGTGGGCGGAACGATCCTCCAAGCTGGAAGCGACGACCGACCGCCATGCACAAGATCCTGCTCGCCGAAGACGACAACGACATGCGCCGCTTCCTGGTCAAGGCACTGGAAAATGCCGGGTTTCAGGTCTCGCCCCACGATAACGGCATGTCGGCCTATCAGCGGCTGCGCGAGGAGCCGTTCGAGATGCTGCTGACCGATATCGTGATGCCGGAAATGGACGGTATCGAGCTGGCGCGCCGCGCCTCGGAACTCGACCCCGACATCAAGATCATGTTCATCACCGGCTTTGCGGCCGTCGCCCTGAATTCCGATTCGGAAGCGCCCAAGAACGCCAAGGTGCTGGCCAAGCCGGTTCACCTCCGCGAGCTGGTCAGTGAAGTGAACAAGATGCTGGCGGCCTGATTCGGCCTCCTTTTTGGTCCGAAAACACTCCGGAAATTACGTCCAAGCATCCTTGCGGGGGCGCTTTGGAGCCGATATACGGACCCCACCCAATACGATTAAAGCTGGAGCGGGATGATCGATCATCCCATTTCCAGGGCGCGTAGCTCAGCGGGAGAGCACTACCTTGACATGGTAGGGGTCACAGGTTCGATCCCTGTCGCGCCCACCAGCCTTCGCTTGCTTCGCAAGCTACGGCTCGGCAAGCCAAACCCAACTCTATCGTAGCGAAGCAAGCGAAGGCTGCCGCGCCGAAGCCACTTGGCGAAGGCGGGCTTGTGCCGCAAATCGCGCCAACCTCACACCGGCAATCCCGCCTTGAGCAGACCGGCCTCATGCCGCCGGCGGTCGGCCTCATGCTTGTAGTGCTGGGTGGCGAGATAGCTCGTCACCGAGAAGCCCGGTTCGAGCTTCACGACCTCGGCCGCATGCGCCGCGGCCGCAACGCCATTGCCCATCTGCGCGAAGATGGCGGCGAGGAAGGCGTGATGCGTGAAATCGGGCCGCGTGATCCGCGCGAAGGCTTCGGCGGCCTCCGCGTATTTCTCGGCGCAGTAGAACGCGCGGCCGAGGTGATTCCAAAAACGCTCGGGGTGGTAGGGGTTGAGGCGCATCGCCTTCCTGATCCAGTCGATGCCTTCCTCGGGCCGGCCCAGCCAGGTCAGAAACTCGCCTTGCTGTACCACCACAAGGTCGTAATTGGGATTGAGGGCCAGCGCGCGCTCCTGGTGATATGCGGCGCTGTCGTGATCGTCGCGGGTCAAATTCACCGCGGCCAGGATGCGATGAACGTCGCTGTCGTTATCGTCGAGCGCCAGCGCAAGCTGCAACTCGGCGGCCACCTCTTGGAAGGTGGCGTCGCGATCCGCGCACCAGCCATAGACCCATGTCTGGCCCAGCACGCACGCCCTCCAGGCATGGGCGTGCGCATAGTCCGGATCGAGCGCAAGCGCGCGTTCGAGCAGGGCCTGTGCCTCGGCGTTGGCTTCCCGTTGCGAGCGGTGGTGCAGCACCTTCGCGGCCAGGACGTACTCATAGGCCGCCATGTTGTCGGTCCGCTTGCGCTTCGCCCGCTCGTGCGTGGCAGCCTCGACGCGGCCGGGGAGGGTGGCAACGATCGCGCCGGTCACTTCGTCCTGAATGGCGAAGATGTCCTCGAGCTTGCGGTCGTAGCGTTCCGCCCAGACGTGCCGGTCGGTTTGTGCGTCGATCAGCTGCACGGTGACACGGACGCGATCGCCGACCTTGCGCACGCTTCCCTCGAGCACGTATTCGACGTCGAGCTCGCGGGCAATTTCCTGCACCTTCACCGCCTTACCCTTGTGCACGAAGGTCGAGTTGCGCGAGATGACGAGAAGATCGCGGAAGCGCGACAGCTCGGTGATGATGTCCTCGGTGAGGCCGTCGGCAAAGAATTCCTGCTCCGGGTCGCCGCTCATGTTGACCAGCGGCAGCACCGCGATGGACGGCTTCCTGGTCGCGATGGTCGCTGCCGCGCCGTCCTTGCCGCTCATCGGCGTCTCGGCGGCTTCCGGCTCGAAGCGCACCCGAAAGACGTGGATCGGGCGGGTGATGTTCTTGACGTTCTGGTTGCCGAGATCCTCAAAGGCGATGTCGTCGAGCCGGTCGCCGACCTGATCGCGCACGGCGCCGGAGACGCAGATGCCGCCTGGCTCGGCGAGCACCTCGAGACGCGCCGCAACGTTGACGCCGTCGCCGAAGATGTCGTTCTCCTCGATGATGATATCGCCCAGATTGATGCCGATGCGGAATTGGATCCACCGCGCCGGCGACACGTCGGCATTGCGCCGCGCCATCCGCCGCTGCACTTCGGCCGCGCACGACACCGCATCAACGACGCTATGGAATTCCACCAGCATGCCGTCGCCGGTGGTCTTGATGATGCGGCCGCGGTTCTTGGCAATCAAGGGATCGATGAGCTCAAGCCGGTGGGTTTTCAGGCGGGCAAGCGTCCCCGCCTCGTCAACCTCCATCAGCCGGCTGTAGCCGACCATGTCGGCGGCAAGGACCGCAGCGAGTCTTCGCTCGGGTCCAGGCGCGTGCATTTTCGCCTCTCCGGCAAGCAGTCTAGCAGATTTGCTGCGCTGGCCAAGGTTGCTTATCGGATGGCCGCCGAGCCGCGGCTCAATCTGGAGCAGCAGGAGTCTCGGTCCGGCAACTATACCGTTTCCGGCAGGGCGAACACCATTGCGAGAACGGCAGGCGAATTGAGTGCCGCGAGCTTTTCCCGCGCACTGAGAAAACCCGTCGCATCCTCGAAAGTCTCCGCATCTTCGATTTTGGCGCGTGCGATTGCCAGATTCGCATCGACCTCGCCGCGCTTTCTGGGTTTTGGGGCGGACAGGTTGTTCAGATGCGCCTCGCGCAAGCCGGCGTCGTGGCGCAATTCGTGCAGCGGACAGGCGAGGGGCGAATGCGGTGCGTTGGCGAGTTCATTGGCTCTCTGCAGGACGCGCGGCGGCGCAGTCTGCTCGGGCGTTTTGAACAGTCGCGGCGTCCGGTTTGAACCGGTGGACGACGACAGCATGGCCATCGGAACAGCCAGCAACAGGCCAATGATCACCGGCGTCATCCAAAGCAGCAGCGGCAGCGACACGGCATAGGCACTGATGGCCATGACGACGCCAATCAACGTCGGCACCGAATAGGTGCTGACGATGTCGCGGTGCGAGACCGCGCCGTCGTCCCGACGCTGAACCTGCCATCCCGCATCGCGCCCGAACAGGATTTCAGCAACGGCGGACGACTGGAAGATCATCATGATGGGCGCGGCCAGGCCCGAAAGAACCGTCTCGGCGATGATGCCCGCGAACACGAGGAGGCTGCCGCCGAACTTCCTTCGCGCCTCGCTATCCCCAAGCAGCACAATGAAGGCCAGCAGCTTTGGCGCGATCAGCATGCCCATCGTGCCGACGAACACCCACGCCGCCAGGATCGGGTCCTGCGCCGGCCAGGTCGGAAACAGCGAATATCCTTTCGGGAAGTATTCGGGCCTGACGAACTGTGCCTGCAGCGATACCAGAATTCCAAACACCAGAAAGATCAGCCAAAGCGGCGCGGTGAGATATGATCCAATTCCGGTCAGCAAATGAAGCCGCGATACCCAGTGAAAGCCGCGCGTCGGCAACAGCGCCAGATGCTGCAGATTGCCCTGGCACCAGCGCCGGTCGCGTGCGGCAAAATCCGAAAGCGTGGGCGGAGATTCCTCGTAGCTGCCTCGAAGCGTCGGCGCCATGTGAATGGCCCAGCCGCCCCGCCGCATCAGCGCGGCCTCAATGAAGTCGTGGCTCAGAACATGCCCGCCGAACGGCTTGCGTCCCCCGAGTTCGGGCAGCCCCGCATACTGCGCAAAGGCCCGGACACGAATGATCGCGTTATGTCCCCAGTAATTGCCTTCGGAGCCGTGCCACCATGCAATCCCTGCGGCCAGCATCGGGCCGTACAGCCTTCCTGCGAACTGCTGCCACCGCGCAAACAGCGATCTTGCATTGACGATAACCGGCAGCGTCTGAATCAGCGCGACCTTGGGATGCGCCTCCATCGCGGCGGCGAGCCTGACGATGGTGTCGCCGGTCATCAAGCTGTCGGCGTCGAGGATCAGCATGCTCTCATAGCCGGCGCCGAACCGCTTCACCCAGTCCTCGATATTGCCTGACTTGCGCGCGGTGTTCTCGGGGCGATGGCGATAGAAGATCGGAGCCGCGTGGCCGATGTTCTGTCGAAGTCCAAGAAAGCATTTCTCCTCGGCGATCCAGATCGCGGGGTCGGTGGTGTCGCTCAGCACGAACCAGTCGAACTGCGAGCCGTGTCCGGTTTCCTCGACCGATTCATAAATCGCGCGCAATCTCGCCAGCACGCGATAGGGATCCTCATTGTAGGTCGGCAGGAGCATTGCGGTCCGGCCGTGGATCGCCGGCAGGGGAATGCCGGGGTCGATGCCGAGCTCGTTTTTCTTCCTCGCCAGCAGCACGAAGAAGCCGGCAAGCGCCGACATGAAGGAAAAGGCAATCCAGGCAAACAGCAGCACGAACAGCAGGAGGATGATCGATTCCAGGACCGTGACGCCTCCGACCTGGAGAACCCGGTACATCTCGTAACAGCCCGCCGCAGTCAGGATCGCGGTGCCGGTCAGGATGAAACCGCGCCGGATCCACATCGGTGCAAAGTCGGGCGCCGGCGGTGGTTCGAACCGCCGCAATGGCTGCACCGCCATATCGATCGGCGCTTCCCGGGGAAGGAATTCGTGCAGCGGGATATCGCCGGGCCCGGACGCTCCACCGGCTTTCGCTAAGGTGTCCATCGGTAAATCCAGATCTCCGATATCGCCTCATTGTCCTGCATGAGCGATGCGCGGAGTTCGACCGGGGTCTTTTCCTTCAGCAGCTCGAAGCTCAACCGCCAACCGCCGGTCGCCGGATTTGGCTGGGTGACGATGTTCTGGATCTTGGCCTTCTCGGCCGTCACGTCCCCGCGCAGCTTTTTCGGATCGACGGATTTCAGTTTATCGCCGGTCACGTCGAGCACGAAGATCGTGGCGTTGTCGCCTCTCGCGCCGATGCCGGTTCGGGAAAACCGCGCCAATGACGTCGGCTTCGGAGTATCCGGTCCCCAGTGCAAACGATAGGTGTAAGTGTGCTCGCCCTTGGCCGGCAACGGAGCTTTGGGAAGCCAGAACGAGGCGATGTTGTCGTGAATTTCTTCCTTGGTCGGGATTTCGAGCAGCTTAACCGCGCCTTCGCCCCAATCGCCGATCGGCTCCGCCCACAGGCTTGGCCGCCGCTCGAAATTGGATTCCAGGTCCTGAAAGGCGGAAAAATCCTTCTGGCGCTGCATCAGGCCGAAGCCGCGCGGGTTGAGGTCGGAAAACGAGGAAACCTGCAAATCCCTCGGATTATGCAGCGGCCGCCACAGCTCCTCGCCGCGGCCGTTGAAGACGGCAAGGCCATCTGAATCGTGAACTGCGGGGCGGAAGTCCTCGACGTCCTTGCGGTCGTTCGGTCCGAAGAAGAACATGCTGGTCATCGGCGCGAGGCCCGCATGAGTTAGATCCACGCGCGGATAGATTGCCATCTCCACATCGAACACCGTGGTGTCGCCGGGCCGGATGGTGAAACGATAGGCCGCGGCGGCGCTCTCGCTGTCGAGCAGCGCATGCACGACGATGGAATTGGCGCCTGCTGCCGGCTTCTCGATCCAGAACGTCTTGAAGAATGGAAACTCTTCGCCTTTGGCTTCGCCGGTGTTGATCGAAAGACCGCGTGCCGAAAGTCCGTAGAGTTGGCCCTTGGCCACCGCGCGGAAATAGCTCGCGCCGAGAAACACACAGACCTCGTCATAATAGTCGGGCTTGTTGATCGGCGCATGCAGCCGGAAGCCGGCAAAGCCGAGGTCTACCGCCGGACCCGGCGGCGCCAGATCGCCGAACGAAAACAGCTCGGGCTGGTAGGGGATTTTCGTCGCCTGGCCGTCCTTCACCTCGAAGATGTCGACCCGGTTCTTGTAGAAGAACCCGCGATGGAAGAATTGCGCCTCGAAGGGCAATTTTTCGCCGCGCCAGAGCGCGCGCTCCGGCAAGAACCGGATTGCGCGATAATGGTCGTAATCGATGTTGGCGAGATTATCGGGCAACTTCTCGCTCGGCGCCTTGTACGGCTTGCTGGCGAGATCCCGCGCCATTTGCCGGACGATGGATCGATCGAACGGCGCCGGCTGGGCATGTGCGGCGGACAGAAGCCCGGGCGCCACGCCGGTTACCAACGGCAACGCGGAAGCAGCGAGGAAATTCCTGCGATTCACGAAACAACCTCGCGGTTACTAACGACGACCCCTCGGCAACGCAGTGACACCCCGACGGTTCCTCACTTCGGAACAGAACTGCCGTTTTTCCAGGTTGCCTAAAATCCGGTCATGCGGACCGTGCTAGCTTCGCAATGTGTGGCTTATCCGGGTGACCACGCCATCCCACTGGCGTTTTTCCGCAACGGGATAATTAATCATCACGCAGTCCATGGTGCCGTTGCCGCGGTTGCAGCGGTTGTACCAGATCCGGTCGTTGCGAATGCTGGACACGACAAAGAAATCAGACGTGATCCGTTTGTAGATGATGCCGGCAGGCGGCCGCTTCTTGGCCAGGAACGTGGCGGGTGAATCGTTGTCGGGATTGGGAACGGACTGCACGGTGAGATCCGCGCGATTGTCGTTGGTGAAAAAGCGCCGTCCTGTTCCGCCTTCCGGTTGTCCGGCATCCCGGGTGAAGATCGAGACCGGCATGTCGACGCTGGTCCCGGTGCTCGGGATCTCGTAGCGCCGCCATTCCGCGTCGCCGGCAAAGGCGAGCGGCGGAAGGAAGACCAACAGGGCGAGAGCAGCAGACAAGCGCGACGCACGCATTGAACGATCTCCGGTTCGATTCGAGATAATCGAATCGATCGATCTTCGTTCCAGCTCCCGACATTTCTAGGGCGCAGCTTTGTCGCAGATATGCTTGCCTGCGATATATCCAAATGTCAGCGCAGGCCCCAGCGTGATGCCGGCGCCGGGATAATTGCCGCCCATGATGCTCGCCATGTCGTTGCCGGCGGCATAGAGGCCTGTGATCGGCTGGCCGTGTTCGTCCAGCGCACGGGCGTGTTCGTCGGTCCTGATGCCGGCATAGGTGCCGAGATCGCCGATCACCATTTTGATCGCGTAGAATGGCCCGTCCTTGATCGGGGCGACGCAGGGGTTCGGGCCGTGCAGCGCATCGCCCTGATAGCGGTTATAAGCGCGCGAGCCCTTGCCGAAGGCGGGATCGCGGCCTTCCGCGGCTGGGGCATTGAACTCGGCGATCGTCGCCTCGAGCCCTTGCCGGTCGATGCCGGTGCGGTCGGCGAGTTCGGCGAGGGTGGTGCCGCGCTTGAGATAGCCGGTCGCGAGATGATGGCGCAGCGGCATCGGAAACGGTGGTACGCATCCAAGGCCATATTTTCGCAAGGCGCGGTGATCGCACACCAGAAACGCGGTGATCTCTTCGCCCAGCTTCGCCGCCTTCACCATCGCCTGCACGAAGTCGTGGTACGAATTGCCTTCATTGGCAAAGCGCTTGCCGTCGCGCATCACGGCGATGACACCGGGCTTGGCGCGGTCGATGAAATGCGGCATCACGCCCTTGCTGCCGTCCTTGCGCTCGGTGATCGAGACCGGCACCCAGGCCGCAGCGTTCGGCAAATTGTCCTCGATACGGCCACCGGCGGCTTCCGCCAATCGCAAGCCGTCACCGGTGTTGCCGGCAGGACCCGGCGAGAAATGTTCGGTGCCATCGCCCGCGTGCGGGAACATCGCCTTGCGCCTTGCGACGTCGTGCGGGAAGCCGCCGCAGGCCAGCACGACGCCGCGCTTGGCATTGACACGGACCAGCTTGCCACGGCGTTCGACGACCGCGCCGCGCACCGCGCCGTCCTCCACGATCAGTTCGTGCACCGGCGAGGACAGCCACAGCGGAATTTTCAGGTCGAACGCCGATTTGGCGAGGCGGCCTGCGAGCGCATTGCCGTTGGTCAGCGTCATGCCGCGGCCGTGGCGCAGCACGTCCATTGCATGCTTCGACAGGCGCTTTGCCACATAGATCGCCGAGGTCAGCGATTTGGTCGCGCGCATGAAGTGGACGATGTCCTTTCCCGATCCCAGCATCATGCCGAACACCGTGAGTTCGGGGAGGGGGCTGCCGAGGGTCTTGACGTGCTCGCCCAATTCGCGGCCGTCGAACGGCCGCGTCACCATCGAGCGGCCGCCCTGCGCGCCGCCCGGGGCTTCCGCATGATAATCCGGAAAGGTCAGCGGCATGTCGAAGCGCACCGCCGTTTTGCTGGTAAAAAAATCCACCGCTTCGGGACCAGTGGAGAGAAACGCATCGACGCGCGCGGCGTCAAAGCTGTTGCCGGCCTCATGCCGCAGATAGGTCCGCGCCTGGTCCGGGCTTTCCTCGATACCCCAGCCGCGCGCCAGCGAGGTGCCGGGAATCCAGAGCCAGCCGCCGGAGCGCGCGGTGGTGCCGCCAAAGCGGGGCTCCTTCTCGACGATCAGAACATTGAGCCCGTGATGTCCCGCAGTGACCGCCGCCGACATTCCGGCGCAGCCCGAGCCGACCACCAGCACGTCGCATTCGTAAGTTTCTTGTTCGTTGCCTGCCACGCGATCTGTCCTGCTTGCTTATTCTTGGTCGGGCATTTGGGTTGGGATCGGCCGGCCTGTCAATCACGCGGCGATGGTGCCTGCTTCCCTTCAATTCCCCGTCTCGAAGGAGCACGTCGCGCCGCCGCCCGCTTTCTGCCTGATCTCGGCCGGGTCGAGCGTGCAGTTGAGCTTCGAGAGGCTTTCGAACACCGATCCGGCAGCGCCGTCGGCGGGAACGCCGGCCATGGCTTCGGTCGCAAAGATCTCGCTGGCCCGCCGCCCTGTTACGGTTTGCTTGGCGCCCTTGAAGGTCAGTTCGCAGGAGCGCGCGGTGATGTCGACATTGCTGACGCGGCAGACGATCTTGTCCGCGGTAACCGAAATCTTCTTGGCGTAACGCACGCCGCTCTGTCCGACGAAAAATGCGCTGACGGCTTCGCGTTCATCCGCCGTCAGCAGCGGCGAATACAGCGCCACGACGCCGGCCAGCGCCAGAGCTGCCGGTCCGCTGGCCGTTGCCGGTGCGGCGGAGGCGGTGGAAGCGCCGGCGGTAAGAAGCGAGACGACAACAACCGCCAGCCTGCCGGATTTCATTTTCATCGCCCTGCGTGATGCGCGCTCGCATTCCGTACCACAGCAGGCTTGCTTCGCCAGTGGCGAATATTTCGCTCGCGAACGGCAGGCTCGATGCGCTGTGCAGTTCGGGCAGGGCGGCCCCCCAAGTTATGCGCTTGCGCCGCCTTCGCATCGGCGGCACATTTGCGGGCGCGACGCCAAGATCGCCGAGACGAAAACCCGAGGAAGCTCCATGGCGGCCACGCGGATCGACTGCGATATTCATCCCGCGGTGGACGGAACCCGCACCACGCTGCTGCCCTATCTCGACGACCACTGGAAAGAGCAGGTGGTCAGCCGCGCCATCGATGGCCTCGACCTCAACTCCTATCCGCCCAACATGCCGTTCTCGGGCCGCGCCGACTGGCGGCCGGCCAATGGCAAGCCGGGCAGCGAGCTTGCGATGGTGCAGCGCGGCGCGTTCGACCAGCTCGGTGCGAGCCACGCGATCTGCAACGTCGTCTATGGCGCGCAGGCGGTGTTCGATTCCTATATGGCCGCCGGCTTCTGCAAGGCGATCAACGACTGGATCGCGGCCGAATGGCTTTCAAAAGATCCGCGGCTGAGCGCCTCGATCGTGGTGCCCTTGCAGGCGCCTGATCTGGCGGTGGAGGAAATCGAGCGCAGAGCCGGCGACAACCGCTTCGTCTCCGTGCTGGTGCTGGCGCAGGGCGAAACGCTGCTCGGACGACGGCATTACTGGCCGGTGTGGCAGGCGGCTGCGAAACACAAGCTGCCGGTCGCGATCCATGCCGGCAGCGCCTACCGCACCGCGCCGAGTTCGATCGGCTGGCCGTCCTATCGCTACGAATATTATCTGGCCGAAGCGCAGGCGTTTCAGGCCCAGATAATGAGCCTGATCTATGAAGGCGTGTTCGGCAAATTCCCCGACCTCAAAGTGGTGCTGATGGAATCAGGCGTGAGCTGGCTGCCGGCCTTCATGTGGCGCGCCAACAAGACCTGGCGCGGCGTGCGCGTCGAGGTGCCGTGGGTCGAGCGCGAACCGGCGTCGATCATCCGCGATCATGTTCGCGTCACTATGCAGCCGTTCGACGGCCCACCGGATGCCGCAGGCATAGCCGACGTGATCGAGCAGATCGGCTCGGACAAGATGTTCCTGTTCGCGTCGGACTATCCGCACTGGCAGTTCGACGGCGACGATCCGATGCCGCCGCATCTGCCGGCCAGTATCGTTACGCGCATGTGCGCCGACAATCCGCTTGAAACCTTTCCGCGGCTGAAGCTCGCCGCATAGGACCTAAATACAAGGAGGATCGCATGAGTGATGTCATCGACCGCCCTATCCTTGCCGAGGAAGAAGCCGCCAGGAGCCGGCTGCGCATCATCGATTGCGACGTGCATCCGAGCATTCATGCGCACAGCGACCTCGATCAGTTCCTGCCGAAACGCTGGCAGCAGCATCTTCGGACCTACGGAAGCCATCTGCGCACGCCCTATATCGGCACCACGCCGTATCCGCGCTCCTCGCCGCTGATCGCGCGCCGCGACGCCTGGCCGCCGACCGGCGGGCCGCCAGGCTCGGATCTCGATTTCATGCGCAAGCAGCATCTCGATCCGCTCGACGTCGAGTACGGCATTTTGCAGGTGCTCGACCTTTTCATCTTCTCGCAGCAGAACCTGGAATTCGGCGCCGCGATCCAGCGCGCCATCAATGACTGGCAGCTCGCGTTCTGGTCCGACCGCGATCCGCGGCTGAAGGCCTCGATCCTCGCCGGCCAGGACGATACGCAGTTCGCGATCGCCGAGATCGAGCGCTGTGCAAAAATCGGCCGCTATGTGCAGATCAATGTCTGCCCGCGCGCCAACGAGCCGCTCGGCCGCCGCCGCTACTGGCCGATCTACGCACGCGCGCAAGAGCTCGGCCTGCCGCTCGGCATTCACGTCGGCGGCTATGGCGGGCATGCGCCGACCGGCGGCGGCTGGCCGTCTTATTATGTCGAGGAACACCAGTCGAACGCGCACACCATGGCGGCGCAACTCACCAGCCTCGTGCTCGAAGGCGTGCCGGAACGCTTCCCTGATCTCAAGATCGTGTTCATCGAAGGTGGATTTGGCTGGATCCCGTCGGCCACCTGGCGGATGGATCGGCATTTCGAGGCGTTCCGCAGCGAGGTGCCGCATCTCAAGCGCCGCCCGTCCGAGTATGTGAAAGAGCATTTCTGGTTCACAACGCAGCCGATCGACGAACCCGATGAAGCAAAACATCTGCGCTCGCTGATCGAATGGGTCGGCGCCGATCGCCTGCTGTTCTCGTCGGATTATCCGCACTGGGATTTCGACGATCCGCGCTTTGCCTTCAAGACGCCGCTGAGCGAGACCGAGCGCCGGAAAATCTTCAACGGCAACGCGCGTGCGCTCTACAAGCTCTGAGCGACGACAAGGATAGCATGGCCCGTCACATCGTCGCCCGCACGTCCGACATCCCGCCCGGCGGCAACAAGGTGTTTGGCGTCGAGGGCCGCGACATCGTCGTGTTCCACGTCAACGGCGAGTTCTTCGCGCTGCTCAATCGCTGCCCGCACGAGGGCGCGCCGCTGGAAAAGGCCGCCTGCGTCGCGCGGCTGACCTCGCCGGAGCCCGGCGTCTACCAGCGCTCGCGCGTCGGCGAGCTGTTGCGCTGCCCGTGGCACGGCTGGGAGTTCGACATGCGCAACGGACAATCTTATTTCGATCCGAAGCGCGTCAAGGTCCGCTCCTATCCGGTGGCGATCGAAAACGGCGAAGCACTGCAGAAGGGGCCTTACGTCGCCGAGACGTTTCCGGTGCTTGTCGAGGACAGCTATGTCATCATCGAGACCTGAGCCACATCGGTTCTGATTGAATCAGAGCCAGGCTCTGATGTTCTGACGCGCTTTTCCTTGCGGTATTCACCTTCGGATCAAGTCGCATGCTTCGCCCGAAACGCGATGGCGGCGATCTCAGTGCGAGATTGCACTGAGATCATTTGACGCCGCCAACACGGCCTCAACCGCAGACCTGAACGGGCTGCCGCCGCCAGCCATGCCTCGTGTGCACGCGGCGCTGAACCACATAGCAGCCGCCGTCATTGTAATAGGCGTAGGGGTCGTAGGCGTAATCATTGTAGTAGCCATACGGGTAGAAGCCGTAGCCTAGCCCCGAGCCGTACACGAAGCGGCGTCCATAACCGCCATGGAATCCGCGACCGAAGCCGCCATTGTGGAAACCACCGGCGAAACCGCCGCCGTGGAAACCTCCACCGTGGAAGCCGCCACCACCAAAGCCTCCGCCATGGAAGCCGCCGCCACCCATGCCGCCACCATGGAAGCCGCCACCACCATCAAAGCCGCCGCCATGACCGCCTCCACCTCCGCCGCCGCGCGCCAACGCCATTGTCGGTGAGGCCAGGCCGACCAACGCAACTGCCCCCAACGCGATTACCAGCTTTCGAAACATGATCATTCTCCGTCAGAAAGGTTGCTCCCAACCAGGACACTTCGTCAGGTGGCGACGATTGCGAGGAATCACCATTCGTTTGGAGCGATCGGCTATTCAACTCCGTGCGAGACTGGCTAAATTTTGATTCATGAAGCGCGGTGCGCGCGAGCTTCGTCGAAACTCAATCATGCATCGCCGTCAGCCCATCGACCATCGCTCCAACGATGATCGCAATCTCCTCGCGCAACGCTTCGACCGGCACCGCGATCAGCTTCTGTTCGAGGCCGAGCAGCACCATGCCGTGCGCGGCGGAGAAAAGACTGCGCGCCGTCACGCCGAGCTCCGCCGGCGAACGGTTTGGAAACAGCGCGGCGAGCGGACGATAGATATGGCGGAACAGATCCATCTGCTCGCTGATCGCCCATTCCGGAACAGGTTTGCCCGGCGCCATCCGGTGTTCGAACAGCGCGCGCCACAGTTCGAGATTTTCCGCGGCGAAATTGCAATAGGCGACCGCGATGCGCACCAGCGTTTCGCGAGGGGAGGCGGGGCCATCGCTTTCAGCGGCTGTCAGCGCGGCGTCGAGCCGCCCAAGCGTGCGCGATCCCACCCGCAGGATCAGTTCGTCCATATCCTCGACGAGATTATAGACCGCGCCGTTGGCGACGCCGATTTCCCGCGCCAGCTCCCGCGTCTTCAGGCCGGCCAATCCGCCCGCGGAGATGCTTCGCTCCGCCGCCAGGATCAGTTCCTCCCGGAATTTTGCTCGTCTTTCCATTGCTTTAGACATTATTTACCAATTTCTTGAGCGATGCTCAAAATAGTTCTTGAGCAATGCTCATGTTGGTGCTACAACTGAATCATGAGCGGTGCTCATAACACAGGGAGTTACCAATGTTCAAAACTGTTTTGACGCTCTTCCGGGGCAGCGTGGCTGCCGCGGGAGAAGAACTGGAAGACCGCTCGGCACTTCTCATTCTCGACCAGCAGATGCGTGACGCGGCCGCGGCCGTCGAACGTTCCAAGCGCACGCTGGCGCTGGCGATCGCAGGCGACCAGCAGGAAGGCCGCCGTCTCGACGCCACCAACGCCCGGATCGCCGATCTCGAAGTCCGCGCCACCGCAGCGCTCGATGGCGGCCGGGAAGATCTCGCCCGCGAAGCGGCACAGGCGATTGCCAATCTCGAGGCCGACCGCGATGCCGCGATGACTGCGCGAACCCTGTTCGCGTCTGAAATCACGCGCATGAAGCGGCAGGTCGCCAATGCCGAAGCCCGGATCACCGAGCTTGATCGTGGCCGTCGCATCGCCCGTGCGTCGGAAGCGGTTCGTGCGCTTCGCCGGGGCGGCATCGAAGCCGCGCGTCCCTACGAATCCACGCTGCCGGAAGCGGAGAACACGCTGAAGCGGCTGCGTGAACGCCAGATCGAGGCCCAGGCCGCTTCTGACGCCCTGATCGAACTCGATGCCGCGAGCGGTCCGCTGGCGACCGCCGAGAAGCTCGCCGAACAGGGCTTTGGCCCTCGGCTGAAATCAACCGCGGACGACGTACTCGCGCGGCTGAACGCCAAACGCACGCAGGCTGCCTGAAACTGAATTTGATCGATTTAACCCATATCAACAGGAGATTGTCATGAACCAGAACGTCCAACCCCACAGCAGTGCCTGGGTTACCTTCACTTACGCTTCGTTTTCCGCATCGGCCTTCATGGTCGCCGTCGGCGTGTTCTTCCTGCCGCTCGATCTCTGGATCAAGGGCTACCTCGCGATGGGCATCGTCATGCTCGTTCAGTCCTGCGTCACCCTGACCAAGACCGTGCGCGACATGCACGAGAGCGGCAAGATGGTGAACCGCATCGAAGATGCCAAGGCCGAACGGCTGCTGATGGAAGTTTCCAAGGCTGCCTGATTTCCAAGGCTGCCTGATTTCCAAGCCCGCGTAACCTGTGACGCGGTGCTGGCGAGGCGGGCGGCGGATGTTTCGGCATTCGCCGTCCGTTCGGCGGCCAGGCATGATCGAGAAATCGCTGCAATCCGGCTTTGCGTCGGAAGTCTCAAGGAAGGATCGACTTCAATGAAACGACCCGTGGTGTTTCTTCTGCTGGGACCTTCGCTGGTTGCGCTCGCGGTGTGGATGGTTGCTGCTGCCATCGCGGGTCGGATCGACGATAGCTTCATTGGTGTATGCGCAATAACGGCCTTTCTGCTCACCTTGCCTGTATCGTCGATCGCCGGGCTCATGGACGGGTATCTTGCACGGGGTTTGCCGACGCTCTTGAGGGCATCCCTGACCGCAGCCTTCGGCATGACGATTGCCATCGGCCTGATTCTCGCCCTGTTCGCGATCATGTTTTCGCCGACGGTGCCGCCGGAGGTCATGAACGGCGCACTCTGCGCCGGCCTGTTCCTGCTGCTGCCGATGGGCATGTGCTCGCTGTTGTCGAACGATAATGGCAACCGGCAACGGCATTCGATTGAACCGCTCTGCGCGTGACGAAGCGATGTGCGGGCCGCGTAACCTGTGACGCGCGGCGCTAGCGAGCGAGGACGGCGGATGTCTCAGCATCCGCCGTTCGCTTGGTCACTTTGACGGTGCCGGTCAACTGACGATTGCAGAAGGTCTGACTTCGATGAAGAAAGCGCTCGTGTTCATGGACGCCATGGCCGGAGCCGCGGTTCCCTGTCATGATTCATTTGGCGTCGCCGCTCAATGTATCGTTTACCCTGTCACAACCTAAGGCTGATCGGCTCACAGCTCCTTAACCGGCGCGGGCGCACAAGTGCCGGGCGGATCAGGTTGCGGCGCGGCTTCGCGAAACGCAGCCTGTCTGAGACTGATATTTCATCGCATAATCTCATTTGCAGGACGGCGCCATGAATCAGAATATCCAGCATCACAGCAACGCCTGGGTCACCTTCACCTACGGTTCGTTCGGCGCCTCGGCCTTCCTGGTCGCGATCGGCGTCTACTTTCTCCCCGTCGACCTCTGGATCAAGGGCTATCTTGCGATGGGCATCGTGATGCTTATTCAGTCTTGCGTCACCCTGACCAAGACCGTGCGTGACGTGCATGAGAGCAGCCGCTTTGTGAACCGCATCGAGGACGCCAAGACCGAACGGCTGCTGATGGAAGTTTCCAAGGGCTCTTAATTTTCAAGGCTTCATCATTTCCAAGGTCTCGTAACCTGTGGCGAGGTCGTGGCGAAGACAGGCGGCGGATGCTTCGGTATTCGCCGTTTGCCTGCCTTGCAGAATGTTTGACGTCACCAACACATCGTTTACCCTCCTGCCACAGTAACGTCTCGCACTCATGGCTCCTTAACGGGCTCGGCGCACAAATCCGGACCGAGTGCGGGCAAGCGGCATGGCGTCTTTCTTGAGCGGCAATTCGGCGATCCGTCATGCCTTTGGGCAGACCTTGGGGCAGATCCGCTCCGCGGCCGCAAGTCTTGGCGGCTATGGCGTCTTCTGGCTGAAGGCGCTGCGCCAGCCGACCATCGATCTCACCATTCGCACCCATTCCGGGTTGATCACGCGCATTGTCGAAACCCCCGGCCTGTCGCTTTCGGAAGCCGAACTCGGCGACCTGGTCGCGCAATTGCGCGTCGTGGCCGCCAAAACGCTGCCCGAGGAAAGCCTGACCTATGGCATTTTCTCCGGCGACCGCGAACGACTGGCACGTGCCATCGTCACGCTGATCTCCGAGGAGGCGACCGGGCGGCCGATCGCCTTCAATGCGCTGTCGGTGATGGATGTCGAACTCGATGGCGAACCGGCCGAAGTCACCCATCTCGGCCTCGTCATGGTCGATCCCGACGAGCGCGGGCGCGGGCTGTCCTGGGTTCTCTATGGCCTGACGGCGCTGGTTCTCTTTGTCCGCGACGGGCTGCGTCCGAAATGGGTTTCGAACGTCACCCAGGTGCCATCAGTGGTCGGCATGGTCAGCCAGACCTTCTCGGATGTCTTTCCGTCGCCACATCCGGACGCGCGCCAGAGCTTTGCCCATCTGCAACTGGCGCGCGGCATCATGTCGCGTCACCGCGCCGTGTTCGGCGTGGGTGAGGAAGCCGGCTTCGATGAAGCCAGATTCGTCATCACCAATGCCTATACCGGCGGATCGGACGCGCTCAAGAAAACCTTCGAAGCCGCACCAAAACATCGCGACGAGCAATACAACGCGTTTTGCGCCCGTGAGCTGGACTACGCCAGGGGTGACGACGTGCTGCAGCTCGGCCGCATCGATCTTGCGGGCGCGCGTCGCTATCTCCTGAGCGAAGTGCCCTCCGGCTCACTGCCGGCGCTGCTTGCGACCGGCACCGCGCTGGCCCTGCAGCGGCTCGTGCTTCCCGCCGTTCACTGGATGGACGATACGCGGCCCTTCGGCATCTTGCGGCCGAGGACATCCGGTAATGGGAGCGGCCCATGACGCCGGGAATGATCGCCGATTCCATCGTCAACCTGTGCGGCGCGATTGGCCTTGGCGTCGCCATGGCCACGCTCTACCGGCGTGATCCCAGGAGCCCGCTGACCCGGCGCCTGCTGGTTGCGCTTGGCATCATCGCGTTGCTGTTCCTGGTGCGTGGCGTGGCGTGGTGGAGCGGCAGCGGGGCGCTCGACAACCTGTCGATGATCCCGGCCGCGCTGATCCCGCTGGGCGCCTTGATCGTCACCGAAGGGATGCTGCGGCGTCATGCCCCGCGCCCGGCCAAGATCGTCATTCTGGCCGGCGGCATCGCGCTCGGTCTCGCCGGCGCGGTGGGGTCGGAGCGTTTTGCCGCGCCCTTTGCCATCCTGCTTGTGCTGTTCCAGCTTGGCGGCTTTGCAATCTGCGCTTGGCTGCTGGCGACGCGCGACCGGACCACGCTGATGGCGTCCGAGAATCGCAGCATCGGGCGCCTCGCCGTCGGCGCCGTCCTCGTCATTCCCTTCATCGTCACCGATTTCCGGGTGCTGATGCCGGATATCCCGGTCAGGCTCGGGGCATTGGGGGCACTGCTCGTCGTCACCGCGATCCTGATCGCGGAACGTGGCGCGGAGACGCAGCGTCAGGCGCTGCTGATGACGGCGTTGCGACTGTCGAGTTCGGCGCTGCTCGGCATTGCCGCGGCGTTTGTCGCGCCGGAGGTCGATGCGGCGCAGGTCATGCGATTTTGCGCGATTGCGATCGCCGGCGTTCTCACCATCGGATTGATGGTGGACGCGCTGCGCGCCCACTTCGAATCGCAGGTGCCCGGCGTTCTCAATTCCGTCGCGGCGTCGCCGGCCAGAACCCGCGACGCGCTGATCGCGGAACTCGCGCGTCACCCGATCTTCGAAAGCGCCCGGCGCTATCGCGAGGGTGAACTCTTGAGCTACGATCCGCCGCTGCTGCGCGATTTCCTGTCGAGCGTGCGGGTGCTGCGTCGCCCTGACGCGCCGTGGGGCCTGTCATCGTCCGATCCGGCCGTCGAACGCGTGATGTCACTGCTGGCCGCCAACAGCGCGACGCATCTCATCGTCCTGTCGCACGACCCGATCGACGTCATCGCCCTTGCGGTTCCCGTGATTTCGGCCGATCCGGCCACGGAAACGGCGTTGGCCCTGGTGCGGCGCCTGCTGGCGCTGACGCCGGAGACCATCTGACATTCCGTCACGCAAATTTTCTTGCCCGGCTTACGAAATGCATCGTGACTGTGATAAGACCGCCGCCGTAACGGTTCATGACAGGGCAGGCCGATGTCGAAGCAAGCGATGCGTGAGGAAGCCGAGCGCCTGATCCGCGAGACGATGGAAAAGAAGGCCCTCGTCATCAAGCAGGGCAACACCAGGATCGAGGCAGTTTGCGGCAAATGCGGTGCGCCGAACCGCGTCCAGGCTGAAAAGGGAGCAACCCGCGTCAAATACGTCTGCAAGCAATGCGGCGACAAGCAGGTGACGCTGTAGGGATGCGCGATTGTAGTTTGTAGGGTGGGCAAAGCCAACGGGTCGCGCGAATGCGCGCCCGATGACAGGCTCCGCGTGCCCACCATTCCTTGCGGAGTGCGTGATGGTGGGCACGGCGCAAGTGCGCCTTTGCCCACCCTACGTTCCCTTCACAAACCTCGCGAACGCCTCCGCATAATCCGGATGCCAGCGCGACAGCGCGGGACGATTTTCCACGATATCGCCGGCCGCCCACAGCATGCGCCGTTCGTCGAGCGGTCGCGGCACATCATTGTCGGGGCACAGGATGTAGAAATCCCCGGCCTCGATGCGCGCGATCATGAAGTCGACGGTCTGCTCGGCCGTCCAGGCGCCGGGCGGCTTCTCGGTGCGGCCGCGCGCGGTCAGCGCGGTGAAGACGTGGCCGGGGATCATCAGATGGGCAGTGATCCCGCAGCCCGGTATGTTGCGCAACTCGTGTTGCAGCGCCTCCGTCTGTGCCTTCACGCCGGCCTTCGAGACGTTGTAGGCGGGATTGCCGGGCGGCGTCGTGATGCCCTGCTTGGAGCCGGTGTTGATGATGAGACCGGGCCGCCCGCGTTCGACCATGTGAGGGGCAAACGCCTGCGTACCGTGAATGACGCCCCACAAATTGACCGCGAGAATGCGCTGCCAGTTTTCCAGCGGGCCAAAACTGTTGCTGTCGGGGCCGATGCCGGCATTGTTCATCAGGATATCGGTGCCGCCGAACCGCTTTTGCACTGCGGCTTCCAGGTTAGCCAGGTCGTCGAAGCGGCTGACGTCGACCGAGGCTGTCATGACATCGGCAGCGCCGCCCTTTGCGACGGACGCCAGTTGGGCCGCCGCCTCGGCGAGCCGGTCAGCCCCGATATCCGCGATGCAGACCCTCATGCCGATGGCGGTGAAACGCGTGGCGGCGGCAAGCCCGATGCCGGACGCGCCTCCGGTGATCACGGCAACATTGTTCGGCGACATGGCGGGATGGGGCATGTAAAGTTTCCTGGACTGCTTAGGGAGGGGCGACCTCAGCGCGTCCAGTTATCGCATACTTTCCGCCTGTTATCAGCCCGCGCGTTTCTTCGCCCGGCCGATATCGGATCGCAATGCCTGCAATTCCTTGCGCGCCGCGCTTGTGGCATTGCGTTCGATCTTGCGGTAGCGCGCGACCAGCGAGAGGCCGAACGGCGTCAGCACCGCGCCGCCGCCGTTCTTGCCGCCGGTTTGCCGTTCCACCGCGGCCTGGCGGCAGATTCGGTTGGTTTCATCGACCAGATCCCAGGCGCGCTTGTAGGACATATCCATCGCACGGCCGGCGGCCGAGATCGAGCCGCTTCGGTGGATCGTTTCGAGCAACTCGATCTTGCCAGGACCGATACGCCCCCCTGCGTCGATATCAATGCGAACACTGAGTGAGGGAAGCGACTTGCCGCTCGGTTTTTGCATGGAAGATGTGCTCACTCGCTTGGAGGCTACGCGTTGCGTCCCAAACCTTTTACGAACAAGCTAAAGCGGTTACATATCCGTATCAACACGGGGTTCTGGAATAGACATGAATTATCCATCGCTGTTTTCGCCGCTCAAGGTCGGCCCCTATCAGCTCAATCATCGTCTCGCGTTAGCGCCGTTGACGCGGATGCGGGCGGCAAAACCCTCGCTCGCGCCGCGGCCGCTGAACGCCGAATATTATGCGCAGCGCGCGACGCCGGGCGGGTTGCTGATCGCCGAAGCCTCGCCGGTGATGGAAACGGGCTTCGGCAGCCCCGGCGTGCCCGGTATCTATACCGAGCAACAGATTTCCGGCTGGCGCGAGGTGGTCGATGCCGTTCACGCCAGGGGTGGAATCATTTTTCTGCAGCTCTGGCATGTCGGACGCGTCTCGCATTCCTCGTTCCAGCCTGATGGCGTGTTGCCGGTTGCGCCGTCGGCGGTGCCGATCGCGGACCTGAGAACAGCGACCGCGGACGGCAAGGCGGTGCCTTATGAGACACCGCGCGCCCTTGAGACATCGGAAATTCCCGGCGTTG
This sequence comes from Bradyrhizobium algeriense, assembly GCF_036924595.1. Classification (NCBI taxonomy): domain Bacteria; kingdom Pseudomonadati; phylum Pseudomonadota; class Alphaproteobacteria; order Hyphomicrobiales; family Nitrobacteraceae; genus Bradyrhizobium; species Bradyrhizobium algeriense. The sequence continues at coordinate 6,005,118 of NZ_JAZHRV010000001.1, read as the reverse complement.
TTGACGCCTACCGGCAGGCGGCGAAGAATGCGCTTGCAGCCGGCTTCGACGGCGTCGAGGTGCACGGCGCCAACGGCTATCTGATCGAGCAGTTCCTGCAGTCGCATACGAACCTGCGCACCGACCGATATGGCGGCTCGATTCCGAACCGCACGCGCTTCCTGATGGAAGTGACGCAGGCGGTGGTGGACGTGTGGGGCGCCGATCGCGTCGGCGTGCGGCTGTCGCCCTACGGCGTCGCCAATGGCAGCGGCGAGCCGGACCCGATGCCGCTCTACACATATGCTGTTGAACAACTCGGCCTGCTTGGCTTGGCCTATTTGCATTTCATTGAGCCGCGCTCCTCCGGCGCCGGCCGCGCCGAGGTCAATCATCAGAACGTGCCGTCGGCGATGGTGCTGTTCCGCCCGATCTGGAAGGGCGTGCTGATCACCGCCGGCGGCTTCACCGGCGAAGCGGCGGATGCGGCGATCCGGGATGGCCATGCCGACGCGGTCGCGTTCGGCCGCATCTTCATTTCCAATCCGGACCTGCCGCGCCGCCTGCAACGCGGTTTTCCGCTGACGCCCTATAACCGCGCGACCTTCTATGGCGGCGACGTGGCGGGTTATACGGATTATCCGGAACACAACGAACTGGAGCAGGCGTGAGTTACCGCCGTCATTGCGAGCCACCCGGTCGGCGCGTAGCGCCGCCGGATGACAGGCTCCGCGAAGCAATCCATCCGTCCACGGGGAAAGAATGGATTGCTTCGTCGCTTTGCTCCTCGCAATGACGAAACGTGAGGATAGGGCCAAACATGTTTCCGGAAGAGGAATTAGAGAAGAAGAAAACCAAAGCCGTATCCCTCGGCAAGCCCGCCGCCGGCCAATGCCTGTGCGGCAAGGTCACCTTCGAGATCGACGTGCCGGCGCGCTGGGCCTGGCACGATCATTCGCCGGCGAGCCGCCGCGCGCATGGCGCGGCGTATGCGACCTATGTCGGAAGTTGGCGCAAACGCTTCCGCATCACCAAAGGCAAGACCAGCCTTGCACGTTATGAAGACGAGGCCACCAAGACTGTGCGCAGCTTCTGCTCGCATTGCGGCACGCCGATCGCCTATGAGCGCCCACGCTCGCCGCATATGGTCAACATCCCCCGTGCGCTGTTTTCGGGCCGCACCGGGCGGCAACCGCTCTATCACATCGCGATCGAGGAACTGCAGGAATGGGCCTACACCGGTGAGCCGCTGGTACCGCTGAAGGGATATCCCGGCGTGGTCTGGCAGCGATCGAAAAAGAAGAAGCGTACCAACAGCGAGGGGATGTTCTAGTGTTGCTGCTACTTCGTGCCCCGGACGCAGTGCAGCCATGACCTCCCTCCATTGCGCGCGCCCTCCAAGTTTGATCATCTGCCTCCATCCCGCAAGTCAACGAACCGGCGGGCGAGAGGAAATATGAAAAACAAGATCACCGGCCGCTCCGCATTCCTCGCACTGCTGAAGGACGAGGGCGTCACGCATCTGTTCGGCAATCCCGGCACCACCGAGCTGCCGATCATGCACGCGCTGAAGGACCATCCGGACCTCACCTATGTCATGGCGATGCAGGAAAGCCTGGTCGTCGCCATGGCCGACGGTTTCAGCCGCGCCTCGGGCAAGCTCGTCGCCTGCAACGTCCACGTCGCGCCCGGCCTCGGTAACGCGATGGGCTCGCTCTACAACGCGAGCTTTACGGGGACGCCGCTGATCCTGACCGCGGGCCAGCAGGAGCAGGGCCACGGCCTGACCGAGCCGGTGCTCTACGGCCCGCTGGTGCAGATGGCGGCGCCGCTGGTGAAATGGGCCGTCGAGGTGACGCGGCTGGAAGACCTGCCGCGCATCGTGCGCCGCGCCGCCAAGATCGCGACCACGCCGCCGACCGGGCCGGTATTCATCTCTCTGCCGGGCGATATTCTCAATTCTGAGGCCGGCATCGAACTCGGCCGTTCGACCCGCGTCGATACCCGCGTCAAACCGGCGGACGAATCGCTGCAGGCGCTGACCGCGCGCATCCTCAAGGCCGAGCGGCCCGTGATCATCGTCGGCGACGAGATCGTGAAAAGCGATGCATTGAGGGAAGCGGCGCAGCTTGCGGAAACGCTGGGCTGTCCGGCGTATCAGTCGTCGACACCCTATGGCGCGCATTTCCTGTCCGAAAGCCCGTGCTTCATGGGCGCGTTGGCGCGCATCCAGAAGATTGCCCGCGACACGCTCGCGCCTTACGACCTCATCATTGCGCTCGGCGGCGATCCGCTGCGGATGTCGGTCTACAGCGAGACCGATCCGCTGCCGGACGGGCTGTCGATCGTGCACGTCGGCCTGGTCGATCACGATCTCGCCAGGAATTACGGCGTCGAGATCGCGCTCAAGGCCGACGTGCGGGAAACCCTGCGCGCGCTGGTGCCGGCGCTGAAGGCCGCGGGCGGCGGGGCGCTTGAGACGCGGGCGAGACAGGGACTGGACGCGCTGGCGTCGAGGAACTGGACGGCCCGGCGCAAGCCGCTGGTCGAACAGATTTCGAAAGCGGGCAAAACCTCGCCGATCGATCCGGACTGGCTGGCGCTGCAGGTGGTCGAGGCGATGCCTGATAACGCGATCCTGGTCGACGAGGGACTGACGTCATCGCGGCAGATGATCGCGTTGCGGCCGCATCGCGACCGCTACGGCTATCACGCGCTCGCTTCGGGCGGCATTGGCTGGGGATTGCCGGCGTCCGTCGGTGTCAGTCTCGCCAATCCGGAGCGGTCGGTCGTGTGTTACTCCGGCGACGGCAGTTCGATGTATTCGATCCAGTCGCTATGGACGGCGGCCAACCACAAGCTGCCGCTGACATTCGTGATCGTCAACAATGGCGGCTACCGCATCATCAAGCAGCGGCTGCTCGCCTTCCACGGCGACGATCACTATGTCGGCATGGATTTCATCGACCCGCCGGTGGATTTTACGGGAATGGCGAAGTCGCTGGGGTTGGAGGCGACGCGGGTCACCGATCCTTCGCAGTTGAAGTCCGTATTGTCATCCGCCTTCAGCCGTCCTGGCGCGAAGCTGATCGAGGTTGTCGTGAGCAATTCGGTGAATTGATCGTCATTGCGAAATCGTAGGGTGGGCAAAGCGAAGCGTGCCCACCATTCAGATTAGCGATGTGGATAGGTGGTGGGCACGGCGCGAAGTGCACCTTTGCCCACCCTACAAGTTACTTCGCCGCCGCAGCGCGTGGCTTCACGCGATACCTCGCCGCCGGATGCTGCTCCGTTAACCGCGCGCGCCCGGCACCAAACAGCTTCTCCCGCAGCGTTCCTTCCGCATACGCGCTCTTGTAGCGTCCACGCTTTGTCAGCTCCGGCACCAGCATGTCGGCGATATCCTCGAAATCGCCCGGCGAGGTGGCAAACGCGACGTTGAGGCCATCGACATCGGTCTGCTCGAACCAGGCTTCGATATCGTCGGCGACCTTCTCCGGCGGGCCGACCACGACGGGGCCGGCGCCGCCGATGCCGACATGCTCGACGACCTCGCGCACGGTCCAGACCCTATCAGGATCCGCTCGCGTGACGTTGTCGAGCGCGGTGCGCCCGGCGTCGTTCTGAACGTGGCGCACTTGCTGGTCGAGGTCGTAGCCCGAGAAATCGATACCCATCCAGCCCGACATCAGCGCCAGCGCGCCCTCGGGCGCGATGTGGCAGCGATAGTCGGCGTATTTTTCTTTCGCCTCGGCCTCGGTGCGGCCGAGAATGATCGTCATCATGGAGAACATCAGGATCTCGGCCGGATTGCGTCCGATCTCCTTCGCAGCCGCGCGGATCGCCGCCACGCGCGGGCCGATGATCTTGGCCGACGGGCCCGACATGAACACGCATTCGGCGTGCTGGGCGGCAAATTGCCGTCCGCGCGGCGAGGTGCCGGCCTGATACAGCACCGGCGTCCGCTGCGGCGACGGCTCGCTGAGATGAATGGCGTTGAGCCGGTAGTTGGCGCCCTCGTGCTCAATGCGGTGCACCTTGGAAGGATCGGCGAAAATGCCGCGCGCGCGGTCGCGCAGCACGGCATCGTCCTCCCAGCTTCCTTCCCAGAGCTTGTAGGCCAGCTCCATATATTCATCCGCGATCTCGTAGCGGTCGTCATGCGCGGTCTGCTTGTCCTTGCCGGCGCCGCGGGCGGCAGAGTCGAGATAGCCGGTCACCACGTTCCAGCCGATCCGGCCTTCGGTCAGGTGATCCAGCGTCGACATTCTGCGCGCAAACGGGTAGGGCGGCTCGAAGGACAGATTGCTGGTGACGCCGAAGCCGAGGTTTTGCGTCACCGCCGCCATCGCCGGGATCAGCATCAAGGGCTCGTTCGCCGGCGTCTGCGCGGCATTGCGCAGTGCGGCGTCCGGGCTGTTGCCGAACACGTCGTAGACGCCGAGCACATCGGCGAGAAACAGCCCGTCGAACCGGCCGCGCTCCAGCGTCTTCGCCAGATCGAGCCAATAGGGCAGGCGGTTGTAGCCTAAGGTGCGGTCGCGCGGATGGGTCCAGAGCCCCGGCGATTGATGTGCCACACAGTTCATGGCGAAGGCATTGAGCCGGATTTGTTTTGTCATGACGCGAACCTCGGTGCGTGCAGGGTCCAAGGTCCCCCTGCGCGTCCGCCCGGTTAAACGCCGGGCTGTTGCCTGAAATTGTTGCATCCTCGCGATTTTTAGCAAGGCCCATTCGGCAGTCCATGCCACTTCCAGCGGGCGGCTTATCCCGATAGGTTGCGTTCCACACATTAGTGAACAAGGGAAAGAAAAATATGGCTGATAGGGCCGACGCGATTGCGCGGGTACGTGAGCATCTGAATTCCGGCGCGTTTCTCGCCGAGCTCGGCCGCAGGGTCGGTTATCGGACCGAAAGCCAGAACCCCGGCAGCGGCGAGGCGTTGCGCGCCTATCTCGTCGATGACCTCCAGCCCGCCTTCGCCGCCCTCGACTTCTCCACCCGCCTGATCGAATCGCCGAGCGGCAAGGGTCCGTATCTGCTGGCCGATTATCGCGAGGATGCCTCGCTGCCGACCGTGCTCACCTACGGCCATGGCGATGTCGTCGACGGCATGGAAGGCGAATGGCGCGACAACCTCGATCCGTGGCAGGTCCACGACCAAGGGCGAGCGCGTCTATGGCCGCGGCACCGCCGACAACAAGGGCCAGCACAGCATCAATCTCGCGGCCTTGCGCGCGGTGCGCGAGACCCGCGGCGGCAAGCTCGGGTTCAACGCCAAATTCATCATCGAAACCGGCGAGGAGATCGGCTCGCCCGATCTGCGGCAGGTGTGCGAAGCCCACCGCGAGGAGCTGAAGGCGGATCTGTTCCTGGCATCCGACGGGCCGCGGTTGTCGGCCGATCGGCCGACCATTTTCCTCGGCTGCCGCGGCGGCAACCGCATTCACCTCGACGTCAACTTGCGCGAGGGCGGAAACCATTCCGGCAATTGGGGCGGCGTGCTCGCCAACCCCGCGACGATCCTTTGCAACGCCATCGCGAGCCTCGTTGACGGCAAGGGGCGGATGAAGCTCGACGCGCTCAAGCCGCCGCGGATCTCGAACGCCGTCCGCGCGGCGCTCGCGGACGTGAAGATCGAGCCGACTGCCGATGAGCCGGCGCTGGCGGCCGACTGGGGCGAGGAGGGATTGTCGCCGGCCGAGCGGCTGTTTGCCTGGAATACGCTGGAAGTTTTGGCGATGTCGTCCGGCAATATCGAGAAGCCGGCCAACGCCATTCCCGGTCGCGCCAATGCCGTGCTGCAGCTCCGTTTCGTCGTCGGCACCAAATATGAAGAGGTCATCGACGCTGTGCGCGCGCATTTGCATGGCAACGGCTTTCCGATGGTGGAGGTCAGCGGCGCGCAGCGCTTCGCGGCCTCGCGCACCGATGTCGACAGCCCCTGGGTGAACTGGACGGCGAACTCAATCCTGAAGACCACCGGCAAGGCGCCGGCGATCCTGCCGAATTTCGGCGGCTCGCTGCCCAACGACGTGTTCGCTGAAGGACTGGGCCTGCCGACGATCTGGGTGCCGCATTCCTATCCCGGCTGCTCGCAGCATGCGCCGGACGAACACATTCTTCTGCCGGTGACCGAGGAAGCGCTCGCCATCATGGCGGGGGTGTTCTGGGACCTCGGCGAGATGAAGCGGGCGTTCTAGATATTGGCTAGGCGGAAGACCGGCTTGGATCTCACCTCGCCCCGCTTGCGGGGAGAGGTCGGAGCGCGAAGCGCTCCGGGTGAGGGGGTACAGGTCTATCGATAGATCACAATCGCGGAGGCAGCCCCTCACCCCAACCCTCTAAGAGCGAGCTTCGCTCGTCTCGACCCCGTGAAGGACGGGGAGAGGGAGTAATTCAGCGTCAGTTTATGCCCCTTCGTCGAGCGCGACCAGTTCGCGCTTCTTGCGCAGTGCCGGCAGCAGCGGGCCGATCAGCAGTACGGCCGCCAATGCGAGACAGGCGGCCGAGATCGGCCGCTCGACGAAGGTCATCAGATCGCCCTGCGAGAGAATAAGCGACTTGCGCAGGTTGTTCTCCAGCATCGGCCCGAGCACGAAGGCCAGAACCAGCGGCGCCGGTTCGTAGCCGAGCTTGCGCATGAAATAGCCGATAATGCCGAATGCGATCATCACATAGACGTCGAACACGTTATTGCTCGAGCAATAGACGCCGATGATGGTGAACAGGATGATCAGCGGGAACAGGATGTTGTAGGGCAATTTGAGGAGCTGCACCCACATGCCGATCATCGGCAGATTCAGCACGAGCAGCATCAGATTGCCGATATACATGCTGGCGACGATGCCCCAGAACAGGCCGGGGTTCTGCGTGATCATCAGCGGACCGGGCTGCAGCCCGTGAATGACGAAGGCGCCGAGCAACAGCGCCATCACCACGTTCGGCGGAATGCCTAATGTCATCAGCGGAATGAAGGCTCCGCCGGCGGCGGCGTTGTTGGCGGCTTCGGGACCTGCAACACCCTCGATCGCGCCATTGCCGAAGCGCTCCGGCGTCTTGGACAGCCGCTTCTCCAACGCGTAGGACGCGAACGACGAGATCACCGCGCCGCCGCCGGGCAGAATGCCGAGGAAAAATCCAAGGACCGTTCCGCGCGTCATCGGGCCGGCACTGGCTTTCCAGTCCTCCCTGCTTGGAAGGAGGTGCGTGATCTTCGTGTTGATGACGTCGCGCTTGATGACCTGCTCGGTGTTGAACAGGACTTCGGCGACGCCGAACAGGCCCATGACCACGGGAACGAGGCCGATGCCGTCGATCAGCTCCAGGCGGCCGAAGGTCAGGCGCGGTTGCGCGGTGATGCTGTCGAGCCCGATCACGCCGAGCACGACGCCGATGCAGGCCATCAACAGTGCTTTCGCCATCGAGCCCTGCGTCAGGAAGGTAAGAACCACGAGGCCGAGCACCATCAGGCTGAAATATTCGGCCGGACCGAAGGCGATTGCGACGCTGGCGAGCTTGGGCGCCACCAGCATCAGCGCGATCAGCGCAAAGGTGCCGGCGAAGAACGAACCGAATGCGGAGATGCCGAGCGCTGGTCCCGCGCGGCCCTGCTTGGCCATCTGGTGGCCATCGATACAGGTGACGACGGAAGCGGCTTCGCCGGGAATGTTGACCAGGATCGAGGTGGTCGAGCCGCCATACATCGAGCCGTAATAGATTCCGGCCATCATGATGATGCCTGACTCCGGCGTTCCCGACAGCGTGATCGGCAATAGCAGCGACATCGCCGAGATCGGGCCGATGCCGGGCAGCACGCCGACCAGCGTGCCGATGAACACGCCGATGAAGCAGTAGATCAGGTTGGCGGGTTGAAGGGCGACGCCGAAGCCATGGGCGACATTGATGAGTGTGTCCATGGTGCGATCAGCCGATTTCGAAGATGCCCGAAGGCAGTTGGATCAGAAGCAGGCGTTTGAGGACCCACCACATGCCTAGCGGAACGAGCACGGCAACCGGAACGGCCAGCGGCCAGCGCACCGGGTCGACCACGCGCAACAGCAGCAGCATCAGCGGAATCGAGGACAGCAGAAAGCCGAGCGGGTTAAGGGCGAAGGAAAAGGCGATGAGGCAGACGATCACCAGCAGCGGCTTGGTCCAGCGCGTGTTCACCCAGCGCGAGCCGAAGGTCGGCCCGCCCTCGGTCAATGCGGCGATGATGACCGAGGCGGCGAACAGGCACATCAGGATGCCGGTATAGAACAGCACGAACCCGGCGCCGGGGTCGTTGATGCTGCCGAGCTTGAGCTTGAGGCCGGACCAGATCACGAAGCCGCCGAGCGCAAGCCCGATCAGCCCGCCCCACAGCTCGGAATTGTTGAGGCGGAATTTGACGTTGGATTGATCACTCATTTATACTTTCTCTCAGCCGTTCCCCGGACGCTGCGCAGCACCATTAGCGCGTTTACGCGCGTCTTGACGCGCTATGGTGGTGCGCTGCTGAGCCGGGGCCCATGTGTTTGCGGGCGCAGTGGGTCCCGGCTCAGCGGAGCAGCGTGAAGCCGGACGATGCTTCGCATCGCCTAGGCTGCACCGCGTCCGGGACACGGCTAGTTCGTCTTCTTCGCCAGCCCGAGCTTGTCGACCACCTTGCGCTCGGACTCGGTGACCTCGACGACGAACTTCTTGTAGTCCTCGGTGCTCTTGTAACTGGGCACCATGTCGAATTTGGCAAGCGTGGCAATCACGGCCGGATCGTCCAGCGCCTTCTTGAAGGCGTCGTGCAGCTTGGCGACGATCTTCGGGTCCATCCCCTTGGGGCCGGCGATGCCGAACGGGGAGTCATAGACCATGGGGTAGCCGAGTTCCTTCAGCGTCGGCACATCGGGATAGTTCGGCGAGCGAGCCGAGGTCCACACCATCAGAAGCCGCAGCTTGCCGGCGTCGACCAGCGGCCGCCAGCCGGTCGAGTCCGCCTGCAGCATGGTGTGCTGGCCGAGCACTGCGGCATTGGTTTCCGCGCCACCCTTGAAGGGCACCTGCGTCAGCTTGATTCCCGCCATGCCGGCGATCTGCTCCATGCCGATATGCAGCGACGTGCCGGCGCCCGGGGTGGCATAGGTCACCTTGCCGGGGTTCTGCTTGGCGTAGTCGACGACGTCCTTCCAGGTCTTGAACGGCGACTCGGCGCTGGTGGTGACGCCGAACGTGTAGCCGGTGAGGTGGACGATATAGGTGAAGTCCTTGTCCGGATTCCAGGAGACTTCCTGCATCAAGGGCAGGCGGAACACGGTGATCGGGATTTGGGCGATGGTGTAGCCGTCGGACCTGGCGCCTGCCGCCATGGTGGCAGGGCCGACGGTGCCGCTGCCGCCGGCCTTGTTGTCGATGGCGATCGGCTGTCCGAGCACCTTGGACGCGCTTTCGGCGATCGCGCGCATCGAGATGTCGGTCGAGCCGCCTGCCGGCCAGGGGACGATCAGCGTGATCGGCTTGGTGGGATATTCCTGCGCGCCGGCGGCTGCTGAAATCAGCATGCCGACGGCAGCGACAGCGATCGTCAGACGGCGAGCTCTGGACATATCGAACACTCCCTTGCGGCCTCTTTTGTGGGGAGGCGCGCTTATCTTCTTTTTCTGGGTTCGATCTTCCCCGAAATCGCCAGAGAAGAAAAGCGTATTGACCGCGGCGAACACCGCCGAGGCGGTCGCAATCGGGTGGAAATGTGACATGCGACAAATTGGTCTGGCGCGGCCTCCCGAGATACGGAATTATGCCGCGGCGGCAGGGCAAACGCGCCTGCTTTGCTGGCCTCCGGCTTGCGATCGATCATATCGGCCGTCAGTGATCGTCCGATCGAAACGCGCAAGAACCGATCGGGCGAAGGGTGTCGCTCGCCAAATCAAGGCCCGGGACGCCGCCATTGATGCCAGGTCTGCATGATGCAAAATTTGCATAACCTGCTCGCGACGTGGCAGGCTAATGAAGGCGCGACCTCATGGGTGAACGCGGACCGGTTTGTATGACTGGGCGAGGAATGATCGGGATTGTCGCACTGATGACGGCACGGTGTGGCGATGCAAAGCTTGCATTGGCCGGCCTGCCGGCCAATCCGCTACGTTTGCCGGCATGGGGCTTCACATTTCGTATCGAGAACCGGCGCCGGTTGGCGTCCGCGGCCTTGCGCTGCCCCGAGGCGGCCTTTGCGGCCGCGCGGCGGGCGCGGCCCGCATCAAAGCGGGGAGCGTGATGGAGCTTCGCTGGCTTCAGGATTTCCTGATGGTGGCCGAGACCGGCAATTTTACACGCGCCGCCGAGAAACGAAATACGTCTCAGGCGGCGTTCAGCCGCCGCATCAAGTCGCTGGAGGCCTGGCTCGGCTTCGACCTGATCGACCGCAGCGTCTACCCGACGCAGCTCACGCCGCAAGGCGAGCGTTTCCGCGAACATGCCGGCGAGTTGCTGCGGCAGATGCTCGACAGCCGTCTCGAGCTTGGCGGCAAGCCGCTTCGCCGCAACGAACATATCCGCATCGCCCTGCCGTTTGCGATGGCGACCGCGCGATTGCCGCATTGGTGGCAGGCCTGGTCACAGGAGCGGCGGCTGAGCTGCTCGGTGGTGGTGGGCAACATCCACGATCTCGTCACCTCGCTGGTGTCAGACAATGTGGACCTGATGATCTGCTACCACCACGCCCAGCAGCCGATCCATCTCGATCCGGATCTTTACGAGCGTGTGACGCTCGGCACAGAATTCCTGCGGCCCTATGCCAGCGAAGCGCTGGTGGCCAAGGGCGGCGCGGCGCTGCCCGGGCGGGCGTCGCATCCGGTCCCCCTTTTGATGTATTCGCCCGGCGTCTATCTCGCCCGCCTGGTCGATCTCATTTTGGAGAATGCGCCCATTTTCGGCGTACGGGTGATCGAAAGTGACATGTCCGACGTCCTCTGCGGGATGGCGCTGAGCGGCCGTGGCGTGGCTTGGTTAACGGAGGGCACCGTGGCGGCGTCGGGCCGGAAGCGGCTGACCCCGATCGGCGGCGACAAATGGGCGTTGCCTTTGTCTTTAGTCGCATTCAGGGGTCGAATGCATGATGGTCAACGGGCGCTAAATCTGTTTTGGTCCGAATTGTGCAGGCATAGTGCCGGGCACGCCGGGGGCGGTCTTGCGAAGACAGGTTCGAGACCGCCGGCCAAACGGCCCGGCAAGTTGCTGAGTTAGGGTTGATGAGCAATCATCTGAAACCTTTTGAGGGAGAAGTTACGTGAAACACCGTCAGATTATCGGCTGCCTGCTCGCGGGTGCGTTGTGCACCACCCCGGCAATGGCGCAGGAACTCACCGGGACGCTGAAGAACATCAAGGACACGGGCGCCATCACGCTCGGCTTCCGCGACTCGTCCATTCCGTTCTCTTATCTTGACGACAACCAGAAGCCGATCGGCTACGCCATGGACATCTGCTACAAGATCGTCGATGCCGTGAAGAAGGAGCTCAAGCTCGACAAGCTCGAGGTCAAGCTCAATCCGGTGACGTCGTCGACCCGCATCCCGCTGCTCGCCAACGGCACCATCGATCTCGAATGCGGCTCGACCACCAACAATGCCGAGCGCCAGAAGCAGATTTCCTACACCAACACCCACTTCCTGACTGCGAGCCGCTACGTCACCAAGAAGGCAAGCAAGATCAATTCGATCGACGACCTCAAGGGCAAGTCGGTGGTCTCCACCGCCGGCACCACCAACATCAAGCAGCTCACCGAAGCCAACGGTGCGCGCAACCTCAACATCAACATCATCCCGGCCAAGGATCACGCCGAGGCATTCCTGATGGTCGAGACCGACCGCGCGGTGGCCTTTGTGATGGACGACATCCTGCTGGCGAGCCTGATCGCTGGCTCGAAAGCGCCGGCCGACTACGTCATCTCCAAGGATGCGTTCTCCAAGCCCGAGCCCTACGGCATCATGCTGCGCAAGGACGATCCCGCCTTCAAGAAGGTGGTCGATGCCGCCACTGCGGCGCTCTACACCGGCGGCGAAGGCCAGAAGATCTACGACAAGTGGTTCACGCAGAAGATTCCGCCCAAGAACCTGAATCTCAACGTTCCGATCAGCTCCGAACTCAAGAACGAGTTCGCCAAGCCGTCGGACTCGCCGGATCCGGATTCGTATAAGTAAGGGCAGACCTCATCTAGGTAAGGGTAGACCTCATCGTGAGGCGCCGCGCTATGCGCGGCGCGGCGCCTCCAGCAATAACGGCGAAGCCGTTATGCAGGGTGAGGGGCAAATAGCTGGTCCGGCCATTTTTCAAGCGGAGAATGGCCGGACTTTTGCATAAGCATAGTGACGCATAAGCGTTAGTGATACATAAGCGTTAGTGACCAGGGGCCTTACCGGCACTTTTGGGCAGGGTGCAGCGTGAACTATAACTGGAACTGGCACATCTTCTTCGAGCCGAACCCGACCGGGGCCGGCACCTATCTCGACATGCTGGTGGCGGGATTGCTGCTGACCATCAAGACGGCGCTGCTGGCCTGGGTCATTGCGCTGATCTTCGGCACGATCATCGGCATCTTGCGCTCGCTGCCGTCGAAGACGGCATCCTGGATCGGCTTTGGCTACGTCGAATTCTTCCGCAACATGCCGCTGTTGGTGCAGCTGTTCCTCTGGTTCTTCGTGCTGCCCGAACTGTTGCCGCGCGCTGCGGGGCTGTGGATGAAGCAGCTTCCCAACGCGCCGTTCTGGACGGCGGCGATCGGGGTCGGCCTGTTCATGTCGGCGCGCGTCGCCGTACAGCTCGCCGCAGGGATCGCCTCGCTGCCGCGCGGGCAGAAGCAGGCCGCGACCGCGCTCGGGCTGACGACCGGGCAAGGCTATCGCTACGTGCTCCTGCCGATCGCGTTCCGCATCATCCTGCCGCCGCTCACGTCCGAATTCCTCAACACCATCAAGAATACCTCGGTCGCGATCACCATCGGCCTGATCGAGTTGACCGGCCAGGCGCGGGCGATGCAGGAATTCTCGTTCCAGGTGTTCGAGGCCTTCACCGCCGCGACCGTGATGTATCTGGCGATCAACATCATCGTCGTCACCGGCATGCGCTTCCTCGAACGCAGCCTGGCGATCCCCGGCTACATCACGGGGAAATGACGATGTTCGACAATCTCGATTTCGACGTCATCCGCCGCTCGCTGCCGTATCTTTTCCTCGACGGCATGAGCTTTACGCTGATGCTGACCGGGTTGTCGGCGCTGGGCGGCCTAGTCTTCGGCACGCTGATCGCGCTGATGCGGCTGTCGAGCTACAAGCTGCTCGGCCGTATCGCCGGGCTCTATGTCGACTTCATGCGCTCGCTGCCGCTGGTGCTGGTGATCTTCTGGTTCTATTTCCTGGTGCCCTATATCGGTCAGTGGCTGACGGGCGCGTCGCGGCCGATCCGCGTCGGCGCGTTCACCTCATCCCTCGTCACCTTCATCATGTTCGAGGCGGCGTATTTCTCCGAAATCATGCGCGCCGGAATCCAGTCGATCTCGAGGGGACAACCGGCGGCGGCAAGCGCGCTCGGCCTGACCTACGCCCAGTCCATGCGCTACATTGTGCTGCCGCAGGCGTTCCGCAACATGCTGCCGGTGCTGTTGACGCAGACCATCGTGCTGTTCCAGGACACTTCGCTGGTCTACGTGCTGTCGATCCCGGACTTCCTCGGCGCCGCCAGCAAAGTAGCCCAGCGTGACGGGCGCCTAGTCGAGATGTACCTGTTCGCGGCGTTGGTTTATTTCGTGATTTCCTGTGTCGCGTCCTATGGCGTCCGGCGCCTGCAGGCGCGCATTGCTATTGTTCGGTGAGAACCCATGATCGAAATCAGCCACGTCAATAAATGGTACGGGCCGAGTTTCCAGGTGCTGAAGGACTGCACCACCAGCGTCGCCAAGGGCGAGGTGGTGGTGGTGTGCGGTCCGTCGGGTTCTGGAAAGTCGACGCTGATCAAATGTGTCAACGCGCTGGAGCCGTTTCAGGAGGGCCAGATCATCCTCGACGGCATCAAGGTCAACGATCCCAAGACAGATTTGCCGAAGCTGCGCGCCCGCGTCGGCATGGTGTTCCAGCACTTCGAGCTGTTTCCGCATCTGCGGATCATCGAGAATCTGTGCCTGGCGCAGGAGAAGGTGCTGGGGCGCTCGCACGACGAAGCCATGGCCAAGGGTCACAAGCTGCTCGAGCGCGTCGGGCTGACGGTGCAGGCAAACAAATACCCGGCCGAACTGTCCGGCGGCCAGCAGCAGCGCGTGGCGATTGCACGGGCTCTCGCCATGGACCCGATCGCGATGCTGTTCGATGAGCCGACTTCGGCGCTCGATCCCGAAATGATCAGCGAGGTGCTCGACGTCATGGTCGATCTGGCCCATGAGGGCATGACCATGATGGTCGTCACCCACGAAATGGGTTTTGCCAGCAAGGTCGCCAATCGCGTGATCTTCATGGACAAGGGCGAGATCGTCGAGGATGCGCTGAAGACCGATTTCTTCGGCAGTCCGCGCAGCGAGCGCGCGCAGCAGTTCTTGTCGAAGATTCTCTCGCATTAGTTTCCCGTCATTCCGGGTTCGCCTCTTCGAGCGCCCCGGAAGTGACCGCCGGAAGCTTTGTCCGCGTTGACACCTAACGTATAGGAATGCCGCCACCGGCTTCGCTACCTCCAGGAGACTCTACTTTGGAACAGATCGCTTACGTCAACGGTTCATTCGTGCCCCTTTCAGAGGCGAAGGTCTCGATCCTCGACCGCGGATTCCTGTTCGCCGACGGCATCTATGAAGTCGCGGCCGTGCTCGACGGCAAGCTGATCGACAATGCCTCGCATCTGGCGCGGCTGGAGCGCTCGGTCGGCGAGATCGAGCTGGCGTTGCCGGAGACAACCGCACGCATCCAGGAGATCCAGAAGGAGCTGATCGCGCGCAACAATCTCGTCAACGGCATGGTCTATCTGGAAGTGACCCGCGGCGCCGATACCGGGCGCGACTTTGCGTTTCCCAAGGGCGACGTCAAGCCGACGCTGATCATGTTCACCTCGACCAAGGACATCATCAATGCGCCGTCAGCCAAGACCGGCATCAACGTGATCACGGTGCCCGATCTGCGCTGGGCGCGGCGCGACATCAAGAGCGTGGCGCTGCTGGCGCAGGTGCTGGCCAAGCAGGCGGCGGCGGTGGCCGGCGCCGGCGAGGCCTGGATGATCGAGGATGGCAAGGTGACCGAAGGCGGCTCGTCGTCGTGCTTCATCCTGACCCAGGACGACGTGATCGTGACGCGGCAGAACGGCAGCGCGATCCTGCCCGGCTGCACCCGCAAGGCGGTGGTTGCTCTGGCCGAAGAGCGCCAGCTTCGCGTCGAGGAGCGGGCGTTTTCCGTCGAGGAGGCGCTGGCCGCCAAGGAAGCCTTCGTCACCAGCGCGAGCGTTTTCGTGCAAGGCGTGGTATCGATCGACGGCAAGAAGGTCGCCGACGGCAAGCCCGGCCCGATGACCAACCGCCTGCGCGAGATCTATGTCGAGTTCGCCAAGGCGACGGCGGTGTAGTGCGATAGTTCTCGCAGCGTCATTGCCGGGCTTGACCCGGCAATCCATCGCGCTTCAAAGATTTTCTTGTTTGATGGATGCGCGGGTCAAGCCCGCGCATGACGAGTGAGGACGCTGATGCGCTGCGCGGTCACTTAAGCCACCGCGGCCTTGGCCTTCACCGGGTGTACCGCGCGAAAGGCGATCGCAAGCCTGTTCCAGGCATTGATGGCCCCGATCAGCATGGTCAGATTGACCGTCTCCGTCTCCGAGAAGTGGGCGCGCACGTCTGCGTAGAGATCGTCGGGCGCGTGGGTTTCGGCGATCAGCGTCAATGCCTCGGTCCATGCCAAGGCGGCGCGTTCGCGGTCGGTGTACAGCGGCGACTCGTGCCAGGCGTTCAACAGATACAGCCGCTGCTCGGTCTCGCCCAGCTTGCGGGCGTCCTGGGTGTGCATGTTGATGCAATAAGCGCAGCCGTTGATCTGCGAGGCACGCGTCTTTACCAGTTCGATCAGCGATTTTTCGAGGCCGGACGCGACGATCTGGGCCTCCAGCGCGACGAGCGCTTTGATGGTGTCAGGGGCGGCCTGGTAGTAGTTCATCCGGGGTTTCATGGTCGTTCTCCTCTGAACGTTTTCAATTTGAACGATTGTCGGAGTGTATCCGATCGAGAAGATGGTCGCCATCTGGATCGATGCTTGTCGATCTAATAAGGTCGTAACCTGGAATGGGGAAAATCGCGCATGCCTACGCACAAGCCGGTGTCATCAAGTCATCATGCGTCGCTGCTGGCAGTGGTCGTCGCGCTGGCCTGGCTGGGCGCCTTGCTTCCCGTCGTGGCATTCGGTCCGCCGCCGAATGCCACGTTGTCGGTGGAAAAGCTCTCACGGATCGACGCGTTTCTCAACGACCAGGTCGCACAAGGGGAAATTCCAGGCGCTATCGTTCTGATCCAGCGCCACGGCAAGCCGGTCTATTTCAAATGGTTCGGCAAGCGCGATGTCGATGCCGGAATCGATATGCCGAGGGATACGATCTTTCCGCTGCATTCGCTCACCAAAACGGTCACTAGTTTTGCCGCGATGATGCTGATCGATCGCGGCAAGATCAAACTCGACGATCCCGTCGCCAGGTACATTCCCTCTTTCGCCGGCATGAAGGTCGGCGTCGAGCGCAAGGATGAGTCCGGCAAGGCCGTGCTCGATCTCGCGCCATTGCGCCGGCCGGTCACGATCGAGGACCTGCTGCTGCATACATCGGGGATCACTTATGGCTTCTACGGGCCGCGAGGGCCGGTGAAGGCGGCGTATGACGGCATTTATCTCGGCGACTTCGACAATGCCGAATTTGCCGAGCGGATCGCCAAACTGCCGCTGGCGGAGCAGCCGCGCACGCTGTGGGATTACGGGCATTCGATCGACGTGCTCGGCCGCGTGATCGAGGTCGTTTCCGGGCAGTCGCTGTACCAGTTCGAAAAGACGGAACTGTTCGATCCCCTGGGGATGACGACGACCAAATTCTTTTTGACCGATCCGGCTGAGCGGAGCCGCTATGCCCGGCCGCTGCGCAAGGATCAGCATGTTGAGCGGACTTCGCTCGATGTTACGCGATGGGAATCCGGCGGCGGCGGATTGGTCTCGACGGTTGCCGATCTCGCGCGCTACGGGCAAATGCTCCTCAATGGCGGCACGCTCGACGGCAGGACCTATCTCAGTCCCGCTACGTTTGCGGCGATGACGACTGACCATATCGGCCCGGGCTCGGGCGTCGAACGCAATTACTTTTATTACCCTGGCGACGGCTTTGGGTTTGGCTACGGTTTTGGTGTCCGCACCAATCCCGGCAATGCCGTGCCGCCGCCACCGGGCTCGCTCGGCGAAATCAAATGGGACGGCGCCACCGGCGCCTACCTCGTCATCGACCGCGCCCAGGACATGTTCTTTGTCGTGCTGGAAAACGCGCCGTCGGCCCGCCAGCATGTGCAGGTGAACGTCAAGAAGCTGATTTACGACGCGTTCGAGAAATGACCGGGCGCAGGCTCGATGGGAAATAGCGAGATGCTGCGCAAGACCGATCGGAGCGACAGGACCGTCAAGGTGAGGGCGCGCATCGTTGCGCTGGACCGCGCCCGCACCTTCATCACGCTGTTGGTGCTGGTTCATCACTCCGTGGTCAACTACACCCATTTCGGCAGCGGCGATAAAATGCGCTGGTTGGGGTTCGACCTCGTCGTGCTGTTCAACGACAGCTTCTTCATGGCCTGCATGTTCCTGATCTCGGGCCTGTTCGTTCACGACAGCCTGATGCGCAGAGGCGCCGCGGATTTCCTGCGCCATCGGGCATGGCGGCTCGGCATTCCCTTTCTGGTTTCGATCTTCGTGCTGATGCCGATTGCATACTATCCGACCTTCCTGCGCTATCATCTGCCCGGCACCACCGACTTCAACTTCTTTCACTTCTGGTGGCGCACGCTGACGGTCGGCCCCTGGCCGTCGGGTCCGGCGTGGTTCCTGTGGGGACTGCTGGCGCTTGACATCGTTGCCGCGGCGCTGCTGGCAGTCGCGCCGCGCCTGCGGAAGATGTCTGGCCTGCTGATCTTTTCGCTGCGCGACCGGCCGTGGACGGCGTTTGCGGCCTTCCTCGGCGTCTCGACCGTCGTCTACGTACCGATGCGGCTGATATCAGGCGATGCGAGTTGGCTGGAGCCGGGCGGCTATCCGCTGCCTATCCAGACCAGCCGGATTCTGCTCTATGCCGGCTATTTCCTGACCGGTGTCGGCATAGGCGTGGTTAGCCTTCGTGCAGGAATCCTGAGCGAGGAAGGTGCGTTGGTCAGGCGCTGGCCGCTTTGGCTTGCCTTTGCGTCGTTGTTCTACGGCGCCATCCTGCTGCTGGTCTATGCCCATCACAACTGGATCGCAGATTTCGATTCACCGCCGCTATCCTGGCAGACCGGCTATGGCCTTGCCTTTGCGCTGTTCAGCGCAGCGATGACGTTCACGGTGCTGACCGTGTCGCTGGCCTTCGCCGCATCGGGCATGAAGCTGCTCGATGCCATGCGGCCATCTGCCTACGGCATCTTCCTCACCCACTACATCTTCATCCTCTGGCTGCAATACGCCGTTTACGATTATTCATGGCCGGCCGTCGTCAAATTTGCTGTCGTTTTCATCGGCACGCTGGTGCTGAGCTGGGGGGCCACGGCGCTGTTGCGGAAAGTTCCGATTGTGTCGAGAATGATCTAAGGTTCAACTGAGGAGGTCGCAGCCGTCATTGCGAGCGAAGCGAAGCAATCCATAAGGCCGCAAGCGGAGATATTGATTGCTTAAGGGCCGAGCGGGGTGGAGCTGCGAGTCATGATGATTCTACGCAGGATAGATACTCGCGCGGACGAACCTTACCCGATGCCGATTCCCGCGCCTGTCCTCATTTCTGAGGACGTCAAACTTCCTCCGCCGCGAACCTGTTGCGCAACGTCCCGATCCCGGTGATGTCGATTTCAACGACGTCGCCGGCTTTCAGGTTAGGTGAGGCGCCGTCGGTGCCCATCCAGATCACGTCGCCGGGCCACAGCGTGAAATACTTGGTCAGCTCGACGAGGAACGGCACGATGCCGAAGATCATGTCGTTGGTGCGGAAGCGGCCGGTCTCCTTGCCGTTGACCCGGATCACGGTTTCCATCTTGTCGAGATCGACTGATGTTTCGATCCACGGCCCCATCGGCTTGAAGGTGTCGGCGTTCTTGGAGCGCCACAGGCTGCGGTCGGCCTTCTGCCAGGTGCGCTCGCTGACATCGTTGCCGATGGTGTAGCCGAACACGCAATCCATCGCGTTGGCTTCGCTCAAGTGTTTTGCCTTCTTGCCGATGACAACCACGAGTTCGCCCTCGTAGTGGATCTTCTCGGTCGCGGTCGCCGGAATCACCACATCCTCGTCATGGGCGATCAGCGCGTTCTGCGCGCGATAGCCGATCTCGGGTCGATCGGGCACGTTGGGCACGTTGGGCACCGTGCCGGCCTTGTCGGCGGCTTCCTTGAGATGCTTGAGGTAATTCAGCCCGACGCAATAGAAGGTGCGCGGGATCAGCGGCAGCTCGATCTTGACGTCTTTCAGCGCATGCGACTGCGTTCCGCGCTGCCATTCGCCGAGCGGATCTCCGTTGACGGCGATCACGTTGTCGCCCTCGACAATGCCCCAGGAGGTCTTGCCGGCGGTGGTGAATTTGAGCCAACGCATGGTTCTTCCTCTTGTTCTTATTCGGCCGCGGCCCGCGGCGTGGCTTTCCAGGCGCCGGCGGCAGGACGCGTCAGGCCGAGATTCTCGCGCAGCGTCTTGCCGGCGTAATCCCTGTGAAACAGCCCGCGACGCTGCAGTTCCGGCACGATGTGCCGGACGAAATCGGCATAGGAGCCCGGCACGATGGTGGCTGCGATGACAAAGCCGTCGCAGCCGCGCTCGACGAACATCTCCTCCAGCTTGTCGGCGATCTCCTTCGGGCCGCCGACGATCGCGTCATGCACCTGGCCGCGGCCGGAGAAGGTGACGAAGTCGCGCGCGCTCGGATTAGTCTTCCCCGAATTCTTGAGCACGCCGTCGCGAATGCCAAGGATGCCCTGCATGCTCTTGAGCTCTTCTGTTGTCAGCGGCTCGTCGAGCGGCTTGGCGGCGAAGTCGTAGTTCAGCGCCTCCGCGAGCAGCGACAGCGCATCGATCTGCAGCGGCAGCTTGTTGATGACAGCCATCTTGTCTTCGGCCTCAGTCTTGGTTGCGCCGCAGACGGGTGTGGTGAGGTTGCAGAGGCGCATCTGGTCGGGATCGCGGCCGGCTTTGGCCGCTTCGTTGCGGACCGCCGCATAGCCTTCCTTGGCGGCGGCCACGTTGCGCGCGGCGGTGAAGATCACCTCGCCCCATCGCCCCGCAAAACGCTGGCCGCGGCCGGACGCGCCGGCCTGGATGATGACGGGATGGCCCTGCGCCGAGCGCGGAACGGTGAACGGACCGCGCGACTTGAAGAACTCGCCCTTGTGGTCGAGCCGCTTCACCTTGGCCGGATCGGCGAAGCGGCCGCTCTTCTTGTCCATGATCAACGCGTCGTCTTCCCAGGTGTCCCAGTGGCCGAGCACGACTTCCATGAATTCGTCAGCGCGATCGTAGCGGTGGTCATGCTCGAGATGGGCGTCCTTGCCCATGTTGTGGGCCTCGCCGTCATTGAGCGAGGTGACGACGTTCCAGCCTGCGCGTCCGCCCGACATCAGATCGAGGGTGGCGAAGCGGCGCGCGACATCGAATGGCTCGTAATAGGTGGTCGAGCAGGTCGACCCCAGCCCGAGCTTCGTCGTCACCATGCCCATCGTGGTCAGCACGATCAGCGGGTCCATCTTCACGCAGCGGATGCCGTATTCGACGGTGTGGGCGTGGTCGTTGCCGTAACGGTCGGGCATCGCCAGGCGGTCGTCGAAGAACGCCATGTGGAATTTTCCGGCTTCGAGAATCCTGGCGATTTCCTGGTAGTAATCGGCCGACATCGAATCGTCGCGCGATTCCGGATGCCGCCACGAACTCGGCAGATTGGTGCAGTTCTGCGCCTGCAGGAATCCCACCAGCGCCATTTGCCGTGTCATGCGGTTCTCCTTGTGCGGGCGGAATTCATTACAAGTCGAGCTCTGCGACGAGCCTGTAGTCGGTGGCCAGCGCCTTCAATTTGTCCCAGGTCGCGTCCTCGACCTCGATGCCGTCGCGCCTGCGCTGCTGTTCGCGGATATGTTCGACCTCGCCGGGATAGAACACGCCGGGCGAGCCTTCCGATGGCCGCGTCGATTTCAGATAGCGCGCGAACTCGCCGACTTCCCTCTCGAAATCCTTCAGCGGGCGGAACGCGGCGACATTGAACACCGCCATGAAGCATCCGTCATTGTGGCGACCGGTCGGCTCGACGCCAAAGCCAAGTCCCGTGAGCAGGCCGCACAACACCTCAACCATCGCGGCGAGGCCGCTTCCCTTGTAGCCCTCGCTGCCGCCGAGCGGCAGCAGTGCACCGCCCTTGCGATACTGGGTGGGATCGGTGGTGTGCCGTCCCTCGGCGTCGATGATCCAGCCCTGCGGGATCTGTTCGCCGCGCGCCACCGACAGCGCGATCTTGCCGGCCGCGACCGCCGAGGTCGCCATGTCAAGATAGAACGGCGCCTCGAGGTCGGATGGCACCGCAATCGAGATCGGATTGGTGCCGAGCCGTGCCTCGCGGCCGCCGAACGGCGCGACATGCTTCGGCGAGCGGCCGGAGTCGGCGGTCGCAATGCCGATCATGCCCTCGCGCATCGCCATCAGAGGATAGGCGGCGAGCCGCCCGACATGGCTTTGGCGGAACACCGTGCAAGCGGCGACGTTGGCGGTCTTCGCCTTCTCGATCGTCAGCGCCATCGCCTGGGCGTTGACGTGAAAGCCAAAGCCCCAATGACCGTCGATCACGGTCGTGGTCGGCGATTCCTGGACGATGGTCCATTTGGCGCCGGGCACGATATGGCCGGCCTTGATGCGGTCGATATAGGTCGGGATCGCGATCACGCCGTGCGAGTCATGGCCGGCGAGATTGGCGTTGACGCAGCCGACCGCGACGGCGCGAGCCTCCTCCTCCGACGCGCCGGCGGCCTTGAGCAGCGCCGCGCCGATATGCGTGAGACGGTCGGCTTGGACCATCGGCATGGAAATTTCCTCTACCTTTAACGCCCGCGTGAAGACGGGTCTTGCTTGTTGCCGCGGCCGGTATGGTCTCAAAGCGGCGGCGGCAGGGCAAGCGTGGAAATATCCTGTTAGCCATGCTGCCGGCACGGTTCTCGATGGCTTTCGAATTTCATCCTGCAAAATTCGAATTGCGTTCGGCTGCCTGTATTCCGGCCGGCGCGCGCCGGCGGTATGGCTGACAAATCGTGAATCAGCCAGTAGTTCTCCTGAGCGACGTCGCGGTTCGTTGGTCCGACATTTACTCTGAATCGCAACTGCGGGCCGCCAATAACGAGCATTTAGGCCACCTGCACGCATAAAATCCGCGGGGCAGCCCGGTGCTGCCGGCAGGGAGCTTGGGGACGGTGAGGACCGATATCGCGCGCACGTTTGCGGCGTTGAATGCGACCAACGAAGCGATTCTGTACGCCAAATCACCCGAAGAGCTGTACGCGAAGGTCTGCGAAGCCGCGTTCTCGGTCGGGGACTTCCTGGCCGTGGCGATCTTCCTGCTGGAGCCGGAAACCAATCTCCTGCGCTTCGCCGCCGGCTGTGGCGACGACGTCCCGCGCCTGCGCAGCATCGACATCTCGATCGTGGCCGGTACGCCCGAAGGGTCCGGGGTCTCCGGGCAGGCGTTCCGTGACCGGAAGATATGCGTCAGCAACGATTTCCTGAATGATCCGCGCTCGCTGCCGTGGCGCGAGGGAGCTAGAGCCGGCCAAGTGGGTACGGCGGCGGCGCTGCCGCTGACCTGCAACGGCGAGGGCGTCGGCGTGCTTCTCGTTTCGCGGCGGGAACCTCACTCGATCGACGGGCAGATCGTCGCGATGCTGGAGCGCGTGTCGGCGAACATTTCGTTTGCGCTCGACAATTTCGAACATGAGGCCGCGCGCAAGAACGGCGAGCGCGGGATGCGGCGGTTGAACCGGATGTTCGGCGCCATCAGCGCGACCAACGAAGCGATTTTGCGCGCCAAGACCGAACAGGATCTCTATCAGCGCGTTTGCGATGCCGCGGTATACAGCGGAAAATCCGCGGCTACCGTGGTGCTGCTTGCGGAGCCGGACTCGATCTGGTTGAAGCCGGCCGCAGGCACCGGCGCGATCGTCGAACAGATCATGCGGGCGCCGTTCTCGATCGATGCGAGTAACCCGTATGGAACGGGCGTCTGCGGCAGGGCATTCCGGACGCAGCTGCCAGCCGTCAACAACAATATCCTCAACTCGACACAGGGCCAGCCCTGGCATCAGGCCGCACGCGAAACGGCTGTCACCGCCTGCGTCGCCGTTCCGCTGATCAAGGCCGACGAGAGCATCGGCGTGTTGCTGTTCTTTGTCGGAAAACTGTGGGCGGAGGACGAGGAGATCGTCGCCCTGATGGCGCGGATCGCGGAGAACGTCTCGTTCGCGCTGGACAATTTCGAGCGCGCCGGTGAAAAGGCGAGAGCCGACGCCCAGAAGGAACGTCTGGGGCGCATGCTGGCGGCGCTCAGTGCGACCAACGAAGCGATCGTTCGTGCAACGTCGCGGACGGAGCTGTTCGAACTGGTATGCGAAGCTGCCGCGACGGGCGGCCGGTTCAACTCGACCAGCATCATGCTGGCCAGATCCGACAGTGACTACACCGACATGGTGGCCGTGGCGGGACCAACGGCCGGCAACATGCGCCGGGTGAAGGTTTCGATCAACGCGGATCATCCGGAAGGACGCGGGCTGTGCGGCAACGCTTTCCGCTCCCGCCAGGCCTGCATCGCCAACGATTTGCGCGCTGACCCGCGCGGGTCGGCGTTTCACCAGTTCATTCACAGCGACGGCGCGATGTCGGGCGCGGCGTTCCCGCTGCTGGTTTCCGGCCAGGCGGTCGGCGTGATGTTTTTCATCTCTTCGGAGATCGATACGTTCACGCCCGAATTCGCCGAACTGTTGCAGAGACTCACCGACAACGTGTCGTTCGCGATCGGGACCTTCGATCGGGCCGACGAGAAGGCGAGGACCGAGGTCCAGAAGGAGCGCCTGACACGCATGTTGGCGGCGTTGAGCGCAACCAACGAGGCGATCATCCGTGCGGCATCCCGGGCGGAACTGTTCGAGCTGGTGTGCGAGGCCGCGGCCAACGGCGGCAAGTTCACCTTGACCTCCATCGCGCTGATAAAGCCGGACAGCGAGTATCTCGACGTCGTGGCTGCCGCCGGTCCGACCGCCTCCAGCGCCCGCGAGGCAGTGATATCGACTAGCGAGGCGCATCCGGAGGGGCGTGGGCTCTGTGGTTCGGCGATACGTTCGCAGCAGGCCTGCATCATCAACGATTACCTCGGCGATCCGCGCGCCGAAGCGTTTCACGCCACGGCGCGCAACGACGGCACGAATTCCGGCGGTTCATTCCCCCTGTGGGTGCATGGGCAAGTCGTCGGCGTGATGTCTTTCATGTCGATGGAGAAAGACACGTTCACGCCCGAGTTTGCGGAGCTGTTGCAGCGGCTCGTCGGCAACGTTTCGTTCGCACTGGAGAATTTCGACCGCGTCGATGAAAAGACCAAGGCCGACGAGCGGATCGAGTATCTGGCGTCGCACGACAGCTTGACCAATCTGCCGAACCGGGAAATGTTCAACGGTATGCTCCGCCGTGCGATCGATGCGGCCGCGCGCTATCAGCGGCAGTTCGCCCTTCTGTTCATCGACCTCGACAGGTTCAAGGTCATCAACGACTCGCTGGGGCACGACGCCGGCGATATGCTGCTGGTGGAGATCGGCGGCAGGCTGCGGCGCGCACTGCGTTCGAACGATGTCGTGGCGCGGCTGGGTGGCGACGAGTTCGTGGTCATTCTGGAGGAGACCGCCGAGCGCCACGAGGTCGAGCGCATCGCCGGAGAGCTTCTGTCCGTGCTCAGCCAGCCGTTGCAGCTCAGCGGTCACGAATGCCACACCACCGCCTCGATCGGCATTGCGATGTACCCCTTTGACGGCGCCGACGTGCTGACGCTGACCAAGAACGCCGACATGGCGATGTATCTCGCCAAGGAGGACGGCAAGAACGCCTTCCGCTTCTTCACCAAGGAGATCAAGACGCAGTCGATCGAGCGCCTGACGCTGGAAAGTGCCTTGCGCCGCGCGCTGGAGCGCGACCAGTTCTGTCTGCACTATCAGCCCAAGATCGACATGGCGAGCGGCCAGATCACCGGCGTCGAGGCGCTGCTGCGCTGGATCCATCCCGAACTCGGCACCGTATCGCCGGGGCAGTTCATTCCGCTGGCCGAGGAAACCGGGCTGATCGTTCCGATCGGCCGCTGGGTGCTCAAGGAAGCCTGCGCGCAAAACATGACCTGGCAGCGACGCGGCCTGCGGCCGGTGACGATGGCGGTCAACCTGTCGCCGCGGCAATTCGCGGACCCGAATCTGCTGCACGATGTCGACGAGGCGCTGCTGGCAAGCGGCATGTCGCCGGTGCTGCTGCAGCTCGAAGTCACCGAAAGCATGGTGATGCGGAACGTGTCGCGCGCGATCAAGGTGCTGGATGCGATCCAGAGCCGTGGCATTCGCCTCGCGATCGACGATTTCGGAACCGGCTATTCGTCGATGTCGCTGATGAAGCAGTTTCCGATCGACACCATCAAGATCGATCGCTCCTTCGTTCGCGACCTTCCCGTCGATTCCGAAGACCAGGCCATCGCGCAGGCGATCATCAGCATGGGCAAGGCGCTCGGCATGACCGTCATTGCGGAGGGCGTCGAGACCCTGGAGCAGGAGACCTTCTTGCGCAGCCACGCCTGCGACGAAATGCAGGGCTTCCTGTTCTCCAAGCCGCTGCCCGCCAGGCAGATGGCTGATCTGCTTCGCGCCGAACCGCGGCTCGCCTCGCCGCCGTTGCAGCCGGAAGCCGGCTCAGGGTTGGAAGGCGCTGTCGTCTGACGGTTGCGGATGCAGCTCACGGACCGCCGGGTCCGGAATTTCGGTTTTGCAGGGGAAATCGTAAGGCCAAGGCAACGACGTCTGCCCTGCGAAGGTCCCAAGGAAGATGTCTGCGGCGGAAGCATATGTCGCCCGGTCTGGCAATCCGAGCTCGGCGCACCATTCGGCCGGGAGCGGCTGGGAGGAGGCGCGCAACTCCATCGCGGGTCCCCACCACCACGCCGGGGCGGGCGAGCGTTCCGTTTCCGGAACGGCACGCCACGTGTTGTATTCGCCGATCATACGTTCGAATTGCAGTACCGCCGCCGGATGCATTCAATCTCCTGAAGCCTGATGATATCTGCATCCACGGGCGGCGCAATGCATGTTGCCGGCTATTGCCGTCCGTGCTGCCAGTGCGAGGTCACGTCCGCGCCTGATTTGTTGAGATGGACATGCTGATCAACGTGGTCGACCCATGACATCGGAATGAAGTGATGATGCTGGCCATCAGGCGAACTCTGTTTGGTCAGCTTGATCTTGTCGGTTCCTTCCATATGGTCGACTTTTCCGACCGTCTTCTTGTCCGATGAGATGACGTCCATATGTTCCCGGATCTGTGAAGCAGAAGCCATGTCTCATATCCCCTGATTTGGTTGGGACATAAAACGCGCCGCTGCCGGAATGGTTGCTGGGTCGTTGATCTCGAAGCCGGTCCCGTTCCGCCAGCGGTTATTTCTCTTCTTCCGCCGCGGTTGAGGTCGCCGGGCCTTCTCCCATGATCAGGAGAACGGCGTCCTCGTCCTTGGCACCGTCCCAATGCACCTGCTTGGCGAAATGGGTGACAAAGCTGCCGGCCGGCATCGGCGTCGTGTTGGCGGGATCGAATTTCGGCCCCGAGCCGACCCACCACGTGCCCTGCAGCACGACGATGTAGCGATCATTGGGGTGGAAGTGCGGGCGGCTGAAATGATTGCCCTTCGTCCACTTGTTGTAGACCATATAGAAGCCGGGTTTGGCGGGATCGCCTACGACAACAGCGCTTTGCGCACCGGCTGCATTGACCGGGCCCCAGGGAATCTGGTCCGGCAATTTGTAGATGACGGCGGCCGGATTGAGTTCCGCAGCGGAAGAGATGCTCAACATGCTGGCGAAAGCCAGCGGTGTCATGAGGTGTCGCCAGGAGCGGATGATCGCCTTCATGGTTTCCTCCGTTGCCGTCTCGTGAGCTGAGATGCGTTCATCTCTGTTGCCGCGATGCTAGTCGGTCTCCTTCCCGCGGAGCAAGGCGCGCAGGTGCATGCGTGATCGGCGGCAGCGGAAAGCGAAATGTCGCACAACGCAGCTGCAGCATGAAAAACGGATTTACGCCGCGCGTCGCGGTGATAGGTTTCGGCCCAACTAAAAGCAGCCATGGGAGGGCTACGTTCATGAAGCGCTTGTCGATACTTGCGGCCGCTCTGTTGATCGGCGCCGCCGCACTTCAATTTTCCAGCGTCGCGTCCGGGCAGGGCGATGGCTGGGTGACGCTTGTCGACGGCACCAAAATGGGCGACTGGACCGAGGTCGGCAAGGCCAATTGGGCGATGAAGGACGGCGCGCTGGTCGCAGACAAGATCACCGAGGGCAAGGATCCCTCCTATCTCGTCAGCAAGGAGTCCTACAAGGATTTCCAGATCAAGGCCGAGTTCTGGGCCGACGATGATGCCAACAGCGGGATCTTCATTCGCTGCGACCAGTCGGCCAAGATCGACGCCAAGATCTGCTACGAGGTCAATATTTTCGACAAGCGGCCCGATCCGACCTACGGCACCGGCGCCATCGTCGATGTGGCCAAGGTCGACCCGATGCCGAAGGCGGGCGGCAAATGGAACACCTACGAAATCACCGCCAAGGGTCCGCATCTCGTGGTCGTGTTCAACGGCCAGAAAACCGTCGATGTCCAGGATTCAAAACACGCCAGCGGTCCGTTCGCGCTGCAATACGGCTCGGGCGTGATCAAGTGGCGCAAGGTGCAGATCAAGCCGCTGTAGGCCGCTGAGAGCTCTCTTGCGAGGTTGTGCCGGATCACTCGCGAACCGGGGCGCCCGTCTTCAGCGGGTGCGCCTTCCTGTGCCACGCCCAGGCGGTGCGGATGATCGTGGCCAGATCCGAATAAGCGGGACGGAAGTTCAATGTCGCGCGTGCGGCGGAGGGATCGGCGACCAGATAGGTCGGATCGCCCGATCGCCGCGGCTTGACGACATGCGGAACATCGCGGCCGGCCTCGGTCGCGATCGCCGCGAGTATTTCGCGCACTGAAAAACCGTTGCCGGTGCCGAGATTGAATGCCCCGCCTGAATGTCCCTCCAGCAGCAGCTTGAGCGCCAGCACGTGGGCAGCCGCGAGGTCCGTCACATGGATGTAGTCGCGGATCGCCGTCCCGTCCGGCGTGTCGTAATCGTCGCCGAACACGGCAAAGTCCGGCACATGCCCCTGCAGCGCCATCATGGCGCGGGGGATGAGGTGTGTCTCGACCTCACGCAGCTCGCCGATGCCGCCGGCGGGATCGGCGCCAGCGGCGTTGAAGTAGCGCAGCGCGAACGAGCCGAAGCCGTAGGCTGTGCGATAATCCGCCAGCACGCGCTCGATCATCCATTTCGAGGCGCCATAGGGGTTGATCGGTGCGCAGGGATAGTCTTCGCGTAGCGCCTTGCTGTCGGCATTGCCATAGACCGCGCCGGTCGACGAAAACACCAGGCGATTGCAGCCGGCCTCGCGCATGGCCGCCAGCAGCGACAGCGTGCCGGCGAGGTTGTTGACGTAGTATTTCTGCGGATCGGCAACGGATTCGCCGACCAGGCTCGACGCAGCGAAATGCATCACGGCCACGATGTCGTGCTGGGCAAAGGTCCGCGCCAGCGTGGCCTTGTCGGCGATGTCGCCGACCACCAGCGCGCCGGCGGCGAAGCTGCGGTGGCCGGTTGAAAGGTTGTCGTAGGTGACGGGCTGGTAACCCGCCGCATCCAGCGCCCTGCAGCAGTGCGAACCGATATAGCCGGCACCGCCGGTGACGAGAATGGCTGGACGGCTGCTCATTGATTGTGTGTCCCGCCGATGTCAGTCGATCGGCCCCTGTTCAGCAACAAATAGAGCGCGCGCGGGTTGGTCGTCAAATAGCGCCAGAACAGGCGGCGCGGCTCCAGCCAGATGCGCCACGCCCATTCGAGGCCCGCATGCTGCATCCACCGCGGCGCGCGGACGCGGCTGCCCGACAGGAAGTTAAACAGCCCGCCTGACGTCTTGATGACGCCGACATTGGAGAGGTTGGGTGTGTATTCCTCGACGAAAGCCTGCTCATAGGGAACGCCAAGCGCAACCCAGAGATAGTCCGGTGCCAGCGCGTTGATTTCGGCGACCTTGGCACGCAGCGCTTCGCCCCGCAGAAAGCCGTGGCAACGGCCGACGATCTTGAGATCGGGATATTGCTCGCGAACGCTGGCGACCGCGGCGGCGTTCTCCGCGTCGTCCGCGCCCAGCATGTAGAAGGTCAGGCCGGCCGCTTGTGCCTTGCGGGCAACGACGTGAAACAGGTCGGTAGTCGCGACGCGTTCGGGCAGCGGTGTCTTTGATCTGAACCGCGACACGGTCACCAGCGGCTGGCCGTCGGCATTGATCAGATCGGCGGCCCGAAACAGCCGGTCGGTCATCGGTTCGGTCGAGCAGCGCGCCAGCACCTCGCCATTGGCCGAGGTCAGGTAGAGCGGGCGATTGAGGCGGCGTTGCGGGAACACCATGTCGATCATGAAGTTCGCGGTCTGCTCGAGATCCAGCACGGCAAGCCGCAACCCGCCCAGCGTGATGCGAGGCACGCTGGCCGTGGCCGCTCTGCCGACGGGATTTACGCGACGCTCAAGCATATTGCTTGTCCCGCTGCGGGCTCGCGGCCGTTGGGTTGACTTCGCTGAGGACGACACCGACCAGCTTGCGCTCGGCCCCGCCGAGGGCTGCGATGATGTCTTCCATGCTGTCGTTGATGTCGAGATGCACCGGGAGGATCGCAACGAGTCCCTCGGCGATGTCGAGCAGTTTGCCGTCGGCCGCGCTCCACGGCATCGCCGGCCCGTCGAGAATCACGAGGTCATAGCCGCCGGCGGAACGGGCCTGCGCAATCGCCTTTCGGATGGCGTCGCCGGCTTTCGCGTCGGTGGCATTGACGGCCGGCAGGATCGAAATTCCGTTGGCGGTCGGAATCGCGCGGGCGGCCCTGGCGCCGATGCCGAGCCAGCCGAAACGGCTGGGCTCGCTCTTTGCCAGATGGCTCACCTTGCTCGATAGCGCGCGCTCCTTAAGGTCGGCATCGATCAGCAGCACCTTGGCGCCATCACGCGCCGCGGCGAGCGCAATGTTCAGCGCGGCGATGCTGCGGTCCTGATCCACTCCAGCGCCGATCACAGCCATCACGGGCGGGGTTTCCCCGCCGGCGCGTCTGGCCAGCGCCGCGCGCATCTCGCGCAGGGCATTGAGGACAGTCATTAGCGGAAAGCCCGCGCGCAGCGTCGGCCAGCCCAGCCGCGTGACGTCGGCGGTGCTATCAGTTGCAAGGATGCCGCCGAGCGTACGCATCACGTCGGCTTCCTGTAGCCGCGCGATCAGCGGCTTTTCGATCAGGCTGACCGCGGGTTGCGGCTGGGGTGGCGCGGCAGGTGGCTGCTTCTCGGCCGCCGGAGCGGTCGGCTGCTTCGGCGTTTCTGGCGGCGCTTTGTCCCGTGGCTGAACCGGATTCGTGCCCGGCATCAACTGGTTCAGTGCGATGAACCAGCCGGAGGCAGCGAGCCCGCCAAAGACAAAACCGATCATCGCGAGCAGGCTCATGGCCGGCGGGAAGGTACGCCGTTGCGGCACGGTGGCTTCGCCGATGATGCGTGCGTTCGAGGTGTTCAGGCTCTCCTGCTCCTCGGTTTCGCGCGATCGCTTCAGGAACGACTGGTAGACGTCGCGGCTTGCTTCCACGTCGCGTTCGAGTTCGCGCAGGCGCACCGAGGCCTGACTCATCTGGACGCTCTGGCGCTTCTGGGTCTCCAGCGCCTTGCCGAGCGAGGCTTCATAGTCGCGGGCGCGGATCAGGTCGTTCTTCGCGGACTGCGCGAAGCGCTCGACCTCCTCGTTGATGGCGCGGCGCAGGTCCTGCACCTGTTGCTCCATCTGGCGCAGCGCCGGATGACGCGGCCCCAGTTCGCTGTGCAACTCCGCCTGGCGCTTCCGCGCTTCGGCATATTGCGCGCGGAGATTGGCGATGGTCTGCGACTGCAGCGCCTCGGGGATGGCGCCGGCGTCGGAGGATGCCTTGCGGCTGGCTTCGATCTGGTCGAGTTTGGCCTGCGCGTCCAGCGTCAGCGCGCGGGCGGCGGCGAGCCGCTGGTTGCTGGCGGAGAGCTGCTGGTCGCTGATCAGCGTGTCTTGGCTGCCGACGAAATTGTTCTGCGCCTTGTAGACCGCGAGCGCGTTCTCGGCGTTGCGAAGCCGTTCCTGCAATTCCTTCAAGCGGCCGGAAAGGTCGCTGGTCGCGCGCCGCGCGGCGGCGGCCTGCGACTGCTTGGATTCGGCGAGATAGGCTTTCGAGATCGCATTGGCGAGCATCGCCGCCTTGGCCGGTTCATACGACCAGACGTCGATATCGACGATGAAGGTGCGGTCGGTTTTCTTGACGTTGATATGGCGATTGAGCGCTTCCAGTGCGCCCATCTGGATCTGCTTCTGCTGCTCGGCGGTGGGGCGCATCTCGATCCCGAACAGGCCGAGCAGCGATCCCAGGATGCCCTTCGAATCGCCGCCGCCGAACTCCGGGTCCTTTTCCAGATGGGTGTCGCGGATCACCTGCAGCAGCACGTTGTTCGAGGTGATGACGCGCGCCTGGCTCTCCACCACCATCGCGAGGCCGGAAATATCCTGGGCGCGCGGCGTCAGTTCGCGATCGACCAGTTGCAGTTCGCGGGGATCGACGTAGAGCTGGGCAGACGCCGTGTATTTCGGTGTCAGGCTCTTGCCGACCGCAACCGCGGCGCAGGCGGAAATCAGCGCCGCCGAGACGATCGCGACCTTGCGCTGCCACAGGAGGTGGGCCAGGTCGAGCACGCTGAAGCCCGCCAGCGCGGTTGTCGCCGCGGGGCCGACCTCAGGCTTTGCCCGGTCTATCGGCTGGTCATAGATAAGCATCGACCCCAGCTTTCATTCGAACTGCCGCACGCATCGGCTGAGGGGTTACTCTTCGGGTCACGCCACGGGCGCTGAAATAAAGCGCTGAACAAACGCAACAGGGAAAATTAACCATACTCACCAAGGGACTATTCCCCGAATTGGCAAACAAAGCGTTTAAGCGCGGGCGCATCGCATCGCCTCCGCCATGGTCAGGGCCGGAATCTTCCGCTTCGCTGCCGCGCGGAGCGCATGGGCGAGCAAAGCGGGCGAACAGCCATAGGGGCTCGGCCGGTCGGTGACGTCGTGGCCGTAGAAAATTAACCATCCATTATTGGTTTGGGCTTCGTCGAACGCGCGGTCGATCCCGTCGAAATCCATCTCGCGATTGATCAGCGGTATGGCGCGCAGGAACTGCAAGTCGACGCTGCCGCCGTTGACGCCCTGCACGATGCTGCGGCAGGTCTGGAATTCCTTCCTGAGCTGATACTTGCGGGCGTAGGAACCGTATCCGAACGGATAGGCGAAACTGTCGACCTGTATCGAAGGATCGAGCGCGCGAAGGTAAGCGTTGTTGCGCGTGATTTCCTGCCGCATCGCCGCTTCGTTGAGGTCGCAGGCGCGCTGATGCGAGAACGTGTGGCAGCCGATCTCGTGACCCCTGCGGTGAAGCGAGACCACGTCGTCGGCCTCGCCCGCCACCCAGTCCGGCGCGTCGACGCCGACCAGGCTGCCCGAGACATAGAACGTCCCGCGCGCGCCATGCGCTTCGAGCATCTGCGCACCGGTCGTCACCGCGCTCTTTGGCAGATCGTCGAAGGTGAAGCTGACCATCGGCGTGCTGTTGCGCAGCCGGAACAGGTCGACGCGCAGATGCATCGCCAGCCGGTGGCCGACCTTCGCTCTTGCCTCTGACAACATCGCGTTCATGGTCTCAACGCTTTCGCAGGATCACGTGGTAGTCGCCGTGCCGCACGTCGGTGCGGCCAGGCAGCAAGAAGTTCATCGCGCGCGCGACGGCATCGACGAGCGCAGCGAACGCGGGCATGCGCAGTCGCATCTCGGGATAGCGCGGGCTCTCATACTGTTTGCGATAGATCATCTGCAGGCCGTGCTGCTCGGCGAACGCTTCAAGGTTCGTGAGCGTGACCAGCGGATGGAACAGCGTCGGGAACGGCGCGTGGCCGGGCAAGCCGGCTTTCTTGTCGCCGCGGACGTGACGGTAGAACCAGACATGGAACCAGTGCGGCGAATATTTGGTAACGACGCCGGACAGCGACCGCGGATTGGGCGCGCCGATCAGGATCATGCCGTTCGGCTTCAGCGACTCGTAGAAGCGCAGCAGGGCTGCTTCGACATCGGGCACGTGTTCGATCACGTTGTAGCAGATCACGAGATCGAAGCTGTTGGGCCTGAAGCGATGGGTCTGGATGTCGCCGAGGATCGCCTTTTGCGCATAGTCGTTGTTGCGGATCTGATCCTCGTCGATGTCGACCACAGTGACGTGGGCGCGATGCAGCACCTTGAGCGGCAGGAAGCTGGTCGAGCCGCCGCCGGCTTCGTAGATCGAGAGTTCGCCCTCAGGCAGTCTCGCTTCGAGAATGCCGTGAACGGTCAAGAGGCTCTGCCGCGCTTCGCCATGTGCCAGCTCGAGCAGCGCCTGCGGATGCTGCACGGGCTCAGCCGCCTGAGTGTGGTCGATCGTGACTGCCTTGGGCATCGGCTTCATCCATTCTGACGCGGGGGTTGCCTTGTTCATTCTAGTTGTCCCAATCGACGCGCTTAAAAGCGTCCATCAAGGCGCGGTCTTCCCTGTGAATCGACGGATCGAACGGCACACGGTTGGTGCGCTGGTATTTCCAGTTGCTGCCGATCTCGCGGAAGTGCCGAAACGAAAAATCCCTGGTGCAGAAATAAGACGCCCACCAGGAGAAGATCGAATGGACGTGCCATTGCGCATGCGTGGGGCACCGGGCGGGAACCACCGTCCATTTCGGCAGGCACTCGTTTGCGTCGCGCCGCATCACGAGCCTTGAGAACTGATATTTCGGCGGCATCAGAATCGAGAAGTCGGCGTGCCGATGCGGAGCCTTGTGCATGTTGTCGCGGATGCCGTCATCGATGCCGATGATCCATCGCCCGCGATATCGGACAAGCCCGGTCCAGGATTGCTCGGCGGCCTCAAACACCGATTTTCCCGACTTCGACAGCACCAGCTCGTCGATGTCGGAGTTCATCGCGCTCCGGGCATTCTGCAGGAAGCGCCATCTTGCGTGCTCCCAGGCTCCCAGTTGGCAGAAATCGGAATCCCAGTGGTCCCAGCTGTTCGCGCCCTGCGGACCGTATTTGAAAGGCCACTCCATCACGACCGAGCATCGGATGCCTTCGACTGAACGGAGCGCGGCGCTCAGCGTGGCGCTGTCGTAGGCGCTGGAGCCGTTGTCATAGATGAGGACGGCATCCGCGCCGTGACTGTCCCGGTTGAACCGCACCCAGTCGAGGATCCATTCGATCGGATTGTCCTTCGACATCGTGAAGATGACGCGGCGATCCCGGAACATCTCCGACTCGTTCGGCGACACCGGGAATGCAAAACTCCCCAGTTCGCCCAATGCCTGGATCGGGCCGGCATGCTCGGGGATGTCCAGCCACAATTGGGCGTGGCGGTCGAGGCGCCTTGTCCGCGCCTTGCGGGTCCCCGCGCCGCTGATGAACGTTGTCGTCGCGACGTCGCGCGCGAGGTTGAAGAATGGCGGCGCAAACAGCGCAACCTTTGATTTGCTGACCTGCACC
Organism: Bradyrhizobium algeriense; assembly: GCF_036924595.1. Lineage (NCBI taxonomy): Bacteria > Pseudomonadati > Pseudomonadota > Alphaproteobacteria > Hyphomicrobiales > Nitrobacteraceae > Bradyrhizobium > Bradyrhizobium algeriense. Next base: position 5,970,023 of record NZ_JAZHRV010000001.1, on the reverse strand, counting down.
GCGTCGTAGAACAGCGTATTGCTGTCGAAGTCGCGCTCGAAATTCTCGCTCCGAAACGCGGACGGACGCGTCGCCTCGCGCCGCTTGTCGGTGAAGTCCGACAGCGACGCTGAATTGGTTCGACAGATGACATGTCGACTGTCGGCTGCAACGACCGAATTTTTGCTGGCGAGCCGCATCATGGTTCTCTTGTCGACATGCTGGGTAGTCCGGTGGACGGGGCGGCGATGGACGGGGCCGGGAGACTGCGCCGCGCGGCATAGGCGATCACGGCCTTGCGCAAGCCGGCGATGTCGAATGCAAAGGCTGCGGCGACGTAGACGACGCAGCCGGTTGCGGCCAGCACGCCAAACGAGACGATGCCGATCGGAAGCAGCGGTTTTGCGAACGTCAGCACCAGCGCCATGATCGCCGTCGCCGCGACAATCCGCATGACCTGGAATGCGTTGAAGGGGAGCGGAAAGGCTTTCCGCGTGAGATACCAGCCGAAGCCTGCGCCGAAGGCTTCCACGATGACGAGGCTAGCCGCCGCGCCGGCCAGGCCAAATTTGGCAAGCAGGACCGGCATGACCAGCAGGTTCGCGGTCAGCATCGCGATGCTTTGCGTCGTCATCATGAGCGGCGTCTTGGCGAGATGAAAGCTCGCGTGAATGTAGGATTGGGAAATCGACTGAAACAGCCAGGCAAAGGCCAGGATCGGCATGATCTGCGCTGCGGTCTCCCTGAACTCGCTGCCAAGGATCACGCCGGCGATGTAGCTGCTCGTCAGCGCTACGCCGGCGACGGCCGGAAGGACGGCGGCCAGCAGAATTTCGAGGCTGAATTCCAGATGCGGCCGCGCCTCGGCGGCGCCGCCGGTGGCATAGGCGCGTACCGCCAGCGGGATCGTCGCGGATGCGATGCTCACCGCCGGAATCAGGATGATCTGCCGGACGAGATCGGCCGACGCGCCGTACTGGCCGGCCGCATGGTCGCCCATGAAGTGAAACACCAGCATCCGGTCGAGCGCGGCGTGGAGCGCAAAAACGATGCCCGACAGCGTGATCGGAATGCCGAAGCCTGCGAACGTCCGCAATTCGGAAATCTTCGGTCCGGCGACGGGGGATCGCAGGATCGTGCTGGCAAATAGCATGGTCGTGACGAAGTAGGTGATGGTCACCATCGCGAGCTGGCACAGTCCGCCGCCGCCCAATAGCGCCGCGGCCAGGCACAGCGTGAACGCCAGGCAGGCGCGAATGATCGACGCCGACATGAACGCGAAGGATTGCAGCCGCGCCTTCAGCAGCTCCTGTCCGAGCTCAAACAGGCCGAGCCCCAGCGCGAAAAAGATCGCTGCGAGATTTCGTTCCAGCGATACCGACGTCGTCAGTGTGGCAACAAGGAGTGCGATCGGCGCGGCGAGGGCGGAAATGAGATAGGCGACGAAAATGGTCTTCCTGACGTCGACCACGCCGCCTTCCGACTGAAAGCGAAGAGCAGAGACGCGAACCCAGGTGAACAGCAGCGCCGAAACGATGCCCGCCGTGCTCAGACCGACGACGTAGACTCCATACGCTTCTGGCGAGAGCAGCCGCGTGAACACGACCGCGCTCAGCAAGCCGATCGCGGCCGATACGACGCTCGCGACCGAGTAATGGAAGGTTTGGCTGAGCATTATGCTTTCGGCCTATGAAGCGCGGAACTTCGCTTCGGCAATGGGGTGAGGGTTAACGACACGTTGCAATTCATCTCAATCAATCTGCCGGAGGCCGCCGTTTGTCAGGCTCAATTCTCCCGCGGTACCCATTGAGCAAGATCGGTGCCGAACCGGCGCAACGCACCATGTCGCGCGGCGGCGTGGTTAATCTGCCGGTTTTCCCGCGTATCTCACGGCTGGAGCGCCGCGGCCCCACGAGGCCGGCAATTTCCGGTACATCCGCCCCGTCCCACGGCGTCCACATTTGCGACAGGCCGAGGCCGCTCCAGCATTGCGGTAACCATGGCGAACGCGCCATTCGTGCGCGTGCCCGTACTGGACTCGATATTGCAAAGCCGCTGACCTGAATCGTCGATCGCGTCGACGAATGGATTGCCGATGTTGGATTTTCGACGAAAACCCTTTTCGCAAGAAGCGGGCTGTGAGCCTCCTGTTCTTTTTGATACAGCCACCCTGTCCGGCCTGTATCCTTTTGCTACGGCGAGCGCTCACTGTCGCGACGGCGTCTTGCTGTCGGCCGCCTTTGCCAGAGAGCACGCAAGGACAGCCGATGTTTCGAACTGATCCGAGGCGGCGCAAGGGGCACAGCGTGAAGCGGCTGGTGCTGTTTCTGGCGGCCTTTGTGCTGACCGTGCTGCTTTTGGCTCATGTCGACAGCAACGCCGCCTCGCGCACTGTTTCCACCCCGTCGAAATTCGCGGGGGCCTTCGTCAATTGGGGTCCGATAGGTCGCGAGCATACGCTACAGGCGTGGGAAAAATGGCTGAAGCAGAAGCCGTCCTCGGTGCTCGGCGTCGACTTCTATGGCGGGACGACCTGGGAGGACTCTTCCAAATTGAGCTGGGTTCCGGGCATATGGAAGAAGCTCAATCCCGCGCGCAATGTGGTCTGGTCGATCCCGCTGACGATGAAGGGGACGCCTCTCGCCGACGTGGCCGATGGGCTTCACGATGCCGAATTCGAGGCTGCCGCCCGGGCGATTTCGGAAGCGCATCCGCAGGCGGTCATTCGGCTCGGCTGGGAGATGAATCTGGCTGAAATGGCGTGGTTCGCCAAAGGCCATGAAGCCGATTACATCAAGGCGTTCCGCCGCGTCGTGGAAATCTTCAGGCGTCACTCCACCGGCTTCAAGTTCGACTGGTGTCCGGGGTGGGGGCCGCAGGAGATGGCGGCGGACGCGAGCTATCCCGGCGATGACGTCGTCGATTACATCGGTCTCGACGTCTACGATTTCAAGCAGGCGGGCACGCCCGAGGAGCGCTGGAACACCTTCTACGTCAAGGCGCCATTCGGCCTGGAATGGCACCGCGATTTTGCGCGCAAGCACGGCAAGCCGATGAGCTACCCTGAATGGGGCGTGGGTAATGCCGGCGACAACCCGTTCTTCATTCAGCAGATGCACGACTGGTTCATGAAGAACGAAGGCAGCATTGCCTACGCCGCCTACTTCGACGTCAACGGTGCGTGGCCTACCCAGATCGACAACGGCCAGTTTCCAAATTCGCAGCGGCTATTCCGAAAGTTGTTTAGTCGCTGATTTGCGGCGAGCGTTCGTTCAGCGCGGATTAACCCCGTCCATTAACCGTCGTCGAAGTTCGCTGCTTCACGTTTCGGCATCGGACCGAATATTGCACCGCTGCCCGCGTTACGTTCGGAACGGCCGGATCAACCCCGGAACGAACGTCTTTATCGAGACGGTACTGTCCCGCGATTACGCCGGCCATCCCGTTTCGGGACGATGAGACAGATTCGTGAACGACGTGAACGTCATGGCACAGCCTTCGACCAGCGATCTCCAGATGGACGGGCTTGATCCGTCGGTCAGGGCTTTGCGCGCGCTGGTGGCGGCTTCGCCGGCGCTCGATCCCGCAACCGAAACCGTCGTCTGCATCCCCTGTTTCCGCCGGCCGCAGTACCTGCGCCGGACGCTGGAGTCGCTTGCCGCGCAGCGCACCCACCGTCGCTTCGCCGTCGTCATGGTGGAGAACGATGCCTCGAAGAGCGAGAGCGTTCCGGTTGCGGCCGAGTACCTCGCATCGGGGAAATTCGCAGGCGTGTGCGTGATCGAGCCGCGGCAGGGCAATTGCCATGCGATCAACGCCGCCTTCGAGACGGCGCTGCAGATGTTCCCGGCGGCAACCAGTTTCCTGATGATCGACGATGACGAAATCGCGTCGCCGGACTGGCTGGAGCAGATGGTCAGGACTGCCGGTGCGACCGGCGCCGACATCGTCGGCGGACCGGTATTCCCCGAATTCGAGGACGAACGGAAGCGCGGGTTGCAGCGCCACCCGGCTTTTGCGCCGGCCTATGAGGCCTCAGGCCCGGTGCCGGTGATCTATGGCTGCGGCAATTGCCTGATCCGGCGTTCGGTGTTCACGCGGCTCGGCATGCCGGCATTCGACCTTCGTTTCAATTTTCTGGGTGGCGGCGATACCGATTTCTTCTACCGCTGCATGAGGCTCGGTTTGCGCTTTCACTGGGTGGCTGAAGCCGTGATCAGCGAGACCGTGCCGCAAAGCCGCACCAGCCTGAGATGGCTGGTGACGCGCGGCCTGCGGATCGGCGCAATCAATTATCACGTTCAGCGCAAGGCGACGCCTACGATCTGGCTGCGGGCGAAGTTGACCGCCAAATTGCTGGCGGCCTTGCCGCTTTCGCTTGTTTATGCCGTGTGCGCCATCCTGACCGAGCGTGAGCGGACCATTGCCATGCATCCCGTGACGGTGGCGATCGGCAGCGCGCTGGCGGCGTTCGGCCTCGAACCGCAGCCCTACAAGGCCTCGAAGATCGTCTCATGAGTGAGCTCGTCGACGCATCCGAAATCCGCAGCCTGGCCGCCGGGATAGAGCGGCAGCAGGTGATGGACATCGTCCGCGGCGCGACATTCATTGGAACGCTGCTGCTGGGCTGGATATCGCTGCATCCATTCGTCAGTCTCGGCGATCTGCAGATCGGCGACGTCGGCACCGGAAACGAGCTGGCGACCTATGCGGTGTTCGGCGCCCTGAGCGTGCTGACCGTTGCATTGGCATTGCGAAACGACGCGCGGGGCCTGGCGACGCTGTTGTCGCCGGCGTTTGTCCTGTTCGGCGCCTGGCTAATGGTGACCGTCGTGTTGTCGCTCGATCCGACAACGTCGATCAAGCGCCTTTCCCTGACAATCTGCGTCGTCGCGGTGACCGCCGCGCTGATGCTGCTGCCGAAGTCGCAGCAGGAATTGATGCACTGGTTCACGATCGCGGCGCTCGCATTGCTGGCGATCTGCTATCTCGGAATATTGCTGGCCCCCGATCTTTCGATTCACCTGGCGACCGATCCGCAGGAGCCTGGCCTCGCCGGCAACTGGCGCGGCGCGTTCGGCCACAAGAACCAGGCCGCGTCCATCATGGTGGTGGTGCTGTTTCTCGGCGTCTACGTCCTCCGCTCCGGCCTGTGGCTATCCGGTGCCGCCATCATCGCGCTCGCCTCGCTGTTTCTGCTGTATTCGGCCGGAAAGAGCTCGCTGACCCTGTGCTTTGTGGTGCTGCTGCTGACGTCGACAATCCATTTCATCCGCGCGCTCTGGCTTCGCGCGATCGTCTTGCTCACGCCGCTGGTATTGCTGAACCTGCTTAGCATCGGCGCGGTGATGTCTGAGGGCCTCGCCGGGATTTCCAGGTTGCTGCCGTTCGATTCGACATTTACCGGCCGCACCGACATCTGGGCGTTTGCATTGCAGTCGCTCCATGCGCGGCTGCTCACCGGCTATGGCTTTGCGTCCTTCTGGGGCAGCAGCGCCATTCAAAATCTGCCGGAAGGCAAGGAGTGGGCTGGCTTTGCCGCGCACAGCCACAATGGCTATCTCGACACTGCGCTGGGCACGGGCCTGCCCGGGCTCGCCTTGCTCATCCTGGTGCTGGTGATCCTTCCTTTAAGGAATTTTCAGCGGGCGGATGAGGGCGGCAACAACGGTCCGCTCGCCATGATGCTGCTGCGGATCTGGCTGTTCGGGCTCTATCTGTCGGCGATGGAAAGCTTCTTCCTCGACCGTTCCGAGCCCTCGTGGTTCACGTTCCTGTTGGCGGTATTCGGCCTGCACTATCTCGCGCGGTTCCGGGCGAAAGCCTGAGGTTCAGAGCTGCGCCCGCACCGCTTCGGCGATATCCTTCCACCAGCCGTCGAAATCGAACGGCCAGTGTACCGGCGGCCGTTTGACCACCGAGGCGATCCGGTCGGCATAGGTCTCGTTATCAGCGCCGCGCGCGACCAGCACGATGGCGCCACGCGCGATCAATTCCTTGAAGCGCGGATGGTGGTCGAATTCCTCCGGCAGCGCGGGACCTGCGACGATCAGTGGACGGCCGGACTGCACGCAGGTGAGAATGCTGGAGCGTCGCGCCGTGAGCCCCTCATCGAGCGGATAGCAGAATGCGTCGATCTCGCTGAACAGGCCGAACACCTTGTGATCGGAGGCGACGAAGCCGGAGACGATCACATCGTCGGCGAGGCCAAGTTCTCTGGCGCGAGCATGAAACTCCTGCTCGACCTTGTCGACGCCGCGAATGAAGGAGCCGATGTAGACGATCAGCGGCTTGAGCCCGCGCTGCTTCAGGATCGCGCCGATCTCGAGCAGCGCATTGGGCTGCTTGCCCGGATAGATCGATCCAAAGTGACCAATCAGCAGCCGTCCGTCGCGCTTCGCGGCGATGAGGCGGTGCCGCAATTTCGAATCTTCAATTCCCACAGGGACTTCGATGTTCGGCGGCAGCGGCGCCAGCACGCTCTTTCTGGCGGTCCAGCCGAGCAGGGGATCACTGGCCAGTTCGCGCTGTACCAGCGGCGAGAACATGACGATGGTGTCGGCAAGCAGTAGCGCCGGCATGTAGGTGATCCGGCGCAGCCAATGCAGCCCGGTCCATTCGTGCTGGATCAGGACGACCTTGCGCCGGCGCAGCCGGGCAATCGCCATTGCCAGAAGCGGCGTGAACATCACGCGCTTCCAGGCCACGATCGGGAAGTTGCAGACCACGCTTTGCGTCGCGCCGACCGCGCGCCAGATCTCGGCAAGCGAGCCTTCACTGCGCGTTAGCGTTAATGTCGCGCTCGTGCCGGGCTCGAGCTTTTCGATCGTCTCCTGCAACAGGCGGGTGAACTGGCCGACGCCGCAATGCATCTGCGGCCCTGCGCCGAGAAACAGCGCCCGATATCGGGTTTCTCCAGTCATCGTGCGGCGGGTTTCCAGGAGCGGTCGGCGTTAGCCATACATCCCAGACATTAGCTTCCGGTAAGCGGCAGCGTCCGTCCGGCACCGTTCTTGCCAATTCGACCATGAAGAGCGTCCGGCCGTCTCATTACGGGACATCGGGCGGTGACGGCAATGGCGGCAGGGCGCGATTTCGGGACAGCCGGAATACGGCGCAGGCAACGGAAGTCAGCAGGAGCGCGGCGATGACGGGCAAGATCTTCAGCAGATGGGATGAGACCCATTCCGAGCTTTGGAGCCACCAGCCGATCCGGCTCGAACACGAGATGCACAAGTCGCCGGCGTTCTCGATGGACGAACTCGCGCAGCTGATCGAGAGCTATCCGCGCGAGCATTACAGTCTGGTCAAGACGGGCGCCAGGGGATCCAGCCGCGTGTGGCGCGAGGGCGATATCGGCAACCTCTCCGGCCGGCAGGTCATCGAAGCGATTTCCCGGGGCGGGCTCTGGCTCAACATGCGCGATGTCGGCGCGGTCGATAGCCGTTACCGCAAGCTGGTCGACCGGATGTTCGAGGAGATCGCGGCCAAGGTTCCGGGGTTCGTGGTTCCGAACCACCAGGCCGGCATTCTGATCTCCTCGCCGGACGCGCAGGTCTATTATCATGCCGATCTGCCGGGGCAGGGGCTGATCCAGATCGCCGGTCGCAAGCGGGTCTATGTCTATCCAAACACCGCGCCCTTCATCAAGCCGCAACACCTCGAGGACATCGCACTGTTCGACGTCGAGGTCGACCTGCCTTACGCGCCCTGGTACGACGCCCATGCGCAGGTGTTTGATCTCGAACCCGGTCAGATGCTGAACTGGCCGCTGAACGCGCCGCACCGCGTCGAGAATCTCGGCACCGTCAATATCTCCATGACGGTATCCTACGGCAACGACGAGATCCGCCGCGCCCAGATCGTCCATCTCGCCAACGGCTTGCTGCGTCATCGCTTCGGCTATACGCCGAAGACCAGCAATCTGCGCGGGCCGTCGTTCTTCGCCAAGAAGGTGCTGCAAAAACTCGTGCGCGACGGCAAGTGGGTCAAGCGCGAGCGCAAGGCCCGTCGCGCGATCGATTTCCGCCTCGACGCCACTGAGCCCGGCAAGATCGTCGATCTGCCGAAGGCGGCATAGATCGCAACGCCGATGACGGTGCTGACGACCAGTGCGGGGCAATTGGCGGCGCGGCCGAAAAGCCGTGCGGCCGGATTCCGCGTCGAATTGCTGCGCAACTGGCAACAGGCCCTCGCGCGCTGGCACGACATCAGCCCGTCGACGCCGTTCCAGCATCCGCAGTGGTATGACGCGTGGTACGCCGCTTTCGACGGTACCGAGGGCGTGGCGCCTTTGATCGCTGTTGTCACCGATGCATCGACCCATGAGCCGGCGATGCTGCTGCCGCTGATCCGCCGCCGACAAGACAAGATCACAACGGTCGAATTCGCCGATCTCAATCTGACCGACTACAACGCGCCGATCTTGGGCAGCGCCGCGCCGCGTGATGCCAAAGCGATGCGCGCGCTGTGGCGCAGCCTGCTGTCGGCGCTGCGCCGCATGCCTGAGGCGGCCGATCTCATCCGCCTTCGCAAGGTGCCCATCGATCTCGATGGCAGGCCCAATCCGCTCGCCTTGCTCGATACCGGCGGTCCGTGCTTGCTCAACGGCAATCTCGTCACCACCGGCGAGGATTACGACGCCTGGCGCTACACGCTGCAAAAAGCCGTGCGCACAGAGCTGCAACGGAGCTGGCGCGTCTTCACGCGCGATCCCGCCGCTTCCTTTGCGATCGTCACCGATACCAGTGAAGCGCTGCGGATTCTCGCGACCACCGAGGTTCAGCAAGGCGCGCGGATGAAGAGCCTCGGGCGGAACTACGTCCTCGATGACGAGACCTGCGCGGAGTTCTACCGCAACCTGGTGCGCGATGGTGTCGGCAATGGTTATGCGCTGGTCTCGGTGCTCACGGCCGCCGGCGACGAGATCGTGGCGACGTTGGTCGGCATCAGGACCGGCTCACGCTACGTGATGGTCCGCATCAGCAACGCCGGCGAGAAATGGTCGAACTGTTCGCCGGGCCGGCTGATCATCGAGCGCACCATGGCTGCCCTTCACAAGGACGGCGTGCGCGAGTTCGACTTCTCCGTCGGCAATTACGCCTACAAGCGCCGCTTCGGCGTGACGCCCCTGTCCTTGATCGACATTAGCGCCGCCTTGAGCTGGCGCGGATGGCCCTCCGCACAGCGCGACCATATGGTGCGCGCAGTGCGTAACTATCCGCGGCTCGACGCCTGGCTGAGACGCGCGCGCGGTAAGCCGCTGTCACGCGAAGAGAATTGACGCGCTGGAACAGCGCGGCCACGGTTGTGCAAATATGCCACACATATCAGGATTATGTGGACGTTCTGCCTGTGTTCGCGAGAGTTCATGATCGCCTGCACGCCAGAGGCGTATGATTCGCTTCGGGTCAGGGATTACTGGTGAATGCCTTCTTGGGTGTCTTCTTGGGGAGAGCCGACATGCCAGCCTATATCCATCATCACGACGATACCGAACCCGCCTTTGTCATCTGTCCGAGCTGCGTCGGAATTCCGATGTATGTGCGTGACGTCGAGCCGCATTGGAGCATGGCGAAGATCGACTTCACCTATGAGTGCGCCGACTGCGGCGCCCAGGTTCGCCAGACCATTGTGAAGCCGGAATCGCGGCACTAGGTGACGGATCCGTACAGGGTGGGCAAAGGCGCGTTTGCGCCGTGCCCACCATGTTTTCCGCAAGCCGAAGATGGTGGGCACGCTGCGCTTTGCCCACCCTGCGCAGCATCAAACCTGCCGCACCACGCCCGGCTTGCCCGGATCGCATTCCAGCGCGTCGCGATCCCACTTCGCTGCGATCGCTGCGGCCTGATAGGTGCTTTGCAGGAAATCGAGCAGCGCCTTGTCAGGATCGGCCGCCGTTCGCACCGCGTCGTAGGGCAGAATGAATTCGCCGAGCGCTTCGCTGAAGAACGCCGCGTCCGGCCGCGCCTTCGCCGCGCGGAAGCCTGATGGCTCGGGATAGGCATAGGAATAGAACGCGGGATAATCGATCGCGCCGCCGCCTGGCCAGAAGCCGGCGCTGCTCACTTCATGCGAATAGGCTTCGTGGGCGACCGCATCGGGCAAATGCGGCACGCCGCCGGGATGGCGCGGCGCGCGACGGCCCGAGAAGCGCGTCACCGCGAGATCGAAACTGCCCCAGAAGAAATGCACCGGGCTTGCCTTGCCGAGAAAGCCGGTGCGGAATTGCTTGAAGACGCGGTCGCAGTTGACGAGGATTTGCAGGAAGCGCCCGACGGCATCGGGATCGTAGGAGGCGTGCGCGGTGTCTTCGGAGAATTTTATCGGATCGGGCAATTCGTTCGGCATCTCGTCGATCGCAACGGCAATGCCGAGTTCGGCAAGCGCCGCCATGACGGCGGCGTAGAAGCTGGCGACGGAGTGATCCGGCAGCGCAAGGTGCCGCTGCGTGCCGTCGCTGGTCGAGATGCGCAAGCGATGGTCGATGAAATCGAAATCGATCTGGAACGTTCGCGCGCCGTCGGGCATCGGGGACGTCGTCAATCCGCGCGCCGTGACGTAGAGCGTCACATGCCAGGAATGATTGAGCCAGGGCGATTTGGTCAGCCGGATCTTGCCGACGATCTGAGTCCAGAGCTGCAGCGTCGCACAGGTGTCGCGCCACGCCGCGATCGGCAGTTCCGGCCACGGGGTCTGCGAACTACTGCTCATGCCAGAACCTTGTGCGTGCCTGCCCCGGAACGCGTAGCACGAATCCGCGGGGCCTTAAAACCGGCGGCTCACGATTTCGTGCATTCCGGGCAGCGCCGCTGTCCGCGCGAGGCGCGGTAGAGGCTACTGCACCACCAGCGTCGCGCCATGGCCTGCAGCGGCCGGCGCGCCAGTTGAGCGATAAAGAGAAATTCGACCATCATTGTTTCAGTCGTCCCATAGGGGACGAGATAGGGCGGCATTCCCGAATGAGAATGCCGCCCACGTCGCATCAGCCATGCAGTTTGCTGGCGGTCTCCGCGATCACGCGTCCTTGATAACGCGCGCCGGCGAGTTCGTTTTCGCTCGGCTGGCGGCTGCCGTCGCCGCCGGTGATCGTGGTGGCGCCATAGGGCGCGCCGCCGGTGACTTCGTCGAGCTTCATCTGGCCGGCAAATCCATAGTTCAGGCCGACGATGGTCATGCCGAAGTGCAGCAGATTGGCGATGATCGAGAACAGTGTGGTTTCCTGTCCGCCGTGCTGGGTCGCCGTTGAAGTAAAGGCGCCGCCGACCTTGCCGTGCAGTGCGCCCTTGGCCCAGAGGCCGCCGGCCTGGTCGAGGAAGTTCGCCATCTGCGACGCCATCCGGCCAAAGCGCGTGCCGGTGCCGATAACGATCGCGTCGTAATTGGCGAGATCCTCGATCTTGGCTATGGGGGCAGCCTGATCGAGCTTGTAATACGACGCCTTGGCGACCGCTTCGGGCACCAGCTCCGGCACGCGCTTGATGTCGACGGTGGCGCCGGCCTTGCGCGCGCCTTCGGCTACGGCATTCGCCATCGCCTCGATGTGACCGTAGGCGGAATAATAGAGCACGAGTACTTTGGCCATGATGGCTTTCCTTTGGGTTGTACGGGGGACGTGTTGATTATTGAGGTGTCGTTGCCGGGCTTGACCCGGCAATCCATCAATCTTCACAAGGACTCTTCCGAAGAGGATGGATGCCCGGGTCAAGCCCGGGCATGACGAGCAGCGCTAAGCCGCGTCGACCAGCACCAGTTCGGAATCTTCCAGCGCGGTAATCGTCAGCTTCGCCTCGTTGCGGATCGCGGCGCCGTCACGAGCATTGACGCGCACGCCGTTGACTTCGACGCTGCCGGCCGCCGGCACCAGATAGAGGTGACGCGCCTTGTGCGGTTCGTATTCCGCACTCTCGCCGGCCTTCAGCGTGGTGGCGAGCACCCGCGCATCGGCCCGGATCGGCAGCGCGTCCTTGTCGCCTTCAATGCCGCTGGCGATGGTGACGAGCTTGCCGGAGCGATCCGACTTCGGAAACGGTTTTGCGCCCCAGGTCGGCTGGCCGCCCCGGCGTCGTCGGCTCGATCCAGATCTGGAAGATCTTCGTCTTCGAAGGTTCCAGGTTGTATTCGGAATGACGAATGCCGCTTCCGGCGCTCATCACCTGCACGTCGCCGGCTTCAGTGCGGCCCTTGTTGCCGAGCGAGTCCTGGTGCGTGATCGCGCCTTCGCGGACATAGGTGATGATTTCCATGTTGGCGTGGGGATGGGCGGGAAAGCCGGTGTTCGGCGCGATCTCGTCATCGTTCCACACCCGCAAGGAGCCGTGGCCCATATTATCAGGGTCGTAGTGGCTGCCGAACGAGAAGTGATGTTTTGCCTTCAGCCAGCCGTGGTCGGCGCTGCCGAGTTTTGCAAATGGTCTGAGTTCGATCATGGGATATTCCTTCGTTGAAAGTTTTTTGAATTAGGAGGCCGGGCGGCATGCGCCCGGCCTCGCTGGATTTGAGTTACGCGCCGAAGCCGCCGTCGACGTTGAGCACTGTGCCGGTCACGAACGAGGCTTCGGGACTCGCGAGGAACAGCACGCCGGCGGCGATTTCTTCCGGCTTGCCAAAACGCTGCAGCGCGTGCTGCTTGCGCTGGAGGTCGGCGAAGTCGCGGTCGTCATCCGGGTTCATGTCGGTGTCGATCGAGCCCGGCTGCAGCACGTTGACCGTGATGCCGCGGGGACCGAGGTCGCGCGCTGCGCCCTTGGTGTAGCCGACGACGGCAGCCTTGGTGGCGGCGTAATCGGCGAGGCCGGGGAACGAGGTGCGGGTCGCGATATCGGAGCCGATCGTGACGATGCGGCCGCCTTTGCCCATCAGCTTCGCCGCCGCGCGGATCGCGGTGATGACGCCATCGACATTCACGGCGCTCTGCCGGGCCAATGCCGCTGTGTCGGCGTTGGGATCGTCGACCGCGCCGCCAACGGCAACACCGGCATTGTTGACGAGGATGTCGAGCCGGCCGAAATCCTTGGCGACGTTCTTCACCAGTTGGTCGACATCGACGGAGGAGGCCTGGTCGGCCTTGTAGGCGCGGGCGTTGACGCCCTTGGCCTTTAGTTCGGCGACGACGGCTTCTGCCTTGTCGGGGGATGCCACGTAGCTGATCGCAACGTTTGCGCCTTCTGCGGCGAGGGCGCGGGCAGAAGCCGCGCCGATGCCGCGCGAACCGCCGGTGACGAGGGCTACCTTGCCTGAGAGCTTCTTGGTCATGGGATTTCTCCGTTGCTTGAATTCTGATGGCCATTGGATATGCCGCCCGGCGTGGTATAGAAATAGAAACTATTGAAACTCATTGTTTCCAAAAATGAGCATTGGAGACGATCCGAATGTCAAAGCTCCCGGATTTCGAAGCGCTCGCGATTTTCGCAAAAGTCGTGGAGTTACGGTCGTTTGCGTCGGCCGCCACCGAACTGGCGCTGTCCAAGGCCACGGTGTCCAAGGCGGTCAGCCGGCTCGAGCAGCGGCTCGGCGCGCGGCTGTTCAACCGCACCTCGCGGCGGCTGGCGCTGACCGATGCCGGGCAAAAGCTGGCCGAGCGCGCGGCACGCCTGCTCGCCGATGGCGAGGACGCCGAGAACGAGGCGTTGTCGCAATCGATGGCGCCGCGCGGGCTGGTGCGGCTCGCGGTGCCGATGACGTTCGGGGTCAAAGCCGTGGCGCCGATCTTGCCGGAATTTCTCGCAGCCTTCCCGGAAGTCTCGATCGATCTTCATCTGAGCGACGCAACGGTAGATCTGATCGGCGAGGGGTTCGATGCCGGCCTGCGCATCGCGCGACTGCCGGATTCTTCCCTGATCGCGCGGCGGCTCTGCGCGATGCCGCGCTACACAGTGGCGGCGCCGTCATACTTGAAGCGCCACAGCAGGCCAACGCATCCGATGCATCTCGCTGAGCATAAATGCTTCGGCTACGCCTATCTCTCCACACCCGGCGTCTGGCACTACACCAACGCATCAGGCGAGCAGGCCAGCGTCCGGCCCGCGGGCCAGCTCCGCGTCAACAATGGCGAGGCACTGTTGCCGTCGGTTATCGCAGGCCTCGGCATCGCCGACCTGCCGGACTTCATCGTCGGCGACGCGATTGCGTCGGGTGAAGTCGAAGTGATCCTGAAAGGCTGGCACCAGCCGGAAGGCGCGGTGCATCTGGTAACCCCGCCCGGCGGCCCGCGGCCTGCGCGCGTCGAAGTGCTGGCGGATTTCCTGGCCAAGCATTTTGCGAAGGCGAAGAAGCGAGGAAAGACTTCGTAGGGTGGGCAAAGCGAAGCGTGCCCACCGCTGATACGAACGGTCTGAAATTCGTTGAACGCACACAATGAGCACGAAGGCCCGAAGGATGGTGGGCACGCTGCGCTTTGCCCACCCTACTATTTGAGGCTAGGCTGCACCAATAACCAAAACAAAATCACCGGGGAGAAACCACCATGAACCGCCGCGAACTCCTGAAGGCCGCCGCTGCTCTGCCGCTGGCACAAGCCGCGCTCTCCAACGCCGCCTTCGCGCAAGCCCCTTACCCCTCGCGCAACGTCACCATGATCGTGCCGTTTCCGCCCGGCGGCCAGGCCGATCTGGCGGCGCGACCGATCGCGCAGGCGCTGGAGCGGATCCTCGGCAAGCCCGTGATCGTCGACAACCGCGCCGGCGGTGGTGGCGGGTCGGTCGGCAATGCGGCGGCGGCGCGCGCCGAGCCCGATGGCCACACGCTGCTGATGACGCTGTCCTCGCTGGCCGTGCTGCCGGAAGCCGACCGGCTGTTCGATCGGCCGGTGGCGTACGAAGTCTCGCAGTTCGCGCCGATCGCGCGCGTGCTCGCCGATCCCACGTTGCTCGCCGTGCCGGCCTCGGCGCCGTGGAAGACGCTGCAGGATTTTGTCGACGACGCCAAAAAACGTCCCGGGCAGATTCCATATGGCTCGTCCGGTCCGTACGGCACGCTGCATGTGGCGATGGAAATGTTCGCGGCGAGTGCCGGCATCAAGCTGCTGCACGTGCCGTTCCGCGGCGCAGGCCCCGCGCTGGCCGCGCTGTTGGGCGGCACCGTGCAGGCGATGGCGTCAGCGCCGGGCACGCTGAAGCAGCAGGTCGATGACGGCAAGATGCGCGTGCTCGCCAACTGGGGCGCCGAGCGCGTCAAGAGTTTCCCCGACCTGCCGACTTTTCGCGAACTCGGTTACAAGGATGTCGAGTTCTACATCTGGGCTGGATTGTTCGCGCAAGTAGCCTTGCCGGCGCCGATCATGACACGGCTGCGCGAAGCGATGGCGCAAGCGGCGAAGGCGCCGGAGGTGGTGAAGACCTTCGAGACCGCCGGCAGCCCGGTCGCCTATCTGGACGCGCCGGAATTTGCAAAGTTCGTCGCGGAAGACAGCGCGCGGCTGGTCGCGGCGGTGAAGAAGATTGGCAAGGTGGAGTAGGGAACCTGCTTCACATTTTTTTGTTCACACTAACGTGGCGTGGCCGCATTCATTCGACAGGCTGAACGCCGCCGCCGCGCGGAGTTCCGCGCCAACTTGAAAATCGAAGAGAAAGGACCTGATCCATGCAAACGCAGCGGATTGTCCTCGGCCTCGCTATCGCGATCGGCGGAACAGGCGTGATCGCTCCCGCGTCGTCGCAGGAATACCGCGGAACCTGGGAACAGCAGATGGCCTGCACGCCCGACGTCTGGCGGCTCTGCGGCGACCAGATCCCGGATGTCAGCCGGATCGTGGCCTGCTTGCGGCAGAACACGCCGCAGCTCTCCAGCAATTGCCGCGCGGTCTTCGAATCGCAGGCCGATGCGCAGCATCCGCCGGCGCCACGCGGACTGCAGCAAAACGCGCCACGTGCCCGTGCCCCGCAGCCGGGGCAGCCGCAGGCAGTACGGCCGCGGCCGATGCAGCCTCCGCCCTATTATGAGGAAGACAATTAGGTCACAGCTTCGCGCTCGGCCCTGAGTTCGCAGACGTCGACCCATTCAGCCGCCGTCAGTTCGGCCATGCGTGCGGGCGTAATCCGCACCGCGCTATGGGTCGAGCCCGCTGCCGGCACCACGACGTCGAACGCCTTCAGCGACACGTCGCAATAGACCGGCAGCGGTGTCTTCAATCCGAACGGGCAGACGCCGCCGACTTCATGGCCGGTGATTTCGGCGACTTCCTCAAGGCCGAGCATCTTCGGCTTTCCCCCGAACAGCGCCTTCACCTTCTTGTTGTCCATCCGCGACGTGCCGGCGGCTACGATCAGCACCACGCGGTCGCCGACGCGCAAGCTCAGCGTCTTTGCGATCCGCGCCGGCTCGACGCCGTAAGCTTCGGCGGCCAGCGCGACGGTGGCGGAACTCATGCTGGATTCGATCACGGAGATATCGGACGCCTTCTCGGCGAAGAAGGCGCGGACGGACTCAAGACTCATTTCAGGACCTTTGGGCAGACACCAGGGCGGGGAGCTCGGCGAGGCCGTGGATGCGGTGATCGGGCACGACGCCGAGTTCATCCATCTGGGTACGCAACGCCCAAAACATCGTCAATGGCGGCAGCGTCTCGCTTTCGAGGCAGGCCAGCGCCATCGCTTCCGGCGTCACCCGCTCGATCCAGGCGACGTTGAGCCCGAACGCCTTGGCGCCGCAGGCGTCCCAGGGATTGGCTGAGATGAACAGCACCTCGGCGGGCGGCACGTGCAGCACCTCCTCGATCAGCATGTAGGCTTCGGGACTGGGCTTGAAAATCTTTTTGGCGTCCACGCTGATCACCGCATCGAGCACGCGGTCGAGCCCGCTGTTGCGCACCAGCGCGTCCAGCATATCGGGACTGCCGTTGGACAGGATCGCGAGCTTGCGGTCCTTCATCGCCGAAAGTGCCACGAGCGCATCCGGATAGAGATCGAGATGCAGATATTTGTCGATGATGCGCGCGAAAGTGTCGTCGTCATGTTGCAGCCCGAGGCTACCAAGCGTGTAGGCCAGCGAGTCGCGCGTCACTTCGGAGAAATCCCGGTATTGCCGCATCAGCGAGCGCAGCCAGGTGTATTCGAGCTGCTTGATGCGCCAGACCTGGGTGATGATTTCGCCGTAGCCGGGAAACGCGTCCTCGGTGACGTCAGCCACCGACTGGACGTCGTAAAGCGTGCCATAGGCGTCGAACACAACGGCTTTGATGGTCATGAGCACACTTCAAATGTGGGGACGGGTTTATTCGAGTGTAGCACGCCGGACGATGGCGCAGATACCCGTTATGCAAGCGATCGGATGTCGACGAGCAGCCGGCACGATGCAAGCGCCACATCCAGCGTGTCCGGCGGAGGGCCGGGGATAAGGCGGGGCGCACGCATTTGCCGTGGGCAGACTCAACGCACGTGCCGCGCGCGTCAGCGCGCTCAAGCTGCCGTCCGCCTGCGGCGGAGCCAGCACGGTCCGCACCAGCGCAAGGTAACGCGGTCAGTACGCCAGGTTCCGGTACACACTGGCAATCAGGATCGGTGTCCTCGCCGAATTTCCTTCAGCTCTTGGATGAGCCGCGGCAAGGCCCGATACCTCAATACTCATTGCGTGGCCTGGTCGCTGGCATCTGCAAGGAATTTTTCAAGCATCTTGGCTGCGTCATCTGGCACATTGAGGCCGTGACGGGGAAAAATTTGCTTCGCACCGTACTCGCTCGAGTTATAAGTCAGCCAGACCTTGTCCTGGTCGTCCTGCCAAACCAGCGCTTTCATCGGGAGGTCGATCGCGAGCGTCGCGCCCTTCATCATCGGCGGCGTTCCAGCCTTCGGATTACCGAAGATGACGACCGTTCGCGGCCGCATTTCCAACCCGGCTTCCTTTGCCGCGGAGGCGTGATCGATCCGGCCGAAGATCATCCATCCGCCTGGAGTTTTCGACTTGATGGCTGCTTCGAACTTTTCGATGGTTTCCTGAACTGTGTGTTTGCTCTGCTTCGTGACCAGGCCGCTGTCGGCGAACGCTTGTGACGACGACATCGCGACCAATATTCCTGCAACTATCGTGTTTCGTGAGAGCATGTCGATGATCCTCCGCGGGCGTGGCCGATCCGGACTGCACGCGCACCGTATCGATCGCCGTGCGACAACGCACACTGATAATCAGTTGATGGGTTGTCGGCGGCAATAAATACATCGTGAGCTGCCAACCCGCCACTCGGGCCAATGGCGCATCCTCGGCGACGGCGGCGATCGGCTGGATGTCGCAGGGCGTGCCGCCGGCACCGAACACGATGGCCTCTAGCTCAAAAGCTCGAGACGGACGTCGCTTTATATACCCAAAATCTTCCTTGCGTTGGCCTTCAGCACCTTCGGCCTGATTTCCTCCCGGATGTCGAGCTTGGCGAAATCCGCCAGCCAGCGGTCCGGCGTAATCACCGGCCAGTCCGAGCCGAACAGCATCTTGTCCTGCAAAATGGAGTTGATGTAGCGCACCAGAATCGGCGGAAAATATTTCGGCGACCAGCCGGAGAGGTCGATATAGACGTTCGGCTTGTGGGTCGCGACCGACAGCGCCTCTTCCTGCCAGGGGAAGGAAGGATGCGCGAGGATGATCTTGAGGTCGGGGAAATCCGCCGCCACATCGTCCATATACATCGGGTTGGAATATTTTAAGCGCATTCCCATGCCGCCGGGCATGCCCGAGCCGACGCCGGTCTGCCCGGTGTGGAACAGCGCGATCGCGCCGCCGTCATTGATCGCCTCGTACAGCGGATAGGCCATGCGGTCGTTGGCATAGAAGCCCTGCATGGTCGGGTGGAATTTGAAGCCGCGGACGCCGTATTGCTCCATCAGCTTCCTCGCCTCGCGCACACCAAGCTTGCCCTTGTGCGGATCGATCGAGACGAAGGGGATCAGGACATCGAGATTATCGGACGCGACTTCCAGCATCTCGTAATTGTTGTAACGGCGGAAACCGGTCTCGCGCTCGGCGTCGACCGGGAAGATCACGGCCGCGATGTTCTTGGAGCGGTAATAGGCCGCGGTCTCCGGCACGGTCGGCGGATGCTTGTGCGGCGACTTGAAATAGTCCGCCATGCGCTCCTGGAAATCGTCGTAGCCGTCGTCGCCGTGCATGCCGCAGGGCTCTTCCGCGTGGGTGTGGATGTCGATCGCGACGACTTTCTCGATATCGGGCAGTTTGAGCTTGGGCATCTGGGTTTCCCGCCGGCTTGATTTTTGGGTCTGGAAAATTGATTATACTATATAACGAATTCCGCAAGGCGGCAGAAACAAAAGCCGGAAAATAAGGGAGCGCAAGATGTCCCAGGCCGAGGCCTTCGAGACCGATTTCTGGAAAGACGCCAATTTGCGAAAGGTCTGGGACGACATCGTCCCGGGCGAGCCGCGCAAGACCATTCCCTACACGCTGACCAAGGAAGCCATCGAGCTCTACTGCAAATCCGTCGGCGAGGATCACCCGATCTATTTCGACGAGGCCTATGCCAGGACCACCCGCTATGGCGGGCTGATCGCGCCGCCCTCGATCCATATCCTCCTGATGTTCTCCTGCACGCCGGCCGACGACTGGATGCGCTCGCCCGGCACCGTCAATGCCGGGCAGTCCTGGAGCTACAACATTCCGGCGCGGCCCAATGACGTCATCACCTTGCAGGCCCGCGCCCTCGACAAGTTCATCAAGCGCGAGCGGCTGTTCGTGGTGCACGACAACGTGTTCTTCAACCAGAAGGGCGATGTAATCTGTTCCGGCCGAGGCTGGACGATTCGGCCGATGTGAGAGGGGAGCGATCAATGACTGCTACGTTCGACAATCTCTCCGCCGGCGACGTCATCGACGGCCCGAAATTCGCGGTCTCACGCGAATCGATCCGCCTGTTCTGTGATGCTTCGCTCGACTACAACCCGCTGCATCTCGATGACGACTACATGAAGGGCAATTTCGGCAAGACCAATTTCGGCGGCATCATCATGCACGGCATGAACAATTTCGGGCTGATCTCCCGAATGCTCACCGATTGGGCCTGCCCCGCCGGCGCGGTCCACCGGCGGTTGGAGACGCGGTGGGTCAAGCCGGTCCGGCCCGGCGATACCATCCAGCCCACGGGGATCATCAAGGCCAAGCAGACGACTGAAAAATCCCGCTGGGTTTTGATCGACGTGGTGGTGAAGAACCAGGCCGGCGAAAAGGTCGCCACCGGCGAGGCCCTGGTCGAATTCCCGCGCGATCTGTTTTGCCAGTGATTCCGAAGAGTTCTACGGACAAGTATCAACCCACCCGGCGTTAGGGCCGGAACGGGACAGATGGGCCCGAAAACGGGCCCATTCGGATTGACATCCGGTCCCGCCATGGCTTAGAAACCGCCCCGTCCCGGGCGGTTGGCCGCTTTCGGGATAAATCCCATTTTGCCACTTTCGGGTAGCTCAGGTTCGGCCTTCAACACGGCCTTTCAAAGCATCAGGATTGTCCCATGAAGGTCCGTAACTCGTTGAAATCGCTGCGTGGTCGCCACCGCAACAACCGTCTCGTCCGCCGCAAGGGCCGGGTGTACGTGATCAACAAGGTGCAGCGCCGCTTCAAGGCCCGCCAGGGCTAAGCCGCCAAGGGTAAGCCGCCACGGCAAAGCCTTGGGCGCTGAGTCGGCTTTTTCTTCCTCGTTTCACAGGTCTTTGACGACGTACCGCTTTGCGGCGCGATTTTGCGCGTCTAGACTTGGCCTATGATTTTAAGATTCCCGGGTGCCCGTAACTGCCGGATCGTGGTCCTCGCCGCTGTCATGACAGCCGTGCCGGTGGCCGCTTTTGCCCAGGATGACCCCAGGGTCATTCCCCCGCCGAAAGCCCAGAAGAAATTGCCGGAAGCGCCGAGCAAGCTTCCAAAGGTCGGGGCCGATCGCACCCGCGGGCTGGATTTCCTGTTCGGCGCGCTGAAGGCCGCCCCCGATGAAGCCAGCGCCAAGCATGTCGAGGCGCGGATCTGGGCGCTGTGGCTGCAGACCCCGAGCGACACGGCTGCGCTGTTGATGCTGCGCGCCAAGGCCGCGATGGAAGCGCAGAAGGTCGACGTCGCGCTGAAACTGCTCGATGCCGTCATCAAGCTGCGTCCCGACTATGTCGAGGCATGGAACCGGCGGGCGACGCTGCATTACCTGAAGAACGATTACACCCATTCGCTGGAGGACATCCGGCAGGTGCTGATTCGCGAGCCCCGGCATTTCGGCGCGCTGGCGGGCCTGGGCATGATCATGCAGGACCTCGGCGACGAAAGGCGCGCGCTTGAGGCGTTTCGCAAGGCGCTGGCCGTCAATCCGCATCTCGAAAAGGTGCCGGAATTAGTCAAGACCCTCACCGAAAAGGTCGAAGGCCGCGATATCTGATGTTTCGCGGTTAACCCTGATCCCTGACGATTTATGTCAGGCAGGAACAGCGCGTCGCTAACGCGTATTATCGGCTGACTGCGTGACAGGAGCGAGCCATGAAATCATTGCCGCTG
This sequence comes from Bradyrhizobium algeriense, assembly GCF_036924595.1. Taxonomy (NCBI): domain Bacteria; kingdom Pseudomonadati; phylum Pseudomonadota; class Alphaproteobacteria; order Hyphomicrobiales; family Nitrobacteraceae; genus Bradyrhizobium; species Bradyrhizobium algeriense. The sequence goes on along the minus strand of NZ_JAZHRV010000001.1, from coordinate 5,948,579 downwards.
GCCAGCGCAATGACCGTTGCGACCGGAACCTGCGCTTTGGCGCAAAGCGGCTATTGGGTGGTCGGCAACCGTGCCACCGCCAAATGCGAGATTGTCACCAGCAATCCCGTCATCATCGCCCAGGTCGGCTGAAATATCTGGTTTGGATCCGGACCCTACAGGTCGATCGACGACGCCAAGCTCGCCCGTTCGGCCATCAGCCAGTGCCCGGCGGTGGAAGAACCGCCCGCAAAGACGCCGGGTGACGAGGACAAATCCAACTAGAGCGTTTTTCCAGCCGTTTCGCGTCAGGAAAACGCGTCGACCCAAAAGGCTCTCATGTACCGCGTTAATGTATCGCGTTGCTGCCGCGGGCCATGCCGTCGAGGCCTACGGCCGCGTAGAATTGCGCCAATTCCGCCTCGAGTTGCTCGTTTACCCGTAGCAGGGCCTTGAGTGCGCCGCGGATGTCGCCATTGCAACTCGCTACGATCTGATCGATGGCGGCTTCGCTTGCGTCGGAAATCATGGGGCATCCTCCGATGATACGCTGGAACAATTTGTAGTGAGCGCCCTTGTTCCTGTGGATGTTGGGTACAATGCAGGCGCCCGGCTACCCCCTAATCAGGCACGCGCACACATGGCGAAAGTGTCAGCGTCACTGTACAAATTTGCCGATGACAGCAGTATGACCCCGCTATCCACAGGTTCGAGGCCCTGTGGACAATCCCGAAACCCGCAACCGATCCGGGCCGTAGCTCGCCGGTGCAGAAAATCAGCCGGAAATTCTCGATGGCGGTAGTGATAGTAGTGGCGGCGCTGGCGGCGCTGCTGGCGCTGATCACGCAAGTCGGCGTTTTTCTCAGCGAACGGGCCCATCCGGCTCGGGGCAGGATAGTTGAGGTGGCGGGCGGAGCCCTCCACATCCTCGATCTCGGCCCGCACGATGCGGCCGGCCCGCCGATCGTGATGCTGCATGGTGCGAGTTCCAATCTTGAGGTGATGCGGCGGCCGGTCGGAGAACGGCTTGCCAGAAAGCACCGCGTGATCCTGATCGACCGTCCCGGGCATGGCTGGAGCACCCGCCTCCGGCTGGAGGATTCGACGCCCGAAATTCAGGGCCGGATGATCGGGGAGGCTTTGGCAAAGCTCGGCGTCGGCCAGGCGATCTTCGTCGTGCATTCCTGGGCGGGCGCCCTCGGCCTGCGCATGGCGCTGGATGAGCCGCAAACTGTGGCGGGTCTCGTGATGCTGGCGCCGGTCGCCTATCCCTGGCCGGGCGGCGTCGGGCGATACAACAAGATCATCGCGACGCCGGTGATCGGCCCGCTGCTCGCCTATACAATCACGCTGCCGCTCGGCCATTTGCTGGCCGAACGCGGCGCGCGCGTCGTGTTCCTGCCGCAGACCATGCCGGACGACTTTGTCAGGGACACTGCGACGCCGCTGCTGCTGCGGCCGCGCGAATTCATCGCCAATGCGCGTGACTTCGTGACGTTAAAGGCGGCTGTGGCCGAGCAAGCGCCGCGCTATGCCGAGATCACGGCGCCGATCACGATCATCACGGGCGATGAATCCGACAAGACGGTCTCGACCTGCATCCATTCGCGACCGCTCGCTGCCGTTGCGCCGAATGCAAAACTGATCGTGCTGCCCGGCGTCGGCCACATGGTTCAGCAAGCGGCGCCCGATCTCGCGATCGCAGAGGTGGAGGCGATGATGGGCGCGATGACGCCGAGGGCGGCAGCGGCGGCCGATTGACGGGTGCGGGAGCCCGGTTCTATCGACGCGCTTTTGCGCGATCAGAGGCGACGGTGACGCCGCGCGTGGCCTGACGGCTCCGGATGGGGTACGATCGCTGTGCGCGGGATTCCGCTGCTCGTCCCGCCGTGGATGAACCTTAAGAGTCGCGATATCGGGCAGCCGACCTTCGAGGGAGAGCGCCATGTACGCCGCCATTCGTCAGGGCAAGGCCAAGGCCGGCAAGGCCGAAGAGCTCACGCGCAGGATCAAGGAAGGCGCGATTCCCGTCATCAGCGGGGTCGAGGGATTCATGGCTTATTACGTGGTCTATGCGCCCGACGACACGGTGATCGCGATCAGCCTGTTCAACAACTTTGCGGCCGCTGAAGAATCCAACAAGCGCGCGCTGGCATGGATCGAGCACGATCTGGCGCCGCTGTTGACCGGGCCGGCCACCGCGATGGCCGGACCGGTGATCGTGCACACGCTGGCTTGAACGGGCGAACTCGGGCGTCGTCTCACCCTCCCCTGGAGGGGGAGGGTCACCGCGTAGCGGCGGGGTGGGGTGACGGTCTCTCCACACCCAACAGTGACCGAGTGGAGAGATCACCCCACCCCGTCTTACATTTCGCTGCGCTCCATGTGAGCCGACCCACGAGCGAGCTCCGCTCGTCTCGGACCCCTCCAGGGGAGGGTGAAGAAACAGCTCTCACTTCGTCTTGCCGTCCTTGTCGAACGAGGAGACATAGGCCCAGAGATCGCCGGCCTCTTTCTCGTTCTTGATGCCGGCGAACACCATCTTGGTGGCGGGAATCTTCGCCTTCGGGTCCTTGATGTATTCGAGGAACACGTCCTTGTTCCAGGTGATGCCGGAATTCTTGTTGGCGTCGGAATAATTATAGCCCTCGACGGTGCCGGACTTGCGGCCGTCGAGCCCGTTCAGCACCGGGCCGACCTTGTTCTTGGCGCCTTCGCCGATTGCGTGGCAGGCCAGGCATTTGTTGAACGAGGACTTGCCGGCGGCAGCGTCCTGCGCCAGCGCGCCCGTTGCTGTGGCCAAAGAGGTAACGACAACCAGCGCGCTCAAAGTCGATGTTTTCATGTGGTGCTCTTCGTTTCTTCCCGGGTAGAGAGGCGGATTTCTTGTGGCAGGACCGCTTGAATTGGACAAGCCACGAAACTTTGACAGTTTTGCCCATGGCCGGCTTGTCCCAGAGAGAACTCATCGTTCGGAGGGACGGCAATCCAACTTTCGGATGGCCTACCCAAACCTTGGTAGACGTGCTTGATTTGGCATCACAAATTCGTTCGCGAGGCTTTGAGGATACGCATGGCCATCATGATGCCGGCTTCCGATCAGGCGGTCCTGGATCGCCGTGACGCCATCGTTACAGCCTTGCGCGCGATCGTGCCAGGCGAGGGCGTGATCGACAGCGCGGCCGAAATGCTGCCCTACGAGTCCGATGGCCTGATGGCGTACCGGCAGCCGCCGATGGTTGTGGTGCTGCCGGACACGACGGAACAGGTCTCCAAAGTCCTGAAATACTGCTTCGAGCACGGCATCAAGGTGGTGCCGCGCGGCTCCGGCACCTCGCTATCAGGCGGCGCGCTGCCGCTGGCCGACGGCGTGCTGCTAGGGCTCGGCAAGTTCAAGCGCATCCGCGAGATCGATTTCGACAACCGCGTGGTGGTGACCGAGCCCGGCGTCACCAACCTCGCCATCAGCCAGGCGGTGGCGCATGCCGGATTCTATTATGCGCCCGACCCGTCGTCGCAGATCGCCTGTTCGATCGGTGGCAATGTCGCGGAGAATTCCGGCGGGGTGCATTGCCTGAAATACGGCATGACCACCAACAACGTGCTGGGCTGCGAGATCGTGCTGATGTCCGGCGAGATCCTGCGCATCGGCGGCAAGGCGGCGGAGAACTCAGGCTACGACCTGATGGGCATCATCACCGGTTCGGAAGGGTTGCTCGGCGTCATCACCGAGATCACGGTGCGGATCCTGCAGAAACCGGAGACGGCCCGCGCCCTGATGGTGGGGTTCGCCGAAGTCGAGGCCGCCGGCGAATGCGTGGCTGCCATCATCGGCGCCGGCATCATTCCAGGCGGCATGGAGATGATGGACAAGCCCGCGATCCACGCCGCCGAAGCCTTCGTCCATGCCGGCTATCCGCTCGACGTCGAGGCGCTTTTGATCATCGAACTCGACGGCCCGAGCGTCGAGGTCGACGAACTGATCAAGCGCGTCGAAGCGATCGCGCAAGCCTGCGGCTCGACGACCTGCCAGATTTCCACCAGTGAGGCCGAACGCAATTTGTTCTGGGCCGGCCGCAAGGCGGCATTCCCGGCAGTGGGCCGGATCTCGCCCGACTATCTCTGCATGGACGGCACCATTCCGCGAGGGGCGCTGCCGAAGGCGCTCGCGCGCATCCGCGACCTCTCGGCCAAATATAATCTGCGCGTCGCCAACGTGTTTCACGCCGGCGACGGCAATCTGCATCCTTTGATTCTCTACGATGCCAACCAGCCCGGGGAGATCGAGCGGGCGGAAGCCTTCGGCGCCGACATTCTGCGGGCCTGCGTCGAGTTCGGCGGCGTGCTCACCGGCGAGCACGGCGTCGGCATCGAGAAGCGCGACCTGATGGGCGAGATGTTTTCGGAAGTAGACCTCAACCAGCAGCAGCGCCTGAAATGTGCGTTCGACGCGCAGGGTCTGCTCAACCCCGGAAAAGTGTTCCCGACGCTGCACCGCTGCGCCGAACTCGGCCGCATGCATGTGCACGGGGGCAAGCTCGCGTTTCCGGATATTCCGAGATTTTGATGATGGCCTTCTCCGATTTTTCAATCGTCATACCCCGCGAAGGCGGGGTATCCAGTACGCGCAGCGCGATTACTGGATCGTCCGCTTTCGCGGACGATGACGGCAACGGGCAGGCGTAACGCCGTGGATACCCTAAAAGTACGTGACGCCAGGGACGTCGAAGAGGCGGTGCGGGCGGCGATCGCCAGCGACCAGCCCCTGGAGATCATTGGCCATGGCACCAGGCGGCTGATCGGCCATCCTATGGCGACCAATGCCGTGCTCGACCTCTCAGGCCTGAACGCGGTCTCCGCCTACGAGCCGAACGAGTTGATCATCACGGTGCAGGCGGGTGCCCCGCTCGCCGACGTGCAGTCGCTGATCGATTCCAAGAACCAGCAGTTCGCCTTCGAGCCGATCGACACTTCCGCGCTGCTGGGCGTGCCCGGCAACGGCACGATCGGCGGCATGATCGGGGCGGGGCTCGCCGGTCCCCGCCGTATCAAGGCCGGCGGCGCGCGGGATCATCTGCTCGGCGCGCATGCGGTGTCCGGCTTCGGCGACAGTTTTAAGACCGGCGGCCGGGTGGTGAAGAACGTCACCGGCTATGATCTCTGCAAACTGTTGGCGGGGTCGTGGGGCACGCTGGCTGTCATGACAGAAGTGACTCTGAAGGTGATGCCGAAGCCCGAGAGCGAGCGCACGTTGGTGCTAAGCGGGCTGGACCACGTGACCGCAAACCGGGCGATGACCACGGCGCTCGGCTCGCCATTCGACGTCTCGGGCGCGGCCCACCTGCCGAACTCGGCATTCCGGCCCGCGACGGGCGAGCTTGCGGGGTTTTTGACGCAGGGGCGGGCGGCCACGCTGCTGCGGCTGGAGGGCATCGCCGCGTCAGTGGCCGATCGCGCTAATTCGCTCGGCAAGACGCTGTCGCCGTTCGGGTCTGTGGAAACGCTGCAGGATGCGGCCTCGGCGGCGGCGTGGGGCGCCATCCGCGACGTCGAACCCTTTGCCGCCAGCGGCGCACTCGGCGCCTGGCCGGTGTGGCGGATCGTCTGTCCGCCGGCTTCCGGCGGCGCGCTCGGCCAGGCTCTGGCGCGCGATAGCGGGGGCGATGTGATCTACGACTGGGGCGGCGGCCTGATCTGGGCGGCATTGCCACCTAAGCCGGACGCGCAGGCGGCTTTGGTGCGTCAGCGCGTCGAGGCGGCCGGCGGCCACGCCTCGCTGCTCCGGGCGCCCGAAGAGACCAGGCGAAATGTCGACGTCTTCCATCCGCAGGCCGGCGGCCTCGCCGCGCTAAGCCAGCGCGTGCGCAACAGTTTCGATCCCAAGATCATCCTCAACCGCGGCCGTATGCTGCTGATGACAGCGACATGAAAACCGAATTCTCGCTCGCCCAGCTCGCCAATCCTGATATCGCCGAAGCCGACAAGATCCTGCGCGCCTGCGTGCATTGCGGCTTCTGCACCGCGACCTGTCCGACCTATGTGCTGCTCGGCGACGAGCTCGATAGCCCGCGCGGGCGCATCTACCTGATCAAGGAGATGCTGGAAAAGGACAAGCCGCCGACAGCGGAGGTGGTCAAGCATATCGACCGCTGCCTGTCCTGCCTTGCCTGCATGACGACCTGTCCGTCGGGCGTGCACTACATGCACCTGGTCGATCAGGCGCGGGTCCGGATCGAGAGGGACTATTCGCGGCCGCTGGCCGAGCGGGCCTTGCGCGCGGTGCTGGCGCGGGTGCTGCCGCGGCCAAAGCTGTTTCGCGCCAGCATGATCATGGCGCGGCTCGCCCGGCCGTTTGCGGCCCTGCTGCCGGCGTCAAATGCGGCCGCGACACCCGGCCTGTTGCGGCGGATCAAGGCGATGCTGGCGCTCGCGCCGAACGGCCTCCCGGCGCCGGGACCCTCGGGCGGCAGCGTCTTTCCGGCCATCGGCGAGCGACGCGGACGGGTCGCGCTGCTGCAGGGCTGCGCCCAGCAGGTGCTGGCGCCACGCATCAACCAGGCCGCCATCAGTCTCCTGACGCGCCATGGCATCGAAGTCGTCCTGGTCAAGGACGAGCAATGCTGCGGCGCGCTCACCCATCACCTCGGGCAGGACGGCGACGCGCTGGCGCGGGCCCGCGCCAACATCAACGTGTGGAAAAAGGAAGCGGAACAAGGCGGCCTCGACGCCATCCTGATCACGGCATCGGGCTGCGGCACGGTCATCAAGGACTATGGTTTCATGCTGCGCGAGGACCGCGATTTCGCTAGCCCCGCAGCGCAAATCTCCGCGCTGGCAAAGGATATCACGGAGTTTCTCGGCGGCATTCAACTCGCGCCAACGACACAAAAAGGCGACGTCACAATCGCCTATCACTCCGCCTGTTCGCTGCAACATGGGCAGAAAATCACAGGCCTTCCGAAAGAATTGCTTTCCAAGAATGGATTCGTGGTGAAAGATGTGCCCGAGAGCCATTTGTGTTGCGGTTCGGCGGGGACCTACAACATTCTCCAGCCCGACATTGCGAGCAGATTGCGCGATCGGAAGATCGCCAATATTGCGACAGTCAAACCGGACATGATCGCTGCAGGCAATATTGGATGCATGGTTCAGATTGCCGGCGGTACATCAGTTCCTGTGGTGCACACGATTGAGCTTCTCGATTGGGCGACAGGAGGTCCAAAGCCTGGATCGATCGGCCAGGGATTGAATTGATCGATCGGCCTACGGGCAAGATCCGGAACGTCTGCCCCCCGCGTGTGGATGGCGGGATCGGCATCCGGTTTCCTCGGGACAGACGCGAAGCGTTTGCCCGGAGATCGCGCCCGGACAGGGGATAGAGTAGGAGGGCACTTCGAAGAAGTGTCGTCCCGGTCTGGCCCACGGACTATTCGAAGCGCTCGACAGACATGGACAGCGGCAACAGGAGGACCAGATGGCGAAGAAGAGTAAGAAGGGCAAGAAGGCTAAGAAGGCCAAGAAGGCCGTAGTGGCGAAAAAGAAGTCCGCCAAGAAGGCGTCAAGGAAGGCCGCGAAGAAATCGGCGAAGAAGGCTGCCAAGAAGGGCGCAAAGAAATCCGCCAAGAAGGCCGCCAAGAAGTCAAAGGCTGCCGCACCGAAGAAGGCTGCAAAGAAGAGCCCGGCGAAGAAAAAGAAGGCGGCTGCCAAGCCCGCCGCGCCCAAGGCGGAGCCCGCGATGGCCGCGCCAGAGCCGGAACCCGCGCCTGCACCGAGCTGGGCCACCCCGGAGCCGTCTGCACCCTCATGGGGGTCCGGCTCGTCCAACGGCGGCGACCACAACTAGACGGTCGCCTGCTGGAATAACGTTTCTAGAGGCCGCAGCGTCCAGCGCTGCGGCCTTTTTCGTGCGGGCTGTTTCGTGAGGTGTCCCGAGCGACCGGAGCCGTATTTTTATGGGAAGGTTGATTCGCAAAAAGGCGTCCTCCGGTATTTCGCCGCTGCTGCTTTTTTCAGTTCCGCATGTCGCCCTGACAGCACGAAACCCTAAAAATTGTTGTGAGAATGCAACACACGCGGAGAAGATTTATCGAAATGGTCAAAGCGCCTAAAAAGGCGGCACATGCTTGCCTTTTTTGCTTCACGATCGTGATGCCGCAGACCACTGTGTGACCACGTTAAGACATTTGGCCGCAGTCGGTTGTCGTTTGCCCTGGGGGGCCGGAACGGGACTGTCAAGAAGGGTGGATGGGGATCGTCATGAAGAAACTGGTTTTGTTAGCAACGGCGCTGGCAATGGTATCGGGTTCGGCTCTCGCTGCGGATCTGCGGGTAAAGGCCGTCAAGGCGCCGCCGCCGGTCGCGTTCGATCCCTGGGATATCGCCTTCGGCGCCGGCATCACCAACGATTACATCTTCCGCGGCATCACCCAGTCCAACCACAAGCCGTCGGTCAACGTCTATTTCGAGCCACGCTACAACGTCACCAAGGACTTCCAGCTCTATGTCGGTCTGGGCGGAGCGAGCATCTCGTTCCCGAACCGTGCGGCGGCTGAAGTCGACGCCTACGGCGGCGCCCGCCTGACGGTCGGCCAATTCGCCTTCGACGTCGGCGCCTGGGGCTATCTGTATCCGGGCGGCACCTGCCAATACGGCGCAGTCAACGCATTTAATGGTGGGACGACTGATGCCGCCGGCGTTCCGCTTAGCGCCGAATGTCTGCAGAACGCGCTAGTAAACAGCAACGTTCTGAAAAAGGACGTCAGCTTCTTCGAAGTCTACGGCAAGGTGAACTACACCTTCAACGACAACTTCTCGCTGGGCGGCAACGTCTACTATACGCCGAGCTTCCTTAACAGCGGCGCCGAGGGCACCTACGCCTCGATCGTCGGCAAGGCGATCGCGCCGAGCACCTGGTTTGGCGCCAGCGGCATCGGCATGTACGTGTCGGGTGAATTCGGCCGCCAGTGGCTGGGCACCTCGGACTCGTTCTACGGCACCGCGCTGTTCCCGAATGGCATCAACTACGCCGACTACAACACCTGGAACATCGGTGTCGGCTTCACCTACAAGGTGTTCACGCTGGACTTCCGCTATTCCGACACCAACCTGTCGAAGGGTGATTGCAACGCCTTCACCAGCGACTTCTCGGCCCGTGGCAATATCAACGGGACCAACCTCGGCACGTTCGTGACCCCGATCAATCCGTCGGGCGTCGGTTCGAACTGGTGCGGCGCGGCCGGCATCGTCAAGCTCTCGGCTGACCTGACCGCGATGACCAACCTGAAGTAAGATCTTCCTGTCGAAGACGAGGGGGCGGCAGAGCGATCTGCCGCCCCTTCTCTTTTGGGTGGCGCGGATGAAACGGGATTGGCGGCGCGTAGTGCGGCAAGCGATCTCCCGCAACGATCACCGCAACGTGGTGGCGGGCGCGGTCGCAGGACTCGGCGGCGCGATTGCCATCGGCGTGATGGAGTTGTTCTCGTTCGCCGCGCATTATCCGCTCGCGGTGATCCCGTTCGCCACCTCGATCGTGCTGGTGATCGGCTCGCCGGACGTCGAGCCGGCGCAGCCGCGCGCTCTAATCGGCGGTCATCTGATATCGGCGCTGGTCGGGCTTGCCGTGCTGAAGCTGACCGGGCCGCAGGCCTGGGCCGCGGCCGCCGCCGTCGGCCTTGCCATTCTGGCGATGTACGTGACCGGGACGTTTCACCCGCCGGCCGGCATCAACCCGCTGCTGGTGGTATCAGGCAATCTGCCCTCGACGTTCCTGCTGGCGCCGGTGCTTGCCGGCGCGCTGCTTTTGACCGCGTTCTCCTATCTCTGGCACCGCGGAGTGCGCCGCCAGCCCTGGCCGCGGCGCTGGTGGTAAATCCGGGCTACGGGTCTATGTCGTTCGTGCGGTCGGCTTTTCGTCCCGTAGCGCAAACCGTTCACCATCGCGCACCAGGCTGACATTGCGCTGATGGAAGGCATCCAGTGTCGAGCGATGGCCGATCGAGACGATGGTGGTCGCCGGCAATTTCTTCTCGAGCAGTTGATACAGTGCTGCTTCCGAAGGTTCGTCGAGCGACGCCGTCGCTTCGTCCAGGAACAAATACTGCGGCGTGTGTAGCAGCGCGCGGGTCAGTCCAAGGCGCTGCTGTTCTCCGAGCGAGAGCGTCCGGTTCCAGTGCCCGTGTTCGTCGAGTTGCGACGCGAGCCTCGGCAGTCCTGCCTGCTCGAGCGCGCCGCCGATTTGCCCGTCGGTGAACGTCCCTTCCTTGGCGGGGTACTCGATCGCGCCTCGCAGCGATCCGGTCGGGAAATACGGTCGCTGCGGCAGCATCATCATTGTTGCCCCCGCCGGAATCGAAATCGAGCCGGTCCCGAACGGCCAGATGCCGGCAATGGCACGGAACAGCGTCGATTTGCCGGAGCCCGAGGGCCCGGTCACCAGCGTGCGCTCGCCCTTGCGCAAACTCAGTCCGCTCGCGTTCACCAGCGGCGTTCCGTTCGGCAGCCGCAGCGCCAGCTCCTTGAGGTCGATGGCGCCGTCGCCCTGCGAGGCGACGACGTGAATTCGATCGCTCTGCTGGGCGAGTTCTCTTGCCGCTGCAATCCCGGCCTCGAACCCGTCGAGACGGTTCACCACAGCCTGCCATTCCGCCAGTTGACGATAGATGGTGATGAAGAACGAAAGCGCGCTCTGCACGTTCGAAAACGCCGATGCGGTCTGCATCATGCCGCCTAGCTGGATCTTCTCCGCGAAGTAAGCCGGCGCCACCAGGATGTAGGGAAAGACTACCGAAGCCTGATTATAGCTGGCGGTGAACGCCGTTATCTTCTTGGTCCGGTTCATGATGGCGAGCCAGTTCTCCACCACGCGTCCGAAGCGAACCAGAAGGCGCTCGCGCTCGGCCTGCTCGCCGTGCAATAGCGCAATCTGTTCGGAGTTTTCCCGCACGCGGACCAGGTTGAAGCGAAAATCCGCTTCAACTTGCTGTTGCCGGAAATCGATGCCGACCAGTGGCCAACCGATCAGATGGGTTAGCACGGTGCCGAGCACCGAATAGATCAACGCGCACCAGACGAGGTAGCCGGGAATTGCATATTCCTGGCCGAACAGGTGCAGCGGCGCGGCATTCGAAAGGCCCCACAACATCACGACAAAGGACGCCAGCGTGACAATCGAGTTCAAAAGGCCAAGGCTGATATTGAGCGTGCGATCGACGAACAATTTGACGTCGTCGGTCATGCGCTGGTCGGGGTTGTCGGCGGCATCCCCCTGAAGCTGCATCCGGTAGTGATTGGCCTGATGCAGCCAGTCACCGAGATAGCGCGCGGTCATCCATTGCCGCCAGCGGATCTGCAGCCATTGATTGAGATAGAGCTGATAGACCGCCAGCACGATGAAAATGCTGACAACGACGCTGAAATAGATGATCTCGCTGACGAAGGTGTCCCAGTTCCGATCCTGCAGGGCGTTGTAGAAGCGGGCGTTCCACTGAGTGATCAGGACGTTGATGCCGACGATCGCAAGCTCAATGGCAATCACGGCGGCCAGCAGTCCGCGGCCGGCCCATTTGTCTTCGGAGCGGAAATAGGGGGCGGAGATGCGCCACACCGTGGCGAGCGTCGGGCGGAGGTTGTTCACAGATCACCGTCTCCGGAAATGGGGCTTAAAGCCCTGAAGGGATGCAGGAATTAGGGTCTACTACTAAGGTTATGGAATTGGCTGCCTGCGGCGACTTGTCGCGGCTTCCGGCCAGACCCTAGCATGGCTGTGACGGCGAGGGGCGGCGGCCATCGAACTTCGCGAGGTTGTGAGCGTTGGCGATGCCAAGGCGGCTCAACCCCGCTTTTCCACGGTTGTTCCCGCGAATCGCTCAACTCGCGTCTGGCCATCCACGCTGGCGGGCGCGCCAATAACAATGTGGGAGAACCGCAATGTGGGACCAACACTATAATCCGCTTGGCAACGCCGCGCTGTCGACGATCGCCGCCGCCGTGCCCGTCGTCACGCTGCTGGTGCTGATCGCCAGCGGCAAGGTCAAGGCGCATCTCGCGGCCATCATCGCGCTGTTCGTCGCCAATATCATCACCATCGGCATTTTCACCATGCCCGCCAACATGTCGATCCGTGCCTCGTTGCTCGGCGTCGTGATCGGTTTCTTTCCGATCGGCTGGATCGTGCTCAACGTCATCTTCCTTTACCGCATCACGGTCGAGACCGGCCGGTTTGAGCTGCTGCAGCGGGCGATCGGCGGCGTCACCACCGATCGCCGGCTGCAACTGCTTTTGATCGCATTCGCGTTCGGCGCGTTCTTCGAAGGCGCGTCCGGCTTCGGCACGCCGGTCGCGATCACGGGCGCCGTCCTGATCGGCCTCGGCTTCTCGCCGCTGGCAGCCTCCGGCCTTTCGCTGATCGCCAACACCGCGCCCGTCGCCTATGGCGCGCTCGGCACGCCGATCCAAGGGCTGGCGTCGGTGACCGGCCTCGACCCCTATGTGCTCGGCGCGATGGTCGGCCGGCAATTGCCGTTCTTTTCGCTGATCGTGCCGTTCTGGCTGATCTGGGCGTTCGCCGGTTTTCGCGGCATGATCACGATCTGGCCGGCCATCCTCGTCACCGGCGTTTCGTTCGCGGTCCCGCAATTCGTGATCTCGAACTTCATCAATCCCTGGATCGTCGATATCGGCGCGTCGCTGATCTCGATGGGCTGCCTGATCCTGTTCCTCCGGGTGTGGCAACCCGGCGAGCTCTGGACCTCTGCGGCGCTGCGCGGACGCGATCAATCGGCTGCGACCATGGCGCCCGCCAAGCCGCTGGATACGGCGAAGCTGAGCCAGGCGCAGCTCTGGAGCGCGTTGCTGCCGTGGATCATCGTCTGCGTCGTGATGCTGATCTGGGGCACCGGCGCGTTCAAGAACTGGGCGAATTCGATCTTCGTCTGGAAATATCAGGTGCCCGAGCTGCACAACATGATCAACAAGGTGCCGCCGGTGGCCGCGAAGCCGACGCCCGAGGCCGCGCTGTTCGACTTCACCTATCTGTCCTTCACCGGGACCGGCATGCTGATCGCCGCTGTTATTTCCGGCTTCCTGATGGGCTTCTCGCCGCTGAAGATGGTCGGCGAATATGGCCGCACCATCCGGCTGTGCGCGATCTCGCTGATCACGATCTCGGCGATGCTCGCGATCGGCACGCTGACGCGGCTCTCCGGTGTCGACGCCACGCTCGGCCTCGCCTTTGCCGCTACCGGCGTGCTGTATCCCTTCTTCGGCACGCTGCTCGGCTGGCTCGGCGTGGCGCTGACGGGATCGGACACCGCTTCCAACGTGCTGTTCGGCAATCTGCAAAGGATCACCGCCGAACAGCTCGGCCTGTCTCCGGTGCTGATGGCCGCCGCCAACTCCTCCGGCGGCGTCATGGGCAAGATGATCGACGCGCAATCCATCGTCGTCGCCTCGACCGCAACCAACTGGTACGGCCACGAGGGCTCGATCCTGCGTTATGTGTTTCTGCATTCGATCGTGCTGGCCTGCCTCGTCGGCGTGCTGGTGACGCTGCAGGCCTACGTTCATCCGTTCACGATGATGGTTTTGAAATAGCGACGCCATCAAGAGCAACCGACATGGTCCCCGCGCGGCCGACATCCCCGGGTCTTCAACGTGTGTCCGCACTTTCGGGGTTGACCCATTGCCGAGGTTGCTGCGTGTCGCGGCAGTATTAGTCCAAATCGCGAATATAAAATGTTGGTTACGGCTCTTTGCAGCCACAACTTGCCTGATATTGCTTTTTCAACCCGCGAGGACACGCTATAGGTGGCGCATAAGCACAATCAAAGGTGGTTCAGTGCCCCCTATGCCAACTCAACTCCGCTCTATCGCGCCGGCTGTCGGCGCAATGTGGTTTATGTGCTTCCTGATAGCTTATACGCTCACCGGCAGACAGGCCTCGCTCTGGCTTGTAATCGGCACCGGCATAGTGGCTATTGCCCTGGTATGGCTTGTGAAATCACGCGGCTCTAGCGCCTGAAGTGCCACCGCACGCGGACGGTCCGGCTTTGAAAACAACGCGGATATGCCGGGCGGGCCGTCAAGTCGATCCCACGCTGCAACTGCTGCAACTCGAGACCAGACTATCAATTCGGAGGGATCATCCCGCTATCGACGTTGGCTGCCGAAGAGTCGCGCCTCGCCTTGCATCGCCGACATGCGGCATATTCGAAAGCTTCTAGCCAATCGCGTCGTTGTTCACTAGAACGGCGTGCGGTGTTGGGTTTGAGTTCGAGAGGTCGCATGATTTCGTTCGCACGTATGTTTCAGGCGGGCGCCGCTTCGCTCTTGCTGATCGCAACCGCCCTGCATTTCAGCCCGGCGCTGGCCGATGACGGCTTTCCGTTCGGAACGGAAATGCAACTCGACGTGAACCGCCAGCCCGGCTCCAAGCGGATACCCAATCTGGAGATCGGCGATGCCGGCGAGGTGGTGCTCGAACTCTGGTGCAAGGGCGGCAAGGGCCAGTTTTCGGTTGCCGGCAACACCGTGATCTTCGTCGCCGGCGCGATGGAAAACCGGCCCTGTCCGCCGGACCGGGCGCAAGCCGATGACGAGTTGATCGCGGCGCTGACAGATGCCGGCACCTGGAAGCGGCAGGGCGATTTCGTGTCGTTCGTCGGCGCGAAGACGCTGCGGTTTCGCATCAACACGAACTAGAGCACGATCCGGAAAAGTGGACACCGGTTTTCCCTCGGGACAAACGCGGAGCGTTTGCCCGGAGATCATGCTCAAACAAGAAGATGATCGACGAGCATGATTCGACTCAGTTGAAGCATGCTCTAGCGCGGAAGGCCCGGTTACTGCGTCGCGATCAATCCGCTGGCGGTGGCAATGACCCAGCGGTTGCCCCAGCGCACGATGGACTCCACGCGTCCTAGCCCGGGAATGGTGTCGCCGCGTGCGGCCATCCGGATTCCGTCAGGACCTTCGAGAACAGCGGTGCCGTCCCTGACATCGACCACCGTCCAGCCGGGAATCGTCGCCGGCTTGGTTTCCGGCGCCGCCACCAAAGGCTGCCGCATCGCGATCGCAGCGGCCGAAGGGCCCGCATTTGCCTGGGGGGCCGGGCCCGCAGACGGGCGTGCACCGCCCGGCAACAGGGCGGGTGGCTTAGGAATGCTCCCGACAATGGCGGGCGAATCGGACGCGGATGCCGTCTTTCGAGCGCCTTCAATCCTGCCGCTCGATCGTGCCTCGGAAATTCGCGGCGCGGGCGTTTCTTTCTGCGCTAGTTCCACAAGGCCGAGCTCGCTTGCGAACTCGGGCCAGTTCAGGCCGCCGGCCCATCCCAGTCCAAAGCTTGCCACCAGTGCGACAGTGACCAGCAAAGCGGCGCGTGCCTGATCGCCAAATGGCTCCCGCACCACCAATACTTCGTCGCGATCGGATTTGAGGAAATTCCACAGGCCCGCGGGTGGCTGCGGCCGCCGGTCGCGAACCACATTCCCCGACCAAATTTCAAAGGTACTCGGCTCGCGGTCTTGCATGGCGTGACCCAATTTTCGGTGAACCGATGATGTTCCCGGAAGCTGAATCGAATCTTAACAATCAAAGCCCGGGACCGGATCATTTGCGCACTGGTCCGCTATGGGGGCATTGACGCGTGCGCAGCCTGCCGGTCACCCTGTCGTGCCGGCATGCGGATCACTTCCACACCGACTTGTCCGCGTCCCAGCGCTGGCCCTTGAACTCCTTGGCCAGGGCCTCGACCGAACCATTGTCATCCTTCGGTTCGCCGCCTTCCTCGTCGCCGGTGGACTCTTCCGACAGGTTCAGCTTGGGGCCTGTGCCTTCATCTGCGGTGGTAATCACCGGGCTCGAGATCCACAGCATCAGCCGGTCGGTTGCGCCGGGTTTGTCCGGCGAGACCAGCGCGGTGACCTCGACGGTTTCGGTGAGCCCGAGCGGCGGATAGACCGGGCTCGGCCGCTTGAAGGTCAACGTCAGTTTTCCGGTATTGGCGTCCCAGTCGGCGCCCGCCGCCTTGGCTGCGAGCGTCCTGGAGAGAACGGCTGATATCGCCGATGCGATCTTGTCCTTGTTGATCTTGTCGCCGTCGCGCCATTCGGCGGCCGCAAAGCGGATGGTGCGGTCCATCTCGACAGAACCGCTGGTCCATCCCGCCGCAACCACGCCCGGCATCGATTTGGCCTTGGCAATCAGCGCGGCCGTGCGCTCCGGATCGGCCGTGAGGTTGATGGTCTGCTCGCCGGCGCGCAGCGCATCGCAGGAGATCGAAAGGCTCGAGAGTCCGACCTCGACAGCCTCGCCCTTCAGGCTTTTGAGGAAATCGAGCGCGGCGTCGAGCTTGACCCGCACGCCGAACGCCTCCGGCGAAACGTCGGTAAAATCCTTTGGCGCAGGGGTGATGCCGTCGTCGCTGGTCTGGTTGTCGAGGAATTCCTTCTCGCTGAGATCGGAATTATCAGTCGAGGTCACTTCGGTCACGGTCTGGCCAATCGTGATCTGGCCGCGGAACTCGAAGGTGTCGCCGACAGGCTTACGCGACAGCTTGACGATGACCGGCTGCTTGTCACCGAGGCTCTGCGTGGTGCCCGTCAGGTTCTGCCCGTTGAGGACGGCGAGATTGGCGACGAAGCGGTCCTTGCGGTCGGAGCCCTTCGCGACGGGGTAGCAGACGTCGAGGGTAGCTGCGATGACGTTCTTGCCCTGCCGGGTTTCCTTTAGGATGACGTCGGCATTGCCGTCCATCAGGCCGTCGATCGCGGTGAAATAGCGCGTCTCGATGGCGCCCGGCGCCGTCTTGGAGGGAAGTTTCATCTGGGCGAAAGCGAGGCCCGGGGAGACCGTGATCAGACCGAGCAGGAGAAGGAACCGCGCGCGCATATGAAATTCCCTGAAACGATGGAATCGGCAGGGGTCGTAAGTAGCAAACCCCGGCAGCGTTTTCGAGCCAAGCACGTCCTGAACCGGATCGGGCGCGCTTCATTGCCAAAAAAGCCAAAAAAGAAGGCCGCCCGGAGGCGGCCTTCGATCTGTTTACTCGGGAAAGCCGGGCTTTATAGCGTTTTCGAGCGAAGTGGGTACCGGTTCGCGTGAAGAAAACGCGTCAAAACAAGAATCTAGAGCTTCGGTTCTGATTCAATCAGAACCGATAATGCTCTAGAAGCCCATGCCGCCCATTCCGCCCATGCCGCCGCCACCGCCGGGCATCGCCGGCGCCGGCTCTCTCGGCAGTTCGGCGACCATGGCTTCGGTGGTCACCAGCAGGCCCGCGACCGACGAAGCGTCCTGCAGCGCCGTCCGCACCACCTTGGCCGGGTCGATGATGCCCTTGTCGACCATGTCGACATATTCCTCGGTCTGGGCGTCGAAGCCGAAGGTCTCGGACTTGTTCTCGAGGATCTTGCCGACCACGATCGAGCCTTCGACACCGGCGTTTTCCGAGATCTGGCGAACCGGAGCTTCCAGCGCCTTCAGCACGATATTGATACCGGCCTGGACGTCGGAATTGTCGTTGTTGATGCGGCCGACGGCCTTCTTGGCGCGGAGCAGCGCCACGCCGCCGCCCGGCACGATGCCTTCCTGCACGGCCGCGCGGGTCGCGTTGAGGGCGTCCTCGACGCGGTCCTTCTTTTCCTTGACCTCGACTTCGGTCGCGCCGCCGACGCGAATCACGGCGACGCCGCCCGCCAGTTTCGCAAGGCGCTCCTGCAGCTTCTCGCGGTCGTAGTCCGAGGTGGTTTCCTCGATCTGCGCCTTGATCTGCGTGACGCGGGCTTCGATGTCCTTCTTCTTGCCGGCGCCCTTGACGATCGTGGTGTTCTCCTTGTCGATCACCACCTTGCCGGCGCGGCCGAGCATGTTGATGGTGACGCTTTCGAGCTTCATGCCGAGTTCATCCGAGATCAGCTGACCGCCGGTCAGGATCGCGATGTCTTCCAGCATCGCCTTGCGACGATCGCCGAAGCCCGGCGCCTTGACGGCGGCGACCTTCAGGCCGCCGCGCAGGCGGTTCACCACCAGCGTCGCCAGCGCTTCGCCCTCGACGTCCTCGGCGATGATCAAAAGCGGACGGCCGGACTGCACCACGGCTTCCAGCACCGGCAGCATCGACTGCAGGCCCGACAGCTTCTTCTCGTGCAGCAGCACGTAGACGTCTTCGAGTTCGGCCGTCATCTTTTCGGCGTTGGTGATGAAGTAGGGCGACAGGTAGCCGCGGTCGAACTTCATGCCCTCGACGATGTCGACTTCGGTCTCGAGCGACTTGTTCTCCTCGACCGTGATGACGCCTTCATTGCCGACCTTCTGCATCGCCTGGGCGATCATCTTGCCGATGGCGGTGTCGCCGTTGGCCGAGATGGTGCCGATCTGGGCGACCTCGGACGAAGAGGCGACCGGCTTGGCGCGCTTTTCGAGATCCTTGACGACGGCGTGGACCGCGATGTCGATGCCACGCTTCAGATCCATCGGGTTCATGCCGGCAGCGACCGACTTGGCGCCTTCGCGCACGATCGCCTGCGCCAGCACGGTCGCGGTGGTGGTGCCGTCGCCGGCGGTGTCGTTGGTCTTGGAGGCGACCTCGCGCAGCATCTGCGCGCCCATGTTCTCGAACTTGTCCTCGAGTTCGATTTCCTTGGCGACGGTGACGCCGTCCTTGGTGATGCGGGGTGCGCCAAAACTCTTCTCGATCACGACGTTGCGGCCCTTCGGACCGAGCGTCACCTTCACCGCGTTGGCGAGAACGTCGACGCCGCGCAGCATGCGGTCGCGGGCGTCGCCGGAAAATTTAACGTCTTTGGCAGCCATTTGAATTGCTCCTGGAATGATGGGTACGGCCCTTGCCGCGTTGTTAGCTCGTCATTGCCGGGCTTGACCCGGCAATCCATCGCCTGCGTAAGACTCTTCAGAAGAATGATGGATGCCCGGATCAAGTCCGGGCATGACACCTGTGGGTGCGGTTACCGCTCGGATCTATCGGCTCAGCTCAGCACGCCCATGATGTCGCTCTCCTTCATGATCAGGAGTTCCTCGCCGTCGAGCTTGACCTCGGTGCCCGACCATTTGCCGAACAGCACGCGGTCGCCGACCTTGAGGTCGATCGGAATCAGCTTGCCGGCCTCGTCGCGGCCGCCCGGGCCCACGGCGGTGACTTCGCCCTGCGACGGCTTTTCCTTGGCGCTATCGGGAATGATGATGCCGCCCTTGGTCTTCTCTTCGGCATCGATGCGCTTGACCACGACGCGGTCGTGCAGCGGACGGAATTTGGATTTGGCCATGACGTCTCCTCTTGAAGTTCCATGGAAGGCGTGGTTTCAGGTCTGTGCCACGAAAATGGCTGATAATGCCGCGTATTCGACGCCGCCCCGGGCGGGACAGCATGACCCTTAGCAATCGTCGGATTTGAGTGCTAAACGTGGGGCCGGGGAATATGGCTTGGCGCTGATCCTGTCAAGCAAACAAGGGGGTTAAGGCCTTCTTGAGGCCAATATAGGATGGTCCCACAGAAACCAAATCGGCGCAGCGGCGTAATTTAACGGACGTCATTGCTCCGGCAGGCTTTTTACGATTGGCTGCTTGACGGGAGCGGCCAAGGAATTGCTCGGGGGAATACGATGATCAGCTCACGTAATGCGCGTACGGTTGCCAATCTGGCGATCGCATCGGCGCTGACGATCTTGCTGGCAGCGTGCAGCAGCATGAGCCTGCCGTCGCTGTCGTCCAGTTCGGCGCCCGAGGCCGAGCCCGGCGTCGCGCCCGATATGCCGGCCACCATCCGCTCCGACGAGATCGTCGGCCGCTGGGGCCTCGCCTCGTTCCAGAATCCCAACGACCGCGCCCGCACCGAAGCCGCGGCGCGCGGGCAGTGCAAGCAGCCCTATGTGATCGGCGCCGGCACCTCCGGCGGTGTTGTCATGCATCTGGCCGACCAGGCCACCCCGCAGGAACTGCGCCTCAAGGGCAGCCCGAGCGGCAAGAATTATATCGGTCCGCCCGGCCCGACGCCCGGCGAGCAGGACCGCGAGATCGTCTCGTTCGACGGCCGCGTGCTCGTGACCCGCTTCATCGAAAAGGATGCCGCGGTCCGTTACGGCAACATGGTCTATGTCCGCTGCGCGCCGCGGGCGTGATTAGACGCCGTCATTCCGGGGCGATGCGAAGAATCGAACTATGGTGCGCAATTGCGCACCTGAGAATCTCGAGATTCCCCGATGCGCAATTGCGCATCTGAGGTCTGGTGCTAACGCACCATCCCGGAAATGACCGCGCAAAAATCAACAAAAAACGCCGGCAGCTAGCCGGCGTTTCCATTTAGTCTGCGTTAACCAGTTCGATCAATCGAACAGCGCGTCGATGTCGTTCTGCGAGGCGTGACCGTCGTCGCCGTCCAGCTTCGGGCCGTTCAGCAGCTTGGCGTCGCCTTCGCGGGTATCGACGATCGGCGGGGCGTGCGCCTTGATGGCATCGACGCCACCCCAGATTTCCATCATCTCGATGATGTGCTTTTCGATGAATTTCATCG
Source organism: Bradyrhizobium algeriense (assembly GCF_036924595.1). NCBI lineage: Bacteria > Pseudomonadati > Pseudomonadota > Alphaproteobacteria > Hyphomicrobiales > Nitrobacteraceae > Bradyrhizobium > Bradyrhizobium algeriense. Next base: position 5,928,076 of record NZ_JAZHRV010000001.1, on the reverse strand, counting down.
TCGTCATCACCTTGCTGATGCGCTGGCCCGTCAAGTCCTGGAAATTGCAGGCTTCGAAGATCGCGACGACGCGTTCCTGGATTTCCTCGCTGAGCAGCTTTTGCTGGTCGGGCGAGATGTTCTTGGACAATGCGGTGGCGGCCTGGTCGATCGCCTCGACGGCCTCGAGAATCTGCTGGGTGGCCTGTTCGGTGCCGCCGACGACGGCGCCGAGCTCGCCATTGACCTTGGCCATTTCCTGGCCGTCAAAGCTGTTGCCGTGCAGGGTGGCGATTTCGCGCTTGGTGCGGTTGATGGCGTCGTGAATGAGATCGAGCTCGACTTTCAGCTTCGCGCACTGCTCGATCTGGGCGCGGTAGGTTTCCAGCAACGCGTGGGCATCCGCGGTCTCGCGTGCGATATCCGTGGCGACAGTCGAACCGTCGCGGGTGTGGCCGAAGCCCGCCATCTGTGCGCGGATCGCGCGCAGCTCGGCCATGATCTCACGATGCATCGGGCCGATCTCGCCGCCTTCGGCGGCAGGCATCATAATTGGCGCGTCGCCCAGAAGGGCTTGTTCAATACGAAAACGCTTGCGATTGACCGACATGAGTTTTTCCCACCCCTACACTTCCGTGTGTGTTCTAGACCGATGCGATTTAACGTGAGGTTCACGCCGGAACGCGTCATGGTCGCGGTTTGCCCGCGGCCGCATACCAACGATTAACCATGAGGGGCGGCGTTCATGCAAAATAAACGCTACCGGGCAAATCAGCGCGCGATTGCCGAAATGGTGAATCGAAACGGCTGATCTGTTTACCAAACCGATTAGGTTTTGATTTGTATTGATCGCGTGCAGCGGTGCTCGTCGCGCCGCTGCCGCCAACCCGCAATGACGATCAGTACAGAGTACGTCGATGTCCGGAAAAATCTCCCTTGCGCTCCTTGCGAGCGCGTCTTGCCTTTGCTTCTCCAGTGAGGCTTTTGCGATCGACGCCTCGCCAATTGCCGAACCCGCCGTGATCTACGCCCGCGAGCCCGCGCAGCCGGCGCCGGTGCGCATGGCCGCTGCCGAACGCTCGCGGATGGGCGGCGGCTTCATCGAATTCCTGTTCGGCGACCTGCCGCAAGGCGGACGCTATCAGCAACAGCCGGCCTATCAGACGCAGCCTGACTACGGATATGGCGGGCGGCGCGCGCTGCTGCCGCCGATGGATCCGCAGCAGTCGATGCGCGGGGAGGAGGAGATCGACCTCGCACAACGTCCGCTCGATCCGAAATACGAAAAGCAGGTAGTCGAGTATCACGGCAAGGAAAGCGCAGGGACGATCGTGATCGACACCCCGAACAAGTTCCTGTTCCTGGTGCAGGGCGACGGCAAGGCGCTGCGCTACGGCGTCGGCGTCGGCCGCCCCGGCTTCACCTGGTCAGGCGTCAAGACCGTCTCCGCGAAGAAGGAATGGCCGGCCTGGACGCCGCCGCCCGAAATGTTGGCGCGGCGCCCCGATCTGCCGCGGTACATGGAAGGCGGCCCGCAAAATCCGCTCGGCGCGCGCGCGATGTATCTGGGTTCGTCGCTCTATCGCATCCACGGCTCCAACGAGCCCTGGACTATCGGCACCAACGTGTCGTCCGGCTGCATCCGTATGCGCAATGAAGACGTCATCGATCTCTACGGCCGCGTCGGCGTCGGCGCCAGGGTCGTGGTGATCTGATTGTTTTGATCGTAGCCCGGATGGGGCCAACGGGGCGCGCACTCGCGCACCCGTTGGCCCCATCCGGGCTACGATCCGTCCCAACAAAAAAACGGCCGCCTGATCGGGCGGCCGTTTTGACTTTTCAACTCAGACACCGCTCACGCGTAATCGCCATCACCACCATCGTCGCCGTCGAAGCCGTCGGCATCGTGGTCCATGTCGTCATCGTCATGCGAGGCCTGATCGAAGAAGCCCTGCCGCGAACCGGAATCGTTGTCGTTGTTGTCGGCGCGCTGGCTGGACGAGCCGCGCGAACCGATGTCGTTGATCCCGGCGTCGCGCGCCAGGTCGCCGCCGGACTGGTCGCTCCACGGCCTGCGGTCTTCGATTCCGCCGCTATGGTTGGCCGTGTCGCCGAAGCTTTGGTGGTTGCCGCCGCCGCCCATCATCGAACGGAGGCTGCCGGCCAGCAACGAGCCGCCGACCACGCCGACCGCGGCCGCCGCTGCGGTGCCGAGGAACGAGCCGCCACCGCCGCCGAACGGCGACTGCTGCGGCGGCTGCGCGCCATAGAGCTGGGGCTGGGCATAGGACGGCTGATTATATTGTCCGGGCGGTTGGCTCTGCTGCAAGACCTGGCCCGTGTTCCACGCCGGACGGCTGCCGCCCGAATTGCCGCCCATCTCGGGCGCACGAACGTTGGGTACCGAACCATGTGACGAACCTTGCGGCTGGTTCTGCCCGAAGATCGCATCGCGCATCGAATCGAGGAAGCCGCCGGATTGATTTTGCTGACCCGCTGCCGCTTCCAATTCCTGGATGCGCATGTCGGCGCGCTTCAGCGCTTCGTCCTGCACCAGCGTCGTTTGCACCAGCGCATAGACCGCATTGGGCGCGTTGCGCAGGCCCTGCATGATCGCTGACATCGCCTCCGCATCGCGCGGGGCGTTCTCCAGCTTGGTGAGCCGGTCGAAAAGACCGTCAATCAGTTGGCGTTCTTGCGGTGTCATGGCCCTCTCCCTCGCGTCGGATCGTCGTCAACGCGCCGGAGAGATGTAGGACGGGGTTTGTGTCGCAAGTAGTGGGTGGCCGAATTAAATTTTGGTATGCGACAAAACGCCGGGATTTGTTGAGTCTTATCAACTCAATGTAACTTTATTCGCCGCCAGCAATGCCGGGAATCGATCGCTTGCGAGATACGCATGTTCCGCCTCGCGCTGGGTGGTGAGGGGGTCGAGGCTTTCGAGCGTTGGGTCGACGAATCCAGGGTGGCACATCACGAGCGCGCCATCCGGCAATTCCCGAAGGAACTCACCCATCAGCACCGCGAAATCGGGTTCTTTTGAAAAATCATAGGCGCCGGCGAAGGCGGGATTGAACGGGATGCCGGCACGGGTGGCGCGCTTGCGGAATTGCGCGCTGAGAATGTCGAGCACCAGCGCCTTGGGCGCGCCGAGCAGCCCGGCCAGCGGCTTGAGGCGCCCGCCCTGGCGTACCCAGGCGGCGGGGGCGGCTTCCTTCACCGCGCGCAGGAAGGCGTCGCGCACCTGCGGAAAGAGTTGCGCGTGCTGATGGCCGTCGACGAAATCGGGCGCGCGGCCGAACAGCTCCTTGAACGCCGCGAGCTGGGCCAGAAGTTCGTCTTCGATCATTTCAGGGTCGAGCCGCCGCAGCAGGCCCGCGCGCAAGAGATTCGGAAACGGCAGAAACAGGCCGCCGTCGGTGGGGCGGAAGTGCATCGTCAGCGGACGAAACGGCGCGGTCAGCGTCGCATGCAGCCCGATCGCGCAGCGCGGGCTGTTCGCCGCGAGATCCTGCAGCGCGGCGACCTCGCTGCGTCCGATCGCTGAGCCTACCACCATCACCGAGGTGGCATTGAGACGGCCGCGGGAGATCAAATCGCGAATGGCGCGGTTGACGCCCTCGGCCAGTCCGTAATCGTCGGCGCACAGCCAGATCCGGCGCAGCGCAGCGTCGTTCATTCGGCGGCGGTCCGTTCGACGCTGGCCGTGGTCTCGCCATCGGCGCGCTTTTCGGAATGCTCGGCGACGAAGTAGATCGGCCGCGCCTTCAACTCGGAGAGGATCTTGCCGATATATTCGCCGACGATGCCGATCATGATGAGTTGCACGCCGCCGATCGTCATCAGGCCGATCACCAGCGAGGGATAGCCGGGGACCTGCTTGCCGGTGGTCCAGACTTCCCAGAGAATAGTCAGGCCGAACAGGAAGGCGCCGACGGCAAGCAGCACGCCGAACAGGCTCGCAAAGCGCAGCGGCGCCACTGAGAACGACGTCAATCCCTCGATCGACAGCCCCACCAGCCGGCCGGGGCTGAAGGTGGTGACGCCGTGTGCGCGCGGCGCCGGTTCATAATCGACGCGGATCTGGCGGAAGCCGATCCAGCTCGCCAGTCCCTTGAAGAAGCGGTTGCGCTCGGGAAGCTGCCGCAGTGCGGCGGCGGCGCGCGGCGACAGCAGGCGGAAATCGCCGGCGTCCTCGGGGATTTTCTGCCGTGCGCCCCAGTTGATCAGCGCGTAGAAGCCGTGCACCGCCTGGCGGCGCAGGAACGATTCATTGTCGCGATTAGCCTTCGCCGTATAGACGACGTCGTAGCCGTCATCGATCCAGTGCGCGACCAGCTTTTCGACCAGGCTCGGCGGATGCTGGCCGTCACCGTCCATGAACAGGACAGCGCCGCGGCGGGCATGGTCCAGCCCCGCCATCAGCGCCGCTTCCTTGCCGAAATTGCGCGACAGCGACACCACCTGGATGTCGAGCGCATCAGCGTTAAGCGTGCGCGCGATCGCAAGCGTATTGTCGGCGCTGCCGTCGTCGACATAGACCACTTCGCTGGCAAGGCCGAAACGTGCCTTCAGCGTGCGGGCGAGGCCGACCAGCCGCTCGTGCAGCAAAGCGAGCCCTGCCGCCTCGTTGTACAGCGGTACGACGATCGACAGGCCTTGCGCCGCGGCGCTGGCTGCGGTCGTCGACAGGCGGGAAACGTCAGAGCCCAGCGTCATCGATCAGGTCCCAGATCATCCAATCGTATATGTTACCTGCCAGAGTCTGTCGCAACGATGAACGAAACGGCAGCCTCATTGCCGCAAGAACGCCTCGAGCCTGGCAAATAACGGGTTTTCCCGGTCGAGCACGTAGTCGAGCGAGGCGATCGACACCGTGTCGGCGCCATGCTCACGCAGGAAACTGCCGAGCGCGTAAAGCTGCATCGGCGGGCAGTGCAGCGTGATCATGCCCGACGAGGTCGGTCCGCCGAACGGCGCCACCACGCCAAAACGATTATGCGCCTCCGCCAGCAACGCATCGTTGCAGCCGGCGAAGCGCGTTCGCACCTCGCGATATTTGCTGGCCCGGGCGCGTGCGGCGATGTGGTCGAGGATGACGCGCGCGGTCTCGCGGGCGTCAGCCGACCAGTCGGCATCCTTTGACGCCACGAGGTTGGCCTGGCTGCGCAGGATCACGCCGTCGTCCAGCACCTTGAGACCATTGGCGGCGAGCGTCGCGCCCGTGGTGGTGATGTCGACGATCATCTCGGCGGTGCCGACCGCGGGCGCGCCCTCGGTGGCGCCGGCGCTTTCGACGATGCGGTAATCGACCACGCCGTGGGCGGCGAAGAAGTTGCGCGTCAGGTTGATGTATTTGGTTGCGACCCGCATCCGCCGATTATGCTTCGCGCGGAAACCGGTCGTGACGTCGTCGAGGTCGGCCATGGTGCGGACGTCGATCCAGGCCTGCGGCACCGCGACCACGACATTGGCGCTGCCGAAGCCGAGATTGTCGATCAGCAGCACGCGCTTGTCGGCATCCGCAATGCTTTCGCGCAACAGGTCCTCGCCGGTGACGCCGAGATGCACCATGCCGCGCGCCAGTTGCGAGGCGATTTCGCTCGCGGAGAGATAGGCGATCTCGACATTGTCGAGGCCGGAAATCGTGCCGCGATAATCGCGCGCGCCGCGCGGTTTCGCCAGCGAGAGCCCCGCGCGCGTGAAAAACGCCTCGGCGTTCTCCTGCAGGCGGCCCTTGGACGGAACGGCGAGAACGAAGGGGGCGGTCATGCGGCGCTCCCTAGCTTCGTCAAAGCCTCGATCCACACCGAGAAGCCGACCGCCGGGATCGGTGCGGGCGAACCGAGCTGCGTCATCAGGCCATCATAGCGACCGCCGGCCACCAGCGGCTCGACGCCGTTGCCTTTGGTATTTCCTTTGCCGTGCAGCTCGAATTCGAAGCCGGTGTAGTAGTCGAGCCCGCGGCCGAACGAGGTGGAAAACCGCGTCAGCTTCGTGTCGATGCCGCGCGCGGCCATGAATCCGACGCGGCTTTCGAGCTGGTCGATGGCGGCGGCGAGATCGAGCTTGGCGTCAGCGGCGAGCGCACGCAGTTGCGCCACCGATTCATCGGGATCACCCGCGATCGCGAGGAAGCGCTTGATGATGGCAAGCGCATCGCGCGGCAACGCACCGCCCTTCAGCGTCGATTGTTCGAGGAAGCGGTCGGCGATTTCGGCGACCGTTCGTCCGCCGACATTGGTGGTGCCGGCGATCGACATCAAATCGGTGACCAGCGCCAGCGCCGCCTTGCGGTCGGAGCCGGCAAGCGCCGCCAGCACGCCCTCATATTCGTTGCGGCCGGGCGCGGTCGCAAGCGTCAGCCGCTCGATGTCCTCGGCGAGGCTGACCTTGCGGTTGAAGTCCTTGATCAGCCGCCGCCGCCATACCGGATAGAGATTGAGCGCGTCGATCAGCGCCGTGAAAAGCGCGACGTCGCCGGTGCGGATGTCGACATCCTTCAATCCGAAAGCTGTGGTCGCTTCCAGCGCCAGCGCCAGCATTTCCGCATCCGCCGCCGCGCGGTCCTGCCGGCCAAAGGATTCGATGCCGGCCTGCAGAAATTCGCTGGGCTGGCCGCCGCGATAGCGGAACACCGGCCCGAGATAGCTGAAGCCCGCGGGCTTTCCGGCGCTGGCAGAGGCGAGATAATCGCGCGCCACCGGAATGGTGAGGTCGGGCCGCAGGCAGAGTTCCTCGCCGGACGGGTCGGTGGTCAGGTAAAGGCTCTTGCGGATGTCCTCACCGGAAAGGTCGAGGAACGGCTCCGCCGGCTGCAGGATGCCGGGGTGGGCCTGGACGTAGCCGCCTTGTGCAAACGACAATAGCAGGGCGTCCGCCCAGGCGGCGGATCCGGCAGCACCTGTGATGGCGGCGGTCGCGGTCATTTCAGGTCCAAATATCCGGAAAAACCGGGTTCCAGGGTTCGTTTGGGGTTCCCCGGGGTTCCGAGGGGCCTCGTTGGCGCAGGCCTTAGCATGGCCGGGGCGGCGTTTCGACAGGGATTGGCCAACTGAATTAATGGCCGGTGGCTTAACGGTTAGCCTTCCGTTGGCTGGCCGGGCCCGTGCCAGCCGGGCCCGTGCCAGCCAATCCCCCAGCACCGTCTGCACCAGCGCCAGCGCGGCGACGCCGGCGGTATCCGCGCGCAGGATGCGGGGGCCCAAAGACAGCCGCAGCGTCCTCGGCTGCCGCAGCAGCAGCGCGCGTTCTTCGTCGGCAAATCCGCCCTCGGGGCCGATCAGGATGTCGATGCCGCTAGCTGCGGTTAACCCGTTTTGCAGGGCCTGCAGTGGCGAGGTGGTTTCCGCCGCCTCGTCGCAGAAAACCAGTAGACGCTCCGGCTGGCGCTGGGTCAGAAACCGATCGAACGGCATCGGCTCGGCAACATCGGCAAGGCTCAGGATGCCGCATTGCTCGGCGGCTTCGATAACGTTGGCACGCATCCGCTCAACGTTGACCCGCGAAATCTGGGTGTGCCGCGTCAACACCGGCTGCAGCCTTGAGACCCCCATCTCGACGGCCTTCTGCACCATGTAGTCGAGGCGAGCGTGTTTCAGCGGCGCAAAGACATAGGCGATATCGGGCAGGCGATCCTGCGGCCGCGTCCGCGCGACGATGGTCAGGCTGTCCGGCCGCTTGCGGCCCTCGATCTGCGCCCGCCATTCGCCGTCGCGGCCGTTGAACACCAGGATCGATTCGCCGGCCGAAAGCCTGAGCACGTTGCCGAGATAATTGCTCTGGTTGCGCTCCAGTTCGATCCGCGCGCCCTGCTGCAAGGGGGCGTCGACGAACAGGCGAGGGGCGCGAAAGTCGAGGTCAGGCATGGCGAGGTTTTCCGTTTCCGGGGCGCTTTTAGCCTAAAGCGGCAAAATCCGGAGCCCAAGTTTGGCGCCCCAGCGTGGCCCTGCGCCGCGCTATCGCCTCATTTTCAGGGGTTGTTGAGGGGTAACATAAAGCGCTTAAATCGTAGTGCTCGCCCCGATTGCGCCCGAGAGAAACCGTTGATCATCCGCCGACTGATTGTGCCGCTAACCTTGGCCGTCGCGACCCATCACGCCGGGCTGGCATTCGCGCAGGGCACATTTCCTGCGCCGCTGCCCGGCCAGGCCGAAGCGCCCGCGAGCAACAGCGCGCCGATTGCCAGCCCTGCGTTCGGCGGTGCGCCGCCGCAGACCAGCGGCCCTGTGGACGCTTGCATGAAAGGTTTCGCTCCCTTGCGCGAGGAAGCCGAGCGGCGCAGCAAACTGATCAAGGCCGCGAGCGACCGCAAGGCGCCGCCCGATGAGGCCTGCAAGCTGATTGGAAATTTCGGCCAGGCCGAAGTGAAGATGATCAAATATATCGAGTCGAACTCGGCCAAATGCGGAATTCCGCCGCGGATCGCCGATCAGCTCAGGAACGGCCACAAGAACACCGAGAAGGTGCAGAAGCAGGTCTGCAAGATGGCGCAGCAGCGCCCCTCAGCGGATCCGGACCTGAACGAAGTGCTGGGGCCGGGCGACTTCTGGCCCGCATCCGCTCCGCTCCTCCGTGCCATCGATCCCTTGTGACCTGGATGAAACGCGTCGCGACCAGCTGCAGCCGGAATGCGCCACCTGGACGGTCACGAAACCGGGTACGGCATCTGAAATGTTCCGTTTCCGGGCGCTTTTAGCCTAAAGCGCTAGAATCCGGAGGCCATTGTTGGCTTACCGGCGGCCATGCGCCGTGCTGCTGCCCCAATCAACGGGTTGTTAAGCGTCGGCAGGAATCGTAAAATTGCCCATTGCAAATCTGCTTCGTTCGGAACACGCCAGCGTTGCCTGGACCTCGCCGGAGATACACCCTTGATGATCCGCCGCCTGATTGTGCCGCTGACCGCTGTCGTCGTGACCGTTCACGCCGGGCAAGCGCTTGCGCAGAGCGCGTTCCCGGCGCCATTGCCCAACCAGAGCGCGGCACCTGCCGCGGCCTCTCCGTTTCCGCCGGTGAATGGCGCTGCGCCGTCGGCCTCGGTCGGCGCGCCGTCGCCGTTCCCGTCGCAAGGTGCGGCTCCGGTTTCCAGCGGATTCAGTGGGCCGCCGCCACAGGCCAGCGGTGGGGCAGACGCCTGCATGAAAGGTTTCGTTCCCCTGCGCGAGGAGGCCGAGAAGCGAGGCAAGCTGATCAAGGCCGCGAGCGACCGCAAGGCGCCGCCGGACGAGGCCTGCAAGCTGATCGGCAATTTCGGCCAGGCCGAATTGAAGATGATCAAATATGTCGAGACCAACTCGGCCAAATGCGGAATTCCGCCGCAGATCGCCGACCAGCTCAAGAACGGCCACAAGAACACCGAGAAGATGCAGAAGCAGGTCTGCGCCGTCGCGCAGCAGGCGCAGGCGCGGGGACCGGCCGGTCCGAGCCTGAGCGAAGTGCTTGGCTCTTCGGCGGCGCTGCCTGAGGCGCAAGCCGTGAAGAAGGGCGGCAGCACCTTCGATACGTTGAACGGCAACGTTCTCGCGCGATGATCCCGGCTCGATGAGCGACGCGACCACCCGCGTTGCCGATGCCACCGGCAACTGGGTCGATACGCGCGCGCCGTCCTGGTCGCGGCCCTATTTGCGGCTCTCCCGTTTCGACCGTCCGATCGGATCGTGGCTGTTGCTGATGCCGTGCTGGTGGTCGGCGGCGCTGGCCGCCGGCATTGCCCGCGACGTCTCGCAATTGCCGCTCGTGATCGTGCTGTTCTTGATCGGCGCCTTTGTCATGCGCGGGGCGGGGTGCGCCTGGAACGACATCACCGACCGCGATCTCGACGCGCGCGTCGAGCGGACGCGGTCGCGGCCATTGCCCGCCGGGCAGATCAGCGTGGCGCAGGCATTTGCCTTCCTTGTCCTGCAGGCGCTGGTCGGACTTCTGGTACTGCTGCAGTTCAACTGGTTTGCGATCATGACCGGCATCGCCTCGCTCGTCATCGTCGCGATCTATCCCTTCATGAAGCGCATCACCTGGTGGCCGCAGGTCGTGCTCGGCCTGGCGTTCTCATGGGGCGCGCTGATGGGATTCGCCGTCACGCTCGGGCGGATCGATCTGACGGCGCTCGCGCTCTACGCCGGCTCAATCGCCTGGGTCATCGGCTACGACACGATCTACGCCCATCAGGACACCGAGGACGATGCGCTGATCGGCATCAAGTCAACGGCGCGCCTGTTCGGCGCGCGCACCCATCGCGCGCTCGCGGTGTTCTATTCGCTTGCGGTAATTTTGATCGGCATCGCGCTGGCGCTGGGCGGCGCGCGCTGGCCGGCATGGACCGGTCTGGTCGCGTTCGCCGCGCATCTGGCCTGGCAGATCAGGCGACTGGACATCAGCGATCCCGCGCTGTGCCGGCGCATATTCTATTCCAACCGCGACGCAGGGCTGCTGCTGTCTGCGGGATTGCTCGTGGACGCAGTGATGCGCTGAATTCGTAGCTGCGTAGGGTGGGCAAAGGAGCGCAAGCGACGTGCCCACCATCTATCACCGAGCGTGCTGTTTGATGGTGGGCACGCTTCGCTTTGCCCACCCTACGGACCGGCACGAAGAACGACTTCGCGGCACATCTTGGTTGCAGCCCAAGACATTCTGAAGGGAGAACTCGGCATCGTCATGGTTTTGCCGTGAGCGCTGCAATAACCGCGACCAACAGAAGTCCGGCGACACTCCAGACGACCAGACCAATCAGCAATTCGATAAAGGGATTCGACTTGCGGCCCCAAAGAGACAGAGCTTTCTTGCCCGTATGCTGGACGAGCAGTTCAAGCGCCGCCTGGATCAATGCGCCGATAAAACGAACAATGGTCTCTGCCATCTAGCCTCCGTTGCTCATCTGATTATCGAACTTGTTAATTTCCAGTAGCTTCGTAGCCCGGATGAGCGGAGCAACATCCGAGACCGCGGGTGCAGCAAGCACCCGGTCTTCCCTGCGCCCTCCGACAAAGAGGGCGGGAAGTTATCCAGCAAACCTCGGGCGAAAGGCGTCGCGAGAATGCGAAGGCGTATCCACGTCATTGCGAGCGCAGCGAAGCAATCCATCTATCCCCACATTGAGGCATGGATTGCTTCGCTACGCTCGCAATGACGTGGATAGGGCGTAGCGTACTGGATACCCCCACATGCGCGCGGCGGTATGACAGTCAGCATGCAGCGAAGGGCGCGCTTAGTCTCAATCCCGTGCGATGATCTCGCGCTCGTCCCGATGAACGGTGTCAGTGTTGAGCAAATTACCGCCCCGGCGGCGCACCAGAAATTTCGGGCGGCGGGCGCGGATCGCGTTGTGGCGGCGGCGGCGGGCGGCCGGTTCGCTGTTGTCATCTTCTTCCGCCAACAGCGGCAGCGCGAGGATGTCGCTCCACATTTGCCAGGCGGTGGCGATCTCGTCGTGGTCGGAGCTCACGCACAAGGGAATGTTCAGCGACGGATCGCGATGCGCCAGCACGAGCATCTGCGCGTCGTCGAGACCACGCAGCGCGACGCCGAGAAAGTCGCTGACGCGGACGTTGATTGCCATCCGCATGCCCTTGACGGCACGGTGCAGCACGACACGCTCGCGATGAAGTTCTACCCTCCGCACGCCGCCGTCTGCGCGGGTATCGTGCGCATGGAAGCTAAGCGGCAGAGAAAGAGGGTCGAGCCGCATGACACGGCTCGACCCGGCGGGATTGATCCCGCTTATTGCTGTTTGACGCCTCACGGCTCTCATCTCCCCGCCGGGATTATGTTCCCGGTCGATACGCGAGACCTTAGCGGAAGCGTTTCCGTTTCGCCTTAAAAAGCCTGGTTAAGGAGACGTCACCCGCCCTGGATCTTCCCGCATGATTGACAAGACCTTGGCACGCATGATTGACGAGACCTTGCCCAAATGCCGAAATTGTTTGGCATTTGGCAGCGCAAAATGCTTGAAATCCCCGTGAATCAGGCACATCTGAGGGCCTTGTCGATTTGCGTTCCCGCCCTCTTCAATGTCAGGGATTTTGTTTGTGAACTCTTCACCATCCACCGCTTCGCCGCTTTCGAAGACTTCCGACATGACCTCCGGTCTGTTCGACCAATCGGCGCTCTCGACGCTGGCGCAGCGGCTGGTCGAGGCCGCCAAGCGCGCTGGCGCGGACGCCGCAGATGCGGTTGCGGTCCGCGGCGTCTCGCAGGGTGTCGAAGTGCGTGAGGGCCGGGTCGAGGAATCCGAGCGCTCCGAAGGCGACGATGTCGGATTGCGCGTATTGGTCGGGCAACGCCAGGCCGTGGTCTCCACCAACGATATTTCCGGCGATGGCGTCGCAAAACTCGCCGAGCGGGCGGTCGCGATGGCCCGCGTTGCGCCTGACGACAAATATGTCGGTCTCGCCGATCCGTCGCTGCTGGCGCGCGAGTTCGCCGATCTCGATCTGCTCGACCGCGAGGTTCCCTCGACGTCCGAACTGGAACGCCGCGCCTGCGAGGCCGAAGCCGCAGGCATGGCGGTCAAGGGCGTTACCAAATCAGGCGGCGCGTCCGCCTCGAGCGGCATCGGCGGCATGGTGCTGGTGACCTCGACCGGCTTCCACGGCTCCTATTTGCGTTCCAGCCACGGCATCTCGATGACTGCGATATCGGGCGAAGGCACCGGCATGGAGCGCGATTACGATTTCACCTCGGCACCCCATGCGTCCGACCTCGCTTCGCCCGAAAGCGTCGGCCGCAGCGCGGGAGAACGCACCGTGGCGCGGGCCAATCCGCGCAAGGTCGAGACCTGCAAGGTGCCGGTGGTGTACGATCCCCGGGTGTCGGGATCGCTGGTCGGTCATCTTGTCGGCGCCATCAACGGCGCCTCGATCGCGCGCAAGACCAGCTTTCTGAAAGACCGGATGGGCGAGCAGCTGTTCGCGAAGAACATCCGCATCATCGACGATCCCTTGCGGGTGCGCGGCCTGCGGTCGCAGACCTTCGATGCCGAGGGTGTAAGGGTGAAGAAGATCGCGCTCATCGACGAGGGGGTGCTGACCACGTGGCTGCTCGATTGCGCGACCGCGCGCGAACTCGGGCTGGTCACCACGGGGCATGCCCATCGCGGCGTCTCGTCTTCGCCGTCGCCGGGATCGTATAATCTGCACCTCGAGCCCGGCGAGATGACGCCGAAGCAACTGATCTCTGACATCAAGCAGGGCTTTTACGTCACCGACCTGATCGGCTCCGGCGTCAACGGCGTGACCGGCGATTACAGCCGCGGCGCTTCCGGCTTCTGGATCGAGAACGGCGAGATCACTTACCCCGTTAGCGAGGTGACGATCGCGGGCCATCTGCTGCCGATGTTCAAATCGCTGGTCGCGGCCAACGACCTGGAATTCCGCTACGGCGTCAACGCGCCGACACTGCGTATCGAGGGCCTGACGCTTGGCGGACGCTGATATCGCCGACGCGATCTGGGCGCGCGATGCCGCGCTGCTGAGGGATACCGTGCGCGAGGCCGGCGCGCTGGCCTTGTCGCTGTTTCGCACCGAACTGAAGAACTGGATCAAGGGCGCCTCGTCGCCGGTCTCCGAGGCCGACATCGCCGTCAACGACCTCGTCGAGCGGCGGCTGCGCGCGGCGACGCCGGATTATGGCTGGCTGTCGGAAGAAAGCGTCGATGATGACAGCCGTCTCGGCAAGGAACTGGTCTGGATCGTCGACCCGATCGACGGCACCCGCGCCTATCTTGCCGGCCGCGAGGACTGGTGCGTGAGCGTGGCGCTGGTTGGGGGGTCGGCACCGGTGCTGGGGGCGGTGTTCGCTCCCGCCAGCGACGAATTCTTCTTCGCAGTTCGCGGGCAGGGCACCACGCGCAACGAAAGGCCTGTGCGTGCGGCCGCGGGCCACGAGCTCGATTTTTCCCGCATGGCCGGCCCGAAGCCGCTGGTGCAGCGGCTGAGTTCGTCACCGGATGAGATTACGCTGCATCCGCGGATCGGATCGCTGGCGCTTCGGCTGTGCCGGGTCGCCGACGGCAGCCTCGATGCCGCTTTTGCAGGCGGTCAGAGCCGCGACTGGGATCTTGCCGCGGCGAATTTGATCGTGCAGGAAGCGAATGGTAGAATGACCGCGCTCTCGGGGGATGCGATTGAGTATAATCGCCGGGAAGTGGTGCACGGGGTGCTGGTGGCGGCGGGATACGATCGGCATGCGCGCATTGTCGAGCATTTCCGAAATCGTCCGCTGCCCTGAATCGGTCGAAATCCGTGCCACAGATCATCCCGTCCACGCCGCGATATACGTTGCCGCTCTCGCCTGCCGGGCACCTCGTTAGGAAAGACCATCATGCCAGATAGTGCCCCGCAGCAATTGCTTCATCTCGTCATCGGCGGCGAGTTGACCGATCTCGAACACGTCACGTTCAAGGATCTCGACCAGGTCGATATCGTCGGCGTGTATCCCAACTACGCATCCGCGCTCGCGGCCTGGAAGGCGAAGGCGCAGCAGACCGTGGACAACGCCCACATGCGCTACTTCGTGGTTCACCTCCACCGGCTGCTCGATCCAGGTCAAGACACGAAGTCCTCCAGTTAAGAAGTCCTGCAGTTGAAACGATTCCTTCGCGATTTGCTGCGCAGCAGCTGGGTTCAGCGCGCGCTGGGTGTGCTCGCGGCCGAATATCTGCGGCTGGTCTGGCTGACCAACCGCTTCACCTATGAGCCTGCCGACGTCTATGACATCGTCGAGCCGGAGATGCCGGCCATCTTCGCGTTCTGGCACGGCCAGCATTTGATGACGCCGTTCATCAAGACCAAGGAGAGCTACCGCGCCAAGGTCCTGATTTCGCGACATCGCGACGGCGAGTTCAACGCCATTGCTGCCGAGCGGCTCGGCATCGGAACCATCCGAGGCTCCGGCGATCATGGCGGCGCCTTTCACCGCAAGGGCGGCGTCGGCGCCTTCAGGGAAATGCTGCAGGCTCTGGAGGACAAGTGGAACGTCGCAACCACCGCCGACGTGCCAAAACGGGCGCGGGTGGTGGGGCTGGGCATCATCATGCTGGCGCGGGAGTCCGGCCGGCCGATCATGCCGTTTGCAATGGTGACCTCCAGGTTCATCCGGTTGAAGAACTGGGACTCCACCACCATCAATTTGCCCTTCGGGCGCGGTGCGGTGGTAGGCATTGAACATGTATACGTGCCGCCGGATGCCGATGCCGAGACTATGGAAAAGCTGCGTCTTCAGGTAGAATCTTATCTGAACGAAGCGACTCGTCGTGCCTATAAGGCCGTCGGGCGTCCGGAGGCCGCTCTTGGCTAATTCGCTGCCGATGACGTTGCGCGTCTACCGGAAACTGTCGTCCGCGATGGTACCGCTGTCACCAGCGTTGATCAGCCGGCGGTTGAAGCTCGGCAAGGAAGATCCGGCGCGGGTCGGCGAGCGCCGCGGTCTGAGCGCCGATATCCGGCCCACCGGGCCGCTGGTGTGGATTCATGGCGCCAGCGTCGGTGAGGTGCTGGCGGCGGCGGCGCTGATCGAGCGGCTGCGGGCCTTGAACCTGCGCATCCTCCTAACCTCGGGCACGGTGACTTCGGCTGCGATCGTCGCCAAGCGGTTCCCCACTGACGTCATCCATCAATATGTGCCCTATGATTCGCCACGCTACGTCGCGCGGTTTCTCGATCACTGGCGGCCCTCGCTGGCGCTGTTCATCGAATCCGACCTTTGGCCGAACCTGATCCTGTCGAGCGCTGCGCGGCGGCTGCCGATGGTGCTGATCAACGGACGGATGTCTCAGCGCTCGTTTCCGCGCTGGCGCCGGGTCGCGGGGACCATCTCGGCACTGCTTGGCAAGTTCGAAGTCTGCCTGGCGCAATCGCAGACCGATGCGGATCGTTTTACCGCGCTTGGCAGCCGCAACGTCATCGTCACGGGAAATCTCAAGCTCGACGTTCCTGCGCCGCCGGCCGACGGCAACAAACTGGATATGTTGATGTCGATGACGCGCGGCCGCCCGGTGGTGGTCGCGGCCTCCACGCATCCAGGCGAAGAGGAAATCCTGACGGAAACCCATCGCACGCTCGCCGGCTATTTTCCAAAGCTGTTGACCGTGATCGTGCCGCGGCATCCCGATCGCGGCGAGGCCATCGCGCGCATGATCGCAGCTTCCGGCCTCAATCCGACCTTGCGCTCGCACGAGGATTTGCCTACCGCCACGACCGACATCTATGTCGCCGACACCATGGGCGAACTGGGCTTGTTCTACCGGCTGGCGCCGATCGTGTTCATGGGCGGATCGCTAGTCGAGCATGGCGGACAAAATCCGATCGAGGCGATCAAGCTCGGTGCGTCGGTCATCCACGGCCCCCACGTCTTCAATTTCACCGACGTCTATGAAGCCCTCGATTCCGCCGGCGGTGCGCGGCTGGCCGATACGCAGGAAATGCTGGTCAAGCAGTTCGGGCAGATGCTCGCGGATCCCAAGGCGCGCGAAGCCGTGCTGACTGCGTCCGAGCGCGTGGTCGGGCAGCTCGGCGGCGCGCTGGAGCGGACGCTCTCCGCGCTCGAGCCGTATCTGTTGCAGTTGCGGATCGAGATGGGAGCCGCCAATGCGTGAGCCTGGCTTCTGGCACGGCCCGGCCTCGCTCAATTCGCATCTCCTGAAACCGCTCGCCGCACTCTACGGAGCCATCGCCGCACAGCGCCTGCGGCGCAAGGGATTGAACGCCGGCATTCCGGTGCTCTGCGTTGGCAATTATAACGTCGGCGGCGCCGGCAAGACGCCGACCGTGCTGGCGCTGGCGAAGCTGTTGCGCGACCTCGGCGAGACGCCGGTCGTGCTCAGCCGCGGCTATGGCGGCGAATTGCGCGGCCCGGTCAGGGTCGATCCTGCCAGGCACGCAGCTTCCGATGTCGGCGACGAGCCGCTGATGCTGGCAGGCCATTTGCCGGTCGTGGTGTCGCGCAAGCGCGCGGACGGCGTGCCGCTGGCGCGGTCGCGAGGCGCCACCGTGATCCTGATGGACGACGGCTTTCAGAGCCCGGCGGTCGTCAAGGATGCGTCGTTGATCGTGATCGACAGCGAGCGCGGAATAGGCAACGGGCAGGTATTTCCCGCGGGCCCGCTGCGCGCGCCGCTGCAGCCGCAACTGGCGCGCACCGACGCGCTCATCATCGTCGGCAACGGCAGTGCTGCAGAGCAGGTTGCGGCCGAGATCGCGGCGCAAGGCAAGCCGGTGTTATCAGCGCATCTGAAGCCGGATGAGGCGCAGGTCGCGCGGCTTCGGGGGAAGCGCGCGCTGGCGTTTGCCGGCATCGGCGATCCCACCCGATTCTTCAACACGCTGCGAGCCAGCGGCATCGAAGTGGTCGGGCAGCGCGCCTTCGCCGATCATCACCCGTATTCGCAAGCTGAGATCGAAAGCCTGATCGCCGAGGCGAGAGGCGAGGCGCTGACGCTGGTGACGACGGAAAAGGATCTGGCGCGGCTGCGGCACGGCGGCAGCCTGCCGGATTGGGCAAAGCAGATCGTGCCGTTCGGCGTAACGCTCGAATTCGACGACGCGGCGCTGCTGCAGAAGTTCGTCGCTGACCGGCTGTTCAAGGCGCGGGAGAAACCGTAAGGGTGGGCAAAGCCAACGGGTCGCGCGAATGCGCGCCCGATGACAGGCTCCGCGTGCCCACCCTTCAAGACAATGCTCGACGATAGATGGTGGGCACGGCGCGATGCGCCTTTGCCCACCCTACGGCTCAGCCCTGAGTCTTCAGCGCGCCGGGAAAATGCCGCTGCAGCACGGCGGTCGGGACCGAATAGGCCTCCTGCAGGTCGACGCTCCAGTACTTCAATTCGTCGAGCGGGATCCGCACGTCGGTGATGGCGCAGCGCACATAGGTTCCTGGCGAGATCACGCGGAAATCGCCGTCCAGATATTGCACCTGCGCTTCGCCATGGCCCGAGGGACCGAATTTATTGAGCACCGTCAAACTCTCCGATTGGCCGCGCACGGGCTGGCCTTAAGTATATTTTCCAAAATTCGATCTATCATAAATAGGTCGTACTGTCCGCCCCGGAAACTGACCTACTTGTGATGATTTTGTGCCGAGGTGCATGATAGCGTGAATTTTAACGTGCCCGCAGCGTCATACCGATCCGACAGAGACCGATGCGCCTGTTGTCCGCAACGCTATTCCTGACGCTCCTTGCGCCGACCTGCACGGCCGGTGCCGCGCAATTGCCGGCCCCGCGCCAGGTCGATATCCCGGCGACCGGTCTGACCCTGCATGCCCAGCTCTACAAGCCTGATGGTGACGGCCCGTTTCCCACCGTGATCGCGCTGCATGGCTGCGGCGGATTGGGCGGGCAGTCCGAGCCGGTGCAGCCGCGCTACCGCGACTGGGCGGAACAGCTGTTGAAGACCGGTCATGCGGTGCTGTTGCCGGACAGTTATGGCTCGCGTGAGCTCGGCCCGCAATGCCGCGACAAGGAGCGCCGCGTGCTCGCCCGCCGCGAGCGGGTGGCTGACGTCAACGCGTCGCGGCAATGGCTGTCGCAGCAATCCTGGGCCGCGCGTGACCGGATCAGCCTGATGGGATGGGCGAACGGCGCCAGCGCGGTTCTGTGGGCGGTGCGTCCGCAATCGTCGGCGCGCGGTATCGAACCGGACTTCCGCTCGGCCATCGCATTCTATCCGGACTGCCGGATCTCCTCCGGCCTCGGCTGGAGCACGCGGGTGCCGACGCTGCTGCTGATCGGCGCGCAGGACGACGTCAGTTCGCCACAGGCCTGCCGCCAGGTGGTGGAGGAGGCCCGTGGCCGCAGCGCGCTGGCGCAGATCGTGGTCTATCCCGGCGCATCCCACGATTTTGACCGCGCCAACCTTCCGCTACGTGCGATCGCAGGCTCCGACGCCGCGTTGCCCGAACGCGGTCATATCGGCACGGATGCGGACGCGCGCAAGGACGCGCAGCGACGCGTCACGGAGTGGCTGGCGCGCTAGAAGAGGCTGCCCTGATCAACCGGCTTAGCCGCGCGCTTCGGCGCCGCCGGCTTCGCCTCATGCAGCCCCGCTTTCGGCGTACCCGCGGCGGGCGCCGTGGCCTGCGGCCGATCGGCATCCGCGGTGGCGCCGACGCGGCCGTCGGCGAATTCGATCGACAGATGCGCGCTCGGTCCGATCGCGGCGGCGGCATGCACGGCGTGGCCATGTTCGTCGCGCACCAGGGCAAAGCCGCGCGCGAGCACGCCGCGGTAGGACAGCGCCGCCAACAATTGGCCGCTATGGGCGACCCGCGCGTCGAGGCGCTGCAGAGCGGTCAGAAGCGCGCGGCGGGCGCGCTCGGCCAGCCGTTGCGCACGTTCGCGGTCGCGCGCGATCGCATTGCGTTGCGCCTGGGCGTTGGAGAGTTTTGAGGCCTTCAACCTGACCTCGAGCCCGGCAAAGCGTTCGCGCCGGTTGCGCAGTAGCGCGCGGGCGGACAGCCGGATGCGTTCGCCCGACACCGTGAGGCGATGATCGGCCTGGGCAACCTGCCCGCGCAAAACCTTCAGCGTCAGGCCGGCGCTCAGATGCGAAAAGCGGCGGTGATGGGCATGCGTATTGGCCTTCAAGCCGCGGGGCAGGGCGGCGCCGAGGTGATCCAGCCGCTGCCTGGGGATTGCGAGCAGTTCGCTCGCTCCGGGCAGGGCGCGGGCGGCTGCGCGCAATTCGTTGCGGCGGCTCTCCTGCCCGCGCTGCCAGCACACCATCGTGCGCCGCGCCAGACTCTCGACCTCGACGAACAATTCGCTGCGCACCGGAACCGCCATTTCAGCGGCGGCCGTCGGCGTCGGCGCGCGCTTGTCGGCGGCGAAATCGATCAGCGTGATATCGGTTTCGTGGCCGACGGCCGAGATCAGCGGGATCATGCTGTCGGCGGCGGCGCGAACCACAATCTCCTCGTTGAACGACCACAGATCCTCCAGCGAGCCGCCACCGCGCGCGACGATCAGGAGATCCGGCCGTGGAATCTTTCCCGCTTCCGGCAGCGCATTGAAGCCGCGGATGGCGGCGGCCACCTGCTCGGCCGAGCCTTCGCCCTGCACCTTCACCGGCCACACCAGCACGCGGCGGGGAAAGCGGTCCTGCAGCCGGTGCAGGATGTCTCTGATGACCGCACCCGTCGGCGAGGTGACAACGCCGATCACCTCCGGCAGCCACGGCAGCAATTGCTTTCGCGACTCGTCGAACAGGCCTTCGGCCGCGAGCTTCTTCTTGCGCTCCTCCATCAGCGCCATCAGCGCGCCGATCCCGGCGGGCTCCAGCGCCTCGATGACGATCTGGTATTTCGACGAGCCCGGATAGGTCGTGAGCTTGCCGGTGGCGATGACCTCGAGCCCCTCCTGCGGCTTGAACCGCATCCGGGCGTGGGCGAACTTCCAGATCACCGCCTCGATCTTGGCGCTCTCGTCTTTCAGCGCGAAATAGCAGTGGCCGGAGGAGTGCGGCCCGCGAAAGCCGGAGATTTCGCCACGGACGCGGACATGCCCATAGGCGTCCTCCACCGTCCGTTTCAGGGCGGAGGACAGCTCCGAGACGGTGAATTCGGGCGCGTTGATCAGGTTTTCGGCAGCAGGCATCGGCAACTGATTCGGGCGTTGGAGGTGTTGCCGCAACGTAGGGATTTTTGACCATCCCCGCCAATCCGGCTCTTGTGGAACTCACGTACTCTGTGATACAGAGTTCTCTGTATTCTTTCTGAAGAGGCGAGGCGATGTTCAAATTCCTGATCCGCGGGTCCGTCAGCCTCCTGAAATGGGTCCTGTGCGGCGTCGGCGTGCTGGCGCTGGTGGTGTTGGCCCTGCTGGCAACCCCGCTGCAGCCGCTGCCGGAGCTGCAAGCGATCTCGCGGGCGCGAGCCAGCGTCGATCTTTCCAGCCTGCCTGCGATTGAGCGGTTCCAGGCCCGCGACGGCACATGGCTCGGCTTCCGCCATTATGGCGCGGGCGGCGCGCCGACGGGGCGCGTGGCGATCGTGATCCACGGATCCTCCGGCTCCAGCGGCGGCACCATCCACG
The DNA here is from genome assembly GCF_036924595.1 of Bradyrhizobium algeriense. Lineage (NCBI taxonomy): Bacteria > Pseudomonadati > Pseudomonadota > Alphaproteobacteria > Hyphomicrobiales > Nitrobacteraceae > Bradyrhizobium > Bradyrhizobium algeriense. The sequence continues at coordinate 5,907,075 of NZ_JAZHRV010000001.1, read as the reverse complement.
CGCTGTCGCAGGGCCTGGCTGCGCACGGCGTGGAAACCTTTGCCGTCGATATACGCGGCCACGGCACGTCAGGCACGCGTGGCGATATCGGCTATGTCGGCCAGCTTGAAGACGATCTCGCCGATTTCGTCGCGGTGTTGCGCAACACCATGCCGTCAGCGCCGCTGACCCTGGTCGGTCATTCGTCCGGCGGCGGCTTTGCGCTGCGCGTGGCCGGCTCGCCGATCCAGAACCTGTTCGAGCGCTTCGTGCTGCTCGCGCCCTATCTCGGCTACGATGCTCCCTCCACCCGGCCGAGTTCCGGCGGCTGGGCTCGCGCCGATATCCCGCGCATCATCGGCCTGCTGGCGCTGCGCGCGATCGGCATCACCTGCTGTGAGGCGCTGCCGGTGCTGGCGCTCGCGGTGCCGCCGAACTCCGAAAAGACGCTGGTGTCGACCTATACCGACCGGTTGATGCGCAACTTTGCGGTGCGGGGCGATTTCCGCCGCGATCTCGCCGCCGCGACAAAACCGCTCACGATCATCTCCGGCGCCGACGACGAATTGATGTTTTCGGAAAAATATACTGAGGCCGTGCGTGGCGCGAAGGTCGCGGTCGACGTCAAGGTGCTCGACGGCATCAACCACATGGGTATCGTCGCCGCGCCGAAGGCGGTATCCATCATCGCTGAAGATGTTGCCACGCGCGCCATGGCAGGGTCATAGCGGCGGGGATGCGCAACATGATCGACAGCCGCGAGGCCACTGAGGCGCTCGCCGAAATCAACGAGATGACGCGCCGCGTCCGGCAATCGCGGATCTACAATCTCGCAAGCCTGATGCTGATCATGTGGGGCGCGCTGGTATTTGCCGGCTATCTCGGCTCGTTTCTGCTGCCGCGCCAGGCCGGCTATTTCTGGGCCGCGCTGAACGTCGCCGGCGTCGCGGGATCGTTTGCGATCAGCGCCTTCGGATATCGCAAGACCGGTATCCGCACCTTCGATTTCAGGATGCTGATCGCATTCGTGCTGTTCTTCGCCTTTGGTTTCCTCTGCACGAGTGTGCTCGGCCACTTCACGCCGCGCCAGATGGGCACGTTCTGGCCGATCTATTTCATGCTGCTCTACATCATCGCCGGACTCTGGTTCGGCCACGCCTTTGTCGTGATCGGTCTCTCCATCAGCGCACTGGCGCTAGCGGGCTATTTCTGGGCCGGCGACTGGTTCGACCTCTGGATGGCCTTTGTCGACGGCGGCGGGCTTATCCTCGGGGGCTTGTGGATGCGCCGGAGCTGATATGACCGGGCTCGATGACATCATTCACCAGCCGCTGCGGCTGCGAATCATGGCGGCGCTGAATGCATTGCCATCGGGTGCGGGGCTCGAATTCGCACGGCTGAAAAAGCTGACGGGGGCCACCGACGGCAATCTCGGCGCCCATATCGAGACGTTGTCAAAGGCCGGCTATGTCGCGGTTGAAAAGGCTTTTGTCGGCAAGAAGCCGCAGACCACGGTGACCGCGACCGCAGCGGGGCGGGGCGCTTTTGCCCGCCATGTCGCGATGCTGCAGGAGATCATCGCCGCCGCGGGAGGCAAATAGCGCCGAAACACCTCTGCACAACGGCTATTCTGCCGTCCGGTCCCCTTGCGGCGAGGGGGCGTTTTGTGCGACCGAAGCCGCATCTCATCCCCGCATCTGGCTCTTGTCATGAACATCCTTCTGCTCGGTTCCGGCGGCCGCGAACACGCTCTCGCATGGAAGATCGCCGCTTCCCCGCTGCTGACCAAGCTGTGGTGCGCGCCGGGCAATGCCGGGATCGCGCGGGAAGCCGAGTGCGTGGCGCTGGATATCGCGGACCATCCGGCGGTGATCGATTTCTGCAAGCGAAACGCGGTCGATCTGATCGTGGTCGGCCCGGAGACGCCGCTCGCGGCCGGCATCGTCGACGATCTCGCGGACGCCGGCATCAAGGCGTTCGGACCGGGCAAGCAGGCCGCCCAGCTCGAGGGCTCCAAGGGTTTCACCAAGGCGCTCTGCACAGAGTTCAACATTCCGACCGGCGCCTATGGCCGCTTCACGACGGCTGACGATGCGCTGGCTTACGTGCGCGCGCAGGGCGCGCCGATCGTGGTCAAGGCGGATGGCCTGGCCGCCGGCAAGGGCGTCGTCGTCGCCAAAACGCTTGATGAAGCCGAGGCGGCCATCGCCATGATGTTCGACGGCGTGTTCGGCGCGGCCGGCACTGAAGTCGTGATCGAGGAATTTCTCGCGGGCCGCGAGATCAGCTTCTTCGCGCTGTGCGACGGCGAGACCGCGATTGCGCTGGCATCCGCCCAGGACCACAAGCGCGTGTTCGATCACGACGAGGGACCGAACACCGGCGGCATGGGCGCCTATTCGCCGACGCCGTTCGTGACTTCAGAAATTCACGACCAGATCATGGCGCGGATCATCCTGCCGACCGTTGCGGGTATGAAGGCGCGCGGCACGCCGTTCCGCGGCGTACTCTACGCCGGCGTAATGTTGACCGAGCAGGGACCAAAACTGTTCGAATACAACGTCCGCTTCGGCGATCCCGAATGCCAGGTGCTGATGCTGCGGATGATGTCCGACATCGTGCCGGCGTTTCTCGCCTCCTGCGACGGAGAACTGAAGCATTTCGACCTGCGTTGGTATCCGGAGCCTGCGCTGACGGTGGTCATGGCGGCGAACGGCTATCCCGGCGACTACAGGAAGGGCACGCGCATCGAGGGCCTCGATGACGCCGCCGAAATCGAGGGCGTCGAAATCTTCCATGCCGGCACGGTGGCGAAGGATGGCGCCATTCTCGCCAATGGTGGGCGCGTGCTGAATGTCTGCGCCATGGGGAAGACCGTGCTGGAAGCCCAGCAGCGTGCCTATCAGGCGGTGGATCGCATCAAATGGCCCGATGGTTTCTGCCGCCGCGACATCGCCTGGCAGGCTGTAGAGCAGGAGAGGGCGAAGGGCTAGATCGGTCGCGTAGGGTGGGCAAAGCGAAGCGTGCCCACCATAGCGATCTCAGTCCGCAATGGTGGGCACGGCGCTTCGCGCCTTTGCCCACCCTACGCCGTCGTCAGAGCAAATCGCCGCCCACTGCGCTCGCCGTCGTGCCGTGCTCGCGGAACGCCTTGATGACGTTCTTGCCGATCTTCCACTTGTGTACTTCGTCCGGACCGTCGACCAGCCGCTGCGCGCGCACCTGGGTGTACCATTTGGCGAGCGGTGTATCCTGGCTGAAGCCGAGCGCGCCGTGGAGCTGGATCGCGGTGTCGATCACCTTGTGCACCATGTGCGCGTGGAAGATTTTTGCGATCGAGTTTTCCTGCCTGATATCGAGGCCCTTTTCCGCCTTGTAGGCGATGTGCAGCAGCATCAGGCGGCCGATGTAGAGTTGCTCGGCGCAGTCCGCGAGCATGAACTGGACGGCTTGCCGGTCGGCAAGCAACTGGCCGAAGGTCGAGCGCTTGGTGATGTGGGCAACCGCCATATCGAGCGCGCGCTGCGCCTTGGCGACATTGTGCATGCCATGCCGCAGGCGGCCATAGGCGAGGCGGTGCTGGCCCATGGCAAAACCGTTGCCCTCGCCGCCGACCAGATTGTCGGCCGGCACTTTCAGGTCCCTGATCTCTATTTCGGAGTGGCCGCCGTGAATCACATCGTCATGCGGTCCCTCGATCGCCATGTTGGCGACGTTGCGCTTGATCTTGTAGCCGGGGTTCGGCAGCTCGACGAGGAATGTCGAATACTGCCTGTGCCGTGGCGCGTTCGGATCGGTCTTGGCCATGACAAGCGCCATGTCGGCGACGCTGGCCGAGGACGAAAACCACTTCTCGCCGTTGAGGACGTAATTCTCGTTGCCGTCCTTCACCGCGGTGGTCTGCATGCCGGTGGCGTCGGCGCCGGCGGCCTTCTCGGTCATTGAGAAACAGATGCGCTTGTCGCCGTTGAGCAGGGGTTTAAGGAACTTCTCCTTCTGATATTCGGTGCCGTGGGCAAGGATCGTCATCATCGAGGCGTCGTCGGGCCCCTGCGTGTTCATCGAGAGCGCGCCGAGCATGCTTTCGCCGAGCTCCATCTGCACCAGCGCGTTCGCCAGCGGACCGAGGCCCATGCCGCCATATTCCTTCGGCACCCACGGGCACCACAGGCCGCGCGCGCGGGCCTTGGCCCGGAGCGGGCCGAGCACTTCGGCGAGCGGCTTGGTATCGAGTTCCTTTTCCGCTGGGATGCACTCGTCGTGCACCCATTGGCGGACTTTTTCGCGGATCGCCTTGGCTTCGGCCGGGATTTCGAAATCGATCGACATCTGACGGTTTCCTCGGTTCTTGTTCCTGTTGGTCGGACTTGAAGGATGGCATAAACCTCCGGTCTGCCAGCGGCAACGGCAAACAAAGTTTGAAGCAATAGAAGCAGCCCACGAGGGAGCGCACCCATGCCCGATCTTGCTGATCTGTTTCCCGGATACGCCTCCGAATGGATCAATACTTCGTCGGGCCGCATCTTTGCCCGCGTCGGCGGCAAGGGTCCGCCGCTGTTGCTGCTGCACGGGTTTTCGTCGACGCATGTGATGTGGCATCCGGTGGCGCCGCAGCTGGCGGACCAGTTCACACTGATCATCGCCGACCTGCCGGGCTATGGCTGGTCGGACATGCCGCGCAGCGACGAGTACCACACGCCCTACACCAAACGCGCGATGGCAAGAGCGATGGTGGAGGCGATGGAGCAACTCGGCCATGTGCATTTCGCGCTTGCCGGTCACGACCGCGGCGGGCGCGTGTCGTACCGGTTGGCGCTCGATCATCCCGGCCGGCTGTCGAGGCTCGCCGTGCTCGATATCGCGCCGACCTATGATTACTGGGAGAGACTGAACCGGCTTTCCGCGCTGAAGATCTACCACTGGGCGTTCCTGGCGCAGCCTTATCCGCTGCCGGAGACGCTGATCTCGGGTCATGGAGAGTTTTTCCTCAAGGAGAAGATGGCGAGCCAGACAAAATCGAAGACGCTCGACGCCATCGATCCGCGCGCGCTGGAGCATTACCTCGCGCCGTTCCGCGATCCCTCTCGTATTCACGCGATGTGCGAAGACTACCGCGCGGGCGCCTATGCGGATTACGAGATCGACAAGGCCGATTTTGATGCCGGCAAGAAGATCACGGTTCCGATGCTGGCGCTGTGGGGCGATGCCGGGGTTGCGAGTGCCGCAACGACGCCGCTCGATACGTGGAAGAAATGGGCGACCAATGTGAGCGGGGCGCCAGTGGACTCCGGGCACTTCCTGACGGAGGAGAATCCGGACGTGACGGCGAAGTTGTTGCGGGAGTTTTTTCTGGCGGCGTGAGTTGACACGGACCTCTCCACGTCATTGCCTGCGACAAACGCGAAGCGTTTGCGCAAGGGAGCGGAGCGACGAAGCAATCCATCTATTCCCCGTGTCGAGGCATGGATTGCTTCGCTGCGCTCGCAATGACGGAGTGGCCTACCGCCTCACCTTGAAAAACTCCTTCAGCAGCGTCGCCGCTTCGGTCTCGCCTACCGCCGAATAAACCTCCGGCACGTGGTGGCAGGTCGGCTGCGCAAAGAACCGCACCCCGGAATCCACCGCGCCGCCCTTGGGGTCGGCGGCGCCGTAATAGAGCCGGCGGATCCGGGCAAACGAGATCGCGCCCGCGCACATGGTGCAGGGCTCCAGGGTAACGTAGAGGTCGCAATCGACCAGCCGCTCGGTGCCGATGGCCTCGGCGGCCTGCCGGATCGCCAGAATTTCGGCATGCGCCGTCGGGTCGCGGTCGGTCAGCGTCCGGTTGCCGGCGGTGGCGATGACCTCGTAACCCCTGACAATCACGCATCCGATCGGAACTTCGCCCGCTTTTCCGGCGTTTTCGGCCGTTTTCAGCGCCAAATCCATGAAAGAAGGGGCAGTCATGCCTCGTATCATCGGAAGAAACCTGCTACTAGCTGCGCCTTCAGCAAACGTGGATGCCGGTTTTGCGTGAGAATGCGCCTTGAGCGAAGCGCGCGCGCGTTTCCGCTTTGACAGCCCATCCGCATCCGCCTGATAGCCATTTTACCTGTACCGAGAGACCATTCATGCCCCGCGATAGCGACAAAAACAACGATTCCCGCGGCCGGCGTGACCGGCCGTCCGGCGGCAAAGGCCGCTCCGGGGCGGCGAGGGGGCCTGAAAAGAAGTTCGCCAAGCGCGGGTTTGCTGGGAAGGACGACGGCGAGCGGCGTCCCTATGCCGGAAAGTCCGACGGTGCGAGGTCGTTTGGCAAGAAGCCTTATGCCGGCGGCGGAAAACCTTACGCCGGCAAGCGGGACGGCGATGATCGTCCGCCGCGCCGGGACTTTGGCGACGCGCCGCGTCCGCGCGGCGATCGGCCGTTTGCTGGCCGCCCGTCACGCAGTGACGATGGTGAAAAGCGTTCGTTCAAGCCGCGTGAAGATCGTGGCGGTGGCGAGAAGCGTTCGTTCAAGCCGCGCGGCGACCGGCCGAACTTTAATCGGGACGACCGCCCCCCGCGCTGGGATCGCAAGAGCGACCCTAGGGATCGCGATGATGTGCGTCCGGCGGGACGTTTCTCCGATCGAAAATTTGGCGACAAGAAGCCCTATACCCCGCGAGAAGGCGGTGGCGAGAAGCGGCCCTATGCGCCGCGCGGCGAAGGTTTTCGTAAAGACAGCGACCGTCCGCGTGGCGATCGGCCCTTTAGTGCCCGCCCCCCGCGCGATGGCGATCGCCCCCGTGGTGATCGGCCTGAGAGAAAATTTGGCGGTGACAAGAAGTTTTCGCGCGGTGCGCCCGATCGCGGCCCGCGAAAGGATTTTGGTGACCGTCCCGATCGTGGTCGGGACCGCGGCGATTCAAAGCCGTGGCAGAAGCGCGAGGATCGCGGCGAGCGCGATTCCCGTCCCGCCCGTGCCGGTGCGCGCAATTTCGACAAGCCGCGCTTCGATCGATCCCGCGACGACCGCGGCGACGATGAGCGTCCGCGGTTTTCGCGTGCGCGCGAGGATCGCCCGAAATTCGACCGTCCCCGCCGGGATCGCGAGGGCGACCCTGGGAGGCCGGCCGGCCGCACCGACTGGCAGGAGCATCCGCGCAGTGAAGCGGGTGACGATCGGCCGCGTCGCGAGAACGAGGACGACAGCAAGATTTTTGCAAAGCGTCCGGCGTTCGGCGGCCGTGGCGCTTATCGCGAGCGCCAACCTGAATTCGACAAGCGCGCGCCGCAGCCGCCACGCGTCAAGAAATCCGGCGAGCGCATCGCCAAGGTGGTTTCCCGCGCTGGGCTGGCCTCGCGCCGCGATGCCGAGGAATGGATCACGCAGGGCCGCGTCACCGTCAACGGCCGCGTCATCAATTCGCCGGCGCTCGACGTCACCGCCAACGACACCATCGCCGTCGACGGCAAGGTGCTGCCGCCGCGCGAGCGCACGCGGCTGTTCATGTATCACAAGCCGCGCGGTCTGATGACCACGCATGCCGACCCCGAGGGACGGCCGACGGTGTTCGACAATCTGCCGGAAGGCTTGCCGCGGCTGATCTCGATCGGCCGGCTCGACTTCAACACCGAGGGGCTGCTGCTGCTGACCAATGATGGCGGGCTGGCGCGCGCGCTCGAATTGCCTGACACCGGCTGGCTGCGGCGCTATCGCGTCCGCGCCCATGGCGAGGTCACGCAGGCGCAGCTCGACGAACTGAAGAAGGGCGTCGAGGTCGACGGCGTCAAATACGGGTCGATCGATGCGACGCTGGAGCGCGACCAGGGCGCCAATGTCTGGCTGGTGTTTGCGATCCGCGAAGGCAAGAACCGCGAGGTCCGCAACGTCATGGCCCATCTCGGCCTCGAGGTGAACCGCCTGATCCGGGTTTCCTACGGGCCGTTCCAGCTCGGCGAACTTGCCGAGGGCCAGGTCGAGGAGGTCAAGACGCGCGTGCTGCGCGAGCAGCTCGGTGAGAAGATCGCAACGCTCGCCGGCGCCGATTTCAACCGGCCGATGCCGGGCGAAAAATCTGACGAAAAGTCGGACGACGAAGAGGCCGCCGCGCCGCGCGGCAAGAAGCCGTTCAAGCCGGCCGGGAAAAGCGCACTGATCGCCGACCGCAAGGGCCGCCGCGTGCTGGTGCAGCGCACCGGCAGCGAGGAGGCCCGTGCCCGCAACGAGGAAGAGGCCAACGGCTACGGCCCGCCGCGCCGCCCCAAGCGCGGCTATCACGGCAAGCGCGATTTGACGCCGCGGGACGAGTAGCTGGACGATGCGCGTCGTCGGCGGACGATTGAAGGGCCGTAATCTGGCCTCGCCATCCTCGCAGGCGATCCGCCCGACGGCGGATCGTTTACGCGAGTCCGTGTTCAACATCCTGATCCACGCCTACGATGATCCGATCGAAGGCGCGCGCGTGCTCGACCTGTTTGCCGGCACCGGCGCGCTCGGCATCGAGGCGGTGTCGCGTGGCGCGGCGTTCACGCTGTTCGTCGACAACGGCGCCGAAGCGCGTGCGTTGTTGCGCAACAATGTCGAGGCGCTGGGTTTGGGCGGCGTGACAAAAGTCTATCGCCGCGATGCCACCAATCTCGGTCCGGCGCATCCGATGGAGCCGTTCTCGCTGGCCTTTCTCGATCCGCCCTACGGCAAGGGACTCGCGGACAAGGCACTCGTCTCGCTGCGCGATGGCGGCTGGCTCGCTCGGAGTGCGCTGCTGGTGGTGGAGGAGGCGAAGGCCGCGGCGTTCGCCGCGCCCGATGGTTTCGAGGAACTGGAACGCCGCGCATATGACGATACGGAGTTCGTGTTTTTGCGAGGTTCGTAGGGTGGGCAAAGGCGCGCTTGCGCCGTGCCCACCATCAAGCAGCGTGCTCGTGATGGTGGGCACGCTTCCGCCTTCGCTCGCTGAGCTACGGCGGACAAGTCGCTTTGTCCACCCTACGAATTCCTTCAACGCCGCCCGAACAGCTTCTCGATATCGCTCAACTTCAATTCCACATAGGTCGGCCGGCCGTGGTTGCACTGGCCGGAGTTCGGCGTGTCTTCCATCTCGCGCAGCAGCGCGTTCATCTCTTCCGGCTTGAGTCGCCTCCCGGCGCGGACCGAGCCGTGGCAGGCCATCGTGGCCGCGACATGCATCAAACGCCGCTCCAGCGGCAGCGCCTCGTCCCATTCGGCCATGTGCTCGGCGAGATCGCGCAGCAATCCGGCGGCATTGGCCTTGCCGAGCAATGACGGCGTTTCGCGCACCGCGACTGCGCCGGGGCCGAAGGAATCGATCGCGAGCCCGAAGGAGCAGAGTTCTTCGGCGCGGTCCAGCAGCTTCTCGACCGTGGCCTCATCCAGCTCGACGATTTCGGGGATCAGCAGTATCTGCCGCTGCACGCCATTCTTCGCCAGCGACGCCTTCAGCTTCTCATAGACGATGCGCTCATGCGCGGCGTGCTGGTCCACCACGACCAGGCCGTCGCGGGTCTGCGACACGATGTAGGTCTCGTGGATCTGCGTCCGCGCCGCGCCCAGCGGGCGGTCGAGCAGGTCGGCAGAGGGCTGCGCCTCGAAGCGCACGTCGGCGGTCGGCGTGCCGACATCGAAGGCGGCCTGTCCCGCTTCGGCGAGCGCAGACGCGACCGAGCCTCCGAATGAAGGCGCGGGGTTCACCGGATAGGCCGGCGAACTGCGCCAGTCCCAGTTGCTCGGGCGCGGCGTAAAGGAGGGACGAAACGCCGACAGCGCCGCGCCGTCGGTATTGGCGGCGGTGCGCCGGCCCTCGCGGGCGAGGCCGTCTTTCAGTGCGTGCACGATCAGCGCGCGGACGAGGCCGGCGTTGCGAAACCGCACCTCGGTCTTGGCCGGATGCACATTGGCGTCGACCTCCTGCGGATCTGTCGTCACGAACAGCGCGACCACGGGATGGCGGTCGCGCGGCAGATAATCCGAATAGGCCGCGCGCACAGCGCCGAGAATGAGCTTGTCGCGGACGGGGCGGCCGTTGACGAACAGATATTGTCCGAGCGCGTTCGCGCGCGTCAGCGAGGGGGCTGCGGCAAAGCCCTCGACCACGACGCCTTCACGCTCGGCGCGCACTTCGATGGCGCTCGAACGGAATTCGCTTCCCAGGATATCGCCGAGCCGGGTCAGCCGGCCCGCCGCGCCGGGCAGCGCTGCGGCCCAGGTCACCGGCGCGCGTTCCTCGCCGGCCAATGTGAAGGCGATGTCGGGCCGCGCCATCGCCAGCCGCCGCACCACTTCGCGGATCGCTTCGGCCTCGGTGCGATCGGTTTTGAGGAATTTCAGCCGCGCCGGCGTCGCGTAAAAGAGATCACTGACCTCGACGCGGGTGCCTTGCGACAGCGCGGCCGGCATGATCGCAGATTTCACGCCGCCTTCGACCGACAGCGACCAGGCGTGCGGCTCGCTGGCATGGCGCGTCGTGATGCCGAGCTTCGCGACCGCGCCGATCGAGGGCAGCGCCTCGCCGCGAAACCCCAGCGTGCGAATGCGTAAGAGATCCTCGTCGTCCAGCTTGGAGGTGGCGTGGCGGTCGACGGCGAGCGCAAGGTCGCCATGGGTCATGCCGCTGCCGTCGTCGGTGATGCCGATCCGCCGCCGGCCGCCGCCATCGGTGAAAATGTCGACGCGGCTGGCGCCGGCATCGATGGCGTTCTCGACCAGTTCCTTCACCACGCTCGCAGGACGTTCGACCACCTCGCCGGCGGCGATGCGGTTGACGACCTGTTCGGGGAGCTGGCGGACGGGCATGCGTTCTCGGATCGATTCGAGTCTGGATGACGATTTTACGCGGCTACCGAGTCAAATGCATGTGTTCAAAATATTTTTACGGAACTTTCCGGACGCTGCGGAGGCGCCGAATATGCGGTCTGCATGTGGCCAAAGATTCGCAAAATGACCCCGAAATCCCTGCACGATCACCACATCGCGCGGCTTGCATGGCGGGCGCGCCGTTCGCGGATAACGACTGTTCCGGCGATGAGCATGTTCGGGTTGTGAACGGCGCCTGAAGAAGCCGAACTGTTCGTCGTCAACCAAACCTTGGAGAAATGGATGAAGCTAGTGAAAACCTCGGCTATCGCGGTTGCAATCTCGGCTCTGCTTGCCGGTCCGTTACTGGCGCAAGGCGCCTCATCCGACACCCAGATCCGCGGCGGTGCAAAGGGCACGACCCAGATGCAGGGCGGCCCGTCGGGCAGCATGGACGAGGACGCTGATGCGCCGGCAGCCGGCCAGAAGGCCGGCGCGAAGCCCGGCTCGAAGGGGACCGTCGGAGCCGGTAGCGGCGCGCCGCATGCAGCGCCCAAGGCCACGGGCGGAGCGGCTACCCCGCCAGCGAGCAACCGATAAGTGCCAGGAGGACACCCGTCTCCTCCGCCGGGTTGCTCTCCAAACAGAACTCCGGCCGCGCCAGGCGGCCGGAGTTTTTTGTGCAGTTTTTTTGTGCCCTGACCCGAAGTTCGCGAACCGAAAGCCCGGCTGAACGGCTCTATTGGGGGAGAACTGAGTGAGGTTCTCTCGCTGAATCAAAGGGAGCTGTTATGTTTTATCGCAAGAATTTGCCGGGCTGGGAGCGGGCGATGCGGACGATCGGGGGCGTTGCGATGATTGCCTACGGGCTGTTCGGGATGCCGGGCACGATGGCCGGTTATCTGATCGCGGGCACTGGCGCGATCGCGATCGCAACCGGGTTTTTCGGCTTTTGTCCGATGTGCGCCATGGTCGGCCGGAGGCTGCCTTCGCCATGACCGCGCTGGCCGGGGCAGGGCGCTGCGATCCCTCGCTGATCGAGGCCGCGCGCGGCGGCGACACTGAGGCGCTGGTCTCGCTGATCGCGATAGCCCAGCCCGACATCCGCCGCTATGCCGCGCGCAATTGCCGCGCGGCCGATATCGACGACGCGGTTCCGGAAACGCTGTTGCTGCTGTACCGGCGCCTCGGCACGCTGCGTGCGGTGACGTCGTTTTCGGCGTGGCTGTTTGCGGTCGCCCGCCGCGCCTGTCTTCGGCTGCTGCGCCGATCGGCGGGAATGGCTGACGCTCCGGCCGACGATGTGGAGATGCGTTTGGCGCATCTTGCGCCCGACGACATTCGCATCGATCTGTCCCGCGCGATCCAGTCCTTGCCCGATCATTATCGCGAGGTGATCCTGCTGCGCGATATCGAGGAATTGCCGATCGACGAGATCGTGGGCGTTCTTGGGCTGACGCGCGAGAGCGTCAAGGCGCGCATTCACCGCGCGCGGTTGATGATCCGGGAATATCTGATCCGGGATTGAGGGAGAGCGTTTTCAAGCGAAGCATGCCCTCGGACTTGATCCGTGGGTGAATACCGGTTCGCGTCAGGAAAACGCGTCAATCAAAAGATCGACGGCAGCCCTTCAATCGTCGAAGCGCGCGGTGTTGCGCTTCGCCTTGATGTCGCTGCGGCGCTTCTTGCCTTCGAGCCTTCGCTGCTTCGAGCCGAAGGTCGGCTTGGTGGCGCGCCGCGGTATCGGCCTTACCATGGCTTCGCGCAGCATTTCGAGCAGGCGGTCGATGGCGTCGGCGCGATTGCGTTCCTGGGTGCGGAAGCGCTGGGCGTGGATCACGATCACGCCCTCCTTGGTCATGCGCTGGCCGGCAATCCGGTTCAGCCGCAAGGCGGCATCCTCCGGCAGCGTGACCCTGCGCGTGTCGAAGCGGAGCTGGGCCGCTGTCGCGAGCTTGTTGACGTTCTGCCCGCCCGGGCCGGAGGCGCGGACGAAGCCGATCTCGATGTCGTTTTCGTCGATCGTGAGGTCGCGGGAAACCCGCAGCATGGCGTTCACCGGTCGTCGTCATGCCCGGGCTTTTCCCGGGCATCCACGTCTTACCAGCGTATGAAAAAAAGGAAACGTGGATGGCCGGGCACAGGCAAGCGGAAGCAACGCCGTCCTGCGGACGGCTATGCCCGGCCATGACCGCGAAAATACCTGTCAGTTCGCCTTCGGCGGCGCCACGACGGACTGGGCGGCGGCCTGCGGGGCGCGGCCGACGATGACGGTGAGCAGGCCCTGGCCCCACAGCTTCTGCGCGGCCTTCTTGGCGTCGTCGAGCGTCACGGCGTCGACCAGCGCGTTGCGCTTCTCGATGTAGTCGATCGGCAGCTTGTCGAGCTGGTACTGCAGCAGCGCCTGGGCGAGCTTCGAGGAGGTATCGAGCGCCAGCATCTGCGAACCCTTGAGGTAGGACTTGGCCTCGTCGAGTTCCTTCTGGGTCGGGCCTTCCTCGGCCATGCGGCGGACTTCCTTCTCGATCGCGTCGACGGTCTCGCCGGCGCGGTCGGCGCGGGTGCCGGTATTGCCGATGAACAGGGCGGAGCGATCCATCCAGAGCAGGGATTGATAGACCGAATAGGCGAGGCCACGCTTTTCGCGCACCTCCCTGTAGAGCCGCGACGACAATCCGCCGCCGCCGAGGATGTGGTTCACCACATAAGCGGCCATGAAATTCGGATCGTGGCGGCGAATGCCGGGGCCGCCGAACGTCACCACGGTCTGCGGCACGTCGAGCGGCACGAACGCGCGCTGCGGCGGCTTGGTGGCCTCGACTTCGGTGATCGCCGTCAGGCTGGCCTTGGCCGGCAGTCCGCCGAATGTCTTGTCCAGGAGCTTGCCGAGCGTGTCGGCATCGACATCGCCGACCACGGCGATGCGCAATGTATCCTTGGCGATGACGCGGCGGACGTAATCCTTCATGTCGGCGACGTCGATCTTCGGCACGCTGTCGAGCGTGCCGTTGCCCTGCCTGCCATAGGGATGATCGCCGAAGGCCGTTTCGAGGAATTTGCGGCTCGCCAGCGAGGTCGGGTTGGTGGTGTCGCGGCGCAGCCCGGAGAGCACCTGTGCACGAATCCGCTCGACGTCGGTGGTGTCGAAATGCGGCGAGGTCAGCGCCAGATGCAGAAGGCCGAAAGCCTCGTCCTTGTTGTCCTTGAGCATACGCAACGAGCCACGGAAGTAATCCCGGGTCGAGGAGAAGCTCAGCTCGATGGCGCGGCGCTCGAGGCGCTCGTGAAAGGTTTTGGAATCAAGGTCGCCGGAGCCCTCGTCGAGCAGGCCGGCGACCATATTGCCGACGCCCGATTTGTCCGATGGATCCTGGGCGGCGCCGCCGCTGAAGGCATATTCCATCGCGATCAGGGGCACGGTGGCGTCCTGCACGAACCACGCCTCGATGCCTCCGGGCGAGACCAGCCGCTGGATCTTTGCCGCGGCGTGCGACGGCGTCGCCAGCACCAGCAGCACGGCGCCGGCGATCAGGCCGGATGTGAGGCGCTGCGCGCCAATCGAAAGACGGATCACGAGCGCTTCTCCTCACGTTTCGGCGCGGCATCCTTGATCAGATAGCCGGTCACCGAGCGGTTCTTCTCGAGCCATTTCTGCGCGGCGTCGCGGACTTGTTCGGCGGTAACGGCGCGAATCCGGTCGGGCCAGCTCCTGATATCGTCGATGGAAAGCCCGGTCGTCAGCGCGCCGCCATACCAGCGCGCCAGCGTGGCCTGATTGTCCTGGGCGTAGATCGCTTCCGCAATCAGCTGGGTCTTGACCCGCTCGAGATCCTCGGCGCGGGCGGGGTTCTGGATCACCTCCGCAATCACGCCGTCGATCGCCTGTTCTACTTGCGAAAACTCCACGCCGGGCTTTGGCGAAACCGAGATCGAGAACTGCGAGGGATCCAGCGAGGTGCCCTGATAGCCGGCGCCGGCGCTGATCGCGAGCGGACGGTCGATCACCAGCGCGCGGTAGAGATAGGAGTTGGAGCCGCCGCCCATCAATTGCGCGAGCACGTCGAGCGCGGGGCCTTCGCCGGCCGCAGCCGTTGCGGAGGAGGGGACAAGATAATAGCGCCGCAGGCTGCTCTGCTCGACGCGCGGATCGGACAGCGTCACCGTGCGCGGCGCGGCAGGCACCGGCTCCTGCGGACGGATGCGCTGCGCTGATATCGCCGGCTGCGCCGGGATGCCGCCATAGGCCTTTTCCACCATCGGGCGGACTTCCTTGGCGTCGACGTCGCCTGCGATCACCAGGATCGCGTTGTTCGGCGCGTAGAAGCGCTTGTAGAACGCCAGCGCATCCTCGCGGTCGAGCTTCTCGATCTCCTGGCGCCAGCCGATCACGGGCCGGCCATAAGGATGGTTGAGGTACAGCGCCGCCATGATCTGCTCGGTCAACCGCGCGTCCGGATTGTTGGCGACGCGCATGTTGAACTCTTCCAGCACGACGTCGCGCTCGGGCAGTACGTTCTCATCCTTGAGAATGAGGCCGGTCATGCGGTCGGCCTCGAACTCCATCATTTTGGCCAGTTGCTCGCGCGGCACGCGCTGGAAATAGCCGGTGTAGTCGAGCGAGGTGAAGGCGTTCTCGTTGCCGCCGATCCGCAGCACGGTCTGGGAGAATTCACCGGCGGGATGTTTGGCTGTCCCCTTGAACATCAGATGCTCGAGAAAGTGCGCCAGTCCCGATTTGCCCGGCGTCTCGTCGGCGGAGCCGACCTTGTACCAGATCATCTGCGTGACGACGGGCGTGCGGTGATCCGGGATCACGACCACTTGCAGGCCATTGTCGAGGGTGAAGCTGGCGGGACGTTCCGACGTGACCGTGGTCTGGGCGAATGCGCTGCCGGCGGAAAATGCAAACGTCGAGATGAAGACTGCAACGAGAGAGGCGGCAAAACGGTGTGAGGACATCATGACCTATCTGGCGCGCATGCCGCAAAGCTGGTGACCGGTCCTGCGACAGAAATTCGCGCAAACGTTAGAAGTAACCCGACAAAACCGTTCGGGATCAAGCTGCGGCATCGTACACCGCGCCGGCACCAGCAATCGTCACGAAGGCGAGAGATCAGCTTAACTAATCGCCATGCTTAACTAATCGCCATACTTGCCCTTGGCCGGGTTGTATTCCTTGTTGAGCGATTCCCTCGGCCCGGTGCCGTAGGCGTAGTTCGGCGACGGCGTCTGGTAGCCGGGCGGTGGCTGGGTCAGCGAATCCCGCGTCGGCTCGGCCTTGAACGGTGCCGTCTCGGCCTTGTTGCCGCCGAACAGGCCGCTGAAGCTGCCGTTGTAGCCGAGCTGCGACGGGCTCAGGATCGGATTGTTGTTCGAGGTGCCGGGCTGCACCGGATCGTTGTCCTTGCGCGAGGGCGCCGCGGTCTTGCCCACCGCGAGTTCGGCCGGCGTCAAGATGCGGGCCGCTTCGCGCGGGTCCTTGTTTTCTTTCTTGCGCGCCGCGGCGGCTGCCTTGCGGCGCTGCAGGTCGGGATCCTTCGGCCAGTTCGGCGCCGTCACTTCGGCCGAGGAGCCGGCCGGCGGCGGCAAGTCCAGCTTGGGCGGAACCACCAAGGGCGAGCGCTCGCGGTACTCGATGCCGCGGTTCTCCATGTTGGTGCCGCCGATGCCGCGCATGATGCCTTCGATGATCTTTTCCTCGAAGGTCTTGTCGTCCTCATCCTCGTCGTCCGCCGCGCGCAACGGTCCGGTGGCCATCACGAGGACGATGCCGAGAGCAATGGCGGCGAACCGCAGGGCCCGGCTCAGCGAGCTGGTCTGCAGCATCCAGAAGCGGGTTTCGGTCTCGCGCATCGCGCTGTTCCCATTCACAATTTCTGCAACACGCGGGGGCCGGTTTAAGGGGCGTGATGGCTCCATACCGCAGGGGTTCGTATCGACCGGGATCAGGGCGCTTTTGCGGCGGGTACCCCTAGGAACGAGTCATACAATAGGCCCGCTACCCCGGCAACAATGGCCACATCCGCCAGGTTAAACACATACCAATTGAAGGTTTTTCCCCCGATCTCGATGTGGAACAGGGCAAAATCGACCACCGCGCCATACAGGAAGCGGTCGGTGACGTTGCCGGCCGCGCCCCCGATGATCAGGCCGAGCGCCAGCGTCGCCAGCAGGGTGCTGGAGCGCGCCATCCAGATCCCTAGCACGATCACGGCGATCGCCTTGATCGCCATCAGCGCGAGCTGGGCAAACTGGTTATCGCTTTGGAACCAGCCAAAACTGATCCCGACGTTCCAGGCCAGCACCAGATCGAAGAACGGCGTGACCCTGACCGCGCCGCGACGGGCGAGGTCGAATACGTAGAGCAGCCAGAGTTTCGAGGCCTGGTCGATCACCAGCGTCGCGATCGCGGCAATGACGCCGACGCGGAGGTGAGGGGTTCGCGGGTGTTCGAGGCCAGACACTTATCTGGCCTTCTTCTTTTTCGCCCTGGTCGCCGGCGGCTTCCTTCCCGGCTTCTTGGTCGTCTTTTTCTTCTTTGCCTGCTTGGCCGCCGTCTTTGTAGCCGCCTTCTTTGTAGCCCCCTTCTTGGCCCCCTTCGCTGACGAAGAGGCCTTTTTGGATTTGGCAGCCTTCTTGGCCTTGGCTTTCTTGGCTACAGCTTTTTTGACTACGGCTTTCTTGGCTTTTGCCTTTTTGGCCTTGGGCTTCTTGGTATTGGGCTTCTCGGCTTCAATGGCTCTCTCGGCTTCGACAGCCTTCTTGGCCGCTGCGACCTTCCTGGCTTTGACCGGTCTCTCGGCTTCCTCAGCCTCCGCGCTTTCCAAAGTCTTCTTGGCCCTGACTTTCTTGTCGGGCCTGGCAGCCGTCACGTTTTCCGAACCGGCTTGTTCGGGCGTTTCCTTTACCGGCGCTGGTTCTACGTGTTGCGTCTCGATCAATCCGACCGGCTCGGCAGGCGCTTCGACTGCATCCACCGGCTTCACGCCTTCGACAAGTGCCTTCCATTCCCGCAAGGCCTGCGCGTCACGCGGGGAGACGTCGGGATACTCCGCGTCCTCGCCGACCGTGGGCAGGATCTTCCACGACCGGGCGCATTTGGTGCCCACCGCTTTCTCGACCACGACGGCGACGCCGGGCACGTCGGGAAGGGTGAACGCGCTGGTCGGCGCGTCGTCGTTGGTCGCCATCGCGTTCGAGGTGATGCAGACCTCGGCCAGGTCGACATCGAACAGCGTGTTGAAGATGTTCTTGTCCGACACATAGACCAACGGCGACGCCTCCAGCGAGGAGCCGATGTTCTTGGCGGCGCGTTCGAGTTCGAGCGCACCGGTGACCACGCGCCTGACATCGCGGATGGTTTCCCACTTCGCGGCGAGCGCGTCGTCGCGGAATTGGTCAAAGCCTTCCGGGAACAGCGTCAGGTGCACCGACGGCTCGGCGTCCGGCCTGTACATCCGCCACGCCTCTTCGCAGGTGAAGCTGAGCACCGGCGCCAGCCAGCGCAGGATCGCATCGCAGATGATGTCGATCGCGGTCAGCGCCGCCTTGCGCGTGACCGAGGACGGCGGATCGCAATACAGCGCGTCCTTGCGGATGTCGAAATAGAACGCCGACAATTCGGTATTCATGAACGCCGCAAGCGTCGCGACCACCGTCTTGTAGTCGAACTCGGCATAGGCCTGGCGCACGATGGCGGCGCGCTTCGCGAGCTCGTGCAGCATCAGCCGTTCCAGCTCGGGCATGTCGGCATAGGCGACCGCATCGGCCGGATCGAAATGATGCAGCGTGCCGAGCATCCAGCGGATCGAGTTGCGCAGCTTGCGATAGGTCTCGATGGTGTTCTTGAGGATCTCCGGCCCGATGCGCTGGTCGTCGGCATAGTCGGTGGCACAGACCCAGAGGCGGAGGATATCCGCGCCCGAATCCTTCATCACCTTCTGCGGCTCGACGGTGTTGCCGAGCGATTTCGACATCTTGCGGCCGTTCTCGTCCAGCGTGAAGCCGTGGGTCAGCACTACGTCATACGGCGCGCGGCCGCGGGTGCCGGCGCTTTCCAGCAGCGAGGAATGAAACCAGCCGCGATGCTGGTCGCTTCCTTCCAGATACATCACGGTATCGTCGCCGCCATCGATCTTGCGGACGATATTACCGAGGTTGGGAAAGTTCTGGCGGTCTTCCAGCACGAAGGCGTGCGTCGAGCCCGAATCGAACCAGACGTCGCAGATGTCGTCGACCTTCTTCCATTCCTCAGCCGCGCGCTCTCCAAGAAATCGCTCGCGCGCACCGTCCATGTACCAGGCGTCGGCGCCTTCCTCCATGAAGGCTTCGACGATGCGCTGATTGACGATTTCGTCCTGCAGGATCTCGGCTGCGCCATCGCCCTTCTCGCGCACGAACACGGCGATCGGCACGCCCCAGGCGCGCTGGCGCGAGATCACCCAGTCCGGGCGTCCGGCGATCATGCCGTTGATGCGGTTTTGTCCTGCGGGCGGCACCCATTGCGTCACCGAGATCGCATGCAGCGCGCGGGCGCGCAGCGTGTCGCCGGGCTTGGTCTTGCCGTCAACAGCAATGTCCTTGTCCATCGCAATGAACCATTGCGGCGTGTTGCGGAAGATCACCGGCTTCTTCGAGCGCCACGAATGCGGGTATTGATGCTTGAGCCGGCCGCGCGCCAGAAGCCTGCCGGCCTCGACCAGCGCCTTGATCACGGCGTCATTGGCGTCGCCCTTCTCGCCCTTGTCGTTGATCACGCGTTTTCCCGTGAAGCCGGGCGCGTGGTCGGTGTAGGCGCCGTTCTCGTCGACGGTGTAGGGGATGGCGGTGTTGATGCCGCGAGCATCCAGCTCGCGCGCGTTCGCCATCCAGGCGTCGAAGTCCTCGCGGCCGTGGCCGGGCGCGGTATGGACGAAGCCGGTACCGGTGTCGTCGGTGACGTGGTCGCCGGGCAGCAGCGGCACGGTGAATTCATATCCGCCGCCGAAGCCTTTCAGCGGATGGGCGCATTCCACCGCGTCGAGCGTGTCGCCCGGCAGGTCGCGCACCTTCTCATAGGCGGTGACGCGCGCCTGCTTGAACACTTCTCCAGCGAGCGCATCGGCGAGGATCAGGAGATCGCCGGTCTTCGCCCAATTGTCAACGGGCGCATCGGTGACCTCAAAGAGGCCGTAGGCGATCTTCGGCGAGAACGAGATGGCGCGGTTGCCGGGCAGCGTCCACGGCGTCGTGGTCCAGATCACCACGGAAGCCTCGGCCAGCACGCCATGCGCCGGCGAGGTGACCGGAAATTTTACCCACACCATATCCGAGGTGTAGTCCTCGTATTCGACCTCGGCTTCGGCCAGCGCGGTCTTCTCGACCACGCTCCACATCACGGGTTTTGAGCCGCGATAGAGCGTGCCGTTGGCGGCGAACTTCATCAGCTCGCGCGCGATCTGCGCCTCGGCCGGGTAGCTCATGGTGGCGTACGGATGATCCCAGTCGCCGATGATGCCGAGCCGCTTGAACTCCTCGCGCTGGATGTTCAGCCAGTGCGTCGCATAGGCGCGGCACTCTTTGCGGAACGCCACCATCGCGGTGGAGTCGCGGAAGTCCGGCTTCGGCTTGCCCTTGGAGCGGTAGTTCTCTTCCTCGATCTTCCATTCGATCGGCAGGCCGTGACAGTCCCAGCCCGGCACGTAGTTGGAATCGAAGCCCAGCATCTGCTGGCTCTTGGTGACGACGTCCTTGAGGATCTTGTTCAGGGCATGCCCGATATGGATGTTGCCGTTGGCGTAGGGCGGCCCGTCATGCAGCACGAACTTGGCACGGCCGGCGGCGTCCTTTCGCAGCTTTTCGTAGAGGTCGATCTCGTTCCAGTATTTGAGGATTTCCGGCTCACGCTGCGGCAGCCCGGCGCGCATCGGGAATTCCGTCTGCGGCAGGAACAGGGTCT
Source organism: Bradyrhizobium algeriense (assembly GCF_036924595.1). Taxonomy (NCBI): domain Bacteria; kingdom Pseudomonadati; phylum Pseudomonadota; class Alphaproteobacteria; order Hyphomicrobiales; family Nitrobacteraceae; genus Bradyrhizobium; species Bradyrhizobium algeriense. The sequence goes on along the minus strand of NZ_JAZHRV010000001.1, from coordinate 5,886,384 downwards.
TGGAATAGTCGGTGACGACGTCGGACTTTTGCGAATTTTGGGACATGAATGCTCTGGTTTGGCTCGTAACGGCGCTGAAATCGCTGATATGCGGGTGAAGCACGGAAAATCCCGGTCTTGCGCCGAGCGGATCGCTCAGGCGGAAGCCGGGCCGCTAATGCTGATGGTGCGCCGCGCAAACATGGGACTTTTCCATAGCAGCCAACCGGGAAATCGCAAAGCCCCACGGCCACCGAACCGATCGCTGTTGCGGTTTTCTCCGATGATACTAATCTATTGATTATTGGAGAGAATTCATGAGCGCCAAGTCGTCCGAGGTTTACGAGAGATTAAAGGACCTTCGCCGCCAAGGCGATTTGACCAAACTACAGTCGAGGATCAGGCGGCAGTTCAAGGCGATGTACGATGACGTCGTAAGGCAGGCTGTTCCGGATCGCTTCGCCGAACTCATTCGGAAATCGGACGAGGCAGAAAGTCATGTTGGCACAACGGATCCATCGGCAAATTTGATCAGAGCACTCGAGATCAAGACGCTCGCCGACCGGATCTTTGGCGACGAGCAAAAGGCCGAAGCCTGGCTGCAGCGGCCTAACGCGTCGCTGTCAGGTCAAAAGCCCGCTGATCTCTTGAATGACGAGCTTGGCACGGCGGTCGTTCGCGAAATGCTTGAGCGAATCGACCATGGAATCTTCGCCTGAGCCGTCAGATGGAGCTCTGGCGGATTTCGAACTACGCCGATCTTTCCGGGATTGGGGCCTAAGGGCAGCCGGGCGGTGGCATTCGCAGGGCCGGCGGATCGTCTATCTCGCCGATCATTCATCCAGCGCATTGCTTGAGATGCTGGTCCACATGGACCGCGATCTGATGCCGGCTACTTATCAATTGCTGCGCATCGTCGTTCCTGCGGACATAGCCGTCGAGACCATCGACGCGGAGCTATCACAAGATTGGCGATCGCAGACGTTGACGAGCCGGGAAATCGGAGATCGATGGCTTGATCGTTCAGCGAGCGCACTACTACGTCGGCAATCAGCGCGAAAGGAAATAATTACCTTTTGAATCCCGAACACCCGGACGCCGCAAAGATAGCCGTGGCGGAAATCATCAAAGCGCCCTTCGATCCTCGATTGCTCGCCTGAAAAGGGAGCCGTCAGGCCGGTCATTTCCGGGGCCGGGCCGGGTTTCCGGCAACTGTCTGGCCGGCAGCGACATCCCGGGTGACCACGCTGCCGGCGCCGATCATCGCGCCATCGCCGATCGTGATGCCGGGGAGGATGATGGCGCCGCCGCCGATCCAGACGTCGCTCCCGATTCGCACCGGGCGTCCGAATTCAAGGCCCGTCCGCCGCGTCTCGGCATCGCGCGGGTGATCGGCGGCATAGATTTGCGTCGCGGGGCCGATCTGGGTGCGGTCGCCGATCGTGACTTCGACCACGTCGAGGATGACGCAATTGAAATTGAGAAACACCTCGTCGCCGAGCCGGATGTTGTAGCCGTAGTCGCAAAAGAACGGCGGACGGATCACGGCGCCGATGCCGACACGGCCGAAATGGGCCGATAGCAGCGCGTGCCGCTCAACCACGGGCGCTGCGAGCGCCGCATTGTAGCGCGCGAGCCAGGCCTTGTTCGCGGCGGCATCCGCCTGCAGTTCGGGATCGCCGGGACGATAGAGCTCGCCCGCCAGCATTTTTTGTTTTTCCGTCTTGTTCAACCGATCGCTCCGAGCCTGGGAAAGGCGTCCGGCGCCGCCGCCAGTGTCGCGCGCGCCCTGGCGCTGTCGTCATCCATCTGGCGTATCAACGCTTCGATGGTGTCGAATTTCAGCTCGTCACGGATGAAGCTGATAAAGGCGACGTCGAGGACGGCGCCATAGAGGTCGCCCTTGAAGTCGAACAGGAACACTTCGAGCAGCGGCGCGCCGTTATCGAAGGTCGGGCGGCGACCGAAGCTCGCGACCGCATCGAAACGCTCGGCCCCACGGCCGACCCGCACCGCATAGATGCCGTGCTTGAGGCTGCAATTCTTGTCGAGGCGGATATTGGCGGTGGGATAGCCGAGATCGCGGCCGCGCTTCTCGCCATGGATCACCTCGCCGCTCACGAACCACGGCCCGCCCAGCATGGCGGTGGCTTCGTCGATCTGGCCCTCCGCCAGCGCCATGCGGATCGCGCTGGAGGACACCGGCCGCTCCTCGATATCGACATGGGCCTGGACGTCGACCTCGATGCCGAGCCGCGGCCCCTCACTGACCAAGAGGCTCGGCGTGCCGGCACGGCCCTTGCCGAAATGAAAGTCGTAGCCGACCGCAATGCCGCTGACGCCGAGGCGCTCGATCAGGTCATGGTGAATGAAATCTTGCGCCGAGGTCCCGGCGCGGGTCTTGTCGAAGGTCATCACGACCGCGCCGTCGAGCCCGGTCCCGGCCAGCAGGCGCAGCTTGTTGGCCTCGTCGGAGAGGCGGAATTGCGGGCTGTTCGGGCTGAAAAAGCTGCGCGGATGGGGCTCGAAGGTGACGGCAAATGTCGGCCTGCCATGGGCGCGGCCCATCCGTAAGGCCGCGTCGATCACGGCCCGGTGGCCGAGATGAACGCCGTCGAAATTGCCCATGGCGACCACGGCCCCGCGGGGGATCTCCGCGGCAGGGGTGGTGTCTCGGATAACGGTAAAAGCAGTGGTCATTTCTGGGATTCTTCAGGGATTCTTCAAAGATTCTTGGGTCGGGGAGCGCGGCCGGACCGTGACGCGGTGCCGCCTTCGAAGTCAAGCGGGCGGGGATGCATCAAAACGGCCTCAATCCGCCTGTTCCCGATTAACGGGCTGTTTAACGGCAGCTGCTAGATGTGGGGGGAGGACTGCGGGTCGCGCAGGCCTGTCGATTATTTGTGGCGTAAGCATTGAGTGGGGGAAAGATGGCGGTTGATTTGTCCATGCCGGTTCTGGTGGTCGATGACTACAGCACCATGATCCGCATCATCCGAAATCTTCTGAAGCAGCTCGGCTTCGACAACATCGACGATGCCAGCGACGGCTCGGCGGCGCTGAACAAGATGCGCGGCAAGAAATACGGGCTCGTGATTTCCGACTGGAACATGGAGCCGATGACCGGCTACGACCTGCTCAAGGAAGTCCGCGCCGATCCCAATCTGGCCACCACGCCCTTCATCATGATCACGGCGGAATCCAAGACCGAGAACGTGATCGCCGCCAAGAAGGCCGGCGTGAACAATTACATCGTCAAGCCGTTCAACGCGGCGACGCTGAAAACCAAGATCGAGGCGGTCTTCCCGGACATGGCGACGGCGTAAGGCGCCTGGTCTCCCAGCTCGCTCCAATTCTCGTGATGCCCGGCCCAATCCCGGGCATTGCTGCGCTCTCATGAGTCCACGTCCTACCAGGTCTTGGCCCTACCAGGTCTTGCGTTTTCGGATGATGTAAGGCCCATTCCTACTTTGCATGGGGTTGTTTTCGCAATTTTGAGTCCGGTGCAACGATGCACCTACCACCGCAGCTCGCGCATCAGCGCGCGGGGTGGATGGCCGAACAGCTCCTTGACCGAAGCCGGATCGAGCTGATCGATGCCCTCGAATTCCTCGGAATGGATGCCGCGGGTGAGGAAAAGACAATCGATTCCGAAACCGAGCGCGCCGGTGAGGTCGGTCCGCACCGAATCGCCGATCGCCAGCACACGGTCGAGCGAGGTCGGCTGGCCGCGGCGTTCGGCGGCGAGCGCCATGGCGCGTTCATAGATCGGCCGGTGCGGCTTGCCATAGAAGACTACTTCGCCGCCTAATTCGCGATAGAGCTCGGCGATCGCGCCCGCGCAATAGATCAAGCGGTCGCCGCGTTCGACGACGATGTCGGGGTTGGCGCAAATCAGCGGCAGCTTGTGCTCGCGCGCCTGCAGCATCATGGCGCGATAGTCTTCCGCCGATTCGGTCTCGTCGTCGAACAGGCCGGTGCAGACGATGTAGTCCGCCTGCTCCAGCGGCGCCATCACGGCATCGAGCCCGCGATGGATCGACGAGTCCCGGTCCGGACCGATCCAGAACATCTTCTTGCCGGGATGGCCGGCGACGAAATTCCGGGTCAGGTCGCCGGAACTGACGATGGCGTCGTAGGTTTCGTCGGCAACGCCGAGCTTGCGCAACTGGCGCTGCACGGAATCGGCCGGTCGCGGCGCGTTGGTGATCAGGATGACGGTGCCGCCGCGCTGGCGGTAGGTGTGCAGCGCCTCGCAGGCTTCGGGGAAGGATTCCAGCCCGTTATGCACCACGCCCCAGATGTCGGAGAGGATCACCTCCACACCGTCCACCAGCCCACGCAGCTGCTCGATGAACCGCAATGAGGTCATGATTGCGGAAGCCTGTTAGCCCGGTCCCGCGGCACGGCGCGCCAATGCGGCATTGCCGGTCGCCCGCATCGGGGGCTCTGCGGCCGGGCTGGCGATGGGAACGGTGTTGCTGGAGCCATTGGGAGCGCCGGATTCCTTGTTCGCTGTCGCCCCGCCGGTAGCAGATGCCCCCTCGGGCCGCAACGGCCGCGGCGGCGCAAACAGGAAGCCCTGTCCAAACCGCACGTCATAGTCGAGCAGATCCACCACCGCGCGCTCGCCCTCGATCTTTTCGGCGATCAGGTCGATGCCGAAGCGGCCGAGCAGGTCGGAAAGGTCGGAAGGGTGGATGTCCGAAGTCGAGCTCTGCTTGGGATCGAGCAACAATGCCGCCGGCACCTTGATGAAACGGACGCCGCGGTCGGCGAGGTCGCGCGGCTCGATCCGCAAGTCGGTGACGTGATCGATCGAGAAGCGGTAACCGCGCTGCGACAATGCAGCGAGATTCTCGATTTCGGTCGGGCCGAGATGGCGGAACGTCGCCTGCTTGAACTCGAGCACGAAGGACGGCGCCAGCGCCCGATTGGCCTCGAGGAAGTCGAGGCATTGCGCGAAATTGGCGGAATTGCCGAGCGTCGCCGCCGAGACGTTGCAGAACACGCCGACGTCCTTGTTGCGCACCATCAGACGGCGCAACACCTGGATACAGCGCAGCATCACCATATGATCGATCTTGCCGATCAGCCCGCCGGCTTCGGCGGTGGGGATGAAATCGTCGGCGGCGAGGATCTGGTCCTTGTCGTCGCGCAGTCGCGTCACCGCCTCGTAGAAGCGCACCTTGCGCTGCGGCAGTGTCACCATCGGCTGCAGGTAGATGTCGAGCCGGCTTTCCTCGACGGCATTCTTCACCGCGGCAAGCAGCTGCGGCTGGCTGCGCGAGTGCGAAGCGGCGTCCGCGGCCGCCGCTGAAGGTGCCGGCCTTGCAGCCGCAACCGGTGCGGGTCTGACGGCGGGGGCCGCTTGCTCCGGGGCGATCGCCGGTTGTTCCGGCGGTTCGGAATGCGGCCGGCCCGACGGGGCGGGGGGCGCAGCCGCGGCGCCCGAGGCCAGCAGATCCTCATGGCCCGCCACCGAGATGGCCAGTTGCTTGACCAGCCCGCCGAGCTCGTTGATCTCGCCCAGGACGGCCTGGATGCGGTCGGAGCTTGCGGAGTTTGCCGATACAACCCGGCCCTCGATCGCGGCGAGCCGGCGGCCGAATTCGGCGACCTGGCGGGCGAGGTCGGCGGTGCCGCGGGAAAGATCGGCGATCTGGCCGCCGACGTCGGAGCGGTCGCGCAGCCGCATCGACACGGCGTTGTAGAGGATCAGGAAGGTCAGCGCGGTGAGCGCCACGATCGCGGATTCGGTGCCGCTGAAGCCGGCCACCGCATGCAGGACGAGGCCGAGGGAGGCTGCAACCAGCACCATGCAGATGGCGATGAAAATCGTCGAAATGCGAATCATGTCGCGCGCTACGCCCTCAGGTCGGAACTGTATTCACCCGGGAAAACACGGAAGTTGCAGGCACGGCCCGCCTTGCGCTCCCCGAGCGCAGAAACCTTAGCATCAATGTTGATTCGCAGAGCTAGTGTTCTTTGGGCACGGCCGGAACTGGCTGGCGTGCCGGCGCAGCTGCTATCCGATGGCTTGGCGCCCCGGGGCGTCAGTGGTTGCATGGCGCTCGATCTCCGAGTTCAGCTCCGCCCCGAACAGCACGATCGTTGCCGATATCCACATCCACATCATCAGGCCGATCGCGGCGCCAAGCGAGCCGTAGGTTGCGTTGTAGTTGCCGAAATTCGAGAGGTACCAGGACAGCACGGCCGAGCCGGTGATCCAGAGTAACGCCGCGGCCAGCGTCCCGGCGCCCAGCCATTCCCATCGCGCCGCACGCCGGTTGGGTCCAAACCGGTAGAGCAGGCCGAGCGCCGCCAGCAGCACCACCAACAGCAACGGCCAGCGCGCCAGGCCGACGATAATCCCGCTCTCGGGCGGCAGGCCGAGATGATTGAACATGAGCGGAAACGCCACGACCGCGCTGACCATCAGCAGCAGGGCCACGATCCCGCCGGCCGTGAAGGCGAGCGAAAGCAGGTTTAGTTTCAGGAAGTTGCGCGTTTCCCTCACCTCGTAAACGACATTGAGCGCGTCGATGATCGCCTTGACACCGGCGTTGGCGCTCCACAGAGCAAGGGCGAGGCCAAACAGAAACGTCCCGCCGAGCGCGGCGTTGCCCTTTTCGAGCACGCGGGCAATCTGGTCCTCTACGATCTGGAACGAACCTTCGGGCAGCATCAGCGCCAGCTTTTGCAGATTGTCGCCAATGGTCGAGGGGTCGGCGAACAGGCCGTAGGACGAGACCAGCGCCGTCACGGCCGGAAATATCGCGAGCAGTCCGAAGAACACCACGCCGGCGGCGGTGGCGAGCAAACGGTCATCATTGGTGCGCTCATAGATGCGCCACAGGATGTGTTTCCAGGCCGCCCAGGGAATTGCGACCCAATTGATCATACCCGCTCGGGCGGCGGGTTCCTGAGCCTGTTCGCGCGGGGGCGAGACGGGTTGCGCGATCGATTTTCCGGAGGAACCTGCTTTTGCTCCTTTTGCTCCGGGCTGAAAAAAATGCTGCGCGGTCAGGACGAGAATGGCGGTCGCCGCCATCAAGCGCAGATTGTCGTCGGGGCCGGATCGCGCGCGGGGCATCAGACGTCCATTTGTCGCGCTCGCCACCGCCGTCGCGTTGCCGCCCAGCCCAGCAAGGTCGCCATCAGGATCAGGCCGGCCTGCATCTTTCTGTTGTCGCGTCCCGTCCGGGACCGCCTGCGACGGGCGCCCGCCGGAGGCGCCAACAGAACCGACGCGGCGGTGTCCCGTGCGGCTTCGAGTTGGTCCGGCTGGAGCGGATTGGCCTTGATCGCCACGCGAAGGCGACTGGTGAACGAAGGAAAATGTGGAGATGGTTGTTTCAGTTTGGCCGCGGCCAGCCCGGCGCAGACCGCGGCGATCGCGAGCAACAGCGCGCCGATCGCGCCAAATGCCCAGAACTGCCCGTAATGGATTTCGATCCAGCGAAATAGCGCCGTGGCGCCGACGAGGCAGGCGGCGATAAGGAAAATGCCGGCTACGGCGAGCAGGCCTGCCGCGACGGCATAGGACGTAATGGTTCCGCTCGCCTGATTCGTCCGGTCGCGCAGATACGAGCGCGTCGCCAGCTTGATCTGGTTGAGCTTCAGTCCGATCCCGGCGCGCAGCAGGTCGCTCGTAGGCGCGAGCATCTCTGCAATACCTCCGCCGGCGGCGACATGATCGTCGCCGCCGGAGAATGAACGCTGGTTGGATTTGAATGTTCCTGTGGGCAGCTCAGGCCGTCGCGCGGATCACCTTGGCGACCTTTTCGATGATCTCGCCGATCTGGTCCTCGGTGATGATCAAGGGCGGGGTCAGCACCAATGTATCGCCGGCAACCCGCAGCATCAGGTCATTGTCGTGGAAGGCGCTGTTGAGCCCGGCGAAGCCGCGCTTGCCCGGCGCATCCGCAACCGGCGCGAGATCGATGCCGGCGGTCAGGCCGACGGTGCGGACATCCACGACATCAGGCTGGTTCCGCAGCGACATCACCGCATCGGCGAATTTCGGCTCGAGCTCGTGAGCGCGCTCGAACAGCTTTTCGTCGCGGTAGATGTCTAGCGTGGCAAGACCCGCCGCGCAGGCCAGCGGATGGGCCGAGTAGGTGTAGCCATGGGCCAGTTCGACCGCATGTTCCGGGCCGCTCATGAAGGCGTCATGGATGGTGTCGCGCACCAGCACGCCGCCCATCGGCGCCGCGCCATTGGTGATGCCCTTGGCGAAGGTCAGCATGTCAGGCACCACGCCATAGCGTTCGGCGGCAAAGGCGAAGCCGAGCCGGCCAAAGCCGGTGATGACCTCGTCGAAGATCAGGAGGATGCCGTGCTTCTGGGTAATCTCGCGCAGCCGCTTGAGATAGCCCTTCGGCGCCGGCAGCACGCCGGTCGATCCCGCCATCGGCTCGACGATCACGGCCGCGACGGTGTTGGCGCCGTGCAAATTGACGATGCGCTCGAGCTCATCGGCGAAATGCGCGCCATATTCGGGCTCGCCCTTGCTGAAGGCCTGCTTCTCGCGGTCATAGGTCGCCGGCAGATGATCGACGCCGGTCAACAGCGAGCCGAACAGCTTGCGGTTGCTGACGATGCCGCCGACGGAGGTGCCGCCAAAACCGACGCCGTGATAGCCGCGCTCGCGGCCGATCAGGCGGATGCGGCCGCCCTGGCCGTTGATCTGGTGATAGGCCAGCGCGATCTTGAGCGCGGTGTCGGCCGCTTCCGAGCCGGAATTGCAGAAGAACACGTGGTCGAGGCCTGCGGGCGCCAGTTCCGCGATGCGGCTGGCGAGCTCGAAGGCCTGCGGGATGCCGAACTGGAACGGCGGCGCATAGTCCAGCGCCTCGGCCTGCTTGGCGATCGCCGATGAAATCTGGGTGCGGCCATGGCCGGCATTCGTGCACCACATGCCCGAGGCGCCGTCGATGATCTTGCGGCCGTCGACGGTGAAGTAGTGCATGTCCTTGGCGCCGGCGAGCAGCCGCGGGTTCCTCTTGAACGCCCGGTTCGCGGTGAACGGCATCCAGTGCGCGGCGAGGTCGTTCGGAACCGCGACGGGGGTGGGACGGGGGCTCTTGTCCAGCATGGGCGGCCTCTCTTCTGTTTGGGGCGATGGTCTAATGCCAAACTATCAGTTTCGTCCCTGAACGGGAACGCCAGCACGCCGTGATATTTCCGCGCAATTCCGTAAATTCAGAGATCTGCCGCGGCGATCCAGAACACTTCGCCCTCGGAATCCGCGGTATCGAGCCAGAGCAGCGGCAGTTGCGGATAGGCGGCTTCGAGTTGCGGGCGGCAGCGGCCGATCTCGCATAACAGCCCGCCCTGTGGCGTCAGGTGCGCTTCTGCTTCGTCGAGGATGCGGCGGACGATGTCGATCCCATCCGCGCCGCCGTCGAAGGCAAGCTTCGGCTCGGCGCGGCATTCGCGCGGCAGGCCGGCCATGCCCTGCGCGTCCACATAGGGCGGATTGGAAATGATCAGGTCGTAGCGCTTGCCGTCCAGCGGCTTGAACAGATCGCCGCGGTACAGCGTGAGGCGATCCTCCAGGGCGTAATCCCGGACATTGCGCGCGGCGACCTCGAGCGCGTCCTTTGAAATGTCCACCGCGTCGATTTCGGCATTCGGAAAATTCCGGCTGGCGAGAATGGCCAGGCAGCCCGAGCCGGTGCATAGGTCGAGCACGCTTTCAACCACGCCCGGGTCAGAGATCAGCGAGCCGGCCTCGTCATCACCGTCGCCGCCGAAATGCTGTTCCAGCAATTCGCCGATGAACGAGCGCGGCACGATGGTGCGCTCGTCGACATAGAACGGCAGGCCGCGCATGTAGATCTTGTTGACGAGGTAGGCTGTGGGTTTTCGCGTCGTGACGCGGCGTGCGATCAGATCAAGGATCTTCTTGCCTTCGGCTGATGTGACGCGCGCGGTGGCGAACGCCTCGAACTGGTCAGGGTGCAGATGCAGCGCCTCGCAGACCAGGAAGGCGGCCTCGGCAACCGGATCGGTGGTGCCGTGCGCGAATACCAGCTTGGCTTCGACGAAGCGGCTGACGGCATATCGGACGAAATCGAGCAGCGTCAGCAATTCGCCCGCGCCGACCTTGGGAAATTTCGATGAGCCGGCGCTGCGCTTCGCCGCCGGTTTTGCGCGTTTAGCCATCAGGGTTTGGTCCAGCGCGCGGCTGCGGCGTCGTCGTGATCGCGCGCCTCGATCCAGCTCGTGCCTTTTTCGCTTTCCTCGCGCTTCCAGAACGGCGCGTTGGTCTTCAGATAGTCCATCAGGAATTCCGCCGCTTCGAAGGCGGCCTGCCGATGCGGCGATGCCGTCACGACAAGCACGATGTTCTCGCCCGGCGCGATGCGGCCGAACCGGTGAATGATGGTGAGCCCCTGCAACGGCCAGCGCGTCAGCGCCTCGTCGGCGTGGCGGGCGATCTCGGCCTCCGCCATGCCGGGATAATGCTCGAGCGTCAAAGCGGCGATCGGTTCGCCGTCCTCGCTGCCGCGGCAGATGCCGCTGAACGAGACGACGGCGCCGATATCGGTGCGGCCCTTGGTCAGCGCCGCGATTTCCTGCGCGACGTCGAAGTCGGCTTCCTGGATACGGATGGTCGCGGTGACGGACATGGACAGGGTTAGCCGCCGGTCATCGGCGGGAAGAACGCAACCTCGCGCGCGCCTGATATCACGGCGTCCTGCTTGACATGGGCATGGTCGATCGCGGCGCGGATTACCTTCGGTTTTTCGAATGCGTAGGCATAAGCCTCACCGCGGCTGGACAGCCAGCCGATCAAATCGTTCACCGTGCGCACATCGGCCGGCGGCTCGACGGTTTCCTCCGCGATGCCGATCCGCTCGCGTACCCAGGCGAAATATTTCACCTTCATCCTTCATCCTCCTTGATGAGGTGATGGATGCCGGCGCGGAAATAGTCCCAGCCGGTGTAGATGGTGAAGATCGCCGACACCCACAGCAGGGCGATGCCGATCAGGGTGGTCTGGGGCAGAATCTGCTCGCCGGCCTCGCCTGCGATCAGGAAGCCGATCGCGACCAGCTGGATCGTGGTCTTCCATTTTGCGAGCTTGGTCACGGGCACGCTGACGCGCAGCGCCGCCAGATATTCCCTCAAGCCCGAGACCAGGATTTCGCGGCACAGGATCACAATGGCAGCCCACAGCGTCCAGCCATGGATGCTGCTATCGGCTGCCAGCATCAAGAGGCAGGACGCCACCAAGAGCTTGTCGGCGATCGGGTCCAGCATCCGGCCAAAAGCGGACTGCTGATCCCACATTCGCGCATAGTAGCCATCGAGGTAGTCTGTCACCGCGGCGGCGATAAAGACGGCCAGGGCCACCCAGCGCAGCCACAGCGGGCCGTCGAGGATGGACTGGGCGAAAACGCAGCCGACCACCACCGGAATGGCGGCAATGCGGGCGTAGGTCAGAATATTCGGCACGGACAGGGTTTTGCCCTGTCCCCTGGTTGTTGCGATGTTCATCCGTCTTACCAATACCGCTGGAGCGTGAAGGTCAACCGTGCGGACCTAGATCATCTGTCGCAGGCGACGCCCAAATGACATGCCTCTCGATTCGAGGTCCCTCAACCCGGCTGCGCATGGAAAAACTCGAAAATCTTGCGGGCGCTTTCGGCGCTAACGCCTGGAACCTTGCCGAGGTCCGCGATCGAAGCCCGCTCGATCTCCTTCAGCGTTCCGAAGTGATGCAGCAAGGCACGTTTGCGTGACGGGCCGATGCCCGGGATTTCCTGCAGGCCGGCTTCCCGGATGTCTTTTTTCCGCAGTTTGCGGTGCGAGCCGATCACGAAGCGATGCGCCTCGTCGCGCAGCCGCTGGATGAAATACAGCACGGGATCGCGCGGCTCGAGCTTGATGGCTTCACGGTCCGGCATGAACAGGGTTTCGCGCCCGGCGTCGCGGTCCGGGCCTTTGGCCACGGCCATGAGGGAGACCTGGGTAAGTCCGAGACCCTCGAAAATCTCCCTGACGGCGTTGAGCTGGCCGCGGCCGCCGTCGATGATGACGAGGTCGGGCCATTGCGGAAACGAATCATCGTCGGCCTTCGCCTTCGCGGCGTCGCCCTCCGGCGGCTTCAACAGCCGCTTGAAGCGCCGTTCCAGCACCTCGCGCATCATCGCGTAGTCGTCGCCCGGCGTCAGTCCCTCGGACTTGATGTTGAACTTGCGGTACTGGTTCTTGATGAACCCATCCGGCCCCGCCACGATCATCGCGCCGACGGCGTTAGCGCCCTGGATGTGGCTGTTGTCGTAGACCTCGATGCGCTTCGGCACCTGCGGCAGTGCGAGCGTGGTCGCCATCCCTTCCAGCAGCCTGCTCTGCGTCGCCGTATCGGCGAGCTTGCGGCCAAGCGCCTCGCGGGCGTTGGTCAGCGCATGCGCGACCAATTCCTTTTTCTCGCCGCGCTTCGGCACCGAGACTTCGACCTTGTAGCCGGCCTTCACGCAAAGCGCGTCGGCAAGCAGTGATGATTCCTCGATCTCGTGCGACAGCAAGATGAGTTTCGGCGGCGGCTTGTCGTCGTAGAATTGCGCGAGGAACGAGGCCAGCACCTCCTCTGGCGTGAACGACTTCTCCGCGCGCGGGAAATAGGCGCGGTTGCCCCAGTTCTGGCCGGTGCGGAAGAAGAACACCTCCACGCAGGAATAGCCGCCTTCTTGATGGATCGCGAACACATCGGCTTCCTCCACGGTGCGTGGATTGATGCCCTGCTGCGACTGGATCGCCGACAGCGCAGCGAGGCGATCGCGGTAGAGTGCTGCGGTCTCGAATTCGAGCTCGTTGGACGCCTTCTCCATCTCGCCGGCGAGCAGCTCCTTCACGGCGTGGCTGCGGCCGGAAAGGAAATCGTTCGCCTCGCGCACCAGCTCGCTATAGCTGGGGAAGTCGATCTCCCGCGTGCAGGGGCCCGAGCAGCGGCGGATCTGGTACAGCAGGCACGGCCGGGTGCGGCTTTCGAAGAAGCCATCGGTGCAGGAGCGGATCAGGAAGGCGCGCTGCAGCGCCGTGATGGTGCGGTTGACGGCGCCGGCGGATGCGAACGGCCCGAAATATCGCCCAGGCCTGGTTTGCGCGCCGCGATGCTTGAGGATCTGCGGCGCCCAATGGTCGCCTGATATCAGGATGTAGGGAAACGACTTGTCGTCGCGCAGTTGCACGTTGAAGCGCGGCCGCAACTGCTTGATCAGATTGGCTTCCAGCAGCAACGCTTCGGTCTCGGTCGTGGTGGAGACGATCTCGACCGTCACGGTCGCCGCGATCATGCGCAGGATGCGTGCCGGCAGCGGCGCGTTGACGCGGGCGTAGGAAGCAAGCCGCTTGCGGACGTTTTTCGCCTTGCCGACGTACAGCACGTCGCTTCCGGCATTAAGCATGCGGTAGACGCCAGGTGAGGTCGGCGCCAGCCGCACCGCGTTTTCAATGGCCGCGTGGCCGACCGCCAGCGGGCCTTCTGCAATCACCTCGGCGGACTCTTCGGGGGCCTCCGGCAGGCGCCCCTCGTCGTCCTCCTCGGCGGCGGATGTCGCGGGATCGACGTCGGCGGTCAAGTCCTGTGGCGGCAAATCCGATTGGGAACCCCGCCGCGCCTTGCTCGGGGATTTCGGATGGTCGGTAGAATCGTGATCCATGGGGCTAAATTAAGCGCTGCAAGGCGGCATCGCCAGCGCTCGCGGTGCTCCTTTGGGGGAGGCGCCGGTAACGCATTCTTAAGACTGATGAGTGGGCGGTAACCCAGCTTAACAATCCTTTAACTTAAAACTCTCGATAAATCTTACCGGAATAAAGTGGAGTTCCGTAACCAAACCGGTGTCTCGCCCGGTTTGGTCGCGGCAGTTGCGTGGGGTTGCGTGATGAGCAGGTTTGTGTGGGGCGCGCTGGCGCTGGTCGCTACAGGCTGGACCATGTCGGCGCGGGCGGCCGACCTTTACGGATCGCGCGCACCCTATACCGTCAACCAGCCGCTCAATGCCTATAGCTGGGCCGGACCCTATCTCGGCGGCAACCTCGGCTATGGCTGGGGTTCGGTCGCCAACAATCCGACCAAGCCGTCCGGTTTCGTGGGTGGTGTCCAGGCCGGCTACAATTGGCAGAACGGAGGTTGGGTGTTCGGTCTCGAAGGCGACATCCAGGCGACCGGCGCCGAAGAAACCTTCGCGCCGTGGAAATTCTCCAACCCCTGGTTCGGCACGGTTCGCGGCCGCGCCGGTTACGCGTTCAACAACATCTTGTTCTTCGGCACCGGCGGTCTCGCCTTTGGCGAGCTGCGCGCCACCACCTTTGGCGTGTCGGAATCCCATACCAATGCGGGCTGGACGCTCGGCGCCGGCGCCGAGATGGGCTTCGCCCCGAACTGGAGCGCCAAGATCGAATACCTCTATGTCGATCTGGCCAACAGCAACTTCGTCGTTACAGGCGCGTCGAATGGTTACCGGTTCGGCTTGATCCGGGCCGGAGTGAACTATCGCTTCTGAGAACAAAGAAACTGTCGACTACCATCTCCCGGCGGCAGTAAGTCGCCGGGATTTTTTTGCCTTCAGGCCGGGTTTACGCGCGCGGGCGCCGCGTGCCTCAACGCTCTGGGCGGCGATGCCGCGCCCAGCGCAAATCTTCACAGCCAAAAATTCAGTCCGCGTCCAACGCGAGCGTCAGCTTACGATGAAATCACCAGGTTGACCGCCTTGGGGCCTTTGCCCTTCTTGTCCGGTTCGACCTCGAACGTAATGCGCTGTCCTTCTGTCAGATCCTTCAATCCGGCCCGCTCGACGGCCGTGATGTGCACGAACACATCGCGGCCGCCATCATCGGGCTTGATGAAGCCGTAGCCGCGTTCTCCATTGAAGAACTTGACTATTCCAGTCATGGCCATCGGGAAACTCCTCCCCCGTATTGCTCTGCCGCTACGCGCATCTCGCGTATCGGCCGACCGGACATTCGCTGCCGGAAGCTTGGCCACCTGAGCCGATCGGGTTCACGGCGCCGACCGACCTGGATTTTTATTCGGCCTTGATCACTCCGCCGCAACCATTCGCGGAAGCGGAACGTAAAGCCAGTCCCAATGGCCTGAGCATAATACGGTTTTGCGTAAATTGCCTACGGCCCAATCACACTTTTCAGAGGGAGTACCTCTTCAGGGCTTGGGTGTCTCGAGCCTGAAACGGCCGGCCCCGCCCTGGCCGAGCGGTTTTTCGAGTTCGGGTAGAATTGTCTTCAACTCACCCGCCAGCGTCCACGGCGGATTGACGATCAGGAGCCCGGTGGAGGCGAGGGGGCCGCCAGCCGCCTGCGGCGCAACGGAAAATTCGAGCCGCAGGCATTTCCCGGCCGGCTTGCTGGCGGCGGCAGCGCCCGCGACAAGGCGCGCCAGGGTATCGGTGGCGCGCCGGCTCTTCACCGGATACCAGATCAGATAGCTGCCGGTGGGCCATTTCGCGTAGGCTTCGGCGAATCCGTCGGCCAGCGTCTCGAATTCGTCCTTTTGCTCGAAAGAGGGGTCGATCAGCACCAGGCCGCGCCGCTCGTTGGGCGGCACGAAGGCCGGCAACGCCGTCCAGCCGTCGAGGTCGACCACCCGCGCCTGGCTGTCGCGGCGCAGCGCATCGATCAGTTGCCTGCGGGCGCCGGGCTCGATTTCGCAGGCCGTAAGGCGGTCCTGCGGCCGCAGCAGCGCGCGGGCGATCAGGGGCGATCCGGGATAGGCCTCAAGCTTGCCCGGCGCGTTGAATGCCCTGACGATATCGAGATAGGGGGTCACCAGCGGCAGCGTGTTGTCCGAAAACCGCGCCTGCAGCACCCGCGCAATCCCGGTCAGCCATTCGCCGCCGCGGCGCGCTTCCTCAGCCGTGAGATCGTAGCGCCCGGCGCCGGCATGGGTGTCGATGACGCGAAACGCGGCCTGCTTTTCCTGCAAATAGGCCAGCATGCGCACCAGCACGATGTGCTTGATGACATCGGCAAAGCCGCCGGCGTGAAAGGCGTGTCGGTAGTTCATGGGGGAGGGGTTACGACATCGGGGCGCAGAAAGTAACCCATATCGTCGAAGATGCGAGCGGCGGCTGACGTCTCGCGTTGCCGAGGTGTCCGTCTCATCGCGCGATGATTTAACCGGCCATCCACAGAACCGGCCAAAACCATTGCATGGCAGATTGCTGCAAATGCAGCCCATCCGCTAACTTTCTATTTAAGGGTGTATGGTGTTCTGGTGCTCCTGGGAAAGAAGGAAGTGCCTCATGAGTGTGATTGCCGCTGCCTATTCATCGTACACCACTTGGTCGATTTCGCAGGCCGGCACCGCGGCAGCGGATGCAGGCACCAAGGTCAGCACGGCAAGTGTATTCAGCCGGGCATCGTCCTCGGCGCCCGGCGCTTCGGCCACCACGGTCAGCATCTCGTACCGCGCCAAGATGTTGCTGGCGCGGGCGTCGGCAGAACAATCCGCCGTTGATCAGCTTCAGGCACAGGTCGATGCCTTTCGCACTGGTGGGTCGGCGGCGGGGCTTCGCGGCACCAACGACGGGTTGTCGGTCGGCATGGATCTGTTCGAGATTATCAGCGGAGCCGGTGACGACAGCATCCACGTTCAGGCCAGCAACGCCACGATCGATGCCGGCGCGGGCAACGATGTGATCGGTGTCGATGGCCAGGCCAGCGTCGTCGCCGGCGAGGGTGACGATGTCGTCTTCACCTATAGTCATTCGACCGTGGATGGCGGCGCCGGCAATGATCATATCAGCACATACGGTCATTCAACGGTCACCGGCGGTGACGGCGATGATTCTATCAGCACCTATGCGTATTCGAGCGTTTCGGGTGGTAACGGAAACGACATACTCAGAGCCTACGGCAATTCCACCCTTGATGGCGGTGCCGGCGACGATAGCCTCAGCGCCTACGATCACGCCAACCTGAGCGGCGGCGCCGGCAATGATCATATCAACGCCTACGACAATGCGGTTGTCGATGCCGGTACCGGTGACGACACCGTCCGCACATACTCACATGCGACTGTGTCGGCCGGCGACGGCGATGACCATGTGTGGACCCATGATTATTCCGTCATCGATGCGGGCGCTGGTAACGATATGATCTGGGTCGGTGGATCTTCGACCGTGACGGGCGGCGCCGGTGACGATTACATCAATGTAACGGGTGATAATTCCACGATCAATTTTGCCAAGGGTGACGGCAACGATGTCGTTCGGATCGGCAACGGCAGCGTCGATTTCTCGATCAGTGGTTATTCGCAGGATGATGTTATCGTCACCCAGTCGTACGGCAGGACCACTGTAAACTTCAAGGGCTCGAACGATTCCCTTGCTTTCGATCACGGCAGCAATGGATCGGTACGACTGAGCTTCGCCGATCACACCAGCGTGGATATTCGTGCTTGACGCCGCTCTGGTGTAGAGGAATCCCGGCCATCCACGTGCCTTGCAGACGACAATAAAGCCGTGGATGACCGGGAACGCAGACAACTCTGGGTAGTCTGCGCAGGACGGGCCGCCATGCCTTGGCCTTGGCATCGCGGAAGAGGATCTTCAGCCGCCCCGCACCGGCGGCATTACTACTTCGTCGCGGCGGCAGGCGCGGCGGTCGGTTTCCTCGCAGGCGCGGAATTGCATGTCCTTGCTCAGGCAGACCCGTACTTCGCTGAGGCGCTTCCCGGAACACGTCACCGAAATCGCCGAACTGCTCAAGCCCGGGTTGATCTTGATGAAGGCCGCCTCGAGATCGCCCGGAGCGATGGTTTTCTGCTCCGACAATTGCAGGAATTCCTCGGGGATCTTCACCGCCGCGCGCGCCTTGCGGATGCTCTCGAAATAGGCCCGCGCGCCAAGGCCCGAACAGGTGCCGTGCTTGTCCCACTCGTTGAAGATCAGGCCGGGCGCCGGCATCAGGTCCAGCATCGAGGTCATGATGTTGCGATCGAGCCGCGGCGAAGGCCGCTGGCAATATTCGGGAAAGCCGCGCTCATATTGCGGCCACAGGCCGTGAACCACGAAGGAATAGGGCCGTTCGCACTGGACCTGTGAGCGCCCGCTATTGCCACGCTCGGCGGCCGCCTCGCAGAACGAGGGCGACCACGAAAGGGCAAGGACATAAAAATCGAACTCGCCCGGGGCGTTCTGCCGGCGGTCCTGCGCGGACGCCATTCCGGCAAAGACGACAACAAGCGCCAGCGAAATCAGAAACCGCGAAATAACGACAAATCGGTGCATCGAACGCCCCTCTACTCGACTACCGGGAGCCTAGCAGGGAGGCGGAACATTTCAAGAACAAAATTAAATGATCGCGAACGTCAGCCGCCGAAGGCTCTGTTCAATCGGCGCGGACCAGGGAATCAGGGCCGTGCGGCCCGGCAGCCGGGGCTATAGGCCCAGTTGCGATCAAGTCCGGTCACGCACCATTCGACGCCCTGGCCGAAGCCGGCAAAGCCGCCATCCTCAATGATCGAGTAGTGCACGGTGCGCATCTTGCCGTCGCTCAGCATCACGTCACCGCTGCAATAGCGGCGCGGAATGTTATCGGACTGCCAAGGCCGGAACGCGGTTTCGTGGATTCGGCCGAAACCGGTGATCGTCAGCGCCGAATTCCAGAACTTGCCCTCTTTCTCCTGGAATCGCGCCGCGATCGTCGACAGCGCCCGCTCGCATTCGGCGACGCGGCCGTCATAGCTGGGGCCGAACAGCCCGAAATTCAGCTCCAGCGGGTTGGCGGCCTGGGCGGCAGGGCTGGAGACCAGCAGGGCGACCGCCGCCGTGATGGGGCCGAGTGCTCTCAAGGATGTGAACAGGTTGCGCATGGGGAATCCGCCGGTAAATCAACGTGAGAGACGGTGCCGCGAAGCCCTGACGAGGTCAAGTGCAGCGCGGCAACACCTGGCGGCGAACTCCGCCTCGTGCTGCAACCATTCTTTTCACGGCCACCGGCGCACACTATGGTGGGCTTCGAGCGAAATGGAGTCTGCGATGCGAAGAATTCTGGCCGCGAGCCTGATTGCCATGTGCCTGGTCGTCATGGGCGGAATGCTGGCGGGGGCGCCGGCGCAGGCGCAGTGGTTCGACATCGACACGGTGCCGCCGTTCAAGGGCAATGACACCGGCGGCATCATCGCCTATCCGCTCGCGATGCAGGCCGACGCCCGTCAGCTCGCCGTTGACCACTGCGCCCGCTACGGCAAGGTGGTGAAATTCCTCGGCGTGCAACCCAATTACGGCGGCTATGTTTCCTTTGCCTGCCGCTGGGTGCCCTACGGCGCGGCCGAGCGGCCGCTGCGCACGCTTTACTGAGCGCGATCCCGCTAGCTTTCCCCGGCTGGACATGTTTTTGCCACGCGAAGCGTGTGTTCACTCGCGCGCACGATATCGTGGAAGAATTCAGGTGGGAGCACAGGCATGAGACGACTGCTTCTTGTAACTTGTTCGGCGCTTGGCCTGCTGGCCCTGTTGCCGGTGAACGGCGCGCTCGCCGTCGAGCTGCCGGTGCGCAAGGCCGGTCTGTGGGAGATGAAGGTGCTGAGTGGCGGCTCGGTGCCCGAGATGACCATGCAGCAATGCACCGACGAGACAACGGACAAGGACATGAGCACCGCCATGTCGCCGGTGGCCAAGGAGATCTGCTCGAAGCAGGACATCCAGAAGACGGCGACCGGCTATGTCACCGATTCGGTCTGCGGCGTCGCCGGCATGACGATCAAATCAAAGGCCGAGATCAACGGCGATTTCAATTCTGCCTACACCGTGAAAACGAGCTCGCACACCGAGGGGGGGATGGGCGGCGCCCCGCGCGACAGCTCCTCGACGATCGAGGCGAAGTGGATCGGCGCCTGCAAAAGCGATCAGAAGCCCGGCGACATCATGATGCCGGGCGGCATGAAGATGAATATCAACGACATGCAAAAGCTGAAGGCGCTGATCCCGAAACAGCCGGCGAAGTAACGAGCCAACGAGCTACTGATCAACGCGTCTACACCGGCACCCTTACCGCCGCTCTCAATCCGCCCATCGGGCTGTCGCTGAGCGTGATGTCGCCGCCATGCGAGCGGGCGATGTCGCGGGCGATGGCCAGCCCCAGGCCGGTGCCGCCCTCGTCCTGGTTGCGGGCATCGTCGAGCCGCAGGAACGGCTTGAACACTTCCTCGCGCATATTGGCGGGAATACCGGGGCCGTCATCGTCGACCGTCACCGTCAGATAGCGGTGATCGCGGTGGCCGGTGATCGAAACCGTGTTGGCGTGGCGCGCGGCGTTGGAGACGAGGTTGGCGATGCAGCGCTTGAACGATGCCGGCTTCACCGTCACCACGGGCAGGCCGTGGAACGTCACCGTCGCAGTATGGCCGTGGCGCTCGGCGTCGCTGCGCAACTCTTCCAGCGCCTTCGCCATGTCGGTCGGCTGCGCGATCTCGCCGCTGTCGCCGCGCGCAAAGGAGAGATAGGCCTCCAGCATGCCGGCCATTTCGTCGACATCCTTGCGCATGCCGTCGACTTCGGGGCTGTCGCCGATCAATGCCAGTTCGAGCTTGAAGCGGGTCAGGATGGTGCGCAGGTCGTGGCTGACGCCGGCCAGCATGGCGGTGCGCTGATCGATCGAACGCTCGACGCGCGCCTTCATCTCCAGGAAGGCCTGCGCCGCCTGCCGCACCTCGCGCGCGCCGCGCGGACGGAAATTCGGCGCCTCGCGCCCCTTGCCGAAGCTTTCGGCGGCCTCTGCCAACCGCAGGATCGGCCGGATCTGGTTGCGCAGGAACAGCACCGCGACGATCAGCAGGATCGAGGAGGTGCCCAGCATCCAGAAGATGAAGATCTCCGAATTGGAGGCGTAGGCCCTGCTTCGCTGCGCGAACACCCGCATCACCGCGTCGTCGAGCTGGATGCGGATCTCGACCAGGTTGGACTTGCCGACGGTGTCGATCCAGAACGGACGGCTGATCTGGCGGCTGATCTGCCCCGAGAGCGACTGGTCGAGCAGCGAGAAGAACGGCTTTGGCCCCGGCGTGGGCATGTCGCCTGGCGGGAGGAAATCGACCACGAGCCCGAGCCGCTCCTGCGCGATGCGCTTGAGTTGCGTGCGATCCTTGTCCTGCGGATAAGTCTTATAGATGTCGATCAGGCCCGCGATATCCTGCACCACGGCGGCCGATAAATGCCTTGTCACCGTGTTCCAGTGCCGCTCCATGAACACGAAGGCGACCACCGTCTGCAGCATCACCATCGGCACGATCATGATCAGAAGCGCGCGCGCATAGAGGCCGGTCGGCATCCAGCCCTTGAACGCGTTGCCCATCCAGCCATTGACCGCGGAGACGCGTTGCGATGCGTTGCGAATCAGGGTCAGGCCGGTGTCGAGCGTACTCATGAAAATCGGCTCAGGGCGACGCAACCAGGCGATAGCCGATGCCGCGCACCGCCTGCAGGAACAGCGGATTAGCGGGATCGCGCTCGATCTTGCGCCGAAGGCGGTTGATCTGCACGTCGACCGCGCGCTCGTTCACCGTATCGCCCCCCGTCAGCGCCGCACGCGGCACGGTTTCGCCGGGGCTCGCAGCCAGAATTCGCAGCATTTCGCGCTCGCGATCGGTCAGGTGAATGATCTCCTCGCCCTGTCGCAGTTCGCCGCGGTCGAGATGATAGACGTAAGGGCCGAACGCGATCTGCTCCAGCGCCTCCACCGGCGGAGGCGCGCTGCGCTTGAGGATGTTGCCGATCCTTAAGACCAGCTCTCGCGGCTCGAACGGTTTGGCGACATAGTCGTCGGCGCCGATCTGCAAGCCCTCGATCCGCGCCTCCGCTTCATGGCGCGCCGTCAGCATGATGATCGGCACCGAGGAGGAGGTGCGAATGAACCGCGCCAGCTCGAAGCCGGTTTCGCCGGGCATCATGACGTCGAGGATCAACAGATCGAAATGCAGGCCGAGCAGCTTGGCGCGGGCGTCGTTCGCGCTCGACGCTGTCGTGACGCGATAACCCTCGCCGGACAGAAACCGCGACAAAAGATCGCGGATACGACGGTCGTCGTCGACCAGCAGCAGATGCGGGGCGTCGTCGGCCATTTGCTGCGTTGCGCGCGCGGTGGCTGTAGCGATGGTTGCTCCTTGCGCCACGATCACTCCCTTGGCTTCTTGCCGGTCCCGAAGATCGCTTCGAGCACCTTGTCGGGGTCTTCGCGATCGATCATCGCGCGCAGGAACTGGCTGATAACAGCGACGCCTTCGGGATTGATGTCCCGGAGCGCGCGGGTGATCCGATCGGTCTGCAGCCCTGCGAGCTTTGCCACCAAGGCTTCGCCCTTGGGGGTGGCGTAAAGAAGGCGCTGCCGGCGGTCGTTATTGCCGGTCTTCTGGATGATGTAGTCCTCGTCGAGCAACTGCTTGAGCACCCGGCCAAGCGATTGCTTGGTGATCCGCAACACGTCCAGCAGGTCGGCGACCTTGAGGCCGGGATAGCGGTAGACGAAATGCATCACCCGGTGATGGGCGCGGCCGAACCCGAAAGCCTCGAGCTCATGGTCGGCATCGCCGACGAAGTCGCGGTAGGCAAAGAACAACAATTCGATGATGTCCCAGCGCATTTCGCCCGCCCGCTGGGCAGGGGACGTGCCGGCGGCGCCTTGCGAATCGGGGGTGGCCGGGCCCTTTGAGAAATTTATGTCAGTCATGTTGACATATCTTGGGTTCAATGTTACAAAACTACCAGCCACGACGAAACTTTAAGTCGCTTCGAACTTGGCGACGTGTCAGGCAGCCGGAAAAAGCCAGCAATGGCGGCAACGGCCGCAAATTGAACTAGAACTACCGTGCGATTGTCGAGCGGCATTTCGGCAAACATACTGGACTTCGTCATCCCGCAAAAGCATGTCCTCAACCGACATGACGGCGACGGAAGCCGGCCGCAAGGCTGGTGATGGGTGAAGCCCAGGCCTGTGACGTCCAGACCTATTGAGCCAGCGGGCCCGGAGAGGCCGGCCGGCGCCAGAATCGCGCCGATTCCGGCAGCGGAAAGCAAGGGCAAGGGAATGAGTTTGAAATTCGAAATCCAGCCGACGGCGAATCCGACGCCGGAGAACGAGCGCACGGCAAAGCTCGCGGACCCGGGCTTCGGCCGGATTTTCACCGATCACATGGCGATCGTCCGCTACAACCAGGCCAAGGGCTGGCATGACGCGCGCGTCGAAGCCCGCGCGAATTTCTCGCTCGATCCGGCCACAGCCATCCTGCACTACGCGCAGGAGATTTTCGAAGGCCTCAAGGCCTACAAGCGCGACAACGGCGTGAACCTGTTCCGCCCCGAAGCCAATGCCAGGCGCTTCCGGAACTCGGCTGAGCGCATGGCCATGGCGCCGGTGCCAGAGGCTCTGTTCATCGAAGCGGTCGAGCAGGTCGTGCGCATCGACAGTGCCTGGATCCCGGGCGGTGAGGGCAGTCTCTATTTGCGGCCCTTCATGATCGCGAGCGAGGTCTTCCTCGGCGTGAAGCCGTCCGCGGAATACATCTTCGCCGTTATCGCCTCGCCGGTCGGTTCCTATTTCAAGGGCGGACCCGCGCCGGTGTCGATCTGGGTGTCGGAGAACTACACGCGCGCCGCGATCGGCGGCACCGGCGCCGTCAAATGCGGCGGCAATTACGCCGCGAGCTTGCGCGCACAGGCCGAGGCCATCGAGCACGGCTGCGATCAGGTGGTTTTCCTCGATGCGGTCGAGCGCCGCTACATCGAGGAACTCGGCGGCATGAACGTCTTCTTCGTGTTCGACGACGGCTCGCTGCTGACGCCGCCGCTCGGCACCATCCTGCCGGGCATTACCCGCGATTCGATCATCGCGCTGGCGAAGGATGCCGGCACGCCCGTCCGCGAGGAGCTCTACACGATCGAGCAGTGGCGCGCGGATGCCGCCAGCGGAAAGCTGAAAGAGGCCTTTGCCTGCGGCACGGCGGCCGTCATCTCGCCGATCGGCAAGGTGTGTTCGGCGAGCGGCGAGTTTCTGATCTCTGGCGGCGCGGCTGGCCCCGTCGCCATGGGGCTGCGCAAGAAACTGGTCGACATCCAGTACGGTCGCGCTGAAGACCCGCACGACTGGATCAGAAAGGTCCTGTGACCGGCGGCGGAATTATTCCGCCGCTTCCGCGACAGATCACTTGAGCGCCGGGGTGCGCGCGTCTCGTTGAGCCGCGCGAGGTCGGATGTGCGGCCAATTGAAGCAGCGCCAATCCGGGAGAGAGCCCATGGGAGTTTCGTTCGACAAGATCGATGGCGTCATCTGGTACGACGGCAGGCTGGTGCCGTGGGCCGACGCCAACGTGCACATTCTCACCCATGGCCTGCATTATGCGAGCTGCGTGTTTGAAGGCGAGCGCGCCTATGGCGGCAGGGTCTTCAAAAGCACGGAGCATTCCGAGCGGCTGAAGAACTCGGCCAGCATCCTCGATTTCGAGATTCCCTGGTCGGTCGCCGAGATCGACGCCGCCAAGCAACTCGTGATCGACAAGAACAATCTGCCCGACGCCTATCTCCGCCCGATCGCCTGGCGCGGCTCGGAGATGATGGGTGTCTTGGCGCCGACCAACACCATCCATCTCGCCGTCGCCGCCTGGAACTGGCCGAGCTATTTCGATCCGGCCGAGAAGCTGAAGGGCATCCGGATCGGCATGGCCGAATACCGGCGGCCCGATCCGGCGACGATTCCGGCGATGGCCAAGGCGTCCGGTCTCTACATGATCTGCACCATCAGTAAGCACAAGGCGGAGCGCCAGGGTTATGCCGATGCCATGATGCTGGACTGGCAGGGGCGGGTCGCCGAATGCACCGGCGCCAACATCTTCTTCATCAAGGACGGCAAGATCCACACGCCGATTGCCGACTGCTTCCTCGCCGGCATCACCCGCGCCACCGCGATCGACCTCGCCAGGCGCCGCGGCATCGAGGTGATCGAACGCCGCATCATGCCGGAGGAACTCGACGGCTTCACCGAGTGCTTCATCACCGGCACCGCGGCCGAAGTGACGCCGGTCTCCGAGATAGCGAATTGGAAGTTCACGCCCGGCAATATCTCCGAGCAGTTGATGGCCGACTACACCGCCGACGTGCAGCCCAAGGGCAAGGCCACGGCCGCCTAAGGCCCGGCTTCTTCCCCCGGCGGATCTCTCTTCCCCTCTCCCCACCGGCATTGCCTTGGGATGATGGTCGTCGAACTGGATAGAGGAACTCGGCTGGTCGGGCCGCGTTGGTGATGCCGAAGATTGACGAAGCATTCCCGGCCGACAGCAGCATCCGCGACGCCGCTGCACAAGCTGATCGGAGCGAGCAGGTTTTCAGGCGAAATGCGAAGCCATCATGGCCACGATCTTGGAGCGCTCAGGAAACGGGCGGACAAGAGCAACACGGAGGGCACATGAGAAACATCGTGAACGAGGACGGCGAGATCATCGCCAAGGCAACGAAAGACGGTACGCTGGTCGGTGGTCACCACCGCCTCATAGTGGCGGGCAGCCTCAGTCAAAAACTGTTCTGGCAAGATACCGGCGAACCTGTGAAGCTTGACGCCTTGATGCATCTAAATTCTCATCGACGTATAGCTTAATGCGCTCGCCGCGTTAGCGAACGGCTTACTTCTTCTCGTCCTTCGGGGCCGGTGCACCGTCCTTGTCCCTTTTGATATTGCCCTTGGTTGCGCTCATGCCGGTGGTGTCCATCGAACCATCTGGCTTGGCGCCGCTCGTCGTTCCGGGCTTCTCCATGCCGGTCTGCGGAGCGGGGCCGGTGTTCTGGGCAAAGGCCGAGCCGCACAGGAGCGCAAGAGCGGTTACGGTGATAAGCTTCCTCATAGATCTCTCCTTTGGAGACCTACAATAATTCGGCGCGCAAAGTGTGGTTCCTGGATCGTGAACTCTTCTGCGGCTTTGTGCGACCAACTCCCCGGATTGCGGATAGAATTCGGTGCGTGAAATGGTGACAATGACCTCAGCCCTCTCAATATGCTCCAAATGCGTCGTGGCGGCTGCCGTTGCGGCGGCCCTCGCGGCTTTCGGCTCCCCGACAGGGGCCGTCATGGCCCAGGACCGTTCCCCGGTGATCGACCTTAGCTCCGGCAACGCGGAGATGAATGCCGCGATCGCAAAGGGGCGGGCCACGCTGCCGACGTTCTGGGCCTCCTACGACGCGCCAAAATCGTCGGAGACCGGTCATTCCCTCAAGGTGCGTTTTCCGAATCCGAGGAATAATGGCGAGCACATCTGGATCGCCGAGGTGAAGAAGATCGCGGACGGCCGCTATTCGGGAAGGTTCGCCAACGCGCCGCGCGATCTGCCCGGCAAGAAGGCAGGTGACGCGACCGAGTTCAAGGAGGCCGACATCTCGGACTGGATGTTCACGCGGAACGGCAAGATCGTCGGTGGCGAGACCATCAAGCCGCTGCTGAAAGCAATGCCGAAGGCCGACGCCGACGCGCTTCGCGCGCGGATGGAAACCCCTTAAGGCCCAAGGCCAAACAAGACATTCTGGTCAAAACCCGCCCGGTGGGGTAGGTGCGTGGGATCACCCTAGTTTTGCCGGTGGCGGTGCCAAAAGCGGCTTTCCCCGTCAGGCACATGCTGGTACCAACGCCGCCCATGGCTGAAAAACCCAAAAAACCCCAGAAGCTCCGCGCCCGCTTGCCGCGCGGGCTGGAAGATCGTGGTCCGGCGGCGATTGCCGCCACGCGCCAGATGGTCGAGAAAATCCGCGAAGTCTACGAGCGCTACGGCTTTGAGCCGGTGGAAACGCCGGCGATGGAGTTCACCGACGCGCTCGGAAAGTTCCTGCCCGACCAGGACCGGCCGAACGAGGGTGTGTTCTCGTTCCAGGACGACGACGAGCAGTGGATCTCGCTGCGCTACGACCTGACCGCGCCGCTGGCGCGTTACGTGGCGGAAAATTTCGACGCGCTGCCGAAGCCGTATCGCTCCTATCGTGCGGGCTATGTCTATCGCAACGAGAAGCCGGGCCCGGGCCGTTTTCGTCAGTTCATGCAGTTCGACGCGGATACGGTGGGCTCAGCCTCGCCCGCGGCGGACGCCGAGATGTGCATGATGGCGGCGGATACGATGGAAGCGCTCGGCATTCCGCGTGGCAGTTATCTGGTGAAGGTGAATAACCGCAAGGTGCTCGATGGGGTGCGCGATGCGCTCGGCATCGCCGATGACGGACAATGGCTGACCGTGATGCGCGCGATCGACAAGCTCGATCGGCTCGGCATTTTCGGCGTACAGCAATTGCTGGGTGATGGCCGCAAAGACGAGTCAGGTGATTTCACCAAGGGCGCGGGCCTCAAGGCGGAAGACATTGCCCTGGTCGTCAGTGCGATCGAACAGGGCGCTCAGATTGACGCGCGGCTGCGCGACAGCAAGATCGGACAGGAAGGTCGCGACGAACTCGACGCGATCAGCAATCTCGTTTCGGCATCGGGCTATGGGCCGGATCAGATCGTTATCGATCCTTCCGTCGTCCGCGGCCTCGAATATTACACCGGACCTGTTTACGAGGCCGAACTCACGCTCGAAACCAAAGACGAAAAAGGCCGCCCTGTTCGCTTTGGCTCAGTTGGCGGCGGTGGCCGTTATGATGGCCTCGTCTCGCGCTTCCGCGGCGAGCCGGTGCCGGCGACGGGATTTTCCATCGGCGTGTCGCGGCTGCAGGCCGCGCTGACGATGCTCGGCAAGCTCGACACCCGGCCCGACTTCGGGCCGGTCGTCGTCACCGTGTTCGATCGTGATCGTGTCGCCGACTATCAGAAAATGGTGGCGCAGCTTCGCAACGCGAACATCCGCGCCGAGCTCTATCTCGGCAATCCCAAGAACATGGGCAACCAGCTCAAATATGCCGACCGCCGCAACTCGCCGTGCGTGATCATCCAGGGCTCGGATGAAAAGGCGCGCGGCGAAATTCAGATCAAGGACCTGATCGAGGGTGCGAAAGCCGCTGCGGCCATCGCCTCCAACCAGGAATGGCGCGAGACCCGTCCCGCGCAGTTTTCCTGCGGTGAGGACGAGATCGTCGCAAAGGTGCGCGAAGTGCTGGCGCGCCATGACGTGAAGTGGGGATAGCCATTCATTCCAGACGTCATGCCCGGCCTTGTGCCGGGCTTCCACGTCTTGTTTGATAGAAGAGATCGTGGATGGCCGGGACAAGCCCGGCCATGACGAAAGAAAAGCAACGAGGAGACGAGAATGCCTGAGATTACCGTGAGCATGGCCGCCGGCCGCACCGACGAACAGAAGGCCGGCATGATGCGCGACATCACCCAGGCGCTGGTCAAGAATCTCGGCGTCGATGCCGATGCGGTGGTGATCCAGATCAACGAAGCGCCGCTGGCCCACAAGATGAAGGGCGGCAAGACGTTTGTGGAACGGGCGGCTGCTGCTGCGAAGAAGTAATTTCCACCGTCATTCCGGGGCGATGCGAAGCATCGAGCCCGGAATCTCGAGATTCCGGGTCTGGTGCTAACGCACCATCCCGGAATGACAGCGATCATTGAAAGCGAGCATGGACGCACGCGACTTCATCAAGATCGGTATGAGCGCCGAGCGGACGCTGGTCGTGCCGACCGAGCGGACGGTCGGGCATTTCGTGCCTGATATGCCGATGGTCTATGCGACGCCGATGATGATTTTGGAAATGGAGATGGCATCGAGCGACGCCATCAGGGCCCATCTTCAGCCGGGCTGGATCACGGTCGGGACCGAGGTCGATATCCGCCATCTCGGCGCGTCGCTGGTCGGGGCTGTGGTGCGCGTCACGGGAAAAGTCACTGCAGTGGAGCGCCGCGTGATCCGCTTCGAGGTCGAAGCCTTCGAGGGCGAGCGCAAGATCGGCGACGGCCGCCACGCCCGCGGCCTCGTCAATGTCGAGATGTTTACCAAGCGGCTGGGTGCGAAGTAGCTGCTTGCTCGGAGCCGTAGGGTGGGCAAAGCGAAGCGTGCCCACCATTTAGCACGGTGCTCGCGATGGTGGGCACGCTTGCGCTTTGCCCGCCCCCTACGCACCTTCTACTTCGCCAGTTCCTTCGATCGCTTCGTCGCCGCGGCGATGGCGCGGATCATCAGCGGCTGCATTCCGTCCTGGCCCATCAGCACTTCCAGCGCGGCCGCCGTGGTGCCGCCGGGCGAGGTGACGTTCTGGCGCAGCGTCGCGGAATCCTGTTCCGAGCGATGCAGCAATTCGCCGGAGCCGGCGACGGTTTCGCGCGCGAGTTTTGTGGCGAGATCCGCCGGCAGGCCGGCCTCGACACCGGCGCGCGCCAGTTCTTCGGCGAGCAGGAACACATAGGCCGGGCCGGAGCCGGAGACAGCGGTCACCGCGTCCATCAGGCCTTCATCGTCGACCCATTCGACCGAGCCGGTGGCGCGCAGCAGCGCATCGGCGGTGGCGCGCTGCGCGGCGCTGACATTCTTCGCCGCGACCGCAACCGTGATGCCGCGGCCGATCGCGGCTGGCGTGTTCGGCATGGCGCGAACCACCATGCCGCCGCAGACCTGTTCCAGCGCGGCGATGGGCGTGCCCGCCATGATCGAGACGACCAGCGTGTCCGATCCGACGAGCTTCTTCAGCGCCGGCCCCGCTTCGCGGAACATCTGCGGCTTCACCGCGACCACCAGCGTATCGGCGGTGCCGGCGTCGTTCGGATTGAGACGGACGCCCTTGGCGGCGAGCGCCTTGATGTCGTCGGACGGGAAGGGCTCGACGACGATGACGCGGCTTGCGTCGAGGCCGCCGGCCAGCCAGCCGGTCAGCATCGCGCCGCCCATCTTGCCCGCGCCGGCGAGCGCGATGGTGCCGTTGAGGTTTTCAAGTGCGTTGGTGTTCAAGGTGTCACCACAAATGCTGCCGTCGTCCCTGCCTGGTGCGCAATTGCGCACGGGCGCAGGGACCCATAACCACAGTCGGTTCTAGTGAAGCGAAGACCGTGCGACAAGCATTTTGCCTGAACGCAGGCGCCACGGCGCATGGGTTCCTGCGCCCCGTGCGCAATTGCGCACTAGGCAGGGACGACATCGACGGCCGGAACGGCGGAAACCCCTACGCCTCGCCCTCGGTATCGAACATCGCCGCGCTCATCGCCTCCGCGGCGGTCTTTCCGGCCCAGACCACGAACTGAAACGCGGGGTAGTAGCGCTCGCAGGCGTGGATGGCGCCGGCCAGCATGGCCTCGCATTGCGCGGTCGAGGCGGTCAGCCCGCCCGGCAGCACCAGCGCCTGCCGGTACATGATCATGCCGGTATGGGTCCAGATGTCGAAATGGCCGACCCATAATTGCTCGTTGATCGCCGCGATCAGCCGCTGCACTTCGGCACGGCGCGCAGGCGGAATCTTCATGTCGAAGGCGGAAGCCAGGTGCAGCGCCTCGATCTCGGCCATCCAGGTGAAGGAGAGCTGATAGTCGGTCCAGCTGCCCTTGGAGACGATGGTGACTTCGTCTTCGCCGGAGCGCTCGAACGCCCAGTTGTTCTCGGCGGCAATGTCCTCGACCGCCGCGAGCGGGTTGTTCCGGGAATCGATAATGCCTTCGAGGAGGGACATGCCGTCTCGACCTTGTTTTTGAATTCTTCTGATACGCACGCGGAGCACGGCGCGCGTTGAACTGATGCGCCGGCGCCGTCTGCAATCGCCCCGATCGCTGATCCTCCCGGGGTTGCCGAGGCTCAAGTGATGTGATTTGCGGAATCCGCGCAACTGACCCCTGAGTCCGTCCACAGGCCAAAGCGGCGTTGTTCACAGCAGATCGCGGCCATGATTATTAATTTGAGAACAAACCGGAATCGGATTCGAGCGCCGCGGAGTCCGGCGGCCGGAGAAATCGGGCCGGAATGCCACAATGGTTAATTTTTTCCTAATTTTCCCGGAGTGGCCTGATTTCGTATCGCGACGGGGACGGCCGGCGGAGACGCTGCGGCTACTTCTCGCGCGCGACCAGCGGACACGCCTCGATGGCTGTCCCCAGCACCGCGCCTTCGATTTCGACGCACGGCCGGGAAGCATCGACGCGCATGCCATATTGCTCCAGCAATGGCTCGCGGATCGGCTTGCCGCGCCTGTGCAATTCCCATGCGCCGCCCGGCAGCGGTTTTTCCAACGCTGCGCGAATGCGGCGGTCGAACTTGCCGTCGGGCATCATGGGCAAGGCAATGTCGGCGATCTGATAGAACCGCGACTGTGATGGCAGAAGCGGGGCGACATAGGCCAGCGGCTTGTCGAGAAGAAGATAGACAGCGGGCTGCTCAAGGGATTTTGAGATGCTCGGATTATAGGGATTGGACCAGGGGCGGCGGAACCAGTCTCCCGGTTGCGACCACAGCGCGATGGCCAGGGCTACGGCAAGCATCACCGCATTCATGCGCACCGAAGATACGCGGAGCGAGTCAGAGCCGGGCGTGGCGGCGATGCAGCGATGGATCAGCAGGACGATCAAGGGTGCGCACAACAGCTCCAGCACGATCGCGTAGCGCTGGATCGAAAAAACGGCGAGCCATGCCGCATAGGAGACGGTGAAGAACAGCAGGAACTGAGTATCGCGGCGCGTGAAGATATCGGTGCGTGTGACAAGGCCTCGGCCGATGCCGAGCACGATCAACACCGTCGCAATCGCAAACCGCGCGTCGCGGAACGGATATTCCGAGCTCCTGTTGTCGCCGACCAGCCAATAGAAGGGATACGCCAGCGCGTCCAGCATGCTGCGGGGCAGGAATTGCCAGTCCATGATGTTCATCGGCATCAATTCCCGGGACTGGAATACGGCGTTGAAGAGCGGGAAAATCGGATTGCCCAGCTCGCGCCACAGCATCAGCCCCCACGCGCCACCCGACGCCAGCGCACCGACCGCGCCGCCGACTCCGAGGCAGAGCGTTGCCAGCAGCGGCCGGCTAGCGACAAGCACGGCGGCGGCCGCACCGAGCGCATAGACGGCATTGGTCAATTTCAGCCCGACGGCGGCGCCGATCAGCAGCCCTGCGAGAACGTAGCGTCCGTGATGCGATCCATCCGCCGACAGGATCAGGACGCAGCCGGCCAGAATCGGAAGCGCGGTAAGAATGTCGGAGAAGCTCGTGCCGACCTCCGAAAGCGTCATCGGCCCGACCGCGGCAATCAGGATCGATGCGCCGATCGCGCTCGCCGTCGCCGCTTCCCGCAACAGGGCGCGGACGAGAAAATAGATCAGCAGCAAATTGAGGCCGTGCACTGCGCCGATGATCATCAGGCCGTAGGGCAGCGGCAGCAGATGGCGCAGATAATAAACCGGAAAATAGACGGCCGGATTGAAGTAGGTCTGAAAGCCGGCCGGCAACGCGTCAATGCCGTAGCGGTCGTTGATGACCGCCCAGACATTGTACTCGTGGTAGTTCAGCCAATCCCAGTTGACGTCTTCGCCGACAAACCAGGTGTAGATCGCGCCGGCCAGGAGCGAGCCGAGCGCAATGGCGATCGGTACCAAGGTCCTGGTTTGAAAAACGGGCCATTGCCAGGGCCGATCAGCGGGCCTTCCGGCATCCGTGCGGGAAACGTCGGTGGCGAGTGTCACGCTTGCCTCGTTTGTATCGCTGGGATGACCCGGAGTTGAAAGACACATCTAGGACGCGCCTTTTTAAGGATTCGTGAATGTATCGCCTCGCATCCGATCTCGCAGACCTGTTCGCAAATTGTGCGTTAACGCCGGTCCGCATCTCCATCGCAACATCGTCGAGATCAATCCGCCGATGGCGGCCTTTGCCTATCTGGCGGGCGTGGCGCTGGCACGTGCGCGCGGGACGTAGCCGGGAGCGCCGCGGCTTTTATTCCGGCTTGAGGCCGCCGGTGCGGACCACCTTGCCCCACTTCTCGGTTTCGTCGGCGATCAGCCTGCCGAAATCGGCCGGTGAGCCCGGCATCGGCGCGCCGCCGATGGCGGCAAGCTTGGCCTTCATGCCGGGATCGGCGATTGCCGCATTGATTTCCTTGTTGAGCTTCTCGACGACCTCGGCCGGCGTGTTTTTCGGCGCGGCGAAGCCGTACCACTGGCTGGCTTCATAGCCGCCCACGAAATCGCCCACGGTCGGAATCTCCGGCAGCTCCGCC
Organism: Bradyrhizobium algeriense; assembly: GCF_036924595.1. Taxonomy (NCBI): domain Bacteria; kingdom Pseudomonadati; phylum Pseudomonadota; class Alphaproteobacteria; order Hyphomicrobiales; family Nitrobacteraceae; genus Bradyrhizobium; species Bradyrhizobium algeriense. Next base: position 5,853,289 of record NZ_JAZHRV010000001.1, on the reverse strand, counting down.
ATGCGCGCGGCCGTGGTCACCGCGAGCGCGCGCAGCTTGCCGGTCTTGATGTGATCGGCGGTGCCGGGCGCAGCCGCAAACAGGATCTGCACCTGGCCGCCGAGCAGATCCGTCAGCGCCGGGCCCTGGCCGCGATAGGGGACGTGGACCATGTCGACGCCGGTCATCATCTTGAACAGCTCGCCGGCCATGTGCGGCGCGCTGCCGCTGCCGGCCGAGGCCATGTTGACCTTTCCGGGATTGGCTTTGGCGTAAGCGATGAATTCGGCCAGCGTTTGCGCTGATACCGAGGGGTGGACCAGCACCACCATCGGCACCCGGATGACGCCGGCGACCGGCGCGATGTCGCGGACGAAATTGAAGCTGAGCTTTTCGTAGAGCGAAGCATTCACCGCATTCGGGACGGTTGCCAGCAGCAGCGTATATCCGTCGGGCGCGGCATTCACGACCGCCTCGGTGCCGATATTGCCGCCGGCGCCGGTCCGGTTCTCGACCACGAAGGGCTGCCCGAGATGGTCGGCCAGCCACTGACCGATCAGGCGCGCGGTGATGTCGACGCCGCCACCGGCGGCAAAACCGGCGACGATTTTCGTCGGCCGCGTCGGATAATCGAGCGCGGACGAAAGTCGCGGCAAGGCGGGCGTAGCGATGAGTGCGCCGGCGAGTTTGAGGAAATTCCGCCGAAGAAGAAATTTCATGCTGTGCGCCCCCCTGTTGGCAGCAAGCCTATCCCAATTGCCGCGGCCTGAGTAAAGCCGTTCGCGGATTTACGCTTGCGCGCCCTGTTCTGGCGGCATGGGGACATGCCTTTTCCCCATGCCAAAGGTGCTTGCTGACGCCCCGGCGTTGGTCATAGTCTCAAGGCAGGTCGTCCATTCCGGGCGGCCGATGTTCTCAGGGCGGGGTGAAAATCCCCACCGGCGGTAAGGGTGACGTAGCCCAAGCCCGCGAGCGCCTTCTTCTCTCCCGAGAAGAAGGGTCAGCAGATTCGGTGTGAATCCGAAGCCGACGGTTACAGTCCGGATGAAAGAGAACGGTTTGCGGCGGCCTTCGCGCGTTTGCGCGTGGGCTGACGTCGTTCCGTATGCCCTGATTCTGGTCCTGAAAGAGGAAAGCCATGAATCAGATGTTGCAAGAGCCTGAAGTCCAATCCCCACCCCAAACTGTTGAAACGAGCCACGTCCCTGACGTGCCCGAGCGTCCACCGGCACCGGCGCATCCGCGTTTCGTCAAGCCGCAGCGGATCGCCTTCGTGCAGTCGTCCTGGCACCGCGACGTCGTCGAGGAGTGCCGCATCGCATTCCTCGAAGAGATCGAGGCGCGCCATATCACGCGCGCGCAGGTCGATCTGTTCGAGGTGCCGGGTTCGTTCGAGATACCCCTGCATGCGCAACTGCTCGCCAAGACGCGGCGCTACACCGCGATCGTGGCCGCCGGCCTCGTGGTCGACGGCGGCATCTACCGCCACGAATTCGTCGCCGACACAGTGATCAAGGCGCTGATGGATGTGCAGCTCAGAACCGAGGTGCCGGTATTCTCCGCGGTGCTGACACCGCAGCAGTTCCACGACAGCGCCGTGCATCACGACTTCTTCCGCAAGCATTTCGTCATCAAGGGTATCGAGGTCGCGGAAGCTTGCGCCAACACGCTGCACAGTTTGGAGCGGCTGCGCGGACAGGTGGCCGCGGGGATCGTCGGGTAAGATCTCCGTCATTGCGAGCGAAGCGAAGCAATCCATAGCGCCGCAAGAAAGATGGATTGCTTCGTCGCTGCGCTCCCTTGCACAAACGCTTCGCGTTTGTCGCAGGCAATGACGAGCATGGCGTTGGATTGGAGTCATCGATGGTCAGAACCGAACAAGACCCTTCCGATTGGCTCGGCCTGTCAGGCCGAGTCTGCGTGGTGACGGGTGGCGGTGGCGGGATCGGCCGCGCCGTCGCCGTCAGTTTCGCCCAGGCGGGCGCCCGCGTCGCCGCGATCGATCTCGATGAGCGCGGTCTTGAAGTGACGCGCGAAGAACTCGGCAAGCTTGGCGCCGAGCATGTCATCGCACGTTGCGACACGTCTGATGTCGAGGGCGTGACATCAGCGTCAGCGACGATCGAGAAATCGCTGGGGCCGTGCGATGTGCTGGTCAATACCGCGGCGGTGTTGCGGCCCGGCGCGCTCGACTCGTTGTCGCTTGCCGAATGGAACGCGGTTCTGTCGGTCAACTTGACCGGCTATTTCGTCTGCGCACAGGTTTTCGGCCGGCAGATGCGCAAGCTTGGCCGTGGCAGCCTGGTTCACGTGGCCTCGATCGCCGGCAGCAATGCGCAGGGGCAGAGCGGCGCCTACAGCGTCAGCAAGGCCGGCGTGATCATGCTGTCGCGGCAGCTCGCCAACGAATGGGGGCCGCATGGAATCCGCAGCAACGTCGTCAGCCCCGGCATGGTGATCACGCCGATGAGCCAGGCCTTTTACGATACGCCTGGGGTAACCGAGCGGCGCGCCGCGGTGGTGCCGATGCGGCGGGTCGGCATGCCGCAGGACATCGCCGATGCGATCCTGTTCCTGGCCAGCGACCGCGCGTCCTATGTGAACGGCGACGAGATCATGGTCGACGGCGGCTACGCCAATATGCTGATGAACCTGGTGCCGCGGCCGGGATTTGAGTGAGGCCGCTCTAGACTAAAGCTGCGTAGCGTGCCCACCAATCGGGAAACGACTCGTGGATGGATGGTGGGCACGCTTCGCTTTGCCCACCCTACGAAGTCCGATCTAGTCGAACAGGCTCGACACCGATTCTTCCGACGCGGTGCGGCTGATCGCTTCCGCGATCAGGGGCGCGATTGACAGCGTGCGGATGTTGGCGGCCTTGGTGACCGCCTCGGTCGGCAGGATGGAGTCGGTGATGACGAGTTCCTTCAGCCGCGAGCCGGCGATACGCGCCGCCGCGCCGCCCGACAGCACACCATGGGAGATGTAGGCGTAGACATCCTTGGCGCCGTTGGCGAGCAGCGCGTCCGCCGCGTTCACCAGCGTGCCGCCGGAATCCACGATGTCGTCGATCAGGATGCAGGTGTAACCGGCGCAGTCGCCGATCACGTTCATGACTTCGGACTCGCCGGCGCGCTCGCGGCGCTTGTCGATGATGGCGAGCGGCGCGTTAATGCGCTTGGAGAGACCGCGGGCGCGTACCACGCCGCCGACGTCGGGCGACACCACCATCACGTTGGCGAGGTCGAAGCGTTCCTTGATATCGCGCACCATCAGCGGCGAAGCGTAGAGATTGTCGGTCGGGATGTCGAAGAAGCCCTGGATCTGGCCGGCATGCAGGTCGAGCGTCATGACGCGATCGATGCCGGCATGCGTGATCAGGTTGGCGACCAGCTTGGCCGAAATAGGTGCGCGCGAGCCGACCTTGCGATCCTGCCTGGCGTAGCCGAAATAGGGGATCACCGCCGTGATGCGGCGCGCGGACGAGCGGCGCAGCGCATCGGTGATGATCAGCAATTCCATCAGGTGGTCGTTGGCCGGAAACGACGTCGACTGGATGATAAACGCGTCCGAGCCGCGCACGTTCTCGAGCACCTCGACGAAGATTTCGTTGTCGGCAAAGCGGCGGACGCTGGCCTTGGTCAGCGGCAGGTTCAGCCCTTCGGCGATGGCCTGCGCCAGCGCCGGGTTGGAATTGCCGGCGACCAGCTTGATCGAGCCGTTTTTGGCCGCCATCAACGCTTCTCCTCGCGCCTTGCTGGATACGACGTTCAGCATATCGAGAAATCCTCGGAACCGGCGCTTTTGATGGGCGAGGAGATATCAGGCGGGTGGCTTGGCTGGCAACCCGTCGGCCCGGTTTTCCCGGTCAAAAAACGGCAAATACGTGACTTTTACGGGGGCGCCTATTGGGCGCTGTAGCTGAGCGAGGTGACGGCGAGCGCATCCTGCGCGGGTACGGCGCTTTCCACACTCGCGACTGCGGGACCGCGGCGCTCGGGGGCCGGGGCCGGCGCGGCATCCGGAATTCCGTTAATCATACCTGACAGACCACTGAGGCCGGCCTGCGCGATCTTGCGCAATACGAGGTCGTCGGCCGCCGCCCAGGCGTCGCGTCCGGCCTTGCCGGCCGCTTCTTCGCCGGAAAGCCGCAGCGCGCGCTGCTGGTTGTTGTCGTAGACGTCCCAGACCCAGGCGATCACGGTCTTGCCGCGCACCACCTGCGCCGAGAGATAGCCGCGCACGCGGTAGGAAGCCCCGCCCTCGCGGGAGACGATCGACAGGTTGCGCAGCTTCGATTCGCTGTCGAGCACGCTGACCATCCGGTCGAACACCTGCGGCGGCGGGCCGTCGATCGATTCGAACGCCACGGTCGGACCGCTGCCCGTCGAAACCATCGCATACGAGCCGCTGGCTGCGCCTCCGCCGGCACAGCCGCCGAGCGCCGAGGCGACGACAAGCAGCACTGCCGCGATCATGGCGCGCGGCGCTTGCAGGCACGAAGCTGGAACGGTGTTGCTCATTGTTCCCTGCGATATCGTTAAAATGTGTTAAGGTCTAGGGCAGCGGCTGCACCGGCCCCCCAAAAAGATTGCGTCGAGCTCGCGCCCGTTCACCTTGTTGTTGCCAGAATTCTTCAACTCCGCAGGGATGGTCCATGCGAGCCTTTGTCCTCGACGGCTATGGCGCGATCGCCGACCACGTCCGCCCGCCGTGAGGGCGCGGGCAGGCTGGTCGGTGTGGCGGTCCGGCTGATGAGCCGCAAGGTCTATGCCGCGAGCGCCAAGGCCGGCGCGTCCTGTTGCTGGTTTCTTCACAGAGCCGAACGGCGATCAAGAGATCGCCGGGCTCGTCGATCGCGGCGCGATCAGGCCGGTGGTCGATCGCGAATTCGCCTTCGAGCAGTTGCCCGATGCGCTGACCTATCTCGAAGCAGGCCGGGCGCGCGGCAAGGTGGTGTTGCGGGTCAGGTAGGGGATATCACGGTCTGTCTTTAACCTGGCTCGGTCCGGCCAGCCGCAATAACCACAAGGACTTCCGCCTTTTGCCGGCCCAGGCTGTGCACCTGGTGCGGCATCTCCCCGGAGAAATACAGGCAATCGCCCTTTTCGAGCTTGAGCTCTTCACCATCGAGCTCGATCGCGACCCGCCCGCTGACGACGAACAGCATCTCCTCGCCGGAATGGAACGCCCGTTGAATCGTCTCGTTTGCGGCGGTCGAATTCCGTGACGACTTGAACGGTGGCATGAACAGAAACGGCTCCATGCTCTTGTGCGGACGCGCGGCTGCCAAAGCCATCAGTCCGAACGATCCATTCTTCATGGGATCGGCACCTTCTTCCTGATGCCGGTGGACGGTGTACCGCGGCGCGGCGCTCGATTTCGAATCGAAGAAATAAGCGACGTTGACGTCCAGTGCGGCGGCCATGCGAAGCAGCGCCGCAATCGACGGCGCCTTCAGACCGCGCTCGACCAACGAGATATAGCCGCGCGTGAGTTCGCTCATGCTGGCGAGCCGGTCCAGCGTCAGTCCCTTGGCCGCGCGCAATCTGCGCAGATTGAGGCCCACTCCGGCAGTCCTGCTGACGTCAAGCAAAGCGGATCTCCTTCCAGGATCGTCCAGCTGGTGCGGCTCCGGGCATCAGGCACCAATACGCATACAACGAAAGCGGGATGGCCGATATCGTCCTACTAGTAAACATTTGCATTGCAGGAATTTACAGCAACGGCTGGGAAAATATAGGCAAAGATGTGCGAAAATCCGCTGTTTTAGGCTATTTATTTAGCATTCCCTGCCTTTTGCCGACTTCCTCGCCAAATGCCGCTTTTCGCGACGTTGATTTCTATAAGTAAACATGGTCGCTTTCGAGCACGCACGGAGGTTCGAAGGGCCGATCTTATGCTGCAGCTTTTTCCAGCGCGGAGATCGCGGCGGTTGCGGCCGTACCCCGAGCGCCGACGTCCACGCTGGGGCGGCTGAACCAACCAGCGAAAATTGCTGAGACGACCGAACTGCGCCGCGGGGAGCCGCGATGCGGAACGGAAAACTGCGCCTGAAACTGAACATGTCTTTTCAAGGAGCGACCGATGACCGTTGCAGAAGGATTCTCCACCGCTAGCGTCTCGGACGACGCCGCAAATCTGCGGCGTATCGTGTGGTCGAGCGTGATCGGCACCGCCGTCGAGTGGTACGACTTCCTGATCTACGGTGCCGCGACCGCGCTGGTGTTCAACAAGGTGTTTTTCGCCGCTGGCGATCCGGCGCTGGCGACCATTGCCGCCTTCGGCACCTATGCCGTCGGCTTCCTGGCCCGGCCGCTGGGTGCCGCGATCTTCGGCCATTTCGGCGACAAGGTCGGCCGCAAGGCGATGCTCGCCGTTACGATCATCTTAATGGGGCTCGGCACTTTCCTGATCGGTTTGTTGCCGACCTATCAGCAGATCGGCGTCGCGGCTCCGGTGTTGCTGGTCGTGTTGCGCTTCCTGCAAGGCATCGGCCTCGGCGGCGAGTGGGGCGGCGCCGTGCTGATGGTCGTCGAGAACGCGCCGAAGAACCGGCGCGGATTGTTCGGCAGCATGGTTCAGGTCGGCAATCCCATCGGGAACCTGGCGGCGATCGGCATGTTTGCGCTGGTGTCGCAGCTGCCGGAGAGCGAATTCATGGCGTGGGGATGGCGCATTCCGTTCCTGATCTCCGTGCTCCTGGTCGGCGTCGGCCTGTGGATACGGCTGCGCATGGAGGAGACGCCGGCCTTCCGTCAGCTCAAGGCGAGGAACGAGGTCGCAAGGATGCCGGTCCTCGACGTCTTCAAATATCATCGCCGCCCGTTCTTCACCGCGGTGTGCCTGAAGATCTCGGAGATCGCCTATGCCAGTATCGCCGGCGTCTTCGTGATGTCGTATGCAACCTCGCGTCTCGGACTATCGCGCGGGCTGATCCTCAACGGCGCATTCATTGCGTCGTTCGTCGCGCTGTTCTCGATTCCCCTGTTTGGGTGGATGTCGGACAAGCTCGGCCGCAAGACGATGTTCTATGCCAGCTGTCTGTTCTCGGCACTATTCGCATTCCCGCTGTTCTGGCTGCTCGACACCCGCGATCCGACGATCGTGATCCTGACCATCGTGGTTGCGATCAGCTTTGGCCAGATGGTGATGTTCGGCATCGGGGCGCCCTGGTATTCCGAACTGTTCACCGCACGGCTGCGCTATACCGGCGCCTCGCTCGGCTTCCAGGTCGGTGCGGCCTTGAGCGGCGGACTGAGCCCGCTGATCGCAGCGTCACTGATGACCTGGGCCGGCGGCGCCACCTGGCCGGTCTCGCTGTTTCTGATCGCCTGCGCGCTGATCACCGCGATCGCGACATTCGTTGCACCGGAAACGGCCAACAAGGAGCTGACGTGATGCTCGATACCATCCAGACATCCGACCGCGGCGCGGTCGTGCCGGGCTGGACCGGCGTCGTCCGCCACCTCCATGTTACGCCGCGTGCCTTCCTGCCGATGCGCGAGATGCACGAGATCAAGCTGGTCGAAGGCAAGGGCATCGAGGGCGATCGCTACATGATCGGTCGGGAAGCGGGCTTTTATTCGCACAAGCCCGAAGAGGGACGGCAGGTGACGCTGTTCGAGTTCGAAACGCTGGTGGCGCTGAAGCGCGACGCCAGTATCGAGCTCGGGCCCGAGGAGCACCGGCGCAACGTCACCGTCGAAGGCGTGCCGCTCACTCATCTGGTCGGACGTCGCTTCTGGCTCGGGGAAACCCTGCTGGAAGCGACGCGGCTGTCGATCCCTTGCCGGCACATCGAAGAGATCACCGGCAAGGCGATTTTCGATCCGCTGATCAACCGATCCGGGCTTAACTGCAAGATCCTCAAGGGCGGGATCGTGCGCATCGGCGACGCCGTGCGGAATTTCCAGTAATGGCTGCTCCGATCACGACGGTCACGACGATTGTCGAGTCCATCGAGGACGCCGGGCCGGACGTCAAATTGTTCTCACTGGTCGACCCCGACTGCTGGGAGCTGCCGCCCTTTCGCGCCGGTGCGCATATCGATTTGCGTCTGCCCGGCGGAATGGTTCGAACCTATTCGCTGTGCAACGACCCCGCCGACAACAAATGCTATCGCGTGGCCGTCAAGCGCGAGCCGGCCGGGCGCGGCGGCTCGGCGAAGCTGCACGATCAGGTCAGGGTCGGCGACGTGATCGGCGTTTCGCTGCCGCGCGGCGGATTGGTTTTGGACGCGGCGATCTCCCGCTTCATCTTCGTCGCGGGCGGCATCGGCATCACGCCGTTCTTGTCAGCGGCAGCGTTGCTGCTGCGGATCGGGCGGCCGGACTTCACGCTGCACCTGCTGACGCGCGGCGAGCCGCCGCTGGCGCGCCAGGTGGCGCCATTCGTGCAAAGCGGGCATGTGATCCTGCACGATACGGCTACAGCCGGACGGCCGGATCTTGCCGCACTGATCGGCCTGCCGGCGCCCAAAACGGCGATCGGATGTTGCGGCCCCGCCGGCATGATCGACGACTTCGAGCGGGCTTCGCGTGACTGGCCGGGTGAGCGCGTCCATGTCGAGCGCTTCGTGCCGCCGGCATTGCCGGCTGATCCCAATTCACGGCCGTACACGCTTGCGCTGGCGCGCTCGCAGATCGAAACTCGCGTCGAGCCCGGACAAACCATGCTCGCCGCACTTCTCGATCTCGGCATCGACATTCCGGCATCGTGCTGCGGCGGCATTTGCGGCGCGTGCAAGGTCGACTGGCTCGAGGGCAGCCCCGTGCATCGCGACCGCGTGCTATCGCCGGCCGAGCGCGCCCGCAGCCTGATGGTCTGCGTCGCCGGATCGGCGGGCGTGCGCCTGGTTCTGGACCTCTGACGCTACTCGCGCGCCAGCGCAATCGCGTGGACGTGGCGGCCGTAGTCCGGTTCTTTCCGGTGCACCGAGCGGCGGTAGCTGTAGAAGCGCTCGTCGGAATAGGTATCGACGCCGATATCGTCGATGACAAGCACGCCGGCATTCTCCAGCCGCATGCGGATGAAGCCGGCGAGATCGAACATGGCATGGCCTGATCGAACCGAGGGGATGAAGAACACGGCATTCTCCGCGTCAGCGTCCAGAAAACGCTCGACGAATTCGCTGCCGACCTCATAGGAGTGCTGGCGGATCAGCGGGCCGATGGCGGCGACGATGCCGGAGCGGTCAGCGCCGAGTTTTTCCATCGCCTCGATGGTCGATTCCAGCACGCCCGTCAGCGCGCCCTTCCAGCCGGCATGCGCCGCGCCGATCACGCGCGCGCTTGCGTCGGCAAACAGAACGGGTCCGCAATCCGCGGCGGTGACGCCGATGGCGATGCCTTCGGTGCTTGTGACGAGTGCGTCAGCGCGCGGTTTGTCGCCCTGCCATGGTCCGGTCGCCACCACGACGTCGGGCGAATGGATCTGGTGCGCGCTGAGCAGGCGCTCGGGCGCAACGCCCATTTGCTCGGCCATCCGGCGGCGATTTTCCGCGACACTGGCCGGGTCGTCATTGGAGCCGAGTCCGCCATTGAGGCTTTGGTAAATTCCGCTGGATATCCCGCCCTCGCGGGTGAAGAACGCGTGGCGCAGCCCGGGAATGGCTGCGAGCAGCGACGATCCGAACGTCATGCTGTTTCATCTCCAGGCGCCGGCGGTTCGTCGCTGAGGCCCGCGACCGAGGTGAGGTTGGGTTCGGTGACCGCAAGCACCTTGAACATCGATCCCATACCGCCGCGACCGCTGTCGGTCAGGCGCTTCAGCGCGGCGGAAATATCGGCGGAAACTTCCGGCGTGGTTTTTCCCATTAGCGTGACGGCCCGCGTCTCGATGCCGAGCCGTTTGAGGAATTCGCCCTGCGTCACCGGGCCGTGAACGCGCGCGCCGACATCTTCCGCCGCGCGCGCCAGCGCCTGGAAATCGACATGGGCGGTGACGTCGGCCTGGCCGGGATTCCTCAGGGGATCGGCAAAGCTGTGGCGGGCGATCGCCTGGAAGGTGTCGCCGGCGTCGCTGCGCAGATGGCCGTAATCGATGATCAGCGCCGCGCCGTCCTGGTCGCGCACCCGCGTCGCGATCTTCATCATTTCGGTGTCCGGCCGCCATTCGAACACGGCGCCGACAGGGGCGGCGCGCACCAGCGGCGGCAGCAACACCTCGAAGCGCGGCATCGGCTCGTCGGAAGCTGCGAATACCAACTTGCCATTGGCGTCGAGGTTGACGACGCGCTCGTGCCAGCCGGTCTCGCGTTTGACCACCTGATGGATCGGCAGCACGTCGAAATATTCGTTGGCCAGAATGACCGCGGGGCCCTCGGGCACGTCGTCGATGCTGTCATGCCAGCTGATGTTGCGGGCGCCTGACAGCATCGCACGCTGTTTTTCGCGCAGCACGGGGTTGATCTCGACGAGATCGATATGGAGCGATTGATAGAGCGGCGGCAGCACCCGGACCGCGCGGAGCGCATCCGCCATCATGGTGCCGCGGCCGGGGCCGAGTTCGACCAGCCGCAGCATCGGCGGCGACCCGATTGCCTTCCATACCGAGGCCGTCCACAGGCCGAGCAGTTCGCCGAACATCTGGCTGACCTCGGGCGCGGTGGTGAAATCGCCCTCGCGGCCCAATGGATCGCGCGACACGTAATAGCCGTGCTCGGGATGCATCAGGCACAATTCCATGTACCGCCAGACCGGCATCGGTCCTGACGATCTGATCAGCTTGTGGATCTCCGACTGCAACGGCGAGAATTCGGTCACGGCCTGCCTTAAGTCGACTTCTCTATATGCTCCGGCGCCTTGCGGCGCCATGCCTTCATGATCAGGATGGCCCCGACAATGATCATGGGTACCGACAAAAGCATACCCATGGTCAGCCCACCCCACAAAAATCCGAGCTGCGGGTCCGGTTCACGGAAGAACTCGCTGGTAATGCGCGCCAGCGCGTAAATCGTGATGAAGCTGCCGAGGATCAGGCCCGGCCGCTTCAACGCGCCCATCCGGACCATGATCGCCAGGATCGCAAACAGCAGGATACCCTCAAGCGCCGCTTCGTAGAGCTGGCTTGGATGGCGGAAAAGTTGTTTCGCGTCATCGGGAAAGACCATTCTCCAGGGTACGCTGGCATCCGCCTCCCGCCCCCACAACTCGCCTTTGATGAAGTTGGCGAGGCGCCCGAGGAATATTCCGATCGGAGCGACCGCGGTCGTGATGTCGCCAAGCGACAGGATGGGGATATTGTTCTTGAGCGCAAACAGCATCACCGCGGCGACGCAGCCGAGAAAGCCGCCGTGAAAGGACATGCCGCCCTCCCATAATTTGAGAATGGCGGCGGGATGCTCGATGAAGAAGGCGGGGTTGTAGAACAGCACATAGCCGGTACGGCCGCCGAGGATGATGCCGAGGGTGACCCAGAGAATGAAGTCGTCGAGTTGCAGGGGCGCGATCGGCGCCGGCCCGCCCCACAATTTCTCGCTTCTGATCAGCGCGCGCGCATATATCCATCCGATCACGATGCCGCTGATATAGGCCAGCGCATACCATCGGATCGCGAGCGGTCCGATCGAGATGGCGACGGGATCGATTGCCGGAAAGGTGATGGTGAGGAAGGGCATCCGGTGCGATGCCTACGGCACGAGGTTGCGGCGATAGAGCGCCAGCAGCCGCTCCCAATGCCGCTCGGCGGCATCGCGGTGATAGACCGGACGCTTCGGGAAGGCGAAACCGTGATGGGTGCCAGGGTAGATCTCGACCTCGTTGTTCGATCCCTTCATGCCGGCTGCTACCTTGTCGATAATCTCCTGCGGCGCATAGATGTCGGTCTCGGCGCAGGCGAAATAGAGTTCGGCCTTGGTCTTGCTTGCAGCGAGATGCGGGCTGTCGGGCAGGTCGGTTGCGAGATGCGTGCCGTAGATCGAAGCCGCCGCCTTCACGCGATCCGGAAAATGCGTCGCCGCGTTGACCGCGTAGCGGCCGCTCATGCAGTAGCCGAGGCTGCCGACGATCTTTGTATTCGCCGCTTCCTGCGTCTCGGCATAGGCGAGCAGCGCCTTGGTGTCTTCCATCACCATGGGAATGTTGATGGAGTTCATGAAGCCGAACATCCGCTTGCGCTCGGGCGCTTCCGGATCCGGCGGGATCGGTCCGAGCTCCATGACGCCGGAGCGGTAATACATATTGGGCAGCATCACGTAATAGCCCGAGGTGCCGAGCCGCCGCGCCATGTCGCGCAGTTCCTCGCGGATCGCCGGCGCATCCATGTAGAAGATGATGATCGGAAACGGCCCGCCGCGTTCGGGATGGGTGATGAAGGTCGTGGTCTTGCCGTCCTTGGTCGCAATATCGATCTGCTGGTCGATCATGGGCGCTTCTTCTTGCTTTGTGACTCTGGGGGCTGGCTGGACGTTCGATACGATTGCAAGGAAAGGCGGGCATGACAAGGCGAACGGCCGTCAGTCTTGAACCGCGCACTTGAACCTTGCCCTTGAACCCCGCTCTGGGGATCGCCATTGTCATGTCGGTGACGATCAATTTGCAGCGACCGGAGCGTTTTCAGATGACCCAGACCAGCAATCGGTTTTTCGATGAGATCGGCCGTTTGATGAACGACGCCGCCGGCGCCGCCCAGGGCGTCAAGCGCGAGGTCGATACGGTCATGCGCAACCAGGCCGAACGCATCCTGCGCGACCTCGACCTCGTCAAGCGCGAGGAGTTCGACGCGGTCAAGGACATGGCGCGCCTGGCGCGCGAGGAGAATGAGGCGCTGAAGGGCCGGATCGCGGCGCTGGAAGCCAAGCTCGGCATTTCGCCGGCAGCGCCGGATGCCGGCGCAGTCTGAAGACGGACGGGTAGGGGGCACCCTCCCCTGGAGGGGGAGGGTCGACGGGCGCGAAGCGCGCGGCGGGGTGGGGTGACGGTCTCTCCACACCCGACAGTGCCCGAGTTGAGAGATCACCCCACCCCGTCTCGCATCTTGCGATGCGAGCCGACCCACGAGCGAGCTCCGCTCGTCTCGGACCCCTCCAGGGGAGGGTGGCCAACCCGCCAAAAAATCCCTTCATTTCCTTGTCATTTCGTCCCTTTGGGGCTAAAAGCCCGCCACGTCCGCAGCCCCCGCACCCCTGGAGGCTTGCTGTGGGACGCCAGCGGGCCGCGATGCGGCCTTTAACTTTTTAGAAAACAAGGACTTAACACGATGGCGACCGTCAAGGAATTGAAGGCGACCGCGCGTCCGCAGAGCGGCAAGGGGGCCGCCCGGGCAGAGCGTCGCGCCGGGAGAGTGCCCGGAGTGATCTATGGCAACAACCAGCCCCCCGTGACCATTTCGGTCGACGACAAGGAACTGCGCCAGCGCATCCTGGCCGGCCGCTTCCTGACCACGATTTACGACATCGATCTCGAGGGCAAGAAGCACCGCGTGATTCCGCGCGACTTCCACCTCGATCCGGTCCGTGACTTCCCGTTGCATGTCGATTTCATGCGCCTCGGCGAAGGCGCGACCATCCGCGTGAGCGTCCCCCTGCACGTCGTGAACGGCGAAACCTCGCCCGGCGTCAAGCGCGGCGGTACCATCAACATCGTCACGCACACCGTCGACCTCGAATGCTCGGTCGATAACATCCCGCAGTACCTCGAAGCCGATGCCGGCGCGCTCGAAATCAGCTACTCGCTGCATCTCTCGGACATCAAGCTGCCGACCGGCGTGAAGGCGTTGTCGCGTGAGGACGCGACGCTGGTGACCATCGTGCCGCCGTCCGGCTACGCCGAAGAACAGAAGGCTGCTGCGGCGGCTGCGGCTTCAGGCACGGCCGCTCCGGCGGCGGGTGCCGCTGCGGCGCCGGCTGCTGCACCTGCGGCAGGTGCTGCGGCTCCGGCGGCTGGCGCGAAAGCGCCGGCTGGTGGCGACAAGAAGAAGTAAGCAGCGGCAGGATGCCGCGTCATGCGCCTGTTTGTCGGTCTCGGTAACCCCGGTTCGAAATACGCGAACAACCGGCACAACATCGGGTTCATGGCCGTCGACGAAATTGCGCGGCGTCACGGTTTCGCACCGTGGCGCCGCCGTTTTCAGGGCGAGACTTCCGAAGGCACGCTCGATCGCGAGAAGGTAGTTCTGCTGCGGCCGACCACCTACATGAACGAGTCCGGGCGCGCGGTTCAGGAAGCCGCGAACTTCTTCAAACTGTCCGCCGGCGACATCACCGTGTTTCAGGACGAGCTCGAACTGCCGGCGGCGAAAGTGCGCATCAAGATCGGCGGCGGCATCGCCGGTCATAACGGGCTACGCTCGATCTCCTCGCATATCGGCAACGACTACCGCCGGGTGCGGCTCGGGATCGGTCATCCCGGCGTCAAGGAGCTGGTGCACAGCCACGTGCTATCGGATTTCGCCAAGAGCGACCGCCCCTGGGTGGAAGCGCTGTGCGAAGCGGTGGCCGAGAATGCCGGCTTGCTGGCAACGGGCAAGGATTCGACGTTCCAGAACAAGGTTCACCTGGCGCTGCAGGCCAAGGGATTTTTCGACAAAGAGGAAGACGGCGGCGACAAGCCGGCCTGATCTATTCACCGTCATGGCCGGGCCAAAGCGCGAAGCGCGTCTTCGCGCAGATGTCCCGGCCATCCACGTCCTTGCTGGCGGAAGTCGAGAACGTGGATGCCCGGGACAAGCCTGGGCATGACGAATACGGATACAGAGGACGAAATGGGATTCAAATGCGGTATCGTTGGCCTGCCCAATGTCGGCAAGTCGACGCTGTTCAACGCGCTGACCGAGACGGCAGCGGCGCAGGCGGCGAATTATCCGTTCTGCACCATCGAGCCGAATGTCGGCGAGGTCGCCGTGCCTGATCCTCGGTTGGACAAGCTGTCGGCGATCGCAGGCTCCGCGCAGATCATCCCGACGCGATTGACCTTCGTCGATATCGCGGGCCTCGTTCGCGGCGCCTCGAAGGGCGAAGGCCTCGGCAACCAGTTCCTCGCCACCATTCGCGAGGTCGACGCGGTCGCGCATGTGGTGCGCTGTTTCGAGGATTCCGACATTACCCATGTCGAAGGCAAGATCGCGCCATTGGCCGACATCGAGACCATCGAAACCGAACTGATGCTCGCCGACCTCGACAGCCTTGAAAAGCGCGTCGACAATCTCGCCAAGAAGGCCAAGGGCAACGACAAGGACGCCAAGGAAGCGCTCGACCTCGTCAACCGCGCATTGGTGCTGCTGCGCGACGGCAGGCCGGCGCGGTTTCTGGAGCGCAAGCCGGAGGAAGAGCGCGCCTTCGGCATGCTGGGCCTCCTGACGTCGAAGCCGGTGCTCTATGTCTGCAATGTCGAGGAAGGTTCGGCCAAGGACGGCAACAGCTTCTCAAAACAGGTGTTCGAGCACGCACAGAAGGAAGGCGCGGTCGCGGTGGTGATCTCGGCCAAGATCGAATCCGAAATCGCGACCCTGTCACGCGAGGAGCGCGCCGATTTTCTCGAGACGCTTGGTCTTGAAGAGGCCGGCCTCGACCGCCTGATTCGCGCCGGCTACCAGCTGCTCGACCTCATCACCTATTTTACCGTGGGCCCGAAGGAGGCCCGCGCCTGGACCATCCACCGCGGCACCAAGGCGCCCGCGTCGGCCGGCGTGATCCATACCGATTTCGAAAAGGGCTTTATCCGGGCCGAGACCATCGCCTATGCCGATTACGTCGCGCTGAATGGCGAAGCCGGCGCCCGCGACGCCGGCAAGCTCAGGCTGGAAGGCAAGGAATATGTCGTCGCCGACGGCGACGTGATGCATTTCAGGTTTAATAACTGAGAACTCTCCACGTCATTGCCTGCGACAAACGCGAAGCGTTTGCGCAAGGGAGCGAAGCGACGAAGCAATCCATCTATCCCCGGGTGGAGAGGTGGATTGCTTCGCTTCGCTCGCAATGACGGTGAGGGGGTTACCGCATCTGCCCCTGATCGCGGATCGCGCCAAGATGCTCATTGATGCGGAAGACGATCAGGATGAATTCCGCGGCGATGCGCGAAAACACCACGCCGACCACGACACCGGCGATCGAGGACAACAGCAGGATGAATCCGCCGAACGGGCTGATCGCCATCGCGGCAAGTGCCGAGAAGATCCCGGACAGGCCGAACAACACGATCAAGCTGATGACCAGCCAGTAGAAGGTCTTGATGATCGTGGGCGTGATGAAGCGGTCCCACTGAAACAGATCCTGAAAATCGAGCATCGATGGTTCTCCGGCGAGTCAAAAACCTGGTCCCAGATGGCACAGGGCTAGCCCCGAAAACTGCTTCGGGCAAGTCAGGGCCGAGCGCCGGGAACGGTACTCGCCTCTGGCGAACGAGCCATGCGGGTGGACGGGTTGAGATTGCTGCAAATAACGGCCACATTCAGGCTTCCCCGCCGTAATCCTCAATCCAAATCGATGATAGATGACAACGCTGACCTTCGAAGACTTCGCGCCCGGCCATTTCGGCACATTCGGACCGCGCCACGTCACGCGCGAGGAGATTCTGGCCTTTGCCGCCGAATTCGATCCGCAGCCGATGCATCTGGACGAGGAGGCGGCCAAGGCGTCGATGCTGAAGGGCCTGTCCGGTTCGGGCTGGCATCTCGGCTCGATCATGATGCGGATGCTGTTCGACGGCTTTATCGGCCGTACCGCCTCGCTCGGCTCGCCCGGCGTCAACGAGATGCGCTGGCTGGCGCCGCTCCGACCGGGCGATGACCTGACGCTGGATGTCGATGTCGCGGAGGCCAGGATTTCGAACAGTCGTCCCGAAACCGGCATCGTGACCCTCATGAGTACGATCCGCAACGCGGCCGTGGTCGTACTCTGCGAGATGGAGTCCCCGATGATCGTGCGCCGGCGCCTTGAAGCAGGAGCGGAGTAGCGATGCGTTTCTTCGAGGACATCGAGATCGGCGCGCAGCGCGAGTTTGGCTCGTTCACCTTCACCGCCGACGACATCAAGAGGTTTGCCGCGCAGTTCGATCCGCAGCGCTTTCACCTCGATGAGGAAGAGGGGCGCAAATCCCTGTTCGGGGGGCTGGCCGCATCGGGCTGGCACGTTGCGGCGGTGTGCATGAAGCTCCTGGTCGCCGACGGCAAGCGCTTGACGGCCGAGGCTGTCGCGCGCGGCGAGAAGGTCGCGGTGTGGGGGCCCTCGCCGGGCTTTCGTGAATTGCGCTGGATCAAGCCGGTGCTGGCCGGCGACACTATCCACTTTTCCAGTGTAGTTGAAACCAAGCGGACCTCGGAGAAGCGTCCCGAATGGGGCATCGTGCAGGCCCGCAATACCGGCACCAACCAGCGCGGCGAGGTGGTGTTCTCGTTCCTCGCCACCGCCTTCGTGCCGCGGCGGGGTGATGGTTAATCGTAGCCCGGCACATGGTTAGCGAATTGTCCCGTTAGGTCATTGTAATCCATGACTCCACGGAACGGATTATTTGCTAACGCATTTTGAACTTTCTGGCTGCCAAATGCGTCTCAGGGGAAGTACCGAGGGGATGACGATGGCAGATCGCGGCAGCCTGAAATTCGTCGGCTTTATTTTCGCAACCGTCACGATGGCGGTGATGCTGACCGCCACGATGGTGGTGAAAAGCTACGCCGACGGTGTCTACACGATCGAGGACACCGCGTTCGTCCGCCAGTAGTTGCGGATCGGATCGCAGTGATCTGATAGCCAAGAGCGCTGAAGAAGTTCAGCGGCTCCAGATCAGCGTCATTACCACGACCGCAAGCGTCAGCAGTCCGATGAAGCGGATCACGATCGTGCCCATGCTGTGCGACGACTGGCGCAGCGGCATTGAATTCATGTTGTCTGGCTGAACGTTTTGCATCGCAGGTAGTGTCCCCAAAAGGTGCCTGCCGTCACGTGACGACATCCGTCTTTGGACGCGAGCGTGTTTATAAAGTTCAGATCGAGCACAGCCAAACAAAACCGCCGCGCTCAGTTACGGAACGCGGCGGAGTGTCAGATTTTTGCAACGATCACGCTTAGCTGTTGCGCAGACCGTCGGCGGCGCGCTTCCACTGCGTGACGTTGTCGGAGATCATGCGCGTCGACTTCATCGCGGCCTGGCTGAGCTGGGCATAGCCCGAGATTTCGCGCTGGACGCGCTGGCCTTCGGCATGCAGCAGGTCGCGGAGGCTTTCGAGTTCGGAAATCAGCTTCTCGATTTCCGCAAGCGAGGTACCGGCGACCCGCTGGATCAGCGAATTGACGTTGTTGACGGTGGCTTCCGCGTTCGGATCGAGCGGCGCGGTGTCCGGGGCGACCGCGGGGCGGCGCAGATAGGCGATGTCGTTGCGAACGAATTCGCGGATGCCGGCCTCGACTTCTGATACGGCGGCGAGATCGTTGTCGACCTCCGGGGTTTCATCAATCTGTTCGGGGCGAATGGTGGCGTTCATCGGCAATTCCTCTGTTTCGCTTTCAGGCGAGCGCGGACGTCCCCCGCACGACGAAGTGGAGCGTTCCCATCTGCGCTGCCGATTTTGGCCGCATCTTGGCCAATCTGCGGCAATGCTGGATCATTCTCGAGGGGCGGCGTGTCCAGCCCGGAAAACGCGTCAAATCGGGACAATTCCGGGCCTTACCAGCTGCGTTTGAACCCTGCGCTGAGGCTCTTGTTGGCGGCGCCGGACGGCGTTTCGCCGATCGAGCCCGAGATGGTGACGCCGTCGAACAGTTTCTGCTCGGCGCCGACCTTGCGCAGCCATTTGTCATCCGAGGTCGAAAGGGTCTGCCCGGCGATCAGGCTGGTGCCGGTGTCGCTGATGCTGAGCCTCGCGGATTGATCGGTCTCATAGCTGCGGGCCGGATGGCTGACGATGCCGGGCACCGGCACGATGCCCTGCTGGATCAGGTTGTAGTCGTTCTTCAGGGTCACCGAATATTGCTCGCTGAGCGGCAGCGATTTGCTCAAGGAGGTGCCGAGCCTGCTCTGCTCGGATCCGGGATCGACGCGGGCTTCGACCGAGGTCTTGTCCCAGATCGAGGCAACGCCGGGGGCCGTGATCGCCGCCCATGCGGTGCCGGACGATTGCGGCAGGCTGCCGCCATTGGCGAGTTTTTCCGAGAGCAGTTCGGATGTCGTCGCCGTGCCTTGCCGTGCGACCGTCATGTCGGCGCCGATGCGCGTGTCCCAGAACGGCGTGATGGATTGCTTGACCGACACCGCGGACGTGCCGTTCGCCCTTTCATTGGCGGACCACGCGGCTTCCGCGCTGCCGGCGGCTTTCGACGCGCCGCTTCCCTTCGGCGCCGGACCGGTCATGGTCGACGCATCGACATTGAGCAGGCTCCAGTCGAGCTTGCTGACGTCGATGTCCTTCATGATGTCGACGTCGTTGACGCTGGGAGCCGCCTCGGTCTCTTCCGCCTCAGGCATGTCCGCATCGTCGTCCGCCAGCGGCGTTTGTGCCGCTGCCGCCAGTATCGAAGCCAAAGTGATGCCGGCCACCAGCAATGGCAGCCGTGCCCAGCCAAATCGCATTTTGGGAATCATTGCCCGCCCGCATTCCAAGTCTCGCCCAGAATGCGTTCGCTCTGTCGCGAAATTATGGCGGGTGCAACGATCTTGCTCGCTTCACGCGAACGTCATGGCCGGGCACAGCGCGTCACAGCGCCCGATGACCCGGCCATCCACGCCCCCTTGGGGCTGGCGAAGGAAGACGTGGATGCCCAGGCGGGAAGATGCGATTTGCGCGCCCGGGCATGACGATTGGAATCGATTGACGTGAGCTAGATGTGAACTAGACCGCCATGCGCGGCAGGTGGATCGGATAGCCCACGGTCTGCTCGACCAGATCGAAGGTATCGACCAGCACGCGGAAATTGGTCAGGCGGCCGGCCCTGAACTGGGCGAAATGGGCGATGCGCAGGCTGATCGGCTTGTTCGAATCCAGCGCGGTCAGCGAATAGCGCATCATCGAGGCGGCCGAATCCACGCCCAGCATGATCGATTCGCGGTCGAAGCGGTGGACGCGGAAGTTGTCGGCGATCTGCCTGATCACATCGATCACGGCCGCCTTGCCGCGGCGCGAGCCGAAGAACGGGTACATGTCGATCGGGCCAAAGATCGCCCAGTCAATGTCCTCGTCGAGCAGGGCTTCAAGATCGGCGGGCTGGCGTTCGTTGATCGCGCGATGCAACGCGCGCGAAAAACGCCAGAGACTATGCTCTGTCATTTTGGTCTGGTCCTTGAAACTGGATTTTCAAAACAGCAGTCGCGCCCAAATGGGGCGTCTTCATCGACGCCGGGCCGAAATGCTGAACTTCACTGTTGCAGCTACAAATAGAGGACCATGGCCAAAACGCAATTGCCGTTTTTGCATTGCACAAATGCGGCGGTTTCCGGCCGTTTGCCGATCACTTAACGGTCATGACCGCGCAGCGGCTGCCGCTCGATAGCGATTTCGGCGTCGCGAACGGCGATGATGCCGAACAGCAGGGCGCCGCCAATGCCGCCGATCGCGGCCCCCAGCGGCATGAAGGTGAAGAACACCAGCATCCCGCTATAGCCTTCAAAACTCGTGGTTTTGAAGATTTGCACCCAGGCGAGGCCGGCCCCGACGCCCAGTGCCGCGCCTCCCAAGGTCCCCAACGCCAAACCAAGCAAGGTCAGCAATGCGATCTTCATGTGTTCTTCGTGTCCGGAAACAGCCTTGTGGTGTGTCACGGAGGAGGCGATCAGGTTCAATGGCGTTTGGAATATCCGGCGAAGCGTTCCGCATTTCATCTGTCATTCCGGGGCGATGCGTAGCATCGAACCCCAATGTGCAATTGCACATTGTGGAATCTCGAGATTCCCCGATGTGCAATTGCACATCTGAGGTTCGCGTCTTCGACGCGCCCCGGAATGACGGAGTGCGTAGACGCTAGATCGGGTCCGGCCGCCTGCCGGTCAGGATCGCGGCGATATCGCGTTCGAGCAGTTGCTGGACCAGATCGAAGGTGTCGATGACTTCCCTGATATGGCTGATCTTGCCGTTGCGCAGCGTGTAGAAGCCGGCGATGTCGAACTGCACCATGCGCTGATTGATGCTCTTGCGGAAGAACACGCGGATGAACGCGGACGCCTTGTCGTTCTCGGTGACCAGCATCGGCACCTCGCAGCGCAGCTCGGAATAGCGGGCGCGCACCGCATTCCACATCTCGCGCATTTCGGCCTTGCCGCGGCGATGGCCCATGTGCGGCAGGATGTCGATCGGGGCGTTGGCGAGAAATTCGATGTCGTCGGTGCAGCGCTCCAGCGCGGCCTCGACATCGCCGGAATACAGGACGTTGAGGAAATCCAGCACGTGCTGACGATTTGATCCCTCGGTCATTCGCCCACCTACCTGTGCTCGATCGGCTCTTGCGGCCGGCCCCATTGTGAACGGAACGGCAGAAGTATCAGCCAAAGGAACTAAAGTATCTGTCGCGATGGTTTCGAAATGGTTCACTGCTACGGGCCGTGCGGCGGGAAGGGGCGCGGGGCGGTATCTTATTGCTTTCCGAGCGCCGCTTCCGGGGGCGTCCTTCTGTTCGAAGATCACCGAGCCGCGCCGAAATCGGTGGCATGGGTTTTTGCGGCCGGCGACAATGCATGCGCCGTTGCATGCAACCGTTCCGGGGAACGATCCCTCCACGGCCGGCGTTGCTTTCGATTGATAACGGAGACCATGATGACGAAACCCGTTCCGCCCGTCCCGCAAGATAACCAGAGCCACAAGGGCCCCGGCAGCGCGCCCAGCGTTCCGCTCGATACCACCAAGGGCCATCGCGACGACGAGAAGAACAACATCCGCGAACAGGCCGAGCACGGCAACATGACGCAGAACACGAGCAACCGCCGGTCGGGGTGAGGCGGCGGCGCCGTCATTGCGAGCGAAGCGAAGCAATCCACAGGCTGTAAAGAAAGAATGGATTGCTTCGTCGCTTCGCTCCCTTGCGCAAACGCTTCGCGTTTGTCGCAGGCAATGACGCGGCTGCGATTTCGGATTCGAATGTCAAACAGCTAGAACCGCAGGATGGGTGGAGCGAAGCGATACCCATCAATCGTGATGGACGCAGCGCGCGATGGGTTTCGCTTCGCTCCACCTATCCTACAAGGAGACACGCCTTCGCATTCTCGCGGCGCGACGCGCCCGAAGTCATGCGATCGGCGATGCCCTCGAAAAACGAAGAGGGCGCAGGGAAAGCCGGGTGCCCTCAGCACCCGCAGTCGTGCGCACAAAATGCACACGGGTGACTGCAAGGTGCGCCGGAACACCCGGCCTTCCCTGCGCAATGGTTTTACGGCTTATAGCGCGCTCTTCCCGGCGACGAATTCCTCTTGCCACCGTCGCTGACGGATTGGCGATTAGCCCGGTTGGGGCCGACAAATCTCCATCAGCTTGACACCAGCCACGGGTGCCAGAACCACACGCCTTTGCCGTCCGCGGCTTCCTCCACCAAAACGCTTCG
Organism: Bradyrhizobium algeriense; assembly: GCF_036924595.1. NCBI lineage: Bacteria > Pseudomonadati > Pseudomonadota > Alphaproteobacteria > Hyphomicrobiales > Nitrobacteraceae > Bradyrhizobium > Bradyrhizobium algeriense. The sequence goes on along the minus strand of NZ_JAZHRV010000001.1, from coordinate 5,830,854 downwards.
ACCGGCTCATGTGCTGCCGACCAAAATCCTGGCGAAGGCGTTTAAGCGCCGGTCGTCTGCGCGCCGGATAATCGCTCACGGAAAATCCGCCCTGCGACCCCTCGCGCGCCCAACGCTGCCGCGTCCATCGCATCCCGCACCCAACGTCCGTGACGATCGCGATACGCCCCTCTAGCGGGTGCGGGATGGCGGGAGTTGTAGAGGTGATTTGGGGTAACCGCGAAGCGAATTATTTTCGCGACGAGGACTGGACCAAGCCATGTGTGATTTGCCCGGCAAGCAACGCAATCGGTAGTAGTGTTCTCGCGAAAGAGGCGTAGGCGGCTCGAGGGGCTGCGGCTCGCCGTCGACGCGTGGATCGAGCAGGACGGCAAGCGCCGCTGGCCAAATACATTCAGGATGCTTTCAAGAATTTGAAAGCCGAGATCTGACTGGCCACCGATCGATTGGACACTTGCCTAACTAGCGACACGACAGTCCTGCCTCAATCTCGGTCCAAAAGCCGCAATGCGAATTTGCGTGCGCGCCGTGGTGTGTCGCGTGAAGCAAAAGCACCAAGGTGATCGCGAGGAATGTAAGAGAAGCGAGAAGGATACGTGGCATGTTAATCCGTAGTTGCTGTTAAGGCGCTCGCGTCGATACAGGTCAGCATCGCCCATAAGGGCACTGGGTAGAGCCCGAGCTGCTCGCCGAGATCGAGTACCGGTCAGGTCAGCCGAGAGCAAGGTGCGCCATCCATTCTTCAAGGGTTACGGGGATACGCCGGCCATAGGTGCGACGAGTTCCCAAGGAACAGTTGAATTGGTCTGCTATGGGTCGGCGGAGGGGCGGGTTGAGCGTACGTTGAAGCCGATATTCACCGCGTCACCGCTTCTCGAAAGCTTGACCTCGTTCCGGCGCGTCGGTTCCGCATCGGGCCGAACTGGTCGGCGCTCCGCCTGATGACGAAATGCCGCCAAATAGCAATGCTTCCGTCGGCCGATCTCCAATACGTATTAAGTTAAGGTCCGCTATGAGTTCGTTCGAGGAATCTCCGGCAGTCCCGCACCGTGGCGCTTCTGACGGGCTGGATTTCGCTCCGGAAGCCCTTAGCCGTTTAGCGCGGCGAGATCGGGCCTCTCAAGGCAAACCAGCGATTTCGTCAGTTCGACCGCTCCTGCTATGCGTTCTGTCGCTGGCGGTGCTTGCGCTCGACTGCAACGCCGTTCGAGCCCAAGGCACAGTCCCTGACAGAGAATTGGTAGTGGCGACCAAGGAGGCCCCGCCCTTCGCGATGAAGCAGCCGGATGGGAGCTGGGGCGGTATCAGCATCGAACTTTGGAGAAAAATCGCTGCTGGAGCGCATCTGCGCTTTCGCTTGGTCGAGACCCAGAACGTGCAGGATCTGCTGGATGACGTCGCGAAGGGCACCCTTGACGCCGGTGTCGCGGCAGTAACTGTGACCGCTGGGCGCGCACGCAGCGTCGATTTTACGCAACCCTTCTACAACACCGGACTTGGGATTGCGGTGCCCATCAATGAAAGCGCCTGGGTATCGATCGGGCGGGCACTTCTTTCCTTCGGCTTCTTCCAGGCTGTCGCGGTACTGCTTTGTTTTGCGATGGCGGTCGGCTTCCTCATTTGGCTACTGGAACGCCGGAAAACGGAACATTTCGGCGGAGGAGCCAAGGGGCTCGGCTCCAGCTTCTGGTGGTCGACTATCGCCATGACACAGGCGGGAGCTGCTCAGAATGCGCCGGCAACTCTTCCAGGGCGAATCGTCGCAACCGGGTGGATGATCGCTTCCGTCATCGCCATAGCCGTGTTCACCGCAGGTATCACCTCCACCCTCACGCGCCGAGGGCTCGAAGGCGCCGTTCACGGCTTCAACGACTTACGATCCGTGCGCGTCGGCGCCGTCGCGAACTCTGCGACAACCGACTACCTAACTCGTCAGCAACTTTCCTTTCGAGCATTTCCGGACCCTCAAAGCGGCCTATCTGCATTGAGCCGCGGCGCGATCGATGCCTTCGTCCATGACAAACCGCTTCTGACCTGGACCGTCCGGAAGGATTTCTCGGCCTCGGTTCGTATTGTCGACACCAGCTTCAGCAGCGAGAGCTATGCAATCGTGCTGCCGAAGGGCAGTACCTTGCGGCCAATGCTCGATCTCGCCGTGCTCGATCAGATCGAAAGCGATTGGTGGCGACAAACGCTGTTCCAAACCCTTGGAAATGCACGATCTCCCTAACTGACCGTGCGACCCCCATCCGCTTTCAGTGTTATCTCAAGTTCCGCAGGCCGTGCGCGAGTGGAAAGGCGCCATTCCGCCGCTTGCGGCAGGTCAACACGACGGTGCTATGTGAAATCAGGAACCGCGCGGCGCGATCTCTCGATTAAGTGGTATGCGACTTTTGTACCAAAGCAGCAATGGCGACGCTTGGCTGTGGACGCGCGATCCGGCGTCGAAGTTGCCGGTCGTGAAACACGAGCCAAACGTGAGCTCTGGCGGACAAATCTCCACACGGATATCGGCAAATTCCTCCGAGACGGTGCAAACGGCCCAGAGCACCAGGCGCTACTAAGGCTTATCGGCACGCTGATGGATAACTGATGGCACGAGCCAGCCAGCGGGAGCTCCCGAATTTGTAGCCTCAATTCAACGAAACTAGCACGACTTGCCCTTGACGCCCGGCCGGTGCCTCGGGATGCTGCACCCGGCAGCAGCAAGTCCAAGGATAACTCATGGCGATCATTTCAGTTCTAATTGGCGTTCTGATCATTGTGGTCGTGGGCGCAATCTGTTTTTGGGCCATCGACAAGTTTGCTACCGACGGCCGATTGGCAAACCTCCTCAAATTGCTGGTGGTGCTCGTTTGCTTAGGCGCGATTGTGCAACGCCTGCTTGTCCTAACCTATTAGCCCGTACCCCTCGTGATATATCCTCCACGCACGTTACGTCAAACGGCCGGCAGTATCGCGATCCAAGCGACACCACAGCCAGCGGATGGTTTGGTCGTCCGCGATCATCCTATGCCATTCATCTGATGAGTGGATGATTTGATTGGGGTTGCGAAGTCGTTAGAAAAACGGTTTGACCGTCAGCCCTGCCGCCCGGGCATCCTGTATGAATGTATGTGCTTCCTCATTGGACATGGTGAGGTCAACGCCGCCGAGGAATTCCTCTCCCTTGGCAGTATTCGCACGGAATGTCGTCTCGTGTCTGCGGATATCAACTGTATAGTCAATGTCGCTTTGTGCTTCGGGCATGGCATTCTCCTCGATCCGAAGCCTGTCGCCGATGCAAAGAACGAGCTCCAGGCGAAGAACGTCCATGACCAGCTTATCAGGCCGAAGAAGCGCTAGATTGTTCTCAAGCCGACTTTCGATGCGACAGTTCCTGCAACGCGCGTCGCGCAACAGCTTCTAGCTAGTCTAGCGCGCCAAGCGTCCTTTCGCCTTTGTTGCAGCTTGAAACAGCTTCTTCGCGATGTACTTTCGCGTTTCATGATCGCCGCCACTGTTTGGCAGTACACGACAAGCATTCTCTTAGAGCTACGTTCGGTGGGTGACGCGACCGGATTTGTGGGTACACGCCCTGCGGACAGCAGCTTACCTCTTCTTCCACCCGCCGCGATGTCCCGGCGCGCCGCCGCTCGATCGCGGGGCGGGGCCGAACTCTGGGCCGGACTGGCGCGAGTCAGTTGGCTGGAAGATTTTGCTGCCGCCGCCGGACTCGGGCTTGCGCGGTTTGGCGCCGCCGGGGCGGTAGGGCAGGGATTCCGGTGTGTGCATTTCGTCCAGGTGGGGTTTGTGGACGCGCGAGGTCGAGGGACCGCCGCTGCCGAGAGATTTCACCCCGCCCCGCGCGCCTGCGGCGCGCGACCCTCCCCCTCCAGGGGAGGGTGAAGAAGAGGCGCCGCCGCGCTTCTTCATCGCTGACGTCGGCAAATTCGCCGCATCGCCGTATTTCCTGGTGCCCGCATAAGCACCCGCTTTGGCGGCGACACCGCGCTGCTTGATGGTGGGATCGTCCACCACGGCCATCTCCGTGGCACGGAGGCGCTTGACTTCGTCACGGAGTCTGGCGGCTTCCTCAAAATTCAAATCGGCGGCGGCTTCGCGCATTCTCGTTTCGAGGTCGGAGAGAACAGCCTCGAAATTGTGGCCGATGGAGATGACGTCGTCGGCCATGCCGCCGTCGCCGATCTCGACCAGCACGTGGTCGCGCTCGTAGACGCTGTTCATGATGTCGCCGATCGACTTCTTGATGCTCTCCGGCGTGATGCCGTGCGCGGTGTTGTACTCGACCTGCTTCTCGCGGCGGCGGTCGGTCTCGGCAATGGCGCGCTCCATCGAGCCGGTCATCTGGTCGGCATAGAGGATCACCTTGCCGTCGACGTTGCGCGCGGCGCGGCCGATGGTCTGGATCAGCGAGGTCTCGCTGCGCAGAAAGCCTTCCTTGTCGGCATCGAGGATCGCGACCAGCGCGCATTCGGGAATGTCGAGACCTTCGCGCAAGAGGTTGATGCCGACCAGCGCGTCGAACGCGCCGAGGCGAAGGTCGCGGATGATCTCGATGCGCTCGATGGTGTCGATATCACTGTGCATGTAGCGCACGCGAATGCCCTGCTCGTGCAAATATTCCGTGAGGTCTTCCGCCATCCGTTTTGTCAGCACCGTGACCAGCGAGCGGTAGCCGGCTGCAGCAGTGGCGCGGACTTCGCCGACGAGATCGTCCACCTGCGTGCGCGCCGGGCGGATGTGCACGGGAGGATCGATCAGGCCGGTCGGGCGGATCACCTGCTCGACAAACACGCCGCCGCTTTCGTTCAGCTCCCAGCCGCTCGGGGTCGCGGACACCGCGACCGATTGCGGACGCATCATGTCCCATTCCTCGAACCGCAGCGGACGGTTGTCCATGCAGGAGGGCAGGCGGAAACCGTATTCGGCGAGCGTCGCCTTGCGCCGGAAGTCGCCTTTGAACATGCCGCCGATCTGCGGCACGGTGACATGGCTTTCGTCGGCGAACACCAGCGCATTGTCGGGCACGTATTCGAACAGCGTCGGCGGCGGCTCGCCGGGCCGGCGGCCGGTGAGGTAGCGCGAATAGTTTTCGATGCCGGCGCAGCTTCCGGTCGCCTCCATCATTTCGAGATCGAAGGTGGTGCGCTGTTCCAGCCGCTGCGCTTCCAGCAGGCGGCCCTGGTTGTTGAGTTCGTCGAGCCGCATCTTCAATTCGCTCTTGATCGACTTGATCGCCTGCACCAGCGTTGGGCGCGGCGTCACATAGTGCGAGTTGGCGTAGATCTTGATGAATTCGAGATCGTCCTGCTTGTGGCCGGTGAGCGGATCGAATTCTTCTATATTTTCCACGGTGTCGCCGAACAGGTTCACGCGCCAGGCGCGGTCCTCATAGTGCGCCGGGAAGATGTCGATGACGTCGCCACGGACGCGAAAGGTGCCGCGGGTAAAGTCAGCCTGGGTGCGCTTGTATTGCAGGGCGACGAGGTCGGCGATCAACTGCCGCTGGTCGATGCGCTCGCCCTTCTTCAGGGCAAATGTCATCGCGGTATAGGTCTCAACCGAGCCGATACCGTAGATGCAGGAGACCGAAGCCACGATGATGACGTCGTCGCGCTCCAGGAGCGCGCGCGTCGCCGAGTGGCGCATGCGGTCGATCTGCTCGTTGATGGACGAGTCTTTTTCGATGTAGGTGTCGGTGCGCGGGACGTAGGCTTCCGGCTGGTAGTAGTCGTAATAGCTGACGAAATACTCCACCGCGTTGTCGGGGAAGAAGCTCTTGAACTCGCCATAGAGCTGGGCGGCTAGCGTCTTGTTCGGCGCCAGGATGATGGCGGGGCGTTGCGTGGCCTCGATCACCTTGGCCATGGTGTAGGTCTTGCCCGAGCCGGTGACGCCGAGCAGCACCTGCGTGCGGTCGTTGCGGTTGATGCCTTCGACCAGTTCGGCGATCGCGGTCGGCTGGTCGCCCTTCGGCTCGTATTCGGATTTGATCTCGAAGCGGACGCCGCCTTCGGATTTTTCCGGGCGCGGCGGCCGATGCGGCGTCCAGACCTTGAGCTGGCCGCCATCGCCCTTGAATTCCGGGCGGCCGTCGCGGATCAGGTTTTCCAGCGCGTCGGCGGTCGCCTTGACGCCGAGCGCCTCCATCTTGTTGCGCGGCGGACGGGCGAGGGCTTCGTCGTCGTCTTCCGCGGTGGGCAGGCCGAGCTGGCGCGCGAGTTCGGGGTCGAGCGTCGCGAGCGTCGGGATGGTCGCCGAGGTGCCGTAATTGGCTTGCGGGGCCTCTTCGAGACCTTGGCTGGACGCATCGCGTTTCGCGACGTCATCGCTCGTCCCTTTGGTCGAAGCGCGCGCGCGATGCGCTGCGGCCTCGCCGCCGGCGCGGCGGTCCCACGAATTGTCCGGCGGCGGCTGCAGGCCGGTGCCCGAGCCCATGCCGGCATCGCCGCGGTTGATCGCGGGATTGAGCAGTTCCGCGAGCGCCGGCCCGATCGGCTGCACGTCCGGCCGGTGGGCTTTGGATTTCGGGGTTTTGCCGGGCTTTTTGGGGCTGTCGGGTTTCTTCGCCATGCGGCGAATATGGGATGAGTCAGCCAGCGAGAAAAGGGCAAACGGCCTCGCGCGCGATGCTGCACGTCGTTATGTCAGCAGATGTCAGCAAGCCGATTTGGAACCGCCGCGCCTTACGCCGTCAGCGGGGCCGTCGGGGTTTTGACAATATCCAGATGAATCCCGCCGCAGCGGATGCATCGCATGGTCCAGTATTCGGCGCTGGCGCGGCCGGGGATGATGCTCAGCACGGCCAGCGAGGCGCTGCAATCCGGGCAGTTCGAGAGCACCGGCGTCGCCTGCAGGGTCTGTTCGGGAAGGGGTAGGGAGATTCCGCCGGCGGTGCTTAGGGATTCGCGAACCGCGGCTTGAAACGATCGATATGGGCTTTCGCGTCCGCAATCGCCGCTTCCGGATCTGACCACGCGAAACCGACTTCGAGCGTCGGAAACGCCATCCCGTCGATCACCACCGGCTCCTGGTCGGCCCGTTGAATCCTGGCGTGCCATAGCCCTCTCCCTGCTTCGAACGACTGAATTTCAAAGCCACCATAGATCATGGCGTGTCCCCCGGAATTGCCCATGGGACGAGAACAGCATGGTCCGGCAAAGGCAAATGTGAACGGGTTCACATGTCCTGGATTTTTTGGCGTTCCCCGGATGCGATCGACTCCCTCTCCCGCAAGCGGGGCGAGGTTAGAGGCGCCGCGCCAAAATATGATCGGCGAGCACCACGGCGTCGTCGCCGACGCCCGACAGGAACGAGGAGTTCATCTTCGACAGCCATTGCAGGCCGAGGAAATACAGGCCCGGCATCGCCGAGATGCCGTAGCGATGGACCGCTTCGCCGCGCGCGTCCAGAACGGGGAGATCGATCCAGCTGAAATCGACGCCGTAGCCGGTGGCCCAGATCACCGCGGAGATGCCTTCGGCGGCGAGGTCGAGATGCGTGAGCGGCGCGGTGACGCAAGGCGGGTCGGCGAACGTCGCGCGGGCGTCGGGGTCTTCGGGCAGCTCCATGCGGCGCCGTTTCACATATGCGTCCACCGTATCGAGGAAGGTGGTGTAGACAAGATCGCCATCGGTCATGCTTTCGGCAAGGCCGGGTGCAATCTCGATCACGCCGCGATGCGCCGCCTCGATGCGTCCCACCAGGATCATGCCGTCGGCGGCGAAGTTGCGGAAATCGATGGTGCGGCCGCCATAGGCGCCGGAAATGACAGGGCCCAGGCGCGCGGGCCCACGCTCCTCCGGCGAGACCTGATCGAGGCGCATCTCGGCGAGCCACCAGATCAGGTCGCGGCCGCGGTAGCGGCGCGGCAGGCGGCGGTGCCGTCCGATCGAGAGGTAGACGCGGCGGCCGGCCTGCAGCAATTCCTCGGCGATCTGCGCGCCCGACGCGCCGGCGCCGGCCACCAGCACCGCGCCCGGCGGAAGCTGTCCGGGATTCCTGTAGTCGGCGGCATGGACCTGGAACACGGGATGATCGCGCAGCATGTCCGGGACGAGGTTGCGCTGATAGGGACCGGTGGCGATCACGACATTATCCGCCGTGATCGTGCCGCCAGTGGTTTCGGCGATGAAACCCGCGCCGTCACGCCGCGACAGCCGCGTCACCGCGACGCCGCAGCGAATCGGGGGGCTGACGAATTTTGCATAGGCCTCGATGAATTTGATGATGTCGTCCGTGTTTGCAAAGCCATCCGGATCGCTGTGCGGAAACGGAAAATCCGGCAACCGCACCGACCAGTTGGGAAACTGGAATTTCAGCCCGTCCCAGCGTTCGCTGCGCCAGCGTTCGGTGATCCGGTGGCGTTCGAGCACGAGGTGCGAAAGCCCGCGCTCTTTCAGCCGGTGGCTCATCACGAGGCCAGCCTGGCCGCCGCCGATCACCAGCGTCTCGATCTTTTCATCCGGCATGTCTGTGGCCCCTGCGGCGTGTGGCGGGCTCCGCCGCGGCGCGGACAATCCAGCGCCGGAACGCAGCGAAATCGCGCTGGGCGGTGCTGAAACCGCGATACACCAGATACCAGCGCATGCCTTTCGGCACGCTTAACGCGAATGGCGCGACCAGCCGGCCGGCGGCGAGGTCGTCGTCGATATAGGGGCGGATACCCATGGCGATGCCGAGGCCGTCGACGGCGGCCTGCAGCGCCTGGCCGTAAAATTCGAACTCCGGCCCGCGGGCGGTGATGCGGGCCGTGCCGGCGGCCTCGAGCCATGACGGCCAATCGTCGGGCGAATGTGCCACCCGCAGCAGCGTCGGCCCCTTCAGGTCGCCGGGGCGTTTGAGCTGACTGGCAAGGCGCGGCGCGCACACCGGCAGCAGGTCGGCGGCAAATAATGGCTCGGCGATCAGGCCGGGCCATTCGCCGTCGCCGAGCTTGATGCCGCAGCTCCAGTCCTCGCCGAACGGCACCGCGGCGCCGCCGGTGGTGATGCGGACGTCGATATCCGGCTCCTGTTTGCGAAAATCCGCCAGCCGCGGGATCAGCCATTTCATCGCAAAGGTGGGACCGACCCCGATGGTCAGCACGCGCACGCTGGAGGGGACGGTGACCTGCGCGGTCAGGCTCGCCAGCGCATCGAAGATCGGCGTCAGCCCGCTCTGGTAGGCGCGGCCCGCCGCCGTGGTGGCGAGGCGGTTGGCCTTGCGCTCGAACAGCGCCACCCCCAGCCGCTCTTCCAGCAGATGCACCATCCGGCTGACCGCGGCGGCGGATACGTTGAGCTCAGTGCCGGCGGCGGCAAAGCTGCCGGTCCTGGCGGCAGCCTCGAACGCCTTGATACCGTTGAGAAAGAGCAGCCGCCGCACATAACCCTCAGGAAAACTGATGCCAGGGCAAGATAACTCAGTTTGCGCACGCGTCACAAGCGAGGCAGAAGAATAGCTGTGGTTGAATCGGTGCGAGGGAGACTATTCCGCGCCGGGACCTCGGTCTGGGCCGCGCTGATACAGGAGACTTCTCTTGACGCCCCTGATGATCGCAGCCCTCGGTGCGTTGATGGTCGCGACAGCGTTCCTGTCGGGCCTGTTCGGCATGGCCGGCGGGATGATCCTGATCGGCGTGCTGTTGATGCTGATGCCGCTGCCCACCGCGATGGTGCTGCATGCGATCACGCAGATGGCCTCGAACGGCTGGCGCGCCTTTCTGTGGCGGGCGCATATCCGCTGGCGGCCGGTGTTCGTCTATCTGATCGGCTGCGCGCTGGCGCTTGGCGTCTGGTCGATCGCCCGCTACGTGCCGGACAAGCCGATCGCGCTGCTGCTGCTAGGGGTGACGCCGTTCATGGCGCGGCTGATGCCGAAGAACATCAAGCCCAATCCCGACAGCATCTGGCAGGGCTCGTTCTACGGCTTCATCTGCATGGGCCTGATGCTGATGACCGGCGTCTCCGGTCCCCTGATGGACACCTTCTTTCTCGGCGGCAATTTTGGCCGCCGCGAAGTGGTCGCGACCAAGGCTACCTGCCAGGTCGCGAGCCATCTCACAAAGCTGATTTATTTCGGCGGCATCGTCGACCAGGCAGCGACGCTCGATCCGGTGCTGGCGGCAGTCGCCATCGCCGCCTCGATGCTCGGCACCACGCTGGCGCGGCGCATCCTGGAGGCGATGAGCGACGTGCAATTCCGCACCTGGGCGAACCGGCTGATCACGACGGTCGCGGGCTACTACATCCTTTACGGCGGCTGGCTGTTGTTCACGCGAACGAACGCGATGGCGTTTTGAGTTGAACCGCTTCTGATGCGGAGGCGCTGATGACCGAGACAACGGACGCACTGGTGCTCGACCTCGTCGAATGGATCGGCCGCGAGCCGCGGCTTTATTCCGAGGTGATCGAGACATGGCGCACCTCATGCCCGCGCCTGACCATCTGGGAGGACGCCGTCGATCGCGGCTATGTCGCGCGCCAGCCGGTGGCCGGGCAGGGCGTGCGCGTCGCGATCACCGAGAATGGCGCAAAATTTTTGCGAGAGCACGGCCGGGCCGCCTGAGATACCCGACAGATCATGAAAAAGGGCGCCTCTCGGCGCCCTTCGAGAATTCGAATGTCTCCGACCTATGTCGAAGATGCCGCGGCGCCCCCCTCAGCCTTCTTCCAGGAAACCACTGTCCCGTCGCTAGAGACAAGGTAATTGGTAGTCGGATCACTGAAGATGGAAGCGTTTCGGTTGTAGGTGAAATCCACATTCGCCGAGCCACCACCCTCGCCACCTTCGAATGTGTAGGTGTTGTGGAAATTCAGGTCGGCGAAATCAGCCGCGCTGTGGAAAGTAACTTCGCGAGCCTGGACGGCGGCAGCAAGACTCGTACCCCACTCGGTGGGCCTCGCCTGCGCCGAGTCAATATAAGCCTGTCCATTCGTTTTGTACCAATCACTGACCTGCTCCGCCGAAGTGGCCGGCGTAAAGACGTCGCGAGCAACCGCCGAGTAGTTTCTCACCGTCCCGTCGGCATTCCTATGGGCTTCGATCAATCGATCGAGAACCGCGTCTTCAAAATCACCAGCGCTTGAGGGCTCTCCTCCCGCCGAACTGGATCGATTATGACCCGTGAGGGATTCGAATATTTGAGTTCCATCCTTGGACGCCGGCGCCTGCTTGCCCGTGACGCTTTCCTTTGCGGATTGAAGGAACGCCGTCAGCTTGTCGGCCGCGACCTGGTCCGTCTTGGCGCGCACGAGAATCGCCTTGGCATGGTCCGAAAGATCAAGGCTGTCGGCGGCATCATTGCCCGCGGAAGGTTGGCCGAATTTCTCATTGCCCTGCGCTTTGCCGAGACCCGCACCGCCCCCAGGTAGTTGCGCTGCCTTTGCGTAAGCGGATGATGAGCCGCGTCGTAACTGCGGTATTCATCGGAACCCTCATTTCAGAAGCTGAATCCTGCAAAGAGCGCACAAGATCCATGCACCGCTACAATCTGAAGAATTGCAATAGGTTCGCGGGCGCTGATTAATGAAGGGTTAAGTTGCGGCTCGCAATGTTGCACTAAGTGGTGGTAGGGCGCTCGCAGGCGCCCTACCGTAGCGTTTCATTGCATCTTGAAGCTGGCCGTAAAGTTGTCACCGGGTCCGCTGGTGGTCACTACGCTGCATTGCGGCCGCCCACCGGATCCCTTGTATGCGCCAGCGGTGGCGAAGCCCGAGCTGAACGTGCTGACCTGCATCTGGAACTGGCAGCCGAAGCTTCCGCTCTGATATCGGACGGTACAAGTCATCGAGCCATTGCTCGAGGTGCCGGTGCCGCTTCCGGTTCCGTTGTTGTTGATCGAGAACGTCGGAAAGATTGATCCGCTTGGCGAGCAGCTAGCCGTATCAAGCGTGATGGTCGAACCAAATTGGTTCGTAATGGGATTGAAGCTTGCGGTTACCTGTGCGGAAGCCGCCCCCGAGCCCGCAATCGCGAGAATGCCGGTCAGGAAAACCCCGGCGCAAATTGTCCGTAGAGCCCTCATCGTGGAAACCATGGTCGCCCTCTTTCCGTCGCAGGCGCTGCACCGGGCGGATCTGCTGCTGCTGTTGTTCGATCACACGAAAGAGGCCCGACACTTCTTCGCGGAAGCGGAGCGTTATGGTGTTGGCCGGCATGGATTTACTTTGCCTATCCGCGGGCCAGCCGGAGAACGAGCGCTCTTCTCAATCTCAGCGCACGCTACTGACGAGCACTGGCACCGGTGGCGGTTCACATACCTCAAGGATTTTCGTTTGCTGGCCGACTATTTTCACGACCATGCGATGCGGCTTGCGGGCCTGCGCTCCAACGAAGTACTGAGGCCACTTTCAGCTCGGGAGAAGCAGTGCCTTGAAGGCCTGTTGCAAGGTAGAGCGCCTGGTCAAATGGCAGCATCATTCGATCTGTCCACGAGTGCAGTCCATGCTTACCTTCGAACGGCAAAGCGGAAGTTGAACTGTTCTACACTCGAGCAAACGATTGCCAAAGCAATCCAACTTGACCTTGTTCGATGATCATCTGCCTGCTCCGGAGAGAGACCGCCAGCAAATAAGTGGCTTGTGCCGACCGCCACCGGGCACGCAAACCAGCCATCCTTCATCATTGTTTTACGCGCGACAGATTGCCTCTCGAATTGCCCGGCTGTTAGGCGGGCCCCCACGTCCATGCGCCCATCACATTCGCGCGCGCGGGGCCGGCGCCAATTGACTTGCGGCTGCGATCCACTCAAATTCATGCAGTCGCATCTTTCTTGCGAAAACAACAATTTTAACGCACAGCAGGATCGTCCCATGATCGACCTTCACTATTGGACCACGCCGAACGGCCACAAGATCACGATGTTCCTCGAAGAGACCGGGCTGCCCTACAAGATCTTTCCGGTCAACATCGGCAAGGGCGACCAGTTCAAGCCGGAGTTTCTGGCGATCGCGCCGAACAACCGGATTCCCGCGATGGTCGATCATGAGCCGAAGGGCGGGGGCAAGCCGATCTCGATCTTCGAGTCCGGTGCGATGCTTTTGTATCTCGCCGAGAAGACCGGAAAATTCCTTCCCGCCGATCTCTACGGCCGCTATGACGCGATCCAGTGGACGTTCTGGCAGATGGGCGGGCTCGGTCCGATGGCCGGACAGAACCATCACTTCAGAAATTACGCGGTAGAGAAAATCAAATACGCCATCGACCGCTACGTCAACGAGACCAACCGGCTCTACGGCGTGCTCAACAAGCGCCTCGCCGATCGCGAGTTCATCGCCGGCGACTATTCAATCGCCGACATGGCGAGCTATCCCTGGGTCGTGCCCTACAAGAACCAGGACCAGAACATCGACGACTTCCCGCATCTGAAGCGCTGGCTGGAAACCATCCGCGCCCGGCCGGCGACCGAGCGCGCCTATGCCAAGGCAAAAGAGGTCAATCCGAATTTCGGCCAGCCCGTCAACCGCACGGAGGAGGAACGCAGGATCCTGTTCGGCCAGACCGCGGCGGTGGTGCGGTAGCCGCGTCCCCTTACGGCAAATTCATCCGCGATGCGCGGGCCAGGCCCCGCGTATCCATCGCCCCGCCACAATGGGATTGAAGGATTCGTCCGTTCAATCCCGGATATCTATCCCAAAGACGCATAGGCAATATCGGCGAATTGCGGCCTGAACGCTCAACTTTTGCCGGGCCCCGGCGTTATCAGACCGCAGGACTCACTCTTTCGGAGACGATTGTGAACACCACACTGAAGTTGAAGCCACGTCCAACCAACGTGGCGTTGATCGCCTGGCAGTTCACCGGACAGCCGCTGCACGACTGGCCGAACTGGGTCCAATCCAGTTGCTCGCTGCAGCGAAGCGAGGACGGGCACCTCGAGCTTCGGCATGAAAGGCAAAGCGGGACGCAGATCGTGTATCTCGGTGAATGGCTGGTGCGCGATCTCGATGGCGGCGTGTGCTTCTACACCGATGCCGAGTTGCGCAAAGAGTTCGACATCGCACCCAGAGCGTGATGACTTTTCTTCGAATCGTCATCTCGCTAGGCGTCGGCCGAGACCGTGCGGCGGCGGCTTACGAACTCGGCTCGAACGGACCCGGTTCGGAGAAGCCCTCGATCGATTCGACCTTGGCGTAGTTCTCGGCGATGCTCTCGGGTGTCAGATGTGCATCGTAGAAGCCAAGCCCCATGACGATAGCGATACGTTGGATTGCTCCAGCTCCCACGTTGTAGATGCGGTTCGTCTCCGAACAACTATCGCTTGCCAGCCAGACGATCGCCGGCGCAACAGCCTCAACCGGCATGCTGGCTCTTCCATCTGCTTCAGACAGGCGGGATCCCGCGGCCGGGTGCATCCTTGTGTACCCGACTGGCGAAATGGTGTTCACGAGTATCCCATGTTCAGCACCTTCAATTGCAAGAATGCGCATCAATCCGACTACTGCGCACTTGGCCGCCGCATAGGTGGTTTGGCCACGTAGTCCGAACAGACCGCTGACTGACGTCGTAAGGATGATCTTCCCATAGCGCTGTGCGACCATATACGGCCAAGCAGCCTTCACCGTGTTAACCGGCCCGCCGAGGTGCACGCGCCAATAGTGATCGAAATCGTCAAGGGTGGCGTCCTCGAATAGCTGGCTTCCACAGATACCAGCGTTGTTCACGAGAAGGTCTATTCTCCCGAAATGTTCGATGGTCGCCGCGATCAGGTCACTGCCACCTTCAGGGGTGGAAATATCGCTGTCATTCGCGACTGCCTCGCCTCCACGTGACCGAATGAGGTCGGCCACCTGTTCCGCTATCGTGGAGTCTTTCCCGAACCCCGATACGTCGGTCCCCAGGTCGTTCACCACGGTCCGGGCACCGCGTTCAGCGAGAAGCTCGACGTATGCCCGCCCGAGCCCGCGGCCTGCGCCAGTCACAACCGCGACCTTCCCCTCCAACGAAATTCGCTCAGTCATCTCGATATCCTCTTCCGACGAGATTCAACGCCCCTCCGTGCGACCGCGACACCAAATGCTGGGGCGCTTTAGCAAAGCCAGATTACCATGGGCATGAGGTGAGGCGTCAGTCGTTCAGGCCCTTCCCGTAACCGTCCTTGATCTGTGGTACGCTTACGTGGCGATGCGGTATGAGCCGAGAAGGTAGCCATCGGGCGTGTTAGCTCGCGTCGGCCGTATCATGGAGCAACTCGAGCCAGGCCTGCGAATCCGCTGAATGACGAAACGCCCCAGTCAGTGAAGCTGGTCACACAAATCGAAAAATAAACCGCTGGCACCGCGCTCCGATTGGCCACAATCTGGAGGTGGGTTTTGCTGATTGAACCCTCTCGAGGGGTATCGAGCTAATTTTACCTGAACCTTTATTGACCTGACACCGCGACACACCGGTACCCCTCTTCTCCCAACATTTTTTGATTGGAGGAAGTGATGGCAACACAAGTGAATGTCCAGCCCGGCCATGGCAAAGCTGGCCGCCAACCGACCCGACAATTTCTGGATTCGCTTTCCGGGCATGACGATCCCGGCATGTTCGGGCGGATGTTCCCGAACCTCGAACCGCTCGCCGTCGACGACGCTCCGCTGAAGGAACTTGCCGACGCGATGAAGGACGCCAACCCGGGCGACGCCGCCGGCAACAACACCAAGATCCCGGCGGGGTTCACCTATCTCGGCCAGTTCGTCGATCACGACATCACGCTCGATCTCACCTCGCTCGGCGACAAGGAAGCCGACCCGCTGGCGGTCGAAAACTTCCGCACGCCGGCACTCGATCTCGACAGTGTCTACGGTCTCGGCCCTGACGGCAGCCGGCAGCTTTACGCGCGCAATACCGGCGATGCCGACGGCAAGACGCCCGGTCCGAAACTATTGACCGGCAAGACCATCAGCGTTGATGACGTAACCATCACGCCGCGCAACGACCTGCCGCGTAACCCGGAAGGCTTCGCGCTGATCGGCGATCATCGCAATGACGAAAATCTCGTCGTCGCGCAGACGCACCTGGCGATGCTGAAGTTTCACAACAAGGTCTGCGACCAGCTTGCTGCGTCCGGGGTACCGGCCGGCGAGATATTCGCACAGGCGCGCCAGATGGTGACCTGGCACTATCAATGGATGGTGCTGCACGATTTCGTGGAGCGCATCACCGAGAAGGGAATCGTCGCCAAGATCCTCGACCAGGGCCGACGCTTCTACCGCTTCAAGAGGACGCCCTACATGCCGGTCGAGTTCTCTGTGGCGGCGTACCGGTTCGGCCACAGCATGGTGCGCGAGGTCTACAGCCACAATCGCAAGTTCACGCCGGGCGGCGGCATTCCCGCCACGCTCGATCTGCTGTTCAGATTCACCGGCCTGTCGGGCGGAATCATCGGCGATCTCGCGCCTGATCCGGTGCAGCCGCCGCTGCCAATCCCGGTGCTTTCCAGCAACTGGATCATCGACTGGCGCCGCTACCATGAAGTGCTGGCAACCAATCCCCCCAATGTGCGGCTCAATCCCTCGCGAAAGGTCGATCCGTTCCTGATGCCCCAGTTGCACGATCTGCCGGGCGGCGGCGGCAGCCTTCCGTTCCGCAACCTGAAGCGCGGCGTCATGCTGGGCCTGCCGTCCGGACAGGACGTCGCCAGGGCGATGAAGATCAAGAATCCGCTCACTTCGGCCGAGATCGCGAAGGGGACGGACGGCGCGGTGGCCAAGAAGCACGGCCTGCACGAGCACACGCCGCTCTGGTACTACATTCTCAAGGAGGCGGAGCAGCGTGGCGGCGGCGAGAAGCTCGGACCGGTCGGAGCCACGATCGTGGCGGAAGTGTTCGTCGGCCTCGTGCACGGCGACCACCAGTCGTACTTGTGGCTGAAGGGCAAGAACTGGAAGCCGACGCTGCCGTCCAAGACTCCTGGTGATTTCACCATGGCCGACCTGCTGAGGTTCGTCGGCGACATCAGCCCGATCGACGGCATCTCGACGGTCTAGGTGTCTCGGCGCCTGCCATCGGTTGTGATGTTCAATAGTTGCTGCGATTGCACGGCGTAGAGCTGTGCAGTCGCAGCGACGTTTCAGAAATGTTCTCGCGCTGGCGATGTTTCGCTTCCATCGTCGCCGCTATTCGCGCAAAATGCCGCCATGTCTCTCAAACTCTATGAACTCGTCGGCACCGACCCGTCCCGCCCCTTCAGCCCGTTCTGCTGGCGGACGCGGATGGCGTTGGCGCATAAGGGGCTGTCGGCGGAAACCATCCCGTGGTGCTTCACCGAGAAAAGCGCGATCGCGCCGCATGGTTCGGAGAAAGTGCCGGTGCTGCTCGACGGCGATAGCGCGGTCGTCGATTCCTGGACCATCGCCAACTATCTCGAAGACGCCTATCCGGACCGGCCGTCGCTGTTCGGCGGCGAGGGCGGCCGCGCCATGGCGCGGATGCTGAACTGGTGGGGCGACGGGGTGATCGGCGGCATGTTTCCGCTCATCATCGCCGACATCCCGCTCAACCTGAAGCCGGAGGACGCGGCCTATTTCCGCAAAAGCCGCGAGGCGCGTTTCGGCAAGCCGCTGGAAGAGATCATGGCCAGCCGCGACAAGGCGGTCGAAGGTTTCCGCAAATCGCTCGACCCGTTGCGGCTGACGCTAAGGACGCAAGCCTATATCGGCGGCGCGAGGGCGAACTATGCGGACTACATCGTGTTCGGCGCGTTCCAGTGGGCGCGGGTGGTCAGCCCGTTCAAGCTGCTGTTGGAGGACGATCCGGTTTATGCCTGGCGCGAGCGGCTGTTTGACGCGTTTGATGGGCTGGCGCGGAAGTCGCCGGGATATCACGGGTAGCGTCGGCGGGGCGCGTGGGCCGGCGAGATCGCCGGCCGGCGCCGATCGCGGCGTCGGTTGGCGGCAGCAACGGCGTTCGCTGACGCAAATCAGCAGGCAATGATTGCGCGACTGTCCGGCCTATCGCCGAGGCTGTAAATTAGTTCTATCCGATAACGATGTTAGCTGTGACGTAAAATGAAGGCGTAGTCTTATCTCCTTGCTAGCCGTTAGGGGGAGGCGTGTCATGACCGACCTTGAAGCCAAATTGGAGCGGTTTGAAACTCTTGCTGCCGAATGCGATTTGATTGGCAAGCTGACGACGGATGGGGCGAAGCGCGAGCTGTACTTGCGCCTCGGCTTGCATTACCGCGAACTGGCGGACGACCTGCGGACAATGATTGCGACCAAAGACGCCGCTTAGTCCGCCTGAGAGAAACGGCAGGCGCAGCGGCATCCTCTCTGGTAGGCGCTGCGATGGCGCGGCGGCGCAGCCGACGTTAGCGCGGGCGCCACGCGAGAGGCCGATTGACAGCCGCGAGACGGCCCGGCATCCTGACCCCCGCTGCATGTAGGGCGCATCGGCTTTCGGCCGAAGGGGCAATGCCCACCTACGCGACATCAACCGTAGCTGCGCCCATGCCGAATCTCGAAAACCTTCGCAAACAGGCCAAGCTCATCCTGTGCTGGCATCGTGACCGTTACTATCCGGCCGCCGCCCAGATCAGGTCGGGCTTGCCCCGCTTTAGCCAGATGACCGATCCTGACATCCTCGCGCACCATTTTCGCCTCAGCGATGCGCAGGAGCTGGTCGCGCGGCAGCATGGTTTCGAGAGCTGGCAGGCGCTCAAGACAGGATTTTCGACCATGTCGGATCATGCAGACACCACTTCCACCGCAGCCGTCATCACCGCCGCCGAGCCGCAGCTCTTCGTCGCCGATATCAAGGCGTCCTGCGATTTCTTTGCGGGCAAGCTCGGCTTCACCGTGGTCTTCACCTATGGCGAGCCGCCATTTTACGCCCAGGTCGCGCGCAATGCGGCACGGATCAACTTGCGCTGCGTCGCCAAACCGCCGATAGATCCCGAACTGCGCGACCGCGAAGAGTTGCTCGCCGCTTCGCTCACGGTCGCGACCGCGGAAGAGATCAAAAAACTCTTCCTTGCGTATCAGTCGGCGGGCGTCACCTTCTTCCAGACGCTGAGGCGGGAGCCCTGGGGCGCGCGCAATTTCATCGTGAAAGATCCGGACGGTAATCTGCTGCTATTTGCCGGGCCGGTGGAGTAACGACGACCGCTCCCGCAACGTCTGCAGCACCGCATTCAGGTCGGGGAGTACGGCCGCGCATTTCGCGCGCGTCTCGTCGGTCGGCGGCGCCATGTCTGGCACCATGATCGTGATCGCGCCGGCAGCGTGGGAGGCGGTCACGCCGTGATTTGAATCTTCCACCGCGATGCAGACCTGCGGGGCGAGGCCAAGGCGTCTCGCCGCGAGGAGATAGAGGTCCGGGCTCGGCTTGCCGCGCGCGACATCGTCCAGCGTCAGGATGGTGTCGAAGCGCGAGCGGATTCCAGCAAGCGAAAGATTGCGCTCGGCGGAGCGGCGTGACGACGAGGTCACAATCGCCATCGGGCAATCGGCGGCGGCGAGCCCGTCGAGCAGTTCCAGTGTGCCGGGCTTGAGCGGCAGGCCGGCCTCCATGAATCTGTCGCGATTGACGAGGAAGGCGCGGTTGATCTCGGCGAGCGGAAAGTTGTTGCCGTAGCGATCGAGCAGCATGGCCTCGCAGGCTGGTCCGGGAAGGCCGACCATGGCGTGGCAGAGCGCAATGGCGTCATCGGCGTAGCCACGCGCATTGAGCGCCGCGACGAGGCTGTTGAAATAGACTTTCTCGGTGTCGAGCAGCGTGCCGTCCATGTCGAGGAGGACGGCGCTGACATTCCATTTTCCGGTCATGTCACGCTCGCGCCCGCGCCCTGGTCCGCCAGCTTGCGCAGGCAGTCAGGGCAGAGACAATCGTCGCCATCCGTGGGCATCGGCAGGCGGAACGCCTCGTCGCTGCACCAGCAGGGGCCGGACAGGCTGCAATTGAATTCGGTTCCGCATCCGGCGCAGGCGAGGCGGCGCGTGGGCTGATTTTCCAAGCGATTTGTCATCAACGGGGCAACATCCTGACGCGGAATTAATCCCGGGTTCATGCCGAGGCGCGTTATACTCGGCAGCTACTATACGCCCGGGAAATTCTAAGGGAAATCCGATGGCCCGCGATTCGCAAGCAGCCCTTGTTGCGCTCAATCGCTTCGGACTGGGCGCGCGCGGCGGAGCATCCGGCGATTTTCTCAATGCCGCCTCCGATCCGCGCGGCTTCGTCAAGGCAGAACTTGCCCGTCCCAATGGCGTGCTGCTCGAAGTGCCGGGACTCCAGTCGACGCCGGCGCTCGGCAAGGCCGTGTTCGACTATCAGTTCGAGATCCAGCAGGCCCGCGACGCCGCCGCCAAGTCGGCGGCGCCTGCCACCGAAGGTCAACCGCCGCCGGATGCGAAAGCGCAGCGCCGAAACCTTTCGCTCAACAGCATCGCCATGGATATGGCGCCCAGAGAACCGTCAAAGGAACAGCCGGCGAAACCGCCGGACAATCCCAATGCGGCCATGGCGCCTGCTGAAGCGATGCGTCCGAATGCGCCAAAGCCGCCACCGGCACCGCTCAACATCATCCAGAAAACCTTTCGCGCCGAAGCGCTGGCGCGGCTGCAGCGGGCCGTCATGGCCGATTGCGGATTTACCGAGCGGCTGGTGGTGTTCTGGTCCAATCATTTCTGCATCTCCGCCAACAAGGGCGGGCCGGCGCGGATGTGGGCCGGCTCGTTCGAGCGCGAGGCGATCCGGCCGCACGTGCTCGGGCGTTTCGGCGACATGCTGAAGGCGGTCGAGCAGCATCCGGCGATGCTGTTCTTTCTCGATAACCAGCAATCGCTGGGCCCGGATTCGCGCGCCGGGAAAAACCGCAACCGCGGACTGAACGAAAACCTTGCCCGCGAAATCCTGGAACTGCATACGCTCGGCGTCGGCGGCGGTTATTCGCAAGCGGACGTCACGTCGCTCGCGAACATCATCACGGGCTGGACCTATGCGGGAAGGCTGGGGCAATTGGGGGCGCCCGGCAGCTTCGTGTTCAATGCCAACGCGCATCAGCCCGGCGCGCAGCGGGTGATGGGAAAAATCTACGACGCCCCCGACGTCAGGCAGGGCGAGGCGGTGCTGGCGGACATTGCGCGCCATCCGTCGACTGCGAAATTCATCGCGACCAAATTCGCGCGTCACTTCGTGGCCGACGATCCGCCGCCGGCTTTGGTGGCGCGGCTCGCCGACGTCTTCATGCGAACCGACGGCGATCTCAAGGCGCTGGCGACGGCGCTGGTGGATTCCGATGATGCCTGGAAGGCGCCGCTCTCCAAGATGCGCTCGCCTTACGAATTCCTGGTCGCGGCCGGAAGATTGCTCGCGCAGATTCCGAACGATCCCGGCCGCTATCTCGGCGGCCTCAACGCGTTGGGCCAGCCGCTGTGGTCGCCCGCGGGGCCGAACGGCTTCCCGGATACGGACGCGGCCTGGGCAGCGCCGGAAGGCATCAAGCTGCGGCTCGATATCTCAGCGCAGATCGCCTCCCGGCTCGCCGACGGCGTCGATCCGCGCGACCTGCTCGAACTCGTTGCCGCGGACGCGGCGTCATCAGAGACGCGGAAAACCATCGAGCGCGCGGAATCGCGGCAGCAGGCGCTGGCGCTGCTGTTGATGTCGCCGGAATTCCAGAGGAGATGACATCAATGGAAACGACAATGGGCTGCTGCGAGGACATGCGATCGCTGGTGACGTCGCGGCGCGCGCTATTGCTCGGTGGCGCCTCCTTTGCGGCATGGGCCTATTTGCCGAAATTCGCGCGCGCCGCCGACGGCCGCGATCCGCGGCTGGTGGTCGTCATCCTGCGCGGCGCGCTCGATGGGCTCGCCACCGTCGCGCCGATTGGCGATCCTGACTATGCCGGCCTGCATGGTTCGATCGCATTGTCGTCGAGCGGCCCGAACGCGGCTGTAGGGCTCGACAATTTCTTTTCGCTGCATCCGGCAATGCCGGAATTTGCACGGATGTATCGCGAGAAGAAGGCTGCCGTGATCCATGCAGTGGCGACGTCATATCGCGACCGTTCGCATTTCGACGGGCAGGACGTGCTCGAAAGCGGTTTTGCGGGTCCGGGCCGGGTGCAGTCCGGCTGGCTCAACCGCGCGCTGGAGGGCCTGCCGAAAGGCGAGCGGGTGACAAGCGGACTTGCGGTCGGCCCGACCACGCCGCTGGTGCTGCGCGGCGCGGCGCCAACTGTCGGCTGGGCGCCGGTCGCGCTGCCGCAGGCTGCGGAGGATACTGCGATGCGGCTCGTCGAACTTTATCAACACCGCGATCCCGCGCTGGCGAATGCGTTGAAGCAGGGGCTGGCGCTCGACAAGGCCGCGCAAGGCGACGACATGAAGCCGAAGCCCGGCACCAATGGCGTGGCTGCGATGCGGCTGGTGGCGCGCGGCGCCGCCAAGCTGATGGCCGCCGACGACGGCCCGCGGATCGGCGCGCTCGCCTTCGACGGCTGGGACACCCATGCCAATGAAGGCGGGCCGGTCGGGCGGCTGGCGCAATTGCTTGGTGGCCTCGACGGCGCCTTGGCGGAATTCGAAACCGGGCTGGGGCCACGCTGGCGCGACACCGTGATCGTGGTCGCCACCGAATTCGGCCGCACCGCGCGCATCAACGGCACCCAGGGCACTGACCACGGCACCGGCACCATCGCGCTCGTCGCCGGCGGCGCGGTGAAAGGCGGCCGCGTGATCGCGGACTGGCCGGGGCTGAAGCCGGCGAGCCTCTATCAGGGCCGCGACCTCGCGCCGACCACGGACTTGCGCGCGGTGATGAAGGGCGTGCTGAAGGACCAGTTCGGGATTGCCGAGAAGGTGCTGGCGGAGAATGTGTTTCCGGACAGCGCGCCGGTGAAGCCGATGCAGGGATTGGTGGGGTAGGTTCAACCTCTCCACGCTCTTTGCGGGGAGAGGTCGCCGCGCCCTTGCGCGGCGGGTGAGGGGCAGGGCGATGCGCGGCCGCAATGAAAAGACCATCCGAATCGCGAGACGACTGCGTGGCAACCAGACCGATGCAGAAACCGTTCTCTGGAATCGCATTCGCAACCGGCAAATTGATGGACACAAGTTCGTCAGGCAGCAGCCGATACTCGGTTACATCTGCGATTTCGTTTGTCGTGAGCAACGGCTGGTTATCGAAGTCGACGGCGGACAGCATAGTGAGTCCGCAACTGACCCAATCCGCGATCGTCGCTTGATGGAGGAGAACTACCGAGTGCTCCGCTTCTGGAACAATGATGTGCTCGGAAATATCGAGGGCGTGCTGCTCACGATTCAGGCCGAGCTCTTGAAATAGAAACTCGCTCCAACCTCGCCCCGCTTGCGGGGAGAGGTCGGATTGCGAAGCAATCCGGGTGAGGGGGTACAGGTCTCACGTCGTTCACGGCTCGCGGAGAGTGCCCCTCACCCCGACCCTCTCCCCGTGAAGGACGGGGAGAGGGAGCGGAGAGAGTGCCGATGCCGCTACTTCGTAGTCTCATCCACCTCCGCGATCTCCTCCGCGCTCAAACTCCAGCCGATGGCCTTCACGTTCTGCTCGACCTGTTCGACACGCGTCGCGCCGGCGATGACGCTCGAGACTTGCGGGCGCGACGCCAGCCAGGAGAAGGCGAGTTCGAGCATGGTGTGACCGCGCGCTTGCGCAAACGCCTGCAGCTTCTCGACGATGTCCTCGTTACGCGGCGTGACGTAGCGGTCCTTCAAGGCCGGTGCCTTGGCGAAGCGGGTGTCGTCGGGGGCAGCAGTGCCGCGCTTGTATTTGCCGGTGAGCAGGCCGCTCGCCAGCGGGAAGAACGGCAATAGCCCGAGCTTGTATTCCGTTGCGGCCGGCAGCAGATCCTTTTCGATGCCGCGCACCACGAGGCTATATTCGTCCTGGCAGGAGACGAAGCGGCTGACATTCATCTGCCGCGCCATCATTTCCGCTTCCGCGATGCGCCAGGCCGGAAAATTCGAATTGCCGATATAGCGGACCTTGCCCTGGCGGACGAGATCGTCGAGCGCGCGCAGCGTCTCTTCCATCGGCGTCAGCGAATCGTAATCGTGCTGCTGGTAGAGATCGATGTAGTCGGTCTTCAGCCGCGTCAGGCTGGCCTCGACCGCGGACATGATGTAGCGGCGCGAGGCGCCCTGCCTGGTGCCGTCGGTTGCCATCGGCTTGGAATATTTCGTCGCCAGCACGATGTCCTTGCGGCGGTCGCCGAGCACGGTGCCCAGCACGGTCTCGGAGCCGCCCATGCCGGCATAGATGTCGGCAGTGTCGAACAGCGTGATGCCGAGATCGATCGCCTTGTGGATGACCTTGCGCGAGGTCTCGAGGTCAGTGCGCTGGCCGAAATTGTTGCAGCCGAGCCCGACGGCGGAAACGCGCAGGCCGGAGCCGCCGAGGTTGCGAATTTGCATGGATCGATCCTGTGGAAAGCACGCGGGGAGAGGGGGCCGGCATTGTGGCCCGCACGGCTTCGACCCGCAAGCAGCTGTAATATCGGCCGCCACGCTTGGCAGCCATGCGGCAAAAAAGATGCGGCCCCGGTCAGACGCGGCGACTGACGGGGGCCGCTTGGGGCGCGTGATCTGAGACGGGGGGCCTGATCAGACGCAGGCGCAACCTATCCGCGCTTTGTTACGCGGCGGTGACATCAGGACTTATCCACAGGCGGCCTGACGGGACTGTCTTCACAAAACTGTGTCAGAACAGCTTGCGGTAGACGACGAAGCCGGAGCGCTCCGCCACCTTGTCGTAAAGCAGCATCGCGGTGTGGTTGGTCTCGTGCGTCTGCCAATAGACGCGGGAAGATCCAGCCAGCTTCGCCTGTTCGTACACGCCGTTGATCAAGGCGCGGCCGACGCCCTTGCCGCGCGCCGCCGCGCTCGTGAACAGATCCTGCAGATAGCAGTTCGGCTCGATCATGATCGTCGAGCGGTGAAACAGATAATGCGTCAGCCCAAGCAGCTCGCCGCCGCTCTCGGCGACCAGCGCATACACCGGCTCATAGGCGTCGAAGAAGCGGGCCCACGTCATTGCCGTGATCTCGGGCGCCAGCGCGGTCGGACCCGAGCGGCCGTAGAAGGCGTTGTAGCCGTCCCACAGCGGAAGCCATTGCGCGTAGTCCTGACGGGTGACGAAGCGGATGGTGAGGTCGCCGGACATGCGGGATTCCGTCTGTAGCGGGGTGGCGCGTCGAGGCCGCGCAGGAGGATGCCCGTTCATTACTACAGACAGGGCAGGAGGGGATCAATGTCGCAGCGAGCGCTGTGTGCCGCCGCTATTCCGCGGCGCCGAGGTGGCGGGCAAGGCTGCGATAGCTGCCGCGCAGGGCGCGATAGTAGTCGGCGCTGCCGGGATCGTCGCTGTGGCGGACGAGGTCGGTGACCGGCGTGTAGCTCAGCATGCGTCCGCCATCGGGCAGCGCCGTGCAAATGAAGCGCAGCACCTGCCCGTCGGCGAGATCGATGTTGATGGGCGTGGAATCGCCGACCCGGATCATTTCGGTGCGCTTGGCGATGAAGGCGTTCAATTCGTCCTCCGGCAGTTGCCAGGCGCCGGTGTCGCGGCCGTGATACATCAGCGCGATGAAGGGCGGCTTGCTGTCGGCCTGCTCATCGGACAGCTTGAAGTAATCGCGGAAGGCGCGGTTGATGAATTCGGCGCGGGTATCGGCATCGAGCAGCACGATGCCGATGTCGACCTGATCGAGCGCGGCCGACAGCCGTTCGGCGGTGGCATGATGCTTCTTCTCCCACGCGAACGCATCGACCCATTTTTGCCGCAGCAAGCCGGTGATGAGCGCGGTGCCGCCGGCGGTCACCGCCAGCAGCAGCATGCGCGCCAGGTCCGACATGTCGTACCCGGGCGCTGTGCGGTGGTTGAGGAAGAGCAGCGCGGAAGCCACCACCGCAATGACGGCGCTGGCCATGCCGGAGACGATGCCGCTGACGGAAGCGGCAAGGGCTACGATGCAGACGAACAGCGGCGCGGGATTGGGGACAGGAACGAAATGCCGATCGACGAGGAAGGCTGCCAGCGCCGTCGCTGTCGTAAGAGCCGGACCGGAGATTGCGCGCCAGTTTAACTGCATGCCGTTCTCGTCACTTGCCGGGAATAAGCGCAAGCATGCCTGATTGTTGCGATTGTGCACGCCTTTCTGCCGCCAGTCTTAATTGAGCGTTGCGCCGATGCGGCGGGCTTTCGCTTTTTTGAAATCAAATGATATTCGAATGCCGGAGAAACGGGTTAAGAGACCCGAAAGTTGAGCCGGCACGACATATTGCAAGAGGACATCGATGCCCACTGTTTCCCCGACGCTGCTGCCGATCCTGATGCTGTTCGCCTCCAACGTCTTCATGACCTTTGCCTGGTATGGCCATCTGAAATTCAAGGAGAGCCCGCTGCCGATGGTCGTGCTGGCGAGCTGGAGCATCGCCTTCGTCGAATACTGGCTGGCGGTGCCGGCCAACCGCTGGGGCAGCGCGGTGTATTCGGCGGCGCAGCTCAAGACCATGCAGGAGGTGATCACGCTGGTGGTGTTCGCCTGCTTCTCGGTGCTCTATCTCAAGGAGCCGCTGGGCTGGAATCACGCGCTCGGTTTTGCCTTCATCGCCTTCGGTGCGTTTTTGATTTTTCACAAATGGGCGTGAGTTGATGGCAACGGCGTGTTCGGGGAACGCCGCTCAATCGCATGAGCCGCTGAAGGCTGAGAAAGTAGCTAAGAGAAAGAAGGCTGGAAAAATGGCCCGCTAGTAATGATAGCGGCACTGAGCAATGTCGAGTTGCTGAGTGTCACCCTTTCCAGAAACGCGATACACCAAGCGATGTTCGCCTGAAATGCGGCGCGACCACCATCCCTGGAGCGCATGTTTAAGGGGCTCTGGTTTCCCAAGCCCCTTGAACGGATCGCGCTTAATATCTTTGATTAGACCGTTTATGACTTCGAGGATCTTTTCATCCTCCTTTTGCCATTGCAGATAGTCTTGCCAGGCATCTTCCGTCCAAGCGGTTTTCATACCTTGGCCGAACCTGCCTTTGTTGGCTCGATCAACTCGCGTTCAGTTAGTTTGCCCTCGTCCGCTTCCTTGATGGAACGTAGAAGACGTACTGCATTGGCGGGACTCTTCAGGAGGTGGACTGTCTCCATGAGACTCTCATACTCATCCTCGGCCATGAGAACGACGGTGCGGGCATTCTGGCGGGTGACGAACAGGGGGGCGCGATCATCGCAAACCGCGTCCATGTAGGACGCGAGGTTGTTACGCAGTTCAGTGTAAGAAACGTGCGCCATCTCTTCTACCTTTGTGCTGCACGGCGATATGTACAGATATATGTACATATAGTGCGCGTGTCAACAAGAGGTTTAGTTTCCCGCCGTTCCCACCAAATGCGCAACTTCACTTCGCAACCGGCGCCACCCGCAATACCCGTCCGTTCGAACTGTCCGTCAGCAGCCACAGCGCGCCGTCCGGCCCCTGGCGAACGTCCCTGATACGCTCATGCAAGTTTTGCAGCAGGCGTTCCTCCGACGTTACAGCGTTGCCGTTCAGCGTCAGCCGCACCAGCATCGCGCCGCGCAGCGCGCCGGTAAACAGGCTGCCGTTCCATTTCGGAAACAGCTTTCCGGTATAGAAGGCCATGCCCGACGGCGCGATCGACGGCACCCAGTATTTGAGCGGCTGCTCCATGCCGTCCTTGGCCGTAGCGTCGTGGATCTTGGCGCCGGAATAATCGATGCCGTGGCCGATCACCGGCCAGCCGTAATTCTTGCCCTTGCCGATCAGATTGACCTCGTCGCCGCCGCGCGGGCCGTGCTCGATTTCCCAGGGGTCGCCGGAAGCCGGATTGATCGCGAGCGCCTGCACGTTGCGGTGCCCGTAACTCCAGATCTCTGGCTTGGCGTCAGTGCGGCCCGCGAACGGATTGCCTGATGGCACCGAACCATCGGGCGCGATCCGGATCAGTTTGCCGAGATGGTTGCCGAGATTCTGCGCCTGGTCGCGGTGAGTGAAATGATCGCCCAGCGCCACGAACAGATTGCCGTCCTCGGCCTGCGCGATGCGGCAACCGTAGTGATTGCCTGATGACAGCGGCCCTTGCTGGCGGAAGATGATCTTGACGTCGTCGAGGCGGCCGCTGCCGTCGTTGAGTTGTGCGCGAGCGACCGTGGTGCGCCCGCCACCTTCGGTTCGTTCGGCAAAGCAGAAATAGATGGTTTTGTTCTGCGCAAAGGCTTTGTCGACGACGACATCGAGCAGGCCGCCCTGGCCGGACGCCCAGACCTCGGGAACGCCCTTCAGCGGCGGCGAGATCTGTCCTTCGGTCGTAACGATGCGCATGCGGCCCGGACGCTCGGTCACCAGCATCTTGCCGTCAGGCAGGAACGCCAGCGCCCAGGGATTAGCGAGGCCTCTGGCGATGGTCCGGACGTCGAGTTCGCCCGCCGACGAACCAAATGCCTGCTCCTGGCCGCGGGTGCTGGTGGCGATCAGGAACGAGACGGCAAGCAGGATCGCGACCGCCAAGGCCGCGGTCACAAGGCCGACAGGTGTCTTCATCCTGTCCGTCCAATCGCGATGACGGTCATCGCGCGTTCGCTAATGATGCAAACGGAAAAGCCGCAACCATTACGGAAAGGGCATCGCCACGGTGGCCTTGATCGACAGCACCGTCAGGGTGACCATGAGGCAAAGCGATAGCGTGCCGATCGCGAGCGATGTGGCGATGGCACCAAGTAACCGGGAAGAAGCGACAGGCGCTCGGCTGCTCTCGAAGCCGACCGCGCCGGGTGACCGTATCATTG
Source organism: Bradyrhizobium algeriense (assembly GCF_036924595.1). Lineage (NCBI taxonomy): Bacteria > Pseudomonadati > Pseudomonadota > Alphaproteobacteria > Hyphomicrobiales > Nitrobacteraceae > Bradyrhizobium > Bradyrhizobium algeriense. The sequence continues at coordinate 5,802,104 of NZ_JAZHRV010000001.1, read as the reverse complement.
GCCTAAATCCTTGTAACGCGGGACGAATCACCCGCGACTCACGCGACGTCAGGAAAATCTTGCAATCATCACCGGCAACATTGCGGCGACCGGAGGCTGAAAATGGCGGGAATGCGGCAAAGGTTAACGTTATGCCCGCTATTGTTAACCTTTGGCGGCATGCTCGCGCGAAAGTGAGGAGGCCGGCGGCAGGCGCGGCGGCGGTTATGCGCCGGCGGCGATGTCGGCCTGGTCGTCGACCTCGGCCTCCGGCTGCCAGTCCATGGTGACGAAGCCGGGGGTCTGCTCGACCCGCCGCAGCCAGGCGCGGATGGCGGGGAAGGTCGCCAGGTCATAGTCGCAGCGGTCGGCGACATGTGTGTAACCGTACAGCGCGATATCGGCGACCGTCAGCTGCCCCGCGGCGAAATAGGCGCGGGTCTTGAGATGGTTTTCCATCACCTGAAGCGCGGCATAGCCGCGCTCCATCCAGTCCTCCAGCGCATGCGTCTGCAGGTCGCGGCCGCCTTTGACCAGCGACAGCCAGAAATAGGCGGCGCCGATATTGGGCTCGAGCGCGTGCTGCTCGAAGAACATCCATTGCAGCGCTTCGGCGCGCTCGACCCGTGACTCCGGAGCCAGCGAAGTGCCGCCGCAGACATACCAGAGGATGGCGTTGGACTCGGCGAGATAGCGTCCGTCGGCGACTTCCAGCAGCGGCACCTGTCCGCTGGGATTCTTCTCCAGAAAATCCGGCGTGCGGCTTTCGCCGCGGAGAATGTCGACTTCGATCGCCTGATACGGCGCGTTGAGCAGCGCCAGCGCAAGGCGGACCTTGTAGCTGTTGCCGGAGCGCTGCATCGAATAGAGTTTGTACATCGTCGTTGGGTTCACTTAAGGCTCGAATCGCGCACGCGGTAAGCGCACTGCGGAAAGCTCTCGCGCCGCAACGCGGCTAAACAATGATGCCGATACGAATGCGTCGCAAGGCCCGCGGAATGGAAAAAGTCGAAAAGCTCTACTGCACTGCACGCGCGCAGCATGGCATGCCACGGCGCTGGGATCACGTGGACGAGAGCGGAGGAGGAGACCGATTCAAGCCTTCGCGATCAAGCTGTCCGCGTCCGCTTCCGGCGTGAGCGAAGGGAAACCGAATCGCGTGCGAGACACCTTGGCGTTGAGTCGACATGGGTTGCGAACAGGCGTGCGCCACGCCGTCCGCCAGCGCGTGGTGGAGAACCGGGATGCCGGGCGGCCTTCGGCTGCGGGCATGCAGGGCAGTGGCCGTGTAGGACAGCCTCGGGCCGTCAACCGCTCCCGGCATCGCGATCCGTGCCGGACGCTCGAGCCTTGCCGGCCCCTTGTCAGATATGAGCCAATTCGCCGCGGAACTTCGCGAATATTGCGCCGATATTGCCCCGATCGTACCGAGCCTGTTCGACGCTCCCTAAAGTTTGACCCCTATCCGGCCAAGCTTCTTGCGATGCAGCGCGGCGCGCCTTAGGGTGCAGCGTTCCCATCAAAAATGAGTCGTGAATTTCTTCAGCTCACGACGTTTGCCAGGAGATGATGATGCCCTTCCTGTCCGCCTCGCTCGCCCGTGTGAAGCCGTCCGCGACGATCGCGGTCACGGATAAAGCGCGCGCGCTGAAAGCGGCGGGCCGCAACGTCATTGGTCTTGGCGCCGGCGAGCCGGATTTCGATACGCCCGCCAACATCAAGCTGGCGGCGATCCACGCCATCGAGGCCGGCAAGACCAAGTATACCGATGTCGGCGGCATTCCCGAGCTGAAGGAAGCCATCATCGCAAAATTCCAGCGCGAGAACGGCCTGACGTATAAGCCGAACCAGATCATCGTTGGCACCGGCGGCAAGCAGGTGCTCTACAACGCGCTGATGGCGACGCTCAATCCCGGCGACGAGGTGATCATCCCGGCGCCGTACTGGGTCAGCTATCCGGAAATGGTGGCGCTCGCCGGCGGCGAGACGGTGCCGGTGGTGTGCCCGGCGTCGAGCGGCTTCAAGCTGCGGCCCGAGGATCTCGAAAAGGCGATCACGCCGAAGACCAAGTGGATCATCCTGTGCTCGCCGTCGAACCCGACCGGCGCCGCCTATACGCGCGCTGAGCTGAAGGCGATCACCGATGTGCTGATGAAGCACCCGCATGTCTGGGTGATGACCGACGACATGTACGAGCACCTCGTCTATGACGACTTCCAGTTCGCAACGCCCGCGCAGGTCGAACCGAAACTGTACGAGCGCACGCTGACGGTGAACGGCGTGTCGAAAGCCTATTGCATGACCGGCTGGCGCATCGGCTATGCCGGCGGCCCCGCCGACCTGATCAAGGCGATGTCGACGATCCAGTCGCAGTCGACCTCGAACCCGTCGTCGATCGCGCAGTGGGCTTCGGTGGAAGCGTTGAACGGTCCGCAGGACTTCATTCCGGTGCACAACAAGGTGTTCAAGGAGCGCCGCGATCTCGTGGTGTCGATGCTCAACCAGGCCAAGGGCATCGAATGCCCGCGGCCCGAGGGCGCGTTCTACGTCTATCCGTCCTGCGCCGGCACCATCGGCAAGACCTCGCCGTCCGGCAAGGTGATCGCCAATGACGAGGACTTCGTCACCGAGCTTTTGGAGAGCGAGGGCGTCGCCGTCGTGCAGGGTTCGGCGTTCGGGCTTGGACCGGCGTTCCGGATTTCCTACGCGACCAAAACCTCCGATCTCGAAGACGCCTGCAAACGCATCCAGCGCTTCTGCGGCAATTTGAGATAAGAGGCGTTTTCGCCTCACAGGCCCGTCCCGCACTCGATGCGGGATGGGTTCCGGTTCTCGTCAGCGAAACGCGTCAAAAAAGCGGTCGTCAAATCACATCACGCGTGATCTGCGCGAAGTTTTGACGGCTTCTCATCGAGGCGCTCTGTTTTTTATGGGCGCGCCATGTTTTCGACACGGCGCTTCCATCCTGTCCGCTCCGCTGAATTTGTTCATCAACATGCGGAGACTGGGACACATGCGATTCCTGACATTGACACTCGCCACGCTTTCGTTGCTCGCGCCGATCGCAAGCGCTGACGCGGCGCCGCCGGTGGTTCGCGCCGGCATCCTGCAATGCCAGGGCGGCCAGAATGTCGGCTTCGTGGTCGGCTCGGTGACGAGCCTGGAATGCGTGTTCCGCAGCGAAGGCCGCCGTCCTGAACCTTACATCGCCAAGGTGCAGCGCATCGGTCTCGATCTCGGCGTCACCGAGCAGACGCAGTTGTCCTGGGCGGTCAGCGCGCCGAACAGCCGGCTCGGACGCGGCGAACTCGCCGGCAGCTATGGCGGCGTCGGCGCCAATGCATCGATCGGCGTCGGCGGCGGCGGCAATTTTCTGGTTGGCGGTCCCGCCAATGCCTACGCTCTGCAGCCGATCAGCGTGCAGGGACAGACCGGGCTGAATGTCGCTGCCGGCATCGCCGGCCTCGAGCTGCAGCCGTTCAACGGCTACGGCCCGCGCCGGCACACGCGTCACCGCCATCGTCATCGCGGTTGAGATTGACCAGCATCTTTCAGGAAGAGGCCCGCGAAAGCGGGCCTTTTTTTCATTATGAGTCCCTGTCATTCCGGGATGGTCCGAAGGACCAGACCATAGATGCGCAATTGCGCATCGGGGAATCTCGAGATTGCGGGTTCGCGCTTTGCGCGCCCCGGAATGACGTAGCAAAGAGCGAATCTGGCACGGTCACTGATGTTGTGGCATAGAACGAAGCGCGCCGCGGGCACGGCGCCTTCTTCAATTCTCTGCTCGCATCACATTTTCCCAGCCGGAGATTCTTCATGCGTCGCTCTCTCATTCTCGCCGGTGCCGCGCTGACCATGCTCGCCACTTCCATAGGCGGCGCCCATGCGCAGCAGGTGCAGCGCGTGCAGGTCGGCGTGCTGGAGTGCCGCGGCGGCGCCAGCGTCGGCTTCATCGTCGGTTCCGTCACCAATCTCGGCTGCGTGCTGCGCGCCGACGGCATGCCGGAAGACCGCTACATCGCCACCATCCGCAAAGTCGGACTCGATCTCGGCATCACCCAGGAATCGGCGCTGGCCTGGGGCGTGTTCGCGCCTGTCGCGCGGCTCGGGCCGGGCGGCCTGTCCGGCGACTATGTCGGCGCGCAGGGCAGCGCGACCCTCGGCGTCGGCATTGGCGGCAACGTGCTGGTCGGCGGCTCCGCCAATTCGATCGCGTTGCAGCCCTTGAGCGTGCAGGGCCAGGTCGGCGTCAGCATTGCCGCCGGATTGGAGAGTTTGGAACTGCGGCCGGGGCGTTAGTTAAGGCTGCCTCCACGTCATTGCGAGCGAAGCGAAGCAATCCATTTCTCCGCACGGGGATAGATGGATTGCTTCGCTTCGCTCGCAATGACGGGTTAGGGGGACAGCGGGGGGCTTCCGGCTTGTCTTTTTCCGCGCATATCGTTGCGCCTTGCGTGGGCTACTTGCTGGCCGCTCCCTTCGGCATCGGCTAGCACGAATCATGAATTCAAATCATCAGATTGCGTCCGGCCAAGCCAGGCTGGCTGTGAAAGTCGTCGGCGACGGCGACCCCGTGGTCTTTCTGCACGCCGCGGTCTGCGATAGCCGCATGTGGCGCGCGCAACTCGATGCCGTCGGCGCAAGCAACAAGGCGATCGCGTATGATCGGCGCGGCTTTGGCGAGACCCGCGCGGAAAAGGAAGACTTTTCCGCCGTCGCGGATTTGCTGGCGGTGATTGACGCCGTCGGGAACGGCGCGCCGGCGATCCTTGTTGGATGCTCCCAGGGTGGACGGGTCGCGCTCGACACCGCGCTTCTGCATCCATCCCATGTCCGCGCCCTCGTTCTCATTGCGCCCGCCGTGAGCGGCGCGCCTGAGCCGATCCATCCGCCTGACATCGCGGGCTCTTAGCCAGGCTCAAGGACGCCGAACAAGCCGGCGATCTGGATCGCGTGAACGCCATCAAGGCTCATCTTTGGCTGGACGGTCCACTGCAGCCCGAGGGTCGTGTCACGGGTGAGGCGCGCCGGCTATTCCTCGACATGAACTCCATTGCGCTACGGTCGCCGCCGGTTGGCTCGAACCTCGATGTCGCGCCCGCCTTCCATCGTCTCGGCGAGATATCGGCGCCATCGCTTGTGATCTGGGGTGACCTCGATTTCCCGCACATTCAGGAACGATGCCGCCATATCGCAACGACGATGCCGAACGGGTCGGGCCATATGTTGACCGGCATCGCCCATCTGCCGAGCCTGGAGCGACCAACCGAGATCACGGGCCTCCTCGCCGAGTTCATCGATGGCTATTCCGACCGCCGGGCATAGCAAACGGCGCGCAGGGCAGCGCGACGCTCGGCGTCAGCATTGCTGCCGGATTGGAAAGCCTGGAACTGCGGCCGGGACGTTAACTTTCGTCGTCCTCCGTCGTCATTGCTGTGCATGTTCACTAATTCGCTGATTGGATCGCTCCTCTGGAGGACCATCCGATGCGCGATGACGGGTTAGGTCCCAGCCCGCCTCACGCCGCAGCGCAGCGAATTTTTCCCGCTTGCCAAAATCACGAGACAGGCGGAGCATCCAATCCGCCGACCCAATCATGGGCCGAGCTCCAAACAAGGAGGCGGCAATGGGACAAGACGTCAGAAGTCCCCGAGGTCCACGGTGCATAGCGCTGGTGGGCCCTTTCCAGAGCGGTAAAACCACACTTTTGGAGGCGATATTGGCGCGAACAGGCGCCATTAAAAATGCCGGCAGCGTCGATGCCGGAACCTCGGTCGGCGATTCCAGCCCCGAGGCACGGAACCACAAGATGGGCGTAGGCCTCTCCGCCGCCACGACCAGCTTCATGGGCGATAGTTACACCCTTATCGATTGTCCCGGCTCGATCGAGTTCGCGCATGACATGCGCGCCGCGTTGCCTGCGGTCGATGCCGCGGTCGTGGTCTGCGAGGCGGATGAGAAGAAGCTGCCGCAACTGCAGATCATTCTGCGTGAGCTGGAAGATTTGGGCATTCCCCGTTTTCTGTTTTTGAACAAGATCGACCGCGCCAACAAGCGCATCCGCGAGACGCTCGCGACCCTGCAGCCGGCTTCGCGCGTACCGCTGGTGCTGCGACAGATTCCGATCTGGAACGGCGACTTGATCGAAGGTTTTGTCGATCTCGCGCTGGAGCGCGCCTTTGTTTATCGCGAACACAAGCCTTCCGAAGTCGTCGCGCTGGAAGGCGGCAATCTCGACCGCGAGAAGGAAGCGCGGTTCTCGATGCTGGAAAAACTCGCCGACCATGACGACGCGCTGATGGAGCAGTTGCTGGAGGATATCCAGCCGCCGCGCGACGCGGTGTTCGACGATCTCGCCCGCGAATTGCGCGAAGGCCTGATCTGCCCGGTGTTGCTCGGCGCTGCGGCGCGCGAAAACGGCGTGCTGAGGCTGATGAAGGCGCTGCGGCACGAAGCGCCCGGCGTTGCCGAGACGGCGAAGCGGCTCGGCGTATCCGCGCAAAAGGAAGCGCTGGCCTATGTGTTCAAGACGCTGCATCTGCAGCACGGCGGCAAGCTGTCGCTGACGCGGCTGCTCGCCGGCCATCTCGATGACGGCGCGACGCTGCAATCATCCTCCGGTGAGGCCGGGCGGGTTTCCGGTATTCAAGCGGTGAGCGGCGGACACGACACCAAGCGGGCCGCGGCCGAGGTCGGAGACACGATCGCGCTCGGCAAGCTCGACGCGATCAAGACCGGCGATACGCTGTCGAGCGGCAAGACCGTGCCGCCGACGCTGGTGCAGATCGTGCCGACGCCACCGGTGCTGGCGATGTCGCTTGCGGCGAACGACCGCAAGGACGACGTCAAGCTCGGCCAGGCGCTGCTGCGGCTGAACGAGGAGGACCCGTCGCTGACGATGATCCAGAACCAGCAAACCCACGACATCGTACTGTGGGGGCAGGGCGAGATGCATCTGCGCGTCGCGCTCGAGCGGCTCAAGGACCGTTTCGGCGTCAACGTCAAATCGCAAGCACCCGCGATCGGCTATCAGGAGACCATCCGCAAATCAATCACCCAGCGCGGCCGTCACAAGAAGCAATCCGGCGGCCATGGCCAGTTCGGCGATGTGGTGCTGGAGATCAAGCCGATGCCGCGCGGCTCGGGCTTCGCGTTCGACGAAAAGGTCGTCGGCGGCGCGGTGCCGCGCAACTATATCGGCGCAGTGGAGGAGGGCGTGGTCGACGGCCTCACGAAGGGCCCGCTCGGCTTCCCCGTCATCGACGTGCAAGTGACGCTGACGGACGGCTCCTATCACAGCGTCGATTCCTCCGATCTCGCCTTCCGCACCGCGGCGCGGATCGGCATGAGCGAGGCGCTGCCGCAGTGCCAGCCAGTACTGCTGGAGCCGATTCACATGGTGGAGATCGTCTGCCCGACGGAAGCGACGGCGAAGATCAACGCCATCCTGTCGGCGCGGCGCGGCCAGATCCTGGGCTTCGACACCCGCGACAACTGGCCGGGATGGGATTGCGTCCGCGCCACCATGCCGGAAGCGGAGATCGGCGATCTGATCGTGGAATTGCGCTCGGCCACCGCCGGCGCCGGCAGCTTTACGAGGCAGTTCGACCGCATGGCCGAAGTCACCGGCCGCGCCGCCGACCAGATCATCGCCGCGCACCGCGTCGCGGCGTAAGTTGCCGGCGGGCCGCCGCAGCTTCGTCTGCGGCGGCTCGCGTTCGGCTTGACACAGCACAGCGGAAGATAAATTGATCGTCGTGGCCGGGTTATCCCGGCCATCGACGTCTTTAGGAGATTTCTGCCGTGACCAAACCCCCCGCCGCCTGCCTGATCGGATGGCCGGCTGCGCATTCGCGTTCGCCGCTGATCCATCATTACTGGCTGCGGACGCTCGGCATCGAAGGCGGTTACGTCATCGAGGCGGTGCCGCCCGACGAGTTCAAGGATTTCATTTTCCGGTTGTCGCTGCGCGGTTTCGTCGGCGCCAACGTCACCATTCCGCACAAGGAGCGCGCGCTTTCTCTGTCAAAGCCGGACGCGCGCGCCCGTGCGGTCGGTGCGGCCAACACGCTGTGGTTCGAGAATGGCGAACTCTGCTCGACCAATACCGACGTCGAGGGCTTCATCAACAATCTCGATGCCTGTGCGAGCGGATGGGACAAGGCCGAGGATGCGCTGGTGCTCGGCGCCGGTGGCTCATCTCGCGCGGTGCTGTTCGGTCTGCTCGACCGCGGCATCAAGCGGGTGCATCTCGCCAACCGCACCATCGAGCGCGCCCGTGCGCTGGTGGATGAATTCGGCGCGAACGTTCTGCCGGTGGCATTGGACGCGATCGGCGATTTGCTGCCGCGCACCGGGCTACTGGTGAATACGACCTCGCTCGGCATGAAGGGGCAGCCGCCGCTCGAAATCGATGTCGGGCAGTTGCCGTCACATGCCGTCGTCGCCGATCTCGTTTACGTGCCGCTCGACACGCCATTGCTGACGGCTTCGCGCGCGCGCGGCCTCAAGACCGCCGACGGGCTCGGCATGCTGCTGCACCAGGCGGTGCGCGGCTTCGAATTGTGGTTCGGCCGGCGCCCCGAAGTGACGCCGGAACTTCGCGCGCTCGTCGAGGCCGATCTCACGAATACATGATCGGCTGATCGCGGAGACTTGAGCCGGAATTTTTTTGAATGGCCGGGGTCAATGGCTACGTCAGGTCTGCCACCGGAGATTCCTGCCATGCCCGTCCGTCGCTTTCAGTTCGTCCGCCCGCTTGTCGCCGTTGCGATGGTCGCCGGCTCCACGCTTTACGCCATCGCCCAGCAGCCGCCGACGCCGACGCGCGTTCGCGGCACCATCGAGGCCGTCGATGGCGACGTGCTCGCCGTCAAGTCGCGCGGCGGTGAAGACGTCAGGCTGCATATGGCCGGCGACATCAACATCGTCGGGATCACCAAAATCGCGCTGTCCGACATCAAGGTCGGTTCCTTCATCGGCACGACCACGGTGCCGGGGCCGGACGGCAGCCAGAACGCGGTTGAAGTGCACGTGTTTCCGGAAGCCATGCGCGGCACCGGCGAAGGCTCGCGGCCCTATGATCTGCGTCCCAACTCCACCATGACCAACGCCACGGTGGCGGACTCCGTGGTCGGCAATGACGGCCACACCCTGATGATCAAATACCGGGGTGGCGAGAAGAAAGTCGTGGTCTCCCCGGAGACGCCGGTCGTGACCTACGTTCCTGCCGACAAGTCCGACCTCAAACCGGGCGCCAAGGTGATCGCCTTCATGAAGAAGCTGCCGGACGGCTCGCTCGAGACCAGCCGGGTCAGCGTCGGCCGCGACGGGCTGACCCCGCCGATGTGAAGTCGCCTCCTGGAATAGCACCTCCCGCGCGGTGTTTGCGTTGAGTTGGGCGCTAACATCTTGGGAGGGATACCATGTCAAAATCTTCTTCCTGGCCGCGGATGCTTGCGGCCTCGCTGACCTTTGTCACCCTGCTTGCATCGGCGGCGTGGGCGCAGCAGCCGCCGACGGTCCGCATTCGCGGCACCATCGAGGCCGTAGACCTGCCCATGCTGTCGATCAAATCGCGCGAGGGTACCGACATGAAGGTCCGCGTCACCGACAATGTCGCGGTGTTCGGCGTGGCCAAGACCGAACTCTCTGAGATCAAGGAAGGCTCCTATATCGGCGTCACCGCGATGCCGGAGCCGGACGGCACCCAAAAGGCGGTCGCAGTGCATATCTTCCCGGAGAACCAGCGCGGCGCGGCCGAAGGTTTCCGGCCCTGGGACCAGCGTCCGAACTCGACCATGACGAATGCCACCGTCGCCCAGACCGTGAAGGGCACCGATGGCCAGAACATTTTGGTGAAATACAAGGACGGTGAAAAGAAAGTCGTGGTGCCGGAGGGGACGCCAATCGTTACCTTCGTCGCTGGCGACAAGTCCGAACTGAAGCCGGGCGCGAAGGTGATCATCTTCAGCGCGGTGAAGAAGGACGACGGCACGCTGGAGGCGGCCCGCGTCAATGTCGGCCGCAACGGGATCACGCCGCCGATGTGAGGCGAAGCCTTTCTTACTTCCCTTCTCCCCTTGTGGGAGAAGGGAGGCAGGACGCTTCGCTTGGTTGTGCGCATCACGTCCTTGCCAAGGCGGAACTTCGCCATCCCGCCAGAGCTTTGATCTAGGTCAAGCGCCTGTTCAGTCAGAGTCAAACCCTGCCAGGGGGTGGATGCGAATTGGGTTGGTTGCAGCCCGAACGCTCGGGCCCAATCAACAGGAAGGAAGCGCCATGTTTCGCTATGTTCTGCCGGTTCTTGCAGCACTCGTTCTGGTTACGGCCAGCCTTATCCCGGACGACGCGTTCGCGCGCCGTGGGGGTGGCGGGTACCGAGGCGGTGGAGGCTTCCACGGCGGCGCCGTCCGAGCCGGAGGCGTTTACCGAGGTGGAGCCGTTCGTGCCGGTCGCGTAGGGCGGGTCGGATATGCCGGTTACCGGGGAGGGTATTATCCACGTCGCGGATACGGTGCGGCGGCGGTGGGGGCCGCAGCGGTTGGTGCCGCGGCCTACGGTGCCTACGGCTCTTACAACAACTGCTACGACGCGTACGGCAACTATATCTGCGGCGGCCAGTATCGATACTGACACACGCCGGGAGCCTGAGGCGGTCAATGCGCTACGTACTTTCCTTCTCCCACAAGGGGAGAAGGAAGGTCGCGCTCCATTCGCGAGTCGTGCCGCGAAAGCAGGGACCCACAACCATAATTGCTTACTGTGGATGGAAGGCGTTTACCGCATCGCTTAACCGAAGGGCTGCGGCATATGGGTCCCCGCGCCCGAGCGCAATTGCGCACTGGGCGGGGACGACCCGTTGCGGGATTCGTGCTAACTCCGCCTCACACCGCCAGCACGTTGTCGTCAATCTCGGCAATCGTGTTGACGCCGCACAATCCCATCGTCGTGAGCATTTCCTTGGCGATGATGTCGAGTGCCTTGGCGACGCCGGCCTGTCCGCCGGCTCCCAAGCCATAGACATAGGCACGGCCGATCATGCAGGATTTGGCGCCGAGCGCGAGCGCGCGCACCACGTCCTGGCCGGAGCGGATGCCGCCATCGAACATGATTTCCATCTTCGAGCCGACCGTGTCGACGATCTCGGGCAGCACCTCGATCGACGACGGCGCGCCGTCGAGCTGACGGCCGCCATGGTTGGACACCACCAGCGCCTGCGCGCCGGTTTTCGCAGCGAGCTCGGCGTCCTCGACGTCCAAAATGCCTTTGAGGATCAGCTTGCCGGGCCAGATCGAGCGGATCCAGTCGATGTCCTTCCAGTTCAGCGAGGTGTCGAACTGCGACGCCGTCCATTCCGACAATTTGGTGAGATCCTCGGTGCCTTTGACGTGGCCGACGATGTTGCCGAAGCTGCGGCGCTTGCCGCGCATCACGCCGGCGACCCATGACGGCTTGCTGGCGAAGTCGAGCAGTTTCGACAGCGACCATTCGGGCGGCACCGACATGCCGTTCTTGATGTCCTGGTGGCGCTGCCCGATCACCTGCAGGTCGACAGTCAACACCAGCGCCGAGCATTTCGCCGCGATCGCGCGTTCGATCAGCGACTTGATGAAGCCGCGGTCCTTCATCACGTAGAGCTGGAACCAGAACGGCTTGTCGACGCTGGCTGCGATATCCTCGATCGAGCAGATCGACATCGTGCTCTGGGTGAAGGGAATGCCGACGGCCTGGGCGGCGCGGCAGGCATGAATCTCGCCATCGCCATGCTGCATGCCGAGCAGGCCGACGGGAGCCAGGATCAGCGGCATTGCGGCGGGCTCGCCGAGGATCGTGGTGGAGAGGTCGCGCTTCGATACGTCGACCAGGATGCGCTGGCGGAACTTGATCTGCGCAAGATCCTCGGAATTGGCGCGCAGCGTATCCTCGGTATAGGAGCCGCGATCGGTATAGTCGAAGAAGGCCTTGGGAACGCGGCGCTTGTGCAGCTGGCGCAGATCTTCGATGCAGGTGATGTGTTTCATGGACGTCCCGGCCTTCTTGAATTCCTTCGTTGTGTTGTCATCTATCATGGTTGGTTGGGGAGCCAAATCGCATCTCGCGGCGCCATTGCCGAGGCAAGGACATGCCATGACCGGACCGCGCAAAGTTTCCAGTACCGACGCCGGCTCACAGGATCGCGCAGAAAAGCGCCGGTTGGACGAAGCCCTGGAGGAGGGGCTGGAGGAGACCTTTCCGGCCTCCGACCCGGTCAGTGTCACCCAGCCGCCGCCCTCGAAGGGTGACCATCACGTCAAGCGGCGGGACTAGCGCTTCGGCCCGACGCGGCCTGTTTTTAAAAATATCAAGTTATAACAATTAGTTATACATGAAAACGGCCGCGATGGCCGTAATGATTCATCATATTTTTTGAAGCCATTTTTGCGGCTGAGGGATTATAACGGCTGCACGCTACCATGGAGCGCGTTCGGGGATTCCTGGCTATTATGGCCTGAAGAAGCCCCGAAATGCTGGGGGTCACATGAGCCGCAAATATTTCGGTACCGACGGAATTCGGGGCCGCGCCAATGGATTGATCACGCCGGAGCTCGCGCTCAAGGTGGGGCAGGCGGCCGGCCTGGTGTTCCAGCGCGGCGAGCATCGCCACCGCGTCGTCATCGGCAAGGACACGCGTCTCTCCGGCTACATGATCGAATACGCCATGGTGGCCGGCTTCACCTCTGTCGGCATGGACGTGCTGCTGCTCGGCCCGATGCCGACGCCGGCGGTCGCGATGCTGACCAAGTCGATGCGCGCCGATCTCGGCGTGATGATTTCAGCTTCCCACAATCTGTTCGAGGATAACGGCATCAAGCTGTTCGGTCCGCAGGGCTTCAAGCTTTCCGACGATGTCGAAAAGCAGATCGAGCAGTTGCTCGACGAGCCGATCGACCGTCGCCTCGCGCAGAGCGCCAGCCTCGGGCGCGCCCGCCGTATCGACGGCGTTCATGACCGCTACATCGAATTCGCTAAGCGCACGCTGCCGCGCGAGCTCTCGCTCGACGGCCTGCGCGTCGTGATCGATTGCGCGCACGGCGCGGCCTACAAGGTGGTGCCGGAAGCGCTGTGGGAATTGGGCGCCGATGTCATCGCGATCGGCGTCGAACCCGATGGCTTCAACATCAACAAGGAATGCGGCTCGACCTCGCCGGAGGCGCTGGCGAAAAAGGTGCGCGAGATGCGCGCCGATATCGGCATCGCGCTCGACGGCGACGCCGATCGCGTCATCCTGGTCGACGAACGCGGCCACGTCGTCGATGGCGACCAGTTGCTCGCGGTGATCGCGCAAAGCTGGAAGGAAGACGGCCGGCTCTCGAAGCCCGGCATCGTCGCCACCGTGATGTCGAATCTCGGGCTCGAACGTTTCCTCGAAGGGCAAGGCATCGGCATGGTGCGCACGCCGGTCGGCGACCGCTACGTGCTCGAGCAGATGCTCAAGCAGGGTTACAATCTCGGCGGCGAGCCTTCGGGCCATATCATTCTCTCCGACTACGCCACCACAGGCGACGGCTTCGTTGCTGCGCTGCAGGTGCTGGCCGTGGTGCAAAAACTTCGCCGGCCGGTGTCGGAGGTCTGCCGCCGTTTCGATCCGCTGCCGCAGATCCTGAAGAACGTACGCTACCGCAGCGGCAAGCCGCTCGACCATGCCGAGGTGAAATCGGCGATCATGGACGGCGAGAATCGCCTCAACGGCCACGGCCGGCTGCTGGTCCGTTCGTCCGGCACCGAGCCCGTGATCCGCGTGATGGGCGAGGGCGACGACCGCATCCTGGTCGAGGATGTCGTCGATCAGATCGTCACCGCGCTCGGTCACGCTGCGGCGGCATAAGCCAGCTTTATTTTGATGGTGCGCGATTGCTGATCGGTGGTGCGGCAACGCATCGCAGCCATAAGCTATTGATGCTGGTCGCGACGATGGCCCGGCCGTAGAACACGAGACATTGCCTGTCCGCGATTCTTTTCGGGAATGCGCCCTTGAACAAGCCGGTCATCGTCTCAGAGGAAACGCCAACCGCGCAGGTGGTCGTGCCTGACGCGGCGCCAGGCCTCGCCGTCAAGGCGGCTGTTGTGGCGCCGGCCTATGTCGTGCTGACCGGCATCAGCTTCTCGCATTTCCTCAACGACACCATGCAGTCGCTGATTGCCTCGGTCTATCCGATCCTGAAGGATGCTTACGCGCTGGACTACGGACAGATCGGCATGATCACGCTGGCGTTCCAGTTTACCGCATCGCTGCTGCAGCCGCTGGTCGGGCATTTTACCGACAAGAAGGCGCAGCCTTTCTCGCTCGCGATCGGCATGGGTTTTACGTTTTTCGGATTGCTGCTGCTCAGCGTCGCGCATCTCTATCCCATCATCCTGATCGCAGCCGCTCTGGTAGGCCTCGGCTCGGCGGTGTTTCATCCGGAGTCGGCGCGGATCGCGCGTCTCGCCTCGGGCGGGCGTTACGGATTCGCGCAATCGGTGTTTCAGCTCGGCGGCAGTTTTGGTACGTCGATGGGGCCGGTGCTGGCGGCGCTGATCGTGGTGCCGTTCGGTCAGCCCTCGATCGCCTGGTTTTCATCGATCGCGTTTCTGGCGATCGTGATCCTGTGGCGGATCGGCGTCTGGTACAAGCCGCAGATCGTGACGAAGAAATCGGCCGTGGTGGAACGCCATCCGGACCTGCCGGATTCGCGGCGCGTGAAAATAGCGCTCGCGGTGCTGGTCGCGCTGCTGTTCTCAAAACAGCTCTACGTGTCGAGCCTGTCGAGCTATTACATCTTCTATCTGATCGACAAGTTTCAAGTCTCGACCCAGGCGGCGCAGCTTTATCTATTCATCTTCCTTGCCGCCAACGCGGCGGGTGCGTTCTTCGGCGGGCCGCTCGGCGATCGCTTTGGCCGCAAATACATCATCTGGTTCTCCATCCTCGGCGCGCTGCCGTTCACGCTGGCGCTGCCATATGCGGGTCTCGTCGGCAGCGCCGTGCTGACAGTCTTCATCGGCCTCATCCTCTCGTCGGCAACGTCTTCGATCATCGTGTTCGCGCAGGAACTGATGCCGCACCGCTTCGGGATGATCTCGGGCGTATTCTTCGGCGTCGCCTTCGGCATCGGCGGACTTGGCGCGGCCGTGCTTGGCAAGCTCGCCGATCACACCGGGATCGCTTTTGTCTATCACCTCTGCGCGTTCCTGCCCGCGCTCGGCCTGCTCGCGGTGTTCCTGCCGAAGATGCCCAGGCATGTACGTTGAAGCACGCGCGCTGACGCGCCGACGCATTTCCGCGAGGCGAGGGCGCGGCTCACGACATCAACAAAGTCTTAATGGCGCAGCAACACATCGTTAGGATGTATGGCGGTTTCGTCTCGTTTGTCGTGTTGCAAATGCATCGTCACTCGACTCGCAAACGGCGCCGCGAAAAAAGTCAGAGATTGTCAACCTTAAAAATTAGGGTTAAGCGCCGCTTAAGCATTTAATGACATCGTTCGTCCGTGAGTTTTTGAAGTGGGGCTCATCGCAGTCAGCCTCACCGGACAAAGGACGAAGCCCATGCGTAGCGTTAAGTCTTTCATTGCCGCCGGTGCGGCCACATTATTGTCCCAGGCGGCGTTTGCTGCCGACATGGCTATTGCGCCTCCTCCGGCATATGCGCCGGCGGTGGTCGAGGATTTCGGCGGCTGGTATCTGCGCGGCGACATCGGCTTCAGCAATCAGCGCGTCGGTCGGCTGAACAACCTGGATGACTCCACCCTTACCTCGTCGGTACAGACGAACAACTTCAACACCGCGGGCATCTTCGGCCTCGGCGTCGGTTACAAGGTCAACAACTGGTTCCGCGCTGATGTCACCGGTGAATACCGCGGCAACTCGCAGTTCCACGGCACCGACCGCATCACCTATGTGGGCGGCGTCGGTACCGACACCTATCACGCTACCAAGAACGAGTGGGTCGTTCTCGCCAACGCCTATGTCGATCTCGGCACCTGGTGGTGCATCACCCCGTTCATCGGCGCCGGCGTCGGTGGCGCGCGGGTTGCGATCAACGGCTTCACCGATCAGAGCATCGCCAGCAATCCAGTGCAGCCGGGCCCCGCACTGGCGGGTCTGGCCTACGGAGACAGTGTTTCGAAGTGGAACTTGGCCTGGGCGGTTCACGCCGGTCTTGCCTACAAAGTCACGCCGAACTTCACCGTCGAACTCGCCTATCGCTATCTCGATATGGGCGACGGCCTGACCGGCGACCTCCGCACTTTCGACGGCAACAACTTTCGCAACAACCCGATGACGTTCAAGGACATCACCTCGCATGACCTGAAGCTCGGTGTGCGTTGGAATTTGGAAAACCCGCAGGTCTACGCGCCGCCGCCGCTGATCCGCAAAGGTTAATCGCGACTTCCATTCGTTAACGGTTGCCGAACGGCGCGGGAGTTTTCCGCGCCGTTTTGCTTTTGGCGCATGCCGAGGCGGATGTAGCGGCTGACGAAAAATGTTTGCCAGCTTTCCGACAAGATCTCGCCAATTAGATGCCGCGAAAACGATTGGTTAAGGTTAACAGGCGATGATCAACGCAAGTTCAGAGTGTCTGATGGAGCGTTGCGATGCGTCGATTGTTGCTGGTGGCTGTGATGTGCGGGTTGGTAAGTGGCGCGCAGGCGGCCGATATGCCGGACCTGCCGTTTCTACGCGGCAGCTTCACCGAGGGGCTGAGCAGAGGCACCGTCAACTGGGGCGGCGCCTATGTCGGTGCCCACGCTTCTCACGGCGCGGCGGACATGGACTTCACCAATTCCGGACAGGACCTGCTCGCCAAGCTCTTGAACAATGTCGATATTGAATCGCAGTTCAACATCTCGAAATGGCCGTTGCTCGGCAAGGCCCATATGCAGAACAGCGGCTATGGCGGGTTCATCGGTTATAATTGGCAGTGGACCGATGCCGTCGTCGCCATCGAACTGAACTATACCCATGGCAATTTCTTTGGAGCCAACGGCGGCTCGCAATCCCGCTCGTTTCAGTATCCGACCGATTACGTAACCACCGCTACCATCGCCTCGGCCGCCACGATGAAGGTCACCGATTACGGTTCGCTGCGGGTGCGCGGCGGATACGCGATTGACAACTTCCTGCCCTATGGATTTGCCGGCATTGCAATGGGGCAGGCGAATATCAACCGCTGGGCCACTTATTCCGCCAACTATCGATATGTCGGCTCGGCCATTCCAGCGCTTCCCGACTACTCGGGAAGTGGTGTCCTGACGGACAACGCCAACTCCCATTTCATCACCGGCTTCGCCGGCGGTGTCGGCGTCGACGTGATGCTGTACGCGGGCCTCTTCCTTCGCGCCGAGTGGGAGTATCTTCGGTTCACTTCGACTGTCGATACTACCATCAACACGGTCCGCGCCGGCCTCGGCTACAAGTTCTGATCTTCGCGGCGCCTCGACACGGCGCCGTTGACAGATCTGCCGCCGCCTGTTGCAGTGCGCCGTAACGAAGGGCGGCGCATGAAGGTCTACGGCGATACCAATTCCGGCAATTGCCTCAAGGTGAAGTGGGTGTGCGACCATCTCGCGCTGCCCTACACCTGGATAGCGGTCGACACCCTCAAGGGCGAGACGCGCACCGCGGAGTTCCTCAAGCTCAACGGCGCCGGCCAGGTGCCGGCGATCGAACTCGACGACGGCCGCACGCTGGCGCAATCCAACGCCATCATCCGTTATCTCGCACGCGGTTCTCGTCTCATTCCGCAGGATGCGTTCGCGGCAGGGAAGATGGACGAGTGGCTGTTCTGGGAACAATACAGCCATGAGCCGTATATCGCCGTAGGCCGCTTCCAGATGTTCTATTTGAAGAAGCCGGTTTCCGATCTCGATCCCGACAAGGTCAAGCGCGGCTATGCGGCGCTGGCGCGGATGGAGCACCAGCTCGCCATCACGCCCTTCCTGGCCGGCGACGCCGTCACGCTCGCCGACATATCGCTGCTGGCCTATACCCGCGTCGCGCATGAAGGCGGCTTTCACCTCGACGGCTATGCCGCGGTGCGCCGCTGGATCGGCGCGACCGAAAAATTCCTCGGCCTGTCGCCGGCGCGCTGACCACACCGGAAATTGTCATGTCTGCCATCTCAGACGTCACCATCCGTCGTACCCGCCGCGAGGATGTCAGCGTCATCGTCGCCATGCTGGCGGACGATCCGCTCGGCGGTGCCCGTGAGCGGATCGAAGACCCGCTGCCGCAATCCTACTTCACGGCGTTCGAGCAGCTCACGCGCGATCCGAATATCCTGCTCGTCGTCGCCGAGGACGGCGAGGGCGCCGTGGTCGGCTGCCTGCAGCTCTGCATCCTGCCGGGGCTGAGTTCGCAGGGCGCCTCGCGCGGACTGATCGAGGATGTCCGCGTCGCCAAACACTGCCGTAGCCGCGGCATCGGCGAGCAGATGGTGCAATGGGCGGTTGTGGAAGCACGCGCGCGGGGATGCAAAGTGGTCGAACTGCTGACGCATCACACCCGCGTCGATGCGCAACGATTTTACGAGCGGCTGGGCTTTGCGCGCAGCCATGTCGGCATGACTGTGCGATTTTGATACCCGTAGCGTTTTTGAGCTAAAGCCTGCCCCGGTTCGCGCAAGGAAAACGCGTCAGAATAAAGGTCAATTGCGGTTGAAGCTTATTTGCGACGAATGCCTGAGGTAGTCGTCAACTCTACGATCCGGTTAACAACCGATAAACTACGCGTGCGTCCGTGATTTTACGGACCGGAACGTCTCCGCTATGCCGACGTCTCCCATGGGGCTTTGGGCAGCTTGGGGATTTCCAATGAAAAGATATTCGATTGTCCGGATCGGAAGCGAATATGTCGTGCAGGCCGGAAAGACCAGCATTCTGAAGGTCTCGAGCCGGCGGGAGGCCGACAAGCTGATCACCGATGCCGCAGAACTCCTGCAGCAGGAGCCGGCTCCAGTCTCGGACGAGCATCCATCAATCGGGCATGAAGCTCCCGAACTTCCTTGACGATCGGGCGCGATTCCCTTAATGACCGCGGCGGGACACCTCCCCCCAACGGGAGGCTTACTATCTGGAAGGATAGATGATGACCGTAGCGAAGCCCGCTTCGCGGCCCAACGTGCCGCATTTTTCCTCCGGCCCTTGCGCCAAGCGCCCCGGCTGGAACCCCCAAAATCTCAAGGACGCAGCCCTCGGCCGCTCGCATCGCGCGAAGGTCGGCAAGGCAAAACTCAAGCTCGCGATCGAACTGACACGCGAAGTGCTTGAAGTGCCGGCCGATTACAAGATCGGCATCGTGCCGGCGTCCGATACCGGCGCGGTCGAAATGGCGCTGTGGTCGCTGCTCGGCGCGCGGCCCGTCACCACCATCGCCTGGGAATCCTTCGGCGAAGGCTGGGTCAGCGACATCGTCAAGGAATTGAAGCTGAAGGACGTCACCAAGCTGCATGCCGGCTATGGCGATCTTCCCGATCTTTCCAAGGCCGATCCGGCGTCCGACATCGTCTTCACCTGGAATGGCACGACGTCCGGCGTGCGCGTGCCCAACGCCGACTGGATCAGCGCGACCCGCGAAGGCCTCACGATCTGCGACGCGACGTCGGCTGCTTTCGCGCAGCCGCTCGATTTCGCAAAGCTCGATGTGGTGACGTTCTCCTGGCAGAAGGCGCTGGGCGGCGAGGCCGCGCACGGCATGCTGATCCTTTCGCCACGCGCGGTGGAGCGGCTCGAGACCTACAAGCCGGCCTGGCCGCTACCGAAGATTTTCCGCCTGACCAAGGGCGGCAAACTCAACCAGGGCATCTTCGAGGGCGAAACCATCAACACGCCATCGATGCTGTGCGTCGAGGATTATCTCGATGCGCTGAACTGGGCGAAATCGATCGGCGGCCTCAAGGCGCTGATCGCGCGCGCCGACGCCAACACCAAGGTGCTGGCCGACTGGAAGGCGAAGACGCCGTGGATCGATTTCCTGGCGAAGGATTCTGCGATCCGCTCTAACACCTCGGTGTGCCTGAAGTTCACGGATCCTGCGATCACCTCGCTCAACGCGGACGCGCAGGCGGAGTTTTCCAAGAAGCTGGTCGCGCTGGTGGAGAAGGAAGCCGCCGGTTACGACTTCGCCTATTACCGCGATGCGCCGGCGGGCCTGCGGATCTGGTGCGGCGCCACCGTGGAAGCCTCAGACGTCGCGCTGCTGACGCAGTGGATCGACTGGGCGTTCGCCGAGACCAAGGCTGCGCTGCCGAAGGCGGCGTGATCGTCACCCTCCCCTTGAGGGGGCCGAGACGAGCAAAGCTCGCTCGTGGGTCGACGCACAAGGGTGCGTCGGGGTGGGGTGATCTCTCCACACCCGACGCACGCAGAGTTCGCAGCGACAGTTTCACCCCACCCCGGCGCTTCGCGCCGACCCTCCCCCTCCAGGGGAGGGTGTGAAGGATTACACCAATGTCCAAACCCAAAGTTCTCATTTCCGACGCGCTGTCTCCCGCTGCCGTGCAGATCTTCAAAGACCGCGGCGTCGAGGTCGACTTCCAGCCCAATCTCGGCAAGGACAAGGACAAGCTCGCCGAGATCATCGGCGACTACGACGGCCTTGCGATCCGCTCCGCGACGAAAGCGACCGCCAAGATCATCGAGAAAGCAAAGAAGCTGAAGGTGATCGGCCGCGCCGGCATCGGCGTCGACAATGTCGAGATACCGGCGGCGACCGCCAAGGGCATCATCGTGATGAACACGCCGTTCGGCAATTCGATCACAACGGCTGAACACGCCATCACGCTGATGCTGGCGCTGGCGCGTGAAATCCCTCAAGCCGACGCCTCCACCCAGGCCGGCAAGTGGGAGAAGAACCGCTTCATGGGCGTCGAGATCACCGGCAAGACGCTGGGCGTGATCGGCTGCGGCAATATCGGCACGATCGCCGCCGACCGCGCGCTTGGCCTGCGCATGAAGGTGATCGCGTTCGACCCGTTCCTGTCGCCGGAGCGCGCCAAGGACATTGGCGTCGAGAAGGTCGAGCTCGACGAACTGCTCAAGCGCGCCGATTTCATCACGCTGCACACGCCGCTGACCGAGAAGACCAGGAACATCATCGACGCGGCGGCGATCGCCAAGATGAAGAAGGGCGTGCGCATCATCAACTGCGCGCGCGGCGGCCTGGTCGACGAGCAGGCGCTGCTCGACGCGCTGAATTCCAGGCATGTCGCAGGCGCCGCCTTCGACGTGTTCGTCGAGGAGCCCGCCACCAAGAACGTGTTGTTCGGCCATCCCCACGTGATCTGCACGCCGCATCTCGGCGCTTCCACCACGGAAGCGCAGGAGAACGTGGCGCTGCAGGTTGCCGAGCAGATGTCGGATTATCTCTTGACCGGCGCGATCTCGAACGCGGTGAACTTCCCCTCGATCACGGCCGAAGAAGCGCCGAAGCTGAAACCGTTCATCGAGCTCGCCGAAAAGCTCGGCTCGTTCGCGGGCCAGCTCACCGAGAGCGGAATTTTGAAAGTCCAGATCACCTATGAGGGACATGTCGCCGAGATGAAGATCAAGGCGATCACCTCGGCGGTGCTGTCGGGCCTGCTGCGGCCGATGCTGGGCGACGTCAACGTGGTCTCCGCGCCGGTCGTCGCGAAGGAGCGTGGCATGGTGGTGGACGAGATCGTGCGCGCGGCGCAGAGCGATTACGAAAGCCTGATCACGGTGACTGTCACCACCGAGCGGCAGGAACGCTCGGTGTCCGGCACCGTCTATCACGACGGCAAGCCGCGGCTGGTCGACATCAAGGGCATCCGGGTCGATGCCGAGTTCGGCAAGTCGATGATCTATGTCACCAACGAGGATAAGCCCGGCTTCATCGGCAGCTTTGCTGGCCTGCTTGGGGCGGCCCAGATCAACATCGCCACCTTCCACCTCGGCCGCACCAAGCAGGGCGGCGACGCAATCGCGCTGGTCGAGATCGACGGGCCGGTCCCGGCGGACGTGCTGAGCAAGGTGCAAGCCTTGCCCCAGGTGAAGCAGGCCAAGGCGCTGGTGTTCTAACCGCGCATCGCTCTTTTCCCTTCGGAGAGGGGATTGCTTATCCTTCGCCGCGGTCCCGCCGCGGCGAAGCCACATGGAAATCTCAATCGAACCAGTTTCTCCCTCGCTGCGTCTCATGACCGGGAGTGGTGGGCGTTGTTGCGCGTCGCCATCCGGCGAACGGTTCAGGAGGGTATCCATGCGGTTGATTGCGAACGTTTTTTCTACGACGAGCCTCGTCTTGCTCACGGCGCTCGGCGCGGGCGAGGTGCGGGCGGCTGAGTTGGCCGCCAGTTCGGCGGTGGATGCCGTCACCGTCTATCCCGATGGCGCCAGCGTCACGCGGATTATCTCGCTCGATCTGCCGGCGGGCGAGAATTTCGCCGTTCTCAAGGATTTTCCGCTCGCGCTGGATCCGTCATCGCTCAGGGTCGAGGGCGAAGCCGGCGCAAAACTCACGATCGGCGCGATCGACGCAAAACCGCCGCGCGCGGCGCCGCCGGTCAACCTGCCCGAACTCGACAAGCGCATCGAGGCGCTGAAGGACGAGCGCGCCAACTTGCAAGGCGCGATCGATGCCGCGACCGCGCGGCGCAAATTCGCCGAGCGATTTGCGGATACCTCTCCGACCGGCATCGGCGACAAGGGTGAGGCGCGGCCGATTTCCGAATGGCGCGCGGCCTTTGCCGCGGTCGGCGATGAAATCGCCAGCGCCGACGCCGCGATCCGCGACGCCGGGCGCAAGCAGCGCGAGCTCGACCGCGAAATCGCGCGTCTCGAGCAGGACCGGGCGCAGAAGCCGCCGAGCAGACTGGAAGTCCGGATCGAGCTCGCGGCAGCCGCCGCGACGAAAGCGACGCTGCGCGTGACTTATGCCGTGCGCAACGCGCGCTGGACGCCGCTCTACGACGCCCGTCTCGACACCGGCGCCAAGGACCGCAAGCCTGCGCTCGAACTGGTGCGCCGCGCCGAAATCACCCAAAACACCGGCGAGGATTGGTCCAATGTCGCGCTCAGCGTCTCGACCGTGCGCACCGCGCGCGGCGGCAACGTGCCCGACCTGAAGTCGCTCGTCGTTCAATACCCGCAAGTACCGCGCCCGATGGCCGCGGGCTCCGTATCGGATACTGCGATGAACTTGGCTGCGCCAGCTCCGGAGAGGTCGAGGCAGTTCCGCGCTAGCGGGGGGAAAGCCGAGGAGCCGGTGATGGAGAAGGCGGCCGAGCAACAGGCCGCGGCTGACGTCAGCGGCTTCCAGGTGGTGTTCAAGATTCCCGGTCGCGTCAGCCTCGGCGCCAGCGAAGGCGCCAAGAGCCTGCGCGTCTCCACCGCGACCATCGCGCCCGATCTCGCCGTGCGCGCGGCGCCGGTGCTGGATCCGACCGCGTTCCTGGAAGCAAGTTTCAAGCAGACCGAGGACGCGCCATTGCTGCCCGGCCGGGTTTCGATCTATCGCGACGGTGTCTTCGTCGGCCGCGGGCTGATGGCCGCCGCCAGCAAGGACGAAACCGTTCGGCTCGGGTTCGGCGCCGACGACAAGATCAAGATCGAGCGCACCGTCGTCAAACGCAACGAGGGCTCGGCCGGCTTGATCGTGACGACGTCGAAGACCGATGAACGCGCGTTCAAGACCAATGTGCGCAACGGGCATGATTTCCCGATCCGGATCGCGATCGAGGATCAGTTGCCGGTCAGCGAGAACGAGGACATCGTGGTCGAGATGTTGCCGTCGACGACAGCGCCGACTGCGAGCAACATCCGCGACAGGCGCGGTGTGCTGGAATGGGCTTTTGAGGCGAAGGCGGGCGAGGTCAGGGACATCAACTTCGCCTGGCGGATACGCTGGCCGAAGGACAAGGGCGTGGTGATGGTGCCGGCGGGGTAGGGCGCTCTGTGCTTATGCGGCAGTGCTCGCCACGGACTTCTCCCTCTCCCCGTTCTTCACGGGGAGAGGGAGAAGGGGCAGCGTCACTTCGCCTTCAGGAACTCACCCACTTCCAACAGCACAAACTCATTGTCGTCGGCCTTATTCGGATCGCGGCTCGACGAGAACGGCAAATTGTTGTCGTTGCCGACGATGATATGGGTGTCGTCGACGCGATCGACATTCTCGATGGTGAAGAACGGGAACGTTAAGACGCCGTCGTTGAGCGGCTTGCGCGCCTTCTTGTCGGGATCCTTGATCTTCATCAGGTCGATATAGGCGATCTTGCGCACCGGCTTGCCGACATTGGCGTCGGAGAATTCTACCTTGTAGACGCGCTTGAATTTGGCGAGATCGGGGAAACAGTTTTCGCCGCGTTGACCCTGCGGGCAGGCCTTGTCCGCGGTGCCTTCGCCGTTGTCGCGCTCGATGATCAGGCCGCTTGACGCGTCGATCATGTTGAAGTCGCCGATGGCGTTGCCGTTCTGCTCGAACGCATAGTGCCAGTAGCGGCCGGTAAATTTTCCGGCGGCAACGTCGAATTCGAGAATCCGCGAGGCTTCCTTGCCGTCGACCTTTTCAAAATCCTTCTTCTCGGTATCCCACAGCGGGCCTTCCAGCAGGCCGTAGAGGAACTTGCCGTCCTTCGACGCGGCAAAACCTTCATAGCCCTTGGAGCGGCGCAGATTGACCGTGGTGTAGCTCGCGCCGGGTGCGCCCGGCGACTGCACCGACCAATGGTCGGGCGAGCGCACCGGCTTGCCGTCAGCCATGGTGTCGAACACGGCCAGGATCTTGCCCATCCTGTCGGCCTTCAGCACATACGGCCCGAACTCGTCGCCGATCCAGAAAGTGTCGCCGATGATCTGAAAGCCTTCGGTGTCGAAGTCGGCGCCGGTGAGATAACGTTTTGCGGTGTCCTCATGCAGGATGCGGAACGGCACCTTCCTGTCGGGATCGTGCAGGAAGATGGTTTCCTGCCGCTCGATCTTGCCGGTCGCCCAGTCGATCTTGTGGCGGTTGAGATAGAGCATCGAGTCGGCCGAGTTGTAGCGCGAGCCCATGCCGTTGTCGGTGAGCACCCAGAACGAACCGTCCGGCATCACCTTGATGCCAGAATGGCCCTGCAGCGGCTGGCCCTTGAACGGCAGCGATACGCCGGTCGGCCGCTCGTAGGATTTGCCCATCACGCTGCCGACGGTGTCGACGCGCTTGCCGGTGGTGTATTTGCCGGCGGTTTTGAGATCGTCAGGCGCGTCCGTGGGCGCATCGATGAAGCTCTGCGCCGGCAGCACGGCGTGGCACTTCAGCGTGGCGGGAAACTCGCCTTCGCCTTGCGCAAATGCAGCGCTGGCCAGAAATATCGACGCGACGGAGCAGAGCAATGACACGCGCATGGCGGATCTCCCGTGAATGGTGGTGCGCTGTGTCTTGCGGAGCGGCTGTTACAGTCGGCTGACAGTTCTGTGAAGAACCTGTAACGCCGTTGGATAAGCCATGCGGCGTTATGCCGTCATAGCGCTTTCCAGCGAAGTGGGCCCCGGTTCGCGTCAAGAAAACGCGTCAAAACAAAAACCTGGAGCCGGTTCTGATTCAATCAGAACCGGGCTCTAGGGCGGGCCTGCGGGCCGCATGGTTTGCGGCAGCAGGAACGGCACGCCCTGATCGGTGTAGTCGATCGTGACGTCTACCTCAAAAATCCGGCGGATGGTCTCGGCCGTGATCGCGTCAGTGCGGCCGCCGTCGACGGCGAGCTTGCCGCGATGCAGCAGCACGATCCGGTCGGCGAAACGCATCGCCAGATTGAGGTCGTGCAGCACGGCGATGACGGCTGTGCCATTCTGAGCGCGCCCTCTTGCCGTCTCCACCAGATCGATCTGGTGGCGCATGTCGAGGCTGGAGGTCGGTTCGTCCAGCAGCAGCAGGCCGGGGCCGTGCTGTTGTTCGCCGCAGGCGAGCTGCACCAGAACGCGGGCAAAATGCGTGCGTTGCTGCTCGCCGCCGGAAAGCGTCGGCAATTGCCGGTGACTGAAATGCGCGAGTCCGACCTCGTCGAGAGCGGCATCGACCAGCCGTTGCGCGGCGGCGCGGCCGGTGTCGCCTGCGCCCATATGGACGATCTCCTCGACCGTGAACGGGAAGGTGACGTTGACATGCTGCGACAGCATCGCGCGGTGATAAGCGAGCTGTCGCGGCGGATAGAGATGGATGTCGCGCTGCTTCAATTTGATCTGCCCGCGCGTCGGGCGGAGATCGCCGGACAGCATCCGCAGCAGGGTCGATTTGCCGGCGCCGTTGGGGCCAACGATCGCGACCATCTCGCCGGCTGCAATTTTCAGATCGATGCCGTCGACCAGCGTGGCGCCGCCGACCACCATCGAGATCGATTGCGCTTCGAGGATGGCGGTCATAGCGAAACCAGCCCGCGCTGGCGGAGCAGCATCCCTAAGAAGAACGGCGCGCCAATCGCCGCGGTCAGGATGCCGATCGGCATTTCCGCGGGCGCCACGATGGTTCGCGCCAGCGTATCGGCGCCCACCAGCAGCACCGCACCGAATAGCATCGAGGCCGGCAGCAGCAGCCGGTGCGCTGGGCCAATTAACAGCCGCAAAAGATGCGGCACCACGATGCCGACAAAGCCGACGACGCCGCAGACCGAAACCGCAACGCCCGTCATCGCCGATACCAGCACGATCGAAATCCGCTTCAGCCGCTCGACATCGACGCCGCTGTGGAACGCCTCGGCCTCGCCCAATACCAGCACATCGAGCCCGCGCGCGATCGAGACGCAGGCGATCAAGGCGAGTGCCAGCACCGGCGCCAGCGTGGCGAGCTTGGGCCAGGTTGCGCCGCTCAGCGAGCCCAGCATCCAGAACGTGATGTCGCGCAACTGGCGATCGTCGGCGATGAACACGAGTAACCCGACGCCGGCATTGGCGATGGCGGCAATCGCAATTCCCGCCAGCAGGAAGATTGCAATCGACGTCCGTCCCGAGCGGCTGGCGATGGAGTAGAGGATGATCGTCGTTGCCAGCGAACCGATAAAGGCTGCGAGCGGCAACAATTGATTCTGCATAAAGTGGAGGCTCTGGCCGAACCGGCTGTCGGTGAACACGATCGCCGCGGCGGCTGCGAACGCGCCGCCGGAGGAAACGCCGACGAGGGCAGGATCGGCCAGAGGATTGCGAAACAGCCCCTGCATGATCGCGCCGGATGCCGCGAGCAGAGCGCCCACCATCGCCGCCGCAGCAATCCTCGGAATCCGGATCGACCACAGCACGAGTTGGTCGCGCGCGAGCGTTGGACCGGGTGCGGCGTCAGCCCACAGCCCGAGCGCGGCCGGCAGCCGCGCCAGCGGAATGCCGGCGGCGCCCATGGTGAGTGCGACCAGCGCCGCACCGGCAAGTGCCGCCAGCAGACAGAGGAGGGTCAGCGAAGCAGGAGGGCGCAACGCGTATCCGCTGCGGCGCTTCGCCCGTTCCGTGCTGTCGGATAGCGCCGTCACTGCCGGCAGTTTGCGGAGAGTGCCGCCGGCTTGAATTTCTCAGCCTGCGGCGCCAGCGCCGGATACAGCTTGATCGAGAGATCGCGTGCGGCCGCCGCCGTGCGCGGCCCGAAGCCGAGCAGGTAGAGGCCTTCCATGGAGATGAAGCTCTTGTTGGCCGCGACGGGGGTCAGCGCAAAGGCCGGATGGACGTATACGGCTTCGGCGTCCACCGAGTCCTTGCCGCGCTGGATCGACAGTACCACGTCGGGCTTTGCAGCCACGATCGCCTCGTCATTGATGATCTTGTAGCCGTCATAGCCATCGATCGCGTTGACGGCGCCGGCCATCGCGATGATTTCGTTGGCGGCGGTCTTCTGGCCCGCGGCCATCGCCCGGCCGTTCAGCAGTGACATCACGAACATCACGCGCACCGGCTTGGTCACCTTGGCGCGCAGCTCGCGCAGTTGCGCCAGATCGCCGGTGACGACTTCCGTCAGGCATTCGGCCCGCTTGTCCGCGCCCATCGCGTGGCCGACCAGCTTGATCTTGTCGATCAGGCCTGCTTCCGAAAAGGTTTCGGGCACCAGCACCAGCGGCACGTTGGCCGCCTCCAGCACGTCCATGGTTTCCTTCGGCCCGGACCCCTGTACCGCGAGCACCAGCGAGGGATTGAGCCCGAGCACGCCCTCGGCCGAAAGCTGCCGCATGTAGCCGACATTCGGTTTGTCGCGCAGCGCCGCGGGTGGATAGAAGCTGGTGGAGTCCACGCCGGCGAGGCGGTCCTCGAAGCCCAGCGCGTAGAGGATTTCGGTGATCGCGCCGCCGATCGAGACGATCCGCACGGGATCTGAGATCGTGACGTCGCGGTTACGGGCATCATGCACCGTAATGCCTGCGGCGAGCGCGACGTTGCCGAGCAGGAAGCAGCCCGCGGCGGCCGACAGTGCGAGCATGCGACATAATGTCATTGCCGGTTCACCTGGTTCACTTGGTCAGGATCAGCTTGTTCTGCGACGTCAGCCGCAGGCGATAATTGTCCTCGCCGTGCGCGATGATGATTTCGCGCTCGGTCGCGAACAGCTCGCGGCTGTCGATCCGGCTGCCGTTCATGGTGAGAAGGCGTCTCGCAGACGGCGGATTTTCGGCATGTTTTCCGGCGCCTCCGACATTGTCTCCTGAAGGTGCCGCCATAATTGCTGTGGTGTCCCAATGTTCCCGACTAGCTGCTTGTATAATTTGATCGACGCGCAATCCAACTGCTGCACTTTACAATCGATATAAAGTGCGCCGTGCCGTCATTGACCGGTTCCGCAACGCGGCGTAACCAAGATCAACGCGATACGAGCGGGGGTGCCCGGTCGCGAAAATCGTTAGCCAGCAAGCAGCCGCGCATCACCGCGGCGCCCGCCAGCCAAACCCAAAGACAGAACAACAGGTTGGGGCAGTATGGCTTTCGGGGTCAGGCATTCGCGCGCCTTGGTTTTGGGCGCGTCGGCATTTTCGTTCGCATTGATGTCGTCGAGCGCAGCGTTCACGCAGGCGCTCGAAGCGGAGGCCGTCACGCGCTCTCCTGAGCAGAAGAAACAGAAGCAGGCCAAGCGCCAGCAAGCCAAGCCGCAGCAGGATACGCAGGCGCCGGCGCCGGGCATGAACGCGCGGGCGCAGATCGGCGCCGTGCCGGTGCAGTCGCTCGATGCGATCACGGTGGCGGCCTCGAAGACCGAGGAGCGCGCCATCGACGCGCTGGCGCCGGTCAGCGTTGTGACGCTCGAGCAGATCCAGGGCCTGCAGCCGAACCGGCTGTCCGGCATCCTCTACCAAATACCTGGCGTGTCGGTCCAGGAGCGCGGCGACGATCCCGCGACCGTCATCAACATCCGCGGCCTGCAGGATTTCGGCCGCGTCGCTGTTGTCGTCGACGGCGCGCGGCAGAACTACCAGCGCACCGGCCACAACGCCAACGGCTCGTTCTTCCTCGATCCCGAACTGGTCGGCAGCGTCGACGTGGTGCGCGGCCCGACCGCCAACGTCTACGGCTCCGGCGCGATCGGCGGCGTGGTGTCGTTCCGCACCAAGGACATCGACGACGTCGTGCGTCCTGGCGAGCGCTGGGGCGTCGACATGACCGGCTCGGGCGGCACCAACAGCGCTCGCGGTCTCGGCTCGATCTTCGGCGGTGTGCGCGTCAATCCCAATGTCGATGTGTTCGGCGGCGCGGTCTATCGCACCCAGGGCAATTACAAGGATGGCAACGGCACCGAGATCGGCAATACCGGCAACGAGATCGCGGCCGGTCTGGGGAAGGTCACCGTTCGCCCCGCTGATGGACATGAGATCAAACTCGGCGGCGTCTTCCAGGATTACCAGTACAGCATCGGCCAGCCCAACCGCGGGCCGGTGGCGACTGCGGCGCAGCGCGCCCTGTTCCAGGGATCGTCGGTCTATGCGTCCGATACCAAGAACTACACTGGCACGCTCACCTGGAAGTACAACAAGCCGAGCGACAATCTGTGGGATTGGAATCTGTCGCTCTACGGCAACCGCACCGAGAACGACCAGATCAAGACCGCCCACATCAGCACGACGCCCTCGGTCTATTGCGGCGGCGGCTTCGGCAACAACGTCTCCGGCTGCGTGGGCGACAGGCGCGGCTATGTGCTCGATACGCTCGGAATCGACGTCTACAATACAACGAGGTTCAACGTCGGCGATTGGCGCAATGCGGTTACATTCGGTGTCGACGCCTTCCAGGATGACGTGAGAACATCTGACAGCCGTGGCAACTCCAACATCACCACGCCCAGCGGCCTGCGCACCGTTTCCGGCGGCTTCGCGCAGCTGAAGCAGAACTATTCGACTTGGTTCGAGGCCGTCAGTGCAATCCGCTACGACCGCTACGAGCTTCATTCGCCGACGGTGGCGACCGGTGGCGGCGGCGACCGATTCTCGCCGAAGATCACCATCGGTGTGACGCCGGTGTCGGGCTTTACGCCCTATGTCAGCTATGCTGAGGGCTATCGTGCGCCTTCGATTACGGAGACGCTGGTTTCGGGCGCCCACGCCAACGGCGGCAGTCCTATCAATTTGCCTTGCCCGGATGGCACGACCGGCCTGTTCTGCTTCCTGCCCAATCCGAACCTGCGGCCGGAGGTCGGCAAGAACAAGGAGGCCGGCGTCAATCTGAAATATAACGGTATCTTTGCCGCCGATGACAGCTTCCGTGGCAAGTTCAACGTGTTCCGCAACGACGTCAGCGACTACATCGACGCGGTTGCGTTTGGCCCGGTTTCTACGCCGTTTGGCAGGTTCAACCAGTTCCTCCAGTACCAGAACATCGCGCAGGCCCGGATCGAAGGCGTCGAGGCCGAGACGATGTATGATGCCGGCCTATGGTATGTCGGCGTTGCCGGGCACCTGATCCGCGGCAAGAACGTCGCGACCAATATCGGGCTCGCGACCATCACGCCGCGCAAGATCACCACGACCGGTGGCGTGCGGCTGCTCGATCGCAGGCTGGTCCTGGCCGCGCAATGGTCCTCGTTCGGCGCCAACAACGACGTGCCTGTCGGCTATCTGCCCTCGACCGGCTATGAGCTGGTCAATTTGTATCTGACCTGGAACGCGACCAAGGACATTGTGTTCTCGGCGTCGATCGACAATCTGTTGAATCAGTACTACCGGCCCTATGCCATCCCCGGCAGTTCGACCGACGGCACCACGCAGAACGACGTGTTATGGTCGAGCCCCGGACCGGGCAGGGTCTACAAGGCCGGATTGAAGATTCACTTTGGTGGAGTTTAGTTCGACGAGCTGACAAACCGATCAAGTTGCACCGGGCCGCGCTGATGCTCCAGCGCGGCTTCGGTGCATTCCATGTTTCCAACCAACTTAAACGGTACGCCAGGCGCACCCCAGCAACCCAGCAAGGAGATCTTTTAAATGTTTATCGCAATGAACCGGTTCCAGGTGAAGATCGGCTCTGAAGCCGCCTTTGAGACCGTGTGGCGCACCCGCGAGTCCTATCTCAGCAGCATGGCCGGCTTCGTCGAATTTCACCTGCTGAAGGGACCTGTCGCCGACGATCACACGCTGTACTCGTCGCATACCGTCTGGGTCGACAAGGCGGCTTTCGAAGCCTGGACCAAATCGGAAGAGTTCCGCCGCGCCCACGCCCGCGCCGACAACAAGACCGGCGAAAGCCTCTACCTCGGCCATCCCAAATTCGAAGGGTTCGAGGTGATCCTGAGCGAGCGCAAATCCAGCGCCGCCGCCTAAGGGAGGGTGCCATGCTGAGCACGGACCTTGCTGGCCTCAAGGCGTATATGGCGGAGAATCCGGGCGCGGTGATCGAGGACGTGGCGCGGGAGCGGAAGGTCACGCCGCGCGCCGTGCTCGAGGCGCTGCCCGAGACGATGGTGCGTTTCGGCCCCGGCAGCGAATTCGGCGCCGCGATGAACGACGTCGCGCAATGGGGCGAGGTGACGCTGATCGTCCACACCGACGATGCGATCTTCGAATTCACCGGGAGCATCCCGGCGGGCGAGATCGGCCGCGGCTACTTCAA
The DNA here is from genome assembly GCF_036924595.1 of Bradyrhizobium algeriense. Lineage (NCBI taxonomy): Bacteria > Pseudomonadati > Pseudomonadota > Alphaproteobacteria > Hyphomicrobiales > Nitrobacteraceae > Bradyrhizobium > Bradyrhizobium algeriense. The sequence continues at coordinate 5,770,107 of NZ_JAZHRV010000001.1, read as the reverse complement.
CCTGATGCAGCCAAAGGGCCTGCACGGCCATTTCCGTCACGAGCGCTGCGCGGCAATCGCTTTCGTCGAGCGGCCGTTCATGGGCAAGTCGTCGGCGTTCATCGCCTTCATCAATGTGGACGGCGGCATCATGTTCAAGGTGTTCGTCGGCCGCGACGAGACGCGGGCGCTGCGCGGCGACCAGTTGCAGTGCTTTCATGCGCTTGGCGAAAAGATCGCGTCCGCTCGCGCGGCGTAACCGATCCGTAAGTCAGCCCGGGAGACGATCATGCAGCGAGCAATGCTGAACGTTATGATCCGTTGGTGTGGCGCAGCCGGAGCGACAGCTTTGCCGGGCGCGGCGTTCGCTGCCCCCGACATGGCGCTGCTGCCGCGCAATTTGTCGCCGTGGAACATGTTCCTGAATGCGGACGTGGTGGTGCAGGCGGTCATGGTGGGCCTGGCCTTCGCCTCGCTGGTGACGTGGACGGTCTGGCTCGCCAAGACCATCGAGATCCACCGCAAGACGGCGACTGCAAGGCGGCGGCTGAGCATGCTGGAAACCGACACGGTGCTGGCAAAGGCCGAACAGGAAAGTCGCGACGGCCATGATGCGGTGGCGCAGATCATCCTATCAGCCGCGCGCGAGGCCAGCCTCTCCGGCGGTCATTTCGACGACGGCCTCAAGGAACGGGTGGCGCTGCGGCTGGAGCGGGTCGAGGCCGCAATGTCCAGGCAGATCGCGCGCGGCACCGGCGTGCTCGCCACCATCGGCGCCACCGCGCCGTTCGTCGGCCTGTTCGGCACGGTCTGGGGCATCATGAATTCGTTCATCGGCATTTCCGAAGCCAAGACCACCAACCTTGCCGTGGTCGCGCCCGGCATCGCGGAAGCGTTGCTCGCGACCGCGCTTGGCCTCGTCGCGGCGATCCCGGCGGTGGTGATCTACAACCATCTCACCCGCACCATCGCAGCCCATCGCGCGCTGCTCGGCGATGCCTCGGCGATGGTGCTGCTCCTGATCAGCCGCGAGGGCGACCGCGGGTCGTTCCGGCTCGCGCGCGCCGCGGAGTGAGCGAGGAGTGTAACCGATGGGCGCCAAACTGGGTAACGTAGTTGGCGGACGGGCGCGCGGCGGTAGTGACGATCTTGTCGAGGCCCATGAGATCAACGTCACGCCGTTCATCGACGTGATGCTGGTGCTCCTGATCATTTTTATGGTCGCAGCCCCGCTCGCAACTGTCGATCTGGGCGTCAATCTCCCCGCCAGCGCGGTCGAGCCATCGCCACGGCCCGACAAGCCTGTATTCGTCACCGTGAAGCCGGACCTGTCGGTAGCGGTAGGCGAGGACGTGATCGCACGCGATACGTTGACCGCCACTCTCGACGCCGCCACCAAGGGCGACAAGAACGAGCGCATTTTTTTGCGCGCCGACAAGGTCGTCAGCTATGGCGATTTGATGGAGGTGATGAACCTCCTGCGCAACGCCGGCTATCTCAAGATCGCGCTGGTCGGCCTCGACGGAAGAAGCTAGTGCCGTGAACGCCTTCGCGCTTCATGATGTTTCCGACCAAGCCGTATTGCGCCGTTGGGGCGCGTCGGCCGTGGCGATCCTTGCTGTCCATGCCGCCTTGATCGCGATCGGCATGAACTGGATGCGGCCACAGCCGGAGCCGGGAGTCACCCTGCCGGCGATCATGGTGGACATGGCGCCGGTATCAGCGGCGCCGCAATCGACGCCGCTGGAGCGCGCCCCGGATCAGTTGATGGATCAGGCCGACGCCTCGCCGCCCGAACCGGTCAAGCAGCAGGAGGTGGTCGAAGAGCAGATCGCGCCCACTCCGCCGCAGGAGAACCCGGAGGTGGTGGCGCCGCCCGAGCAGAAGGTGGAACTGAAGCCGGCGACCGAGCCCGCCAAGCCCGTCCCTGAAGCAAAGCCGACGCCAGTCAAACCAAAAGTCGTCCGCCCCGAGGCGAAGAAGCCGAGCGACTCGACGCCTGCGCCGCGCACTGCGGCGCCGCCGCGCGTTGAACGTCAGGCACAAGCCGCCTCCGCGGCCAGCGCGGGCGCAACCGCCTTGGCGGTCGCGACCTATAATCAGCGCGTCCGTGCACATCTGATGCGCTTCCACCAGTACCCGTCGGGGGCCAACCGCCAGCCCGGCGTAGCGAGACTGTCTTTCACACTCAGCCGCAGCGGGCAGGTAGCTGGAGGCCGGCTTGCCGGATCATCTGGTGTCACCGCGCTCGACGCTCAGGCCATGTCAATGCTTCGCCAAGCCTCGCCGTTTCCGCCGTTTCCGCCGGAAATTACGCAGGGCTCGATAGGCTTCAACATTCCAGTAATTTTTACCGTCCCCAGATAGCAGGAACCGCTTATTCCTTCACCGCGCCGGTCAGCGACGACACGTAGTAATCCACGAACAGCGAATAAAACAGCGCGACCGGCAGCGATCCGAGCAGCGAGCCCGCCATCAGCGCGCCCCACTGATAGACGTCACCGGTGACGAGCTCGGTCAGAATCGCGACCGGCACCGTCTTGTTGGCGCCGCTCTGGATGAAGGCCAGCGCGTAGATGAACTCGTTCCACGACAGCGTGAAGGAGAAGATGCCGGCCGAGATCAGGCCGGGCACGGCGAGCGGCAGCGTGATCCGCCGCAGGATCTGCAGGCGCGTCGCGCCGTCGACCAGCGCGCATTCCTCCAGCTCATACGGGATCGACTTGAAATAGCCGATCAGGAGCCAGGTGCAGAATGGCACCAGGAACGTCGGATACACCAGGATCAGCGCCATCGGCGAATCGAACAGGCCGAACTGCACGATCACGGTGGCCAGCGGAATAAACAGGATCGAGGGCGGCACCAGATAGGCGAGATAGATGCCGAGCCCCACGTAGGGGCTGCCGCGGAAGCGCAGGCGCTCGATCGCGTAGGCAGCGAGCGTCGAGGCGAACAGCGACAGGAACGTGGAGCCGATCGCCACCAACATCGTGGTTTTGAGCCAGGTCGGATAGGCGGTGTTGAACAGCAGATGCTTGATATGGGCGAGCGTCGGCGAGGAGATCCAGAACGGATTGTGCTCCTTGTAGTTCAGAAGCTCGGCATTCGGCTTGAACGAGGTGATCGCCATCCAGTAGAACGGGAACAGCAGGATCAGCACGAAGCACGACAGCGGCAGGTAGATCATCATCACCCGCCGCGCGCGGGAATCCCACGCCATGGTGTCCGGCGTGGCGCTGGCGACATTGGTCGATTGGGTGACTGCGTCAGTCATTGGCTTCTCCCTGCTGCCATTTGCGGCGCGCGAGGCCGAAGTAGCTGAACAATGTCGCGAACACCAGGAACGGGATCATCGACACCGCGATCGCCGCACCCTCGCCGAGCTCGCCGCCGGCAATGCCGCGCTGGAACGCGAGTGTCGCGAGCAGATGCGTGGAGTTGACCGGCCCGCCGCGGGTGATGGCGTAGACGAGCTGGAAATCCGTGAAGGTGAAGATGATCGAGAACGTCATCACGATCGCGAGGATCGGCATCATCATCGGGAAGGTGATGTAACGGAAGCGCTGCCAGGCGCTGGCGCCGTCCAGCATCGCCGCCTCATAGAGCGAGGGCGAGATGGTCTGCAGGCCCGCCAGCAGCGAGATCGCGACAAAGGGGATGCCGCGCCAGATATTCGCCGCGATCAGCGAAAACCGCGCCGGCCACGGTGTCCCGAGGAAATCGATATTGGTGGTTCGGATGTGCAGTACATCCACCAGCAGATAGGAGATGATCGAGAATTGCGGATCGTAGATCCACCAGAACGCCAGCGCCGACAGCACCGTCGGCACGATCCACGGCAGCAGCACGATGGCGCGCAACAGGCTCTTGAGCGGAAAGTGGTTGTTGAGCAGCAGCGCCAGCCAGAAGCCGAGCGCGAATTTCCCGAAGGTCGCGATCGCCGTATAGAACACGCTGTAGAACACCGCGCCCCACCACAAGGGATCGGTCCACAGATACTGGAAATTCTCCAGGCCAATGAAGATGCCGCGCTGGCCGATCGTGGTGTCGGTGAAGGCGAGCCAGACGCCGAGGCCGAGCGGGTAGGTGAGGAACACCGTCAACAGCCCGATCGCCGGCGCAAGGCACATCACGATCAGGAACGGCTTGTAGTCGAACAGGCGCACGATCCAGCCGGGTTGCCGATGCGTCACGCGTTGTGATGGTAGAGTCGTTACAGACATCAACAATATCCCGATGGGAGCTACGTCAGAACGTCATTGCGAGCGAAGCGAACCAATCCATGTCTCCATGAAAAGAAAGAGTGGATTGCTTCGTCGCTTCGCTCCTCGCAATGACGCTCCCTTTACCGGGTCTGGCGCCGGAAATATCGCTTGCAGCGTTGCTCCGCCTCTGCGGCCGCGGCCTCCGGCGTCGAGGCGCCGGTCGCAACCGCTGCGCACATTTGTATCAGCACGTAGTCGGCACCGACCGCACCTGTTGCGGTCGAGATCGGCCCCTTGTAGCCGTCGTAGTAAGTGCTCTGCATGGTGTTCTTGAAGATCGAGACCTTGGGATCGCCGGACCAGACCGCAGCGTCGGCATAGGCGGAAAGCGGCTGCGACCAGTAGCCGGAGTTGGCGTTGAGCCAAGGCTCGTATTGTTCCTTTTCCAGCATGAATTGCAGGAATGCCTTTGCGGCATTGGGATACTGGCTGTGCTTGAACAGCATCGCGTTCAGCGTCAGGCCCGCCATCGGCGAGACCTTGGCGACGCCCTTCGGCAACAACTGATGCTCGCTGTCCTCGGCGATCGCCTTGGTCGCCGGATCGTTCTTCAGCGAGAAGTACAGCGAGACGCCGTTGGCGGTCAGCGAAATTTCCTGCGAGGAGTAGGCGCGGTTGTTGCTGACGTCGTTCCACGACGGCGTGCCGGCGATGAAAGTCGGGTACAGTGCTTTGACCCACTTCAGCGCTTCGATAGTCTCCTTGCTGTTGATGACGATGTTACCCTCTTCATCGAGCAGGGAAGCGTTGTGCGACCACAGCGCCCAGTTGGCAAAGCCGTTGCCATCACCCCTGGCATTGCCCAGCGCGAAGCCGGCCGGCTTGCCGGCCTTGTGCAGCTTCTGGCAGAGGTCCACAAATCCGGCACTGTCTTCCGGGATCTTGTCATACCCGATCGATTGCAACACCGACTTGCGGTAGATCAGCGGGCCGGCGGTGGCGCCGAACGGCAATCCGATCCAGGCGTCGCTCTTGTTGCGCTTGCCGTATTTCTGCGCCAGCGGCAGCCAGCCGCCGTAGCGCTTGCCGAGGTAATCGGCGACGTCGGTCAGTTCGACCAGCTTGTCGATATAGATGTGCGGCGCGTCGGAGAAGCCGATAATCACATCGGGGCCGGCGCCGGAGTTCGACGTCACCGCGGTCTGCTGGTTGATGTCCTCCCAGCCGACAAAGTCGACCTTGACCTCGACGCCGGTCTTGTCGGTGAAGGCCTTCGCATTGGCGCGGAACACGTCCTCGTCGGCCTGCACGAAACGCACCGGCCGCAACATGCGCAGAGACGCGCCCTTTTCGATTGCCCACTTCGGGGCCGGAACGTCGGCAGCCTTGATGACGGAGGCGGTCTGGGCCGAGGCGCCGGTCGCAGCCAGCGCGGCAGCCGAGACGCCCAGCGCCAGCGCATCGCGACGCGTGATCTCGTTCTTCATGGTTCTCTCCCTGTTTCGGTTCCCGGCGTTGAACCGCCGGTGAACGGTCGTTTTATTTAGGCATGATCGCGATCATGCTAGCTGTTCGGGCCGCGGTCCATGCTGACCGGCTGCCATCGCCGCAGCGCAGTATTCTGCAGCACCGACGGATTGACGCAGCTTACCGGCCACATCCCCTGCAGGACCAGTGACAATTCGTAGCCTACGCGGCGCTTGCGCGCCTCGTCAAAACGTGCCGATGCCGACGCCACATGCGCGGTCAGGGTAACGTTTTCCATCGAAAGCATCGGGTTGTTGTGGGACGGCGGCTCCTTTTCCAGCACGTCCAGCGCCGCATGCGCGATCCACCCCTCCTGCAGCGCCTTGATCAGCGATTCCTCGTCCACCGTGGCGCCGCGGCCCGTATTGATGAAGACGGCGGATTTTTTCATCTGGCGGAAATGCTTCTCGGTGAGCATGTGATGGACCTCGGGCCGGGCCGGCGCATGCATCGAGACGAAATCCGATTGCGACAGCACCTCTGTCAGCGTCGCCGGCATCACGCCGTGATCGTACATCAGCGTTTCCTGGATGAACGGATCGTAGGCCATCATGCGCAGGCCAAAGGGCGCCGCGCGCTTGGCGACCGCGCGCGCCACCCGGCCGAACGAGATGAAGCCGAGCGTCTGGCCCATCAGCCGCGGGATCTTCAAAAGCGCCGGCCGGCCCTCCGACCAGCGGCCGGTACGCACCATCTTGTCCTGCTCGACCAGCCGGCGGAACCCAGCGAGAAGCAGCATCATGGCGTGGTCGGCGACCTCCTCGATGAAGGTGTCGGGGATGTTGGTGACGGGAATGCCGCGGGCGGTGGCGGCCTTGACGTCGACTGAATCGACGCCGACGCTGCCGAGCGTGATCACCTTGCAGTTTTCGAGCGCGTCGATGACGGCTTTGGTGATCGGCATGCCCTTGGCGTAGATCGCGTCCGCGGTCTTTGCGGCGGCGATGAATTCCGCCTCGTTGGCCGGCGCCTCGATGATTTCGGCCCCGATCGGATCGAGCGCTTCCTTTTCATAATCGTAGCCGCCGCCGGCGACCGTGAAGCTCGCGCCCTTCGGCGTCAGCACCCTGTATTTCGGCATTTCCTGCTCTCCCGATTTGACTTTTCGGTGTTGGTTTAAGGCGGTGGCATCGCGTCGCCGCCCTGATCTGTTACGCGACCTTTACGCGAGCTGGCCGGTTCTCCGCACAATTCCCGGTTGCCCTTGCAGGCATTATCTTCGCATCGGGACTTTTACGCAGGTGGCGTAACAAAGCGCTAAAGGGTCTCACGATATGGTGCGCCGAATCAATCCGCCAAAACGCGCCTGGCGCCCTTTTCCCGGAGATCCCCCGTGAACCTGACCAACCTGAAGATCACCCCCAAACTCGGTATTTTGGTGGGCGTGACCCTGCTGGGCCTTTGCGCCGCCGGCGCGCTTGCGGGTTATTTGATGCAGCGGGAGATGCTGAACGCGCGGATTGATCAGACCAGGGCGATCGTCGACATGGCGCGCAACATGGCGCTCGGGCTGCAGAAGCAGGTTGAGGCGGGCCAGCTGACCAAAGAAGCGGCGATTGCCGAATTCAGCAAGCGAGGCAATACGCTGACTTTCGACAACGGCTCCGGCTACGTGTTCGCCTATATGATGGATGGAATCACGGTCCTGAACTCAGATCCCAAGCAGATCGGTCAGAACCGCCTCGATGTCGAGACCAACGGCAGAAAGCTCGCGCGCGAGCTCCGCGACGGCGTCGCGGCGAAAGGGGAGGTGACCCTGACGTACGAATTCAAGAAGCCCGGCAAGGAGGAACTGAGCCGCAAGATTTCCTACGCGGTCGCGGTGCCCGGCTGGAACATGTTCGTCGGCACCGGCGCCTATCTCGACGATCTCGACACCAAGATGAAGCCGATCGCCTGGGTGCTCGGGCTCGCCATTCTCGGCATCGCGCTGATTTCAGGCAGCATCGCCTGGATGATCGGCCGCAGCATCAGTAAGCCGCTCGGCGAGCTCGGCGCCCGCATGCAGGAGCTGGCGGACGGCAAGCTGGACGGCGAAATTCCCGGCGCCGGCCGCGGCGACGAGATCGGCGCGATGGCCGCGACCGTCCAGATCTTCAAGGACAATGCGGTGCGTATCCGCGGGCTTGAACAGAAGGAAGCCGAAGTGCAGGCTCGCGCCGAGGCCGAGCGGCGGGCGGCGATGGAAAGTATCGCCAGCGACTTCGAACGCAGCGTGACCGGCATCGTCCGCTCGGTGTCGACGGCGGCCGCCGGCATGCAGACCACCGCGCAGTCCATGACGGCTACCGCCAGCGACGCCAGCGCGCGGGCTGCGACCGTCGGCGCGGCGTCGCAGCGTTCGTCCGACAATGTCGGCACGGTGGCCTCCGCCGCCGAAGAGCTCTCCAGCTCGGTGACCGAGATTTCCCGTCAGGTGGCGCGCTCCAGCGAGATCGCCAGCAAGGCGGTCAGCGACGCCGAGCGCACCAACGCCACCGTCGGCGCGCTCTCGACCGGCGCCGAGAAGATCGGCGAAGTGGTCAAGCTGATCCACTCGATCGCAGCGCAAACCAATTTGCTCGCGCTCAATGCCACCATCGAGGCGGCGCGCGCCGGCGATTCCGGCCGCGGTTTTGCGGTGGTGGCGTCGGAAGTGAAGGCGCTTGCCAACCAGACCGCGAAGGCGACCGAGGAAATCTCCTCGCAGGTCGCGGCCATGCAGGCCTCCACCAGCGAAGCCGTGGCCTCGATCGGCGGCATTACCGAAACCATCGGGCAGATGAGCGAGATCACGGTTTCGATCTCGACCGCCGTCGAGCAGCAAGGCGGCGCCACCCGCGAGATCGCCCGCAACATTCAGTCGGTGGCGGCCGGATCGAACGAGATATCCACCCATATCGGCGGTGTCACCACGGCGGCGGCGGCGACCGGCAAGGCGGCCTCCGAGGTGCTGGCGAATGCCCGCGAGCTCGACACCCAGTCCGGCATGCTGCGCAGCGCGGTGGATGAATTCTTGGGCAAGGTGCGGGCGGCGTAGGGCGCGCACTCATCCTCCGGCCCTTCGCGCATCGGCGGTCTGCTTAACGATCAATATGATTTCGACGCGCGCTGCAAGATCGTGGCCACCGGCGAAGGTTTTGCCGGAGCGTTGATAACGTCCTTCGCCCCTGCGACCGTGACCGGTCGGCTAATGGAAGGCGGCCCGCCATCCAGCGCTGGCAAGCTAATCGCCGCGTGTAGTCCCTTTTTCTGGTTGATCAAGGCGATATCTCCGCCGTGGTGGCGGACAATAGACCGGGCAATGGAAAGGCCGAGACCTACGCCTCCAGTTTCGCGGTTCCGCGAACTCTCCATCCGGAAAAACGGCGTAAAAACCTGCTCCTTGGCGGTATCGGGAATCCCGGGCCCATCGTCCGAAACGATGATTTCGATACTGTCTGCTCGTCTCTCCACGCTGACGCGCGCGCGCTCGCCATAACGAACGGCATTTTCGACGAGGTTACGGCATGCGCGGCGCAGCGCGTCGGGCCGGCAGCTGTAGCTGATCTTCTGTCCCTCGGAGAAAGAGACGTCATGACCGAGTTCGGCGAGATCGTCGCAGAGACTTTCCACGAGAGCTGAGAGGTCCACGGTCCGCGTGTTTTCGGCGGTTGCGTCCTCGCGAGCGAATGCGAGGGTTGCCTCCGTCATCGTCTGGATCTCCGAAATTGTGGAGAGCATTTTCTCGCGGACGTCGTCGTCGGGCACGAATTCTGCGCGCAAACGGAGCGAGGTCAGGGGTGTACGCAGGTCATGGCCGATGGCGGCCAGCATTTTGGTGCGGTCGTCGACGAAACGGTGCAGGCGCGCTTGCATGCGATTGAATGCCTCGGCGGTGCGTCGGATATCGTCGGGGCCGGTTTCCGGCAGCGGTACGACCTCCTGACCACGGCCGAGGGCTTCGGCCGCTACGGCGAGCCGGCGCAATGGTTGCGCGATGCCGCGTGCGGCGAATACGGCAATGATCGACAGCGACAACGCGGAGAGGCCGAGCGCTAGGGTGGATTTGGAGGTCCAGAAGCCGTCTTGCGCGGGTTTGGCAAATGCAGTGTTCAGCCATGCACCGTTCGCCAACCGGACGGCCAATCCCATGCCGGTGGCGTCATCGAGATAAAGAAATTTCGCTGGTCGAGACAGCGGCCAGGCTTCCGGCCTTAGATCGATCCATTGCGAGGAGGAGGCGCTGCCACTGCTGGCATTATTTCGGGCGAAATCCGGCCTCGCTTCGGCCGGCACGGTATGGCCGGGAAAGGACACGCGCGGCAATGGCTGAGCCAAACGCTCCCATGCTTCCTCTCGCCACGCGGAGGCATCCTTCAGACCGTTGGCCGATATCCAATATCTCGCCGTACTGGTGTTACTGGCGTTAAGGATATCGGTTTGAAGCGCCGGAGGCGTCGCCTCCAACACTCGGGCGAGCGAAGCGCACCGGCTGAGTATCTCGCCCTTGGCGGCCTTCCGAATCGTCTGCCCGTGCTCATCCCACGAAATGAAGAACACGATTGCTTGCGACAGCACGAGGGACAGCAGTGTGAAACAGATGAAACGGGCCGCAAGACTACGCTTCCACAAGTTCATCATGGTTGCTCGACCTGTGCGGCGAGGCTGTATCCACCGCCCCAGTGGGTCTTGATCAATGCTGGTACTTTCGGGTCAGCCTCGATCTTCTTCCGCAAGCGGCTGACTTGATTGTCAATGCTCCTGTCGAATGGATCGGCATCTCGGCCGACCGTCAGATCAAGAAGCTGATTGCGGCTGAGTACCAGGCCCGGATGATCGAGAAATGCGCACAACAGACGGAACTCCGCCGTGCTGAGCGGCACTGCGACGCCGTCGTCGCCCGTCAACTCGCGCCGGTTGACGTCAAAGGTCCATCGATCAAAACGTACAACCTTGGTCGCGAGCCGGCCCTTTTGCGGCGGCAGGCTCTGGACGCGTCGAAGCACCGCTTTGATACGGGCGAGAAGTTCGCGGGGATTGAATGGCTTGCTCACGTAGTCATCGGCACCTACTTCCAGGCCGACGATTCGATCGGTTTCTTCAGCCATCGCAGTCAACAGGATAACAGGAAGGTCCGTGGTGCTGCGCAGATGCCGGCAGACGGACAGTCCGTCTTCGCCCGGCATCATGACGTCAAGAACCACCAGGTCCAGAGCACTTCGTTCGAGCAAACGGCGGAGTGCAACAGCACTCTCCGCAAGGCTGATGCGGTAGCCATGCTGCATCAGATATTTGCCGACCAGATCGCGAATATCGCGATGATCGTCCACGACGGCGATGTGAGGTGCCGAGTCCATCTAGTTTGCTCCGTCCCGGATCATACTGAAGTCCTGCACCCAACCCATCGGAAAAGTGTATCAGAATGTATCGGCCGCGCATGATCGACCGAAATCAAATGCTTGTGGCTGGCTTCGCTTACAGCGTCGCGGCATCGGATCGGGATCGCAGGATCCCGATGCCGATGCCGGCCGATCCGAGCGGGAACCGGCCTCATGTGCATGATTCCCCGATCTGGCTGAAGCAATTTAGGCACAAGCTGTCGCAGAACGTTGTCCCGGTGAGCCAACTTTGTCGCAAATTGTCGCAGACCCGTATGCCCGCCAAGACTTGATGCAACTTAAGAAACCGCATTGAGAGCAAGGTCATTGAAAAGTAGCAGGAGTGGCCATCACCGAGGCCGCAACTGTCGCGGACTATGCGATGCAGCATTCCTGAGACAGATCGCGACAATTCCCGGCAGCGGTCGGCAAAGTTCTGCGACATCCGGACTTCATCGTGCGCACGCTCAACGAAGCAGGAGCGTTACATGTACGATGCGAGGCACGCCGTTTGCCACGGGGGCGTTCCGGAAATCTCGAAAGGCTCATCGGCCGAGGGCGATGAAGACTACGCTACACCGAAGGGACTGCTTCTTCGCAGAGCCGCAGTGCGGATAAGCTGGCTGCTCGTTTTGGTGTTGCGGAATACCTCGACCTCGACCCCGCCCCTTGATTTGCTGCACAGTGGAGATCGTATGGCTGTTTCTCGCCTCGTGACGGAGGACGACGGTTTGACGTCCGCGCAGAATCCTAAGTTCGTGTGCAGAGTGCCCGCCGTTACTTCTTGCGGGCCATGTCTCCGTGTCAGTCGCGAAAGCTCATCCTCGGCCGATCAGCCTGACTGGCGTCGCGTACAAACGCTCTTCTCCAAGAGCCGACTTGAGGAGAAATCGTCAAGCGCCGAAGGCGGGCCGTAATTGCGTAGCTCAACGGATCAATTGCGAAGCCAGCAACGCTCAACGTTGGCGCGCAAATTTGTCTCAAGCGACAGCGCAAAAATATTCTTTGAAGGTGAACCAGCTCACACCAGAGCCTCCAGCGGCAGGTTCAGTTTGCCGGCTTGGGATAACCCAGATGCACGATCGAGTCACCATCCCCAAGCTAATCGTCGGCGAGCTTCCGGAGCTGAAAGGCAACGCCCGCGACCTGCGAATAGATGCCTGCCGAGGCATCGCGCTGTGGTGGATATTTCTCGACCATGTCCCCAACAACATCGGAAGTTGGCTGACGCTGCGGAACTACGGCTTCGGCGATGCCGCGGAAATATTCATGTTCGTCTCGGGCGTAACCTGCGCGCTGGCCTACGGCAAGGCATGGCGCTGCGAGGGCTGGACCGAAGTGATCCGCCGGACGCTGCGGCGAAGCTTTGACATTTATGTTGCGTTTCTGCTGCTCACGCTCGCCTGCGCCATCCTGGTTCACCTCACAGGCGGCGGGCGCCTCGCTGACGAGAGCAATACGCGCATTCTATTGGACCATCCGGGCGCGACGCTCGCGCACGCGGCGATACTGCAATACCGTCCGGTCAACACCGACGTGTTGTCGATCTTCGTGCTTCTTCATCTCTTGTTCGCGCCGTTGCTGTGGCTGCTGCTGCGACTGCCGAACGTGACGCTTGGCGCGTCGCTGGCGCTTTATGTGCTGGTGCATGTCTTCGGCTGGACCGTCCCGGCGTGGCCGAGCGGCCATTGGGCCTTCAATCCGCTGGCCTGGCAGCTGCTCGTTGTGCTTGGCGCGTGGTGGATGCTCGAGGAAAAGAGAGTCCGGCCGTGGCTCACGTCACGCACGGTGCTTGGACTGGCGGTCCTGTATCTGCTCTTCAGCTTGGTCATCGCCTTGAGCTGGCGCATCAAGCCGCTGGAAGCCCTGATCCCGCAGGCGCTGGCGAAGCTGCATCCGTTGGATAAATCGAATCTCGATCCACTGCGATTGCTGCATTTTTTGGCCATAGCGGTTTTGGCAGCATGGTTCGTGCCCCGCAATTGGCGAGGGCTGACGACGCCGGTGATGCGCGGCGCGATCTGCTGTGGCCAGAACTCGCTGCCAATCTATTGCCTCGGCGTTCTGCTGGCGTTCGCCGGCAACATGGCGCTGTTCGACATCTCGGACGGGCTTGCGATGCAGATAGCGGTGAGTCTCGTTGGCATTGCGGCGATGATCGCGACCGCAACGCTGCTGAACCTGGTTAGCATCAAGCCCAGGCAGCAATAGTTTAGCGAACACTGCGATCAGCGAGAATATCAATGAAAGACGAAGAATGCCGTCATCGCCGAGATCGCCGCCAGGCTGCGGCGCTGATGGCATTTAGTTTGTGCCCTCGCGCCATTGCGGCAGCTTGCCTTGTCCTATGCTGCTGTGACCGTGGGGACGTAGCAGTCCTCTGGATCGGGCTGCGGTTCAGCGATGGCAACCGATCGGGAAATTACGCCGTTCGTTTTCGTCCGATCGCCTCGAACTGCGCCTTCTGCTCGTCGCTTAACGTAGCATAGAAGCCCTCGAGCGCGGCGCTCACCAGATAGACCGCTTGCTGCATGTCAACGAGCCGCACGTCCACTGCGTCAAGGCGAGCGGATGGTGTGATCGCGTCTCTCGGCTGGCATTCGGCGGTCAGGATGTCGACGGCCCTGGCATTGGCGTCCTGCAGCACTTTAAGAGCCGCGCGTTGAGTATCGTTCGGTCGTAGCCTGGCCTCGATCTCGTCCGCCGGCCATTGCAACACGGCTGGTTGTTGCGCCGCGCCGCAACCTTGGGCAGGCGCTTCCGTGGCCCTGCTTGCGGCGAACGTCCTGCGTCGATCCTCGGCGAGTGCATTGAGCCGTGCTTCCTGTTCGTCTTCCAGCAGGTCATGGAATTTCCCCAGCGGCTGCCGCACGGCTAGCACTGCCTCGATCATCGCCCCGATGCGCTGGTGCATGACGGTCAACCGGCCCGGTGCCGTGAACGGCGTCTGCGTCAGACACGACGCCCGAATCCTCTGGGCGGCCGAGATCCATGCGTTGGCAAGATCGTCCAAAGCGGCGCGCTGCGCCTCATTCGGCTGTATCGCCTGCTGAATCTGATTGATGGGGAGGCCGGCAATTTCGGGGCTGTCATCGCCGCAGAACTGCTGTAGCGGAGGGACTCTGCGATGTCTTCGGCCGCGTGGGCTCGGTCCCGTATAGGCGGCGAGATCATCACGGCCGTAAGGCGCAAAGATCGCGGCATAGATGTCAGGATAACCGTAGTCCCAGAAGCCGATGCCGTCCTCCCAGATGGTGTAGTCGTAGATATCGTAAATGGCGAATGGCCAAAACAGCGGCCCGACCCATCCATATCCGCCGTCGCCGTGCCGCCACCACCCCTTCGCGGTTTGACCGCCATGCCAACCTGCCAACGCTGCAGCCGCGACGATTTGCCTGCGCACCGCCGGGTTGCGAAGCCCCGATTCCATGGCGTTGCGCACGTTTTGCGATTTGAGCGAAGCCGTTCGGATTTGGCCGTGACGAGCAAGGGCACGACCGTGATGTAATCCCCCCAGTGACAATACGCGGGTTACCGCGAATCTTGCGACCCCAAGGGGACCGATGCCAAGACGCACTCCGGCCAGGGCCGGACTCGACAGCAGGGTGGCCAGAACGACAACGGCGATTCCAATGCAGGTCTTCGACATGGCACTCTCCCGCGCCAAGCCTTATCGCGTCACTTTGGATGACGCGGAGAGGAACCGAAAGTTCCCTGCATTTGCCATACAGACCAAGGCATCGCGCTGAAAGCCAGCGATAACCAGATCACCTCCGGTCCTCCCCGATGGGCGGACATTCTCAGAGTCCGTCGGCATGTCTCAAGGTGCCAATTTCGGAAGTGAACGCACTCATTCGATCGCCTCGTCAGCGCGAGGCTAGCAGCGAAGGCGGAATGGCGAACCCGACTTCCCGGACATGCGCGTCACTTACCTCGATGCGACCGAGCATCCCGGGACCGTCCGACAGTACAAGATCATGCCCCCTGGAATCGTTATCACCGGTGAACTGGCTTATACTGGGAGCGTCAGCGAAACTGTCCAACCAGACCGGACATGACGCGTGAATTCAGCCCAACCGCGAGGGAGAGTCCGATGAAATCGCTCTTACTGCTCACGGCGAGCGGTCCGCTGCTCATTCTCACGTCGCACGATTTCCTTACACGATCCGAAGTTGCTCGAGGAGCTCAAGCACAAAGGAATTGGCAAGTTCGTAGCATTTGAGGCCCGCACCCGCAGGGTGGGAAAAGGCGCCCTTGCGCCGTGCCTACCATCCATCAACGGCTCGCAACGTAAAAGGTGGGCACGCTTCGCTTTGCCCACCTTACGCAGTGCGGTCCCGTCCTACTGCTTCTCGATCCCCGCTTCCGTGATCAGCTTCTCCCACACCTTGAGCTGGTCCTTCACAAAGGCGTCGAACTCTTCCGGCGTACCGGAGAACGCCTCCATGCCGCGCTCGGCGAGTTGGCTCTTGATGTCGGGCCGCTCGATCACCTTGCGGATTTCCGCGTTCAGCCTGGTGACCACATCCTTCGGCATGTTGGCCGGGCCGAAATAGCCCTGCCATGAGGTGATGTCGAAACCCTTCACCGTGGCGTCCATGGTGGGCAGGTGCGGCAGCAGCGCCGAGGGCTTTTTGGTCGTGACCGCAAGCGCCTTCAGCGCCTTGGCGTTGACGTGGGGCAGGCCGGTCGGGACATCGATGAACATCATCGAGACGCGGCCGGCGATCAAATCGGTCAGCGCCGGCGGCGAGCTCTTGTAGGGGACGTGGAGCAGATCGATCCCGGCGAGGCGGGCGAAGGTTGCGCCCGACACGATCGCCGACGAGCTGCCGCTGGCGTAGGAGTATTTGCCCGGCTCCTTCTTGGCGAGCGCGATCAGTTCGGCCACCGAATTGGCCGGGACGTCCGGATGGATCACCAGCATGAACGGCAGGTCGCCGGTCCGCGCGATCGGCGTAAAATCCTTGACCGGATCGTAGGTCATGTTCTTCAGCAGATACGGATTGGCCGAATGCGACGTATTCGTCGTCACGAACAGCGTGTAGCCGTCGGGCGCGGAGCGGGCGACATGGCTCGCCGCGATCGAGCCGTTGGCGCCCGCCTTGTTCTCGATCACCATGCTGACGCCGAGGGCTGTACCGAGTTCTTTCCCGATCAGGCGCGTCGTGGTGTCGGTGCCGCTGCCGGCGGCGAACGGCAGCACCAGCGTGATGTTGCGGTTCGGGTAGGGCGCCTGCGCGGAAGCCGTGGCGATCATCGCCAGCATCAGGGGAGCCGCTGCGGCGACGTGCCGGTACCGTTTCCATAACGCGAACATATCGTTGTTTCCTCAAGTTATTTTTATGTTGAATTGGCCGGCAAGCTAGCCTGCCCGGATCGAAAGGGGAAGCCGGTACGGCGCCACGCCGCAGGCCGGCTCAAGTCTTCTTCGCCGAGGCCCGCCTGGAAGCGATCACGACGCCGGCCAGCACCAGCACATAGCCCGCCAGATGGAATATCCGCAATTTTTCGCCGAGCAGCAGGATCGCCATCGCCGAGCCGAACACCGGCACCAGATGAAAGAACGGCGCGGCACGGTTCGGCCCGATCAGCGCCAGCCCGCGGTTGAAGAACAGATAGGCCAGCGTCGAGGGAAAGATCACGGCATAGCCCAGCGTCGCCATCGAAATGAAGTCGAACTTCAGCGTGGCGCCGGTCGAGAATTCCCAGATCGAGAACGGCACCAGCATCAGCGCGCCGCAACAGGTGGTGAACGAAATCAGCGACAGCGCGTGCGTCACCGGCCGGCGCGGGATCAGCGCCGAATACAGCCCGAACGACACCAGTGAACTGGCAAACATCAGGTCGCCGCGGTTGAAGCTGATGCTGGCGAGTGCGCCAAAATCGCCGCGCAGGATGATGGTCAGGACGCCGGCGAGCGAGATGGTGATGCCGGCGAGCTGTGCGCCGGTCAGGCGGATGCCGAACAGCGCCAGCGACCACAACGCGACAAACAGCGGTCCGGCCGACTGGATCAACAGCGCGTTCAGCGCCTCGGTGTATTGCAGGGCCCAGTAGGAGATCGCGTTGTTGTAGGCGAATCCGACCAATGACAGAAACAGCATCATCGGCAGATGCGCGCGCAGCACCGGCCAGTCCTGCTTCAGGTGCGGCCAGGCAAAGGGCAGCAGGATCAGAAAGGTGCCGATCCAGCGGACGCAGGACAGCGTCAAGGGCGGCACATGGCCGGCAACATGGCGCGCCAGCACGATGTTGCCCGCCCAGAACAGCGAGGTCAGGCTCAGCAACAGATAAGGCTGGTTGTTCAGCCACCTGAGAGGATGAAGAGCAGGCGGCGCTGGTGCGGGCTGGGTCATGGTCGCGAGGCCAGATAGGCCGGATTTTCCGCCACACGACAAGTCCCATGCGTGCAATGCTACAATGTCCTGTGCATTGTCTTTGCGCTTTTGTTGACCTGCGAGGTGCCGATCGATGGGCGTGGATTTGTTGAATGTCAGGGGTCTTGAGGAATTGGACCACGACGGGCCGGTGGTGATGGTGAACCTGATGCGGTTTCGCGAGCGTTCGCTCGACGGCGACGGATCGGGATGGGACGCCTATCTGCGCTATAGCGCGCTCACGGTGCCGATGATCAAGGCGCGCGGCGGCACGCTGCTGTGGACCGGCGACGCCAAGGCGGTCGCGCTCGGCGCAGAAGCCGGCAACACCTGGGATTATCTGCCGCTGGTTTACTATCCAACGGTCGCCGCTTTCATCGACATGATGACGTCGGCGGACTACGAGACGCGCTGCGACCCGCACCGTACCAATGGCTGTGCCGAGCACGTGATCATCGCGACCAACGAGGCCTACACCAAATTCAAGGTGGGGTAGGGCGGAAACTCGGTCGGCCGCTGAAGGTGACGGAATCGACGCTGCGTGATCACAATCGGTACTTGAGTCAATATTCTGCCTCAACCCTAGGCGTATCATTGGCGCGCGTTCAATGGCCAAGCCGATACAAACAGGTTGCTAGCTGATTTCAAGGAATGATGCTTTTATACGAATGCCGATCGGTCCCGGCCCGTGCGGCAGAATGAGACTGTTTCCTCGTTGGTCCAATCCAGACCCTTTGAGAGATTCGGATGCTCTGCCAGCAGTGCGGCGAACAGAATCCGGCAACTAACCGATTCTGCCAGAGGTGTGGCGTTGCGCTCCCGATCGGGTGCCCGAGCTGCAGCCATTTGAATCCGCCGGCTGCTGCCTTTTGCGGGAGCTGCGGGGTTTCCCTGCAAGCGGTCGGCCGGCCCGCGCATGCGTCAGGCGTGCCGCATCTCGGCAACGTCGTTCGCGGTGAATTCAAACAGGTAACCGTCCTGTTCGCCGATCTTGTCAGCTCCACGGAATTGGTAGCGCGGCTCGATCCCGAGGAGGCCATGCAACGGCTCAAGCCGGTGCTCGATACCATGTGCGAGGCGGTTGAGCGGTTCGAAGGCACTGTTGTTCGAACACTGGGCGATGGTATTCTGGCGTTCTTCGGTGCCCCTCGCGCGCAGGAAGGCCACGCGCTGCTGGCGTGCGAGGCAGCCTTGGCCATTCGCGATGCTCCCATGCTCCGCAAGGAGGCGATGGCCGTCCGTATTGGCTTGCACTCCGGCGCGATCGTTGCGGATGCGCCGTTGGCGGACAAGGCGAGCGAGCACGGCGCCTACGGGGTCACCATTCATCTCGCCAGCCGTTTGCCCCCGAAGGTCGATCCGGGTGGAATTTGCCTGACGGAAGAAACCTATCGGCTTGCCCGCGCATTCTGCGATGTTGATCGGCTCGGCCGCCATCGCTTGCGCGGCGTGCCCGAGCAGATGGAGTTGTTCCTGCTAAAGGGCCTGAAGCCTGCGGTTGCGAGCCAGCAATTCCGCGGAGTTACCCTGACGTCCTTTCTTGGACGCGACCGGGAAATGAGCCTGCTGCAGCGAACGCTGGCGGCCGTCGAGACAGGTGCATCGCGCGTGACCGGCATTGTGGGGGCGCCTGGTACGGGCAAGAGCCGTCTCTGCTACGAGTTTGCCGAATGGTGCCGCGGACGCCTGATCCCGGTGTTCGAGGCGCGCGCGCAACCCTATGGTGCGGCGACGCCGTTGCAGCCGGTCCTTGAATTCCTGCGCTCGAATTATTTCAACGTGACGCCGGACGATGATACAGAGCAAGCCGCGCGACGGATCGCCGAGCGTCTCGCCGAACTCGGCTCGACTTTTGAAGCCGACCTGCCGCTGGTGTGTGACTTCCTCGGGATCAAATACGGCCAGGAATCGCGCGCATGGCTTAATCCGAAGGCGCGTAACGTCCGATTACTCGACATTGTCCGCCATATGGTCCGGCAGCGCGGTGTCGTGGCTTCCGTCATCATCATCGAAGATCTGCATTGGCTTGACCAGGCGAGCGAGGAGTTTGTCGCCACGCTGGTCGACGCCGTGGCGTCCACGAAGACCTGTCTGGTGGTGAATTGCCGCCCGGCCTATTCCGCACCATGGATGCGGTCTTCCAACTATCAGCAGATCGAACTCGCCGAACTCAATCCCACGGATACAGACCTGCTCGTGGACCAGCTGGTGGGACGACGGCAGGAGCTCGCCGAAATTCGTCAACGAATCGTCGAGCGGAGCGGCGGTAACCCGTTTTTTGCGGAAGAGCTCATTCGATCGCTCAAGGAGCGTCTCACGCTCGTTGGAGAAGAGGGCGATTACCGGCTCGGCATCGCGAGCATCTCCGACGTCCTGCCGCCGACGGTCCAGGCGGTGATCGGGGCCCGCATCGACCGGCTGCTGGATTTGGAGCGCGACCTGTTGCAGACGGCCGCCATCATCGGCAAGGAATTCCAGTTGGCGGTGCTGCAACACGTCGCCGATCGGGAAGCGGGTGAAGTTGAAGCGTTGCTGGCGCGCCTGTGCTCGACAGGCCTGCTGCAGCCGCGCAACGCTCCCGATGGACACGGCTACAGCTTCCGCCATCCACTGATCCAGGAAGTGGCGTATTCTATGCAGCTTAGATCCCGACGAGGCAGTATCCATGCCGCGGTGGGGCGAGCCATCGAGCAGTTTTATCCGGAGCGGCTCAACGAATTCGCGGCGTTGCTGTCGTATCATTTTGAGGAGGCCCAGGAGATCGACGCGGCTGCGGAATACGCCGCGCGAGCCGCACGCTGGGTCGGTTCGACCAGCCCGGCCCAGGCGATCAAGCACTGGCACAAAGTCCGCTCGCTGAGAGCCGGACGACCGCGAACCCGCGAGAACGATTCGCTCAGGATCATCGCCAGCGGCCAGATCGCCTGGCTCGGCTGGCGTGAGGGCATGACGTCGGAAGAGGCGGGGCCCTATATCCAGGAAGCATTGGAATGGGCGCGCGACATCGACGACTCGATGATACCGCTGCTGCTGTTCGTCGAAGGCCGAATAGCCGGGGCCAGCGGCGGACAGGCCGACGCCTATGTCGGGATCGTCAAGGAGGCGTTGGCGCTGACGGATTCGCGAAACGATGCCGGGCGGGCCGCGACCCTCAATGCTTCGTTGAGCCAAGCCTATGGCTGGGCCGGTCTGCTGCGAGAGGCGCTTGCGGCAAACGATCTGGCGTTAGCCGCCGTATCCAGCGTTGCCGATTTCGATCATCAGTTCCTGGGATACAGCATCGAGCACTGGATCATGAGCCTGCGCGGACGCATTCTGGTTCGTCTCGGCCGGTTCGAGGAGGCGAGCCTTTGCTTCGACCGAATGCTTGCGATAGGACCAGGGCTGATCGACCCCACCGTCCAGTTCATCGCCCATTTTGGGTATGTTGACCTCGCATGGTGTTTCGACGATGCGGCGATGGCCAGCGAGCACGCGGGGCGGGTGGCGGATCTGGCGGCTCGCCAGGGCACTCCGTACCTGCGGACATATTCGCATGCCTGCACCGGCACCGCCCTCGGCATCGCCCGCAACTACCCGGCCGCCGTTGAAGCTTTCAGTGAGGGCATCAAATACCTCCGTGAGGCGCGCGTCGCGATGGAAATCGAACCGGAGCTGCTGGCGAGCCTCGCGGATTCTCAATTGAACGCCGGCGCATTCCAGGCCGCCGCGGAGACGGCGCAGGAAGCCGTCGCGATTTCGCGCGATCGCAGCGCGAGATTGGCGCACTGCCGGGCCAGCATCACGTTAGCGCGCGCGCTCATTGCGGCCAACAGCACCAATGACCAAAACCGAGCAAACCAACTGCTCGAGGATGCGGAAAGGTTGATCGATACATGCGGCGCCAGCATCTACACGCGATTGCTGGAAGAGGCTCGGGCTCGACTGGCCGTTACCGCCAGATGATGTCGACACCCATGTTCGGCTAACGGCGCACGATCAGCGTGTATTCCCGCAAGCCATAATCGTCGAGCACTTCGGTCGCCGATCCGAACCGGTCCGCGCAGTATCGCGCCCACCGGTCGGGTTGGGTGGAGTAGAGCCCTTTCCGGTCCGGCTTGCCACCCGCCGGCGCCTTCATGAAATTCACCGCAAAGCCCCGGCTGCTGGTCCGGTGCAATTGATCGAGTGTTTCGGCGACAAATCTCTCCCAGATCGCCAGCGGTTGATCGAGCTGGACATTGAAAATACCGCTTGCGACCGAGTAGTCGGCTACCCTTGGGCTGGCATGGCCGAGCACGAACGAGACGTTGGCGCGGTTGCGCCACAGGCGGCGTGCGCGACGGAGCATCGCCTCAGAGAGGTCGATCCCGACATAATCGATTGCACAATCGGCGTGGCGCTGGTCCAGATAGGCGATCAGCGCGCCGTAGCCGCAGCCAAGGTCGTTGCAGCTGAACGGCGAACTGAAGTCGCACAGCTTCAACAGCTGCACGAAGCGAAGTTCTTGCGTTGGCACGCAGCTCCAGTCCACGCCGAGCGGCGTTGCGCCGAATTTGGCGACCTTCGCCGAGTAATAGGACGCGATCGCGGCATGGACGGGGGCGAGGTCGCTGGGATCGGCTTCCATCGCCCCCGCGGATATCATGCGGGTTGTCCGCCCGGTTTCATCGGCAATGAGATCGTGAGGTAATCCTTTTCGATGTAGAAGATTGGCCGGTCCGGCTCGGTGACGATGACGATCGGCCCGTATTGGCCGCGCGAGTCGTGAGCCTTCATGAAGCAGGGGAGAAGCTTTCCGCCGTCGCCGAAATTGGCCATCAATGCCTTAACAATTCGCTGATCGCCCGTCTCGCCTGCCTTGTCCGATCCCAACCTGGGAAGGACGTCCAGCAAACTGAACCAACGGTTCTTGGCGCGGTTGTTCTGCAGGCCGCCCAGACCGAGCAATCTTGCGCTCTGGGCAAACGTCCGGTCGGCACGAAAAATTCCGAACTCGGACTGAAGCACTGCAATTTCATTGTTGCCGCCGCCGGAAAATCCCTGTTCTGTTTGACTTAGCCCAAACCGCAAATTGAACTGTTCCATAAGTGTGCCGATATAGATATCGTCCTCGGCCATAAGCGCGCCCATTGTCGCTCTCCATAATCGCCAAAGTTGAAAATGAGGTATGCTGCAGCGGCGGTATTGAACCCCCACCTTGCAAAAATAGCAACCTCCGGGCGCCGATTGGCTGACTTTGGGTCGCCCGGAAATCCGCCCGAACTAGAACTTCCTTACCAGGTCCGGCGTGATCTCGCTGATCGAGCGAATACCAAGCAGCGCGAGGTTGCGGTCGATCTCGGCTTTCAGCAGCGTGATCGCGCGCTGCACGCCGGCTTCGCCGCCGGCGATCGCGGCATAGAGGAAGGGACGGCCGACCCAGACGAAATGCGCGCCGAGCGCCAGCGCCTTGATCACATCGGTGCCGCGGCGGATGCCGCCGTCGACCATGATTGTCATGCCCTTGGCCTCAGTCGCGATCTCCGGCAGCGTGCGCAGGCCCGACATCGTGTAGTCGAGCTGGCGGCCGCCATGGTTGGACAGCATCACGCCGTCGACGCCGCTTTCGCGCGCGATGCGCGCATCCGCCGGCGAGACCAGTCCCTTGACGACGAGCTTGCCCTTCCAGCGTTTGCGGATCAGCTCGACATGCTTCCAGGCGAGCTGGTCGCGGGCGCCGATATTGCGCATCAGGTTTTTCGCCAGCACCGGCGGGCCGCGTTTGGCATCCATGTTTTCGAAATGCGGCATGCCGAAATTCATCATGGTGCGCGCCCAGGTGCCGAACAGCCAGTGCGGATGGGTGACCGTGTCCCAGAACACGCGCGGCGTGATCGCGAGCGGCACCTGAAAGCCGTTGCGGATGTTGTTCTCGCGGTTCGGCGGCACCGGCACATCGGCGGTGACGACGAAGGTATCGTAGCCGGCGGCTGCAACGCGATCGACCAGCGGTTCGATCCGCTCCGGCAACCCTGCCAGATAGGCCTGATACCACGCGGCCTGATTGGCGGCGCGCACATCCTCCAGCGTGATCAGCGACGAGGCGCTGAGGATCATCGGCACGTTTTCGGCTTTCGCCGCCTTCGTCAGCACGATGTCGCCGCGATAGGCTGATAGCGCCGACGAGCCCATCGGCGGAATGCCGAACGGCGAGGCGTAGGTCTTGCCGAACAGCGTGGTGGTCTGGTCGCGGCCGGAGACGTCGTTGAGCACGCGCGGTACGAAACCGTATTCGTCGAGGGCCTTGCGGTTGTCGCGCATGGCGGCATCGGTCTCGGCGCCGCCGGAGATGTAGCCGTAGAGGAATTTTGGAATCCGGCGCCGTGCGACAGGCTCGAAATCGTCGAGCGCGAGATATTTTTGTAAAGCGCGCGGCACCGCGCTCTCGGTGCGGGTCACGGTCGCGGGCGGCGCGGTCACAGCGGTGGATTTGTCGAGCACGTCGGGCGTTCCGTTATTTTGGTATTGATTCAAGCTATCGTCTGGCGGGCGAGGCGGGGGGCCTGCTGCCGTACTTGCTATTGTTGATGGATTGGCTGATTTCGCCAAACATTTTTCGCGTGTCCGCCATCAGCGTCCCGGATTTCTTGTCAAAACTTTCGATCAGCTCGCGCATCGAGATCACGGTCGGAAGCAATTCGCCGCCATATTTGTCGCTGGCGAGGCTGCCGAAGAAATCCTTGGTCTTGGTCAGCGCGCCGTCGACGGCGTTGACGCCGTTTTCGGCGGTCGCGATGATGCTGGTGATCTTCTCGCCGTCACCGGTCAGCGAGTCCGTGAAGGTCTCAAAATTCCGCAGCGTATCCTTGATCGCCACCTCATTGTCGGCAATCACCCGGTCGACGTTGCGCAGCGCCACCCGGATTTTTTCCTGGGTGTTGAGCGTCCCGTCCCGATCGGCGGTCAGCTCGGGAATGCCGTCCAGGCCCTTTGGCGGCGGCAGCGCCTCATCGGAGCCGCCGGTGAAGGAGATCGCGGCGATACCCGTCAGCCCCTGAAATTCGAGGCCGACTTGCGTGTCGCTTTTCACCGGCGTGTTGCCGTCGATCATGGCCAGCGCCACGACGCGGCGCGGATGGTCGAGCTTGAGCGACACTACTTCGCCGACCCGGATGCCGGCGAAGTTCACGCTGCCGCCCTTGCGCAGGCCGGACGCCGAACCTTCGAAGATCACCCGGAACGGCACCTTCTGCTTGGCGCTGACGAACTTCTGGTAGCCGAGAAACCCGCCCAGCGATCCCCCGATCAGGGCCAGGACGAGCGTGCCGATCAACAGATTGCTGGCGCGAACCTTCATCGATTGCCTTAAGCGAAACACGCTTCAGGAGTAGCGGATCTGGCAGATAAAGTCACCGCGGATGCGTGCGCTGCCAGCGTTTCCGTGGCGGGCGGCGTGATCGCCGTTCACGTCATCAGCCCCGGCAAGGCCGCCGCCAGCGCGTCGACCGCAAGACGAACCTTCAGAGGCAAATAAGGTGCCTGCAGCCAAAGCGCATAGCCGTCGTACAGGAAACCGGTTTGATTGGGCAGTAACGGCACAAGGGCGCCTGCCTGAATCCGTTCGCGAACCAGCCAATAGGGTAGCCACGCAACTCCCATCCCCGCAGCCGCAGCATCGGCGATGGCGTCGAGATCGTCGAGCCGGAAGCGGCTGACCGGCATGAGCTGCATCGGAGGCTGATCGTCGCGCGGAAACAGCCAGGGGCTCGCATGACCGGAACGGCCATAGAGGATGGCTTGATGTTTGCCTATATCCTCGATCTCTCGCGGGGTTCCGTGAGTCGCCAGATAGGATGGCGAGGCGCAGACAATCATGCGCTGGCGCGCGATGCGACGGGCGATCAATCCGGCCTTGTCCTGCAGCGTGCCGGTGCGGATTGCGAGGTCGAAGCCGCCGTCAGAAAGCTCGGTGAGAGAATCGCTGAAAGACAGATCGAGCTCGAGTTGGGGATGCCGCCCCGCCAACTCCAGCAACACCGGAGCAACGCAGCGGCGGCCGAACAGCACGGGCATAGTGACCCGCAGCTTGCCGCGCGGCTCGGAAAGTTGTTCGGCCGCGAGTGCGTCCGCGGCCTCGGCTTCAGCGAGCACTGATCGGCACCGATCATAGTAGGCGCGGCCGAACTCGGTCAGGCTCTGACGGCGCGTGGTGCGGTTGATAAGGCGAACCCCCAGACGTTGTTCGAGAAACCGGACGTGCTTGCCGACCATGGGTCCAGACAGATCGAGCGCATCCGCCGCGGCCGCGAACGAGCCGAGGTCGGCGGCTTTGACGAATACGGCCATGCTGGAAAGACGATCCATAATTCAAAACCATTAGTTTCGACTGTCCTGCTTGGGAAGGGATTTATTGCTCCAGTGAAGCTTGGCATTACCTATTCGGCTCAATTGTTTTGGAGTTTGTCGAATGGTTCGCGTCGTCCGTTTTCATCAGCATGGGGGTCCCGAGGTGCTGCGCATCGAGAATATCGATGTGCCACCGCCCGCTCCGGGCGAGGTGCAAATCCGCGTTCGGGCGTTGGGGCTCAACCGTGCCGAAGTGCTGCTCCGTTCCGGCTCTTATATCGAGACGCCGACATTACCTTCCGGGCTTGGCCTGGAAGCAGCCGGCATCGTCGAAGTGGTCGGTGCAGGCGTCGACAGCTTCGCGCCCGGCGATGCCGTCAGCGTGGTGCCTCCGCTATCGATGGTCCGCTGGCCCGCCTATGGCGAGCTGGCGAGCTTCCCTGCCGAACTCGTCGTCCAGCACCCGCGTTCGCTCAGCTTTGAGGCGGCGGCAGCGATCTGGATGCCAACCGTTACCGCCTATGGCGCACTGATCGAGATCGCCACGCTGCGGCGGGAGGATTTCGTGGTCATTACGGCGGCATCCAGCAGTGTCGGACTTGCCGCCATTCAGATTGCCAACCAGACCGGCGCGACTGCGATCGCGGTCACGCGGACGTCCCGTAAAAAGCGGGCCTTGCTAGGGTTCGGTGCCGCGCATGTAATCGCTTCAGCGGAAGAGAATCTGGAAGTGCGGCTGAAGGAAATCGCCGGCCCCACGGGCGTTCGGGTCGTGTTCGATGCGGTTGGAGGCCCGATCTTTGAGCCTCTGACGGCGGCGATGTCGACAGGCGGCATCCTCATCGAGTATGGCGGCCTGAGTTCGGAGCCGACACCTTTTCCGCTGTTCAATGTGCTGAGCAAGCGCCTGACGCTGCGCGGCTACCTCATGCACGAGATCGTCGGCGACCCGGCGCGGCTTGAAGCCGCCAAGGCGTTCGTGCTCGCGGGGCTGAAGTCGGGTTCGCTACAGCCGGTAATCGCAAAGACCTTTCCGTTCGATCAGATCGTGGAGGCGCATCGATTTCTCGAGTCCAACGAACAGTTCGGCAAGATTGTCGTGACGCTTTGAGCTCAGCCCGTCTTCGGTTTTCGCGACGCCACGAATACCCCGGCCAGCACCAGCGCGAAGCCGATGAAGTGAAACACCTGCGGATGCTCGCCGAGGAAGACGATCGACATGATGGTTCCGAACACCGGCACCACGTGGAAGAACGGGGCTGCCCGGTTGGCGCCGATCAGCTGCACGCCGCGATTGTAGCAGAGATAGGCGATCGTCGAGGGAAACAGCGCGACATAGAACAGCGTCAGCAGATTGGCTGTATCGATCTGCATCGGCGGCCGCGCGAACAGTTCCCAGATGAACAGCGGGATCAGGCAGGCCGCGCCGGCGCCGAAGGTGAAGGCGACGAACGACAGGCCGTGGATATCGGGGCGTTTCAGCGACAGCACCGAATAGATCCCGAAGATCGCCAGCGCCACGATGAAGATCAGGTCGCCGATGTTGAAGTCGATGCCGGACAGCTTGGTGAGGTCGCCATGCATCAGGATGATCAGCACGCCGGCCATCGACAGCAAAACGCCCGCGGCCTGCGCCAGCGTCAGCCGTACGCCCAGCAGCAGCAGCGACCACACGGCGACCACCAGCGGGCCGGCCGACTGCAACAACAGCGTGTTCAGCGCCTGGGTGTGCTCGAGCGCCCAGTATTGCAGGGTATTGAACGCGCCGATGCCGGTGATCGAGAGCAGGATCATGATGCCGAGGCGGCTGCGGATCGCGGCCCAGTCGCGGACCAGATGCCTCC
The DNA here is from genome assembly GCF_036924595.1 of Bradyrhizobium algeriense. NCBI lineage: Bacteria > Pseudomonadati > Pseudomonadota > Alphaproteobacteria > Hyphomicrobiales > Nitrobacteraceae > Bradyrhizobium > Bradyrhizobium algeriense. Next base: position 5,742,526 of record NZ_JAZHRV010000001.1, on the reverse strand, counting down.
AGGCGAACGGCAGGATGATCAGGAACGCGAACGACCAGCGCAGGAACGAAAGCGTCACCGGCGCGATGTGGCCGGCGGCCATCCGTCCGACGATGGCGTTGCCGGCCCAGCACAGCGCGGTGATGCTGAGCAGCAGGTAAGGCTGGTTGGCGAGCCAGTTCCCGGATCGGGCGGATGAAGTCTGTTCGGAAGCCGACATTTCAGGATAAGGCCCGGTTCATGGCGCCGCGGCCCGCCCGGCCGACCTCGCCGGGCCGGAAATGTGGCCCGGCCCCCGCCACAGACACGGATTTGCGGTGCTCATCAATGGTGCAGGATGCATCGCGACCATGCAGCCGCCTAGACTGTCCCCCTGTCTGTTCCTTGCCTGTTGTTTGGGGTTGCCAGCGGGCACACGAATATGCAATCAAAGGACGATTGATTTATACGACCCAACCCTGGTTTGTTTTCCGGGCGCATGGCGTGGGTTATTCCGGGTTTAATTTCAGTACAGGGCGTTCGTTCGATCGCTGGGACCACGGTTTTGCAGGCGGCGGCTGCGCAGCAGCTTCGTCTGTCCGTGAGGCGAATTTCTAGAGATGATGGGTTATTCCTTTGAACAAGCCAATGTCGGCCGAAGAAGCCGAAGCCGAAACACGTCACCAGTTTGCCGTTCGCGCCAATTCTATACTGGCGTTCATCGAATGCGATGAGGAGCAGCGCCCGAAACTGCGCAGGGCCATCATCGAGGCGATGCTATGGGCGCAGACGCAGCCACAACTCTCCACGTAGGGCCCCGCCGGAGCCGGGGCCGCTCACGCCACCAGTGCGCGCGCGATCGCGCCCGCAGCCTTCACGGCGTCCTGGGGAGCGAGTTCGACCTGCAAGCCGCGCTGGCCGCCATTGAGGAACACGCTCGCATGGCCGAGCGCCGCCTCCTCGATCGCGACCGGCACGCGCTTCTTCTGCCCGAACGGCGAGATGCCGCCGACATGGTAGCCGGTCAGTCGTTCGGCATCCGCCGGCCGCATCATCTTGGCCGCCTTGGCGGCGAAGGCGCTCGCAAGCTTTTTCATGCTGACTTCGCAGTCCGACGGCACCACGGCGCAGACCGGCTTGCCGTCGACCTCGGCCATCAGCGTCTTGAGCACGCGCGCCGGCGGCACGCCGAGCGCCTCCGCCGCCTGCAGCCCGATGCTCGCCGCATCCGGGTCGTAGTCGTAGGCATGCAGGGTGAATTTCACGCCCAGCTTTTCCAGCGCCTGCGTTGCACGGGTGGTTTTCGACATGGCCTTTCCGTCATTGCCGGATGTTAATGGGTCTCTCGCCCGGTGGTCAGGAATTTTACGGGGATATCAATGGGTTGGAGCCGTTCTAAGGCCCCCCTAAAACTGCCTTCTTGCTTGCCTAGAGCACCCGCTTCCTTTATCCGGTGGGGCTGCCTCGCATGCGAACGGCCCCGGCCGTGATTTTGGCTGGGCAGGCTAGCGCATGATCCGGAAATGTGGAGACCGGTTTTCCGGAAGGGTCATGCTGGGACCATCAGATTTGCAGGGAACACTTTAGAAATGGCCAACGTTGTCGTCGTCGGCGCCCAATGGGGCGACGAAGGGAAGGGCAAGATCGTCGACTGGTTGTCGGAGCAGGCCGATATCGTCGTGCGCTTCCAGGGCGGCCACAATGCCGGCCATACGCTTGTCATCAATGGCGAGACCTACAAGCTGGCGCTGCTGCCGTCCGGCGTGTTGCGCCCCTCGAAGCTTGCCGTGATCGGGAATGGCGTCGTGTTCGATCCGCAGGCCTTTCTGGACGAAGTTACAAAACTGAAGGGCCAGGGCGTGGCCATCAGCCCGGAAAACTTGCGCATCGCCGAGAACGTCACGCTGATCCTGCCGCTGCACCGCGATCTCGACGCCTTGCGGGAATCTTCCAATGCGGTCACCGCGATCGGCACAACGCGTCGCGGCATCGGCCCCGCCTATGAAGACAAGGTGGGCCGCCGCGCCATCCGCCTGATGGACCTCGCCGACCTCGACACGCTGCCGCACAAGATCGACCGTCTGCTGGCGCATCACAACGCGCTGCGCCGCGGGCTCAATCTGGAGGAGATCGACGGCGGCGGGATCCTGAAGGAGCTCACTGCACTCGCGCCAAAACTGTTGCCCTACGCCGAGACGGTGTGGCGGCTGCTCGACATCAAGCGCCGCGAGGGCAAGCGCATCCTGTTCGAGGGCGCGCAAGGCGCGCTGCTCGACGTCGACCATGGCACGTACCCTTACGTCACCTCATCCAACACGGTGGCGGCGCAGGCGGCGACCGGCACCGGCATGGGGCCGGCCTCGGTTGGTTACGTGCTTGGCATCTGCAAGGCCTACACGACCCGCGTGGGGCTGGGACCGTTCCCGACCGAGCAGGACAACGACATCGGCCGCAAGATCGGCGAACGCGGCCGCGAGTTCGGCACCAATACCGGCCGTCCACGCCGCTGCGGCTGGTTCGATGCCATGCTGGTGCGCCAGACCGTCCGCACCTGCGGCATCACCGGGCTCGCACTTACAAAACTCGACATTCTCGACGGCTTCGACACCATCGAGGTCTGCACCGGCTACATGCTGGACGGCAAGGAGATCGACCATCTGCCGGCGGGCGAGGGCGCCCAGGCCCGGGTGGTTCCGATCTACGAAACCATCGAGGGCTGGAAGGAGCCCACCGCCAACGCCCGCTCTTGGGCAGATCTGCCGGCCCAGGCCATTAAATATGTCCGCCGGGTCGAGGAACTCGTGGGTTGTCCCATCGCATTGCTTTCCACCAGCCCCGAACGCGAGGATACTATTCTGGTACAGAACCCGTTCGAGGCTTAACGGGATGTTACCGCCAAGGCTCCAATATCGACCTGCAGTATTGAAGAGAAATGGCTGATTATTACCCGCTGATCGCACGTGCTATCGCCGGCCTGGACCCCAATGCTCCAGGCGAGAGCCGCCGTGCGCTTTATGAGCGGGCTCGCACCGCGCTGATCGCGCAGTTGCGCAGCGTTCAGCCGCCGCTTTCCGAATCCGAAATCACCCGCGAACGGCTGTCGCTGGAAGAGGCCGTGCGCAAGGTCGAATCGGAAGCCGCCCAGCGCGCCCGCGAGGCAAGCCGGCCCGGCGGCGGCGGTGGCGCCGCGCGCGGCGGCGATGCTTTCCGCCGCGCCAATGCCCGGCCGCCGGAATCCGCAGGCCCTCCGGGCGCGCCGCCCGGTGCGATGCGCCAGCGTCCGCCTTCTCCTCCTTCGCGCGAGGCCCGTCCGCCGCTTGGCCAGGATGAGCAACGCCCGCCGCGCAATCTGCGCGCCGATGCGCCGCCGCCCGGCGCGCCGCGTCCGCAGCCGCCGCAGATTCCGATGCAGGATGCCGGCCCGTCGGCGCGTGGCGGCGGCCCTCGCCGCGGTCCCGAAAACGGCCTGCCGCCGCCACCGCCACCGCCCGGCATGCGCGGCTTCCGCGACATCGCCGCCGACGCCGACGATCTCGGCCGCGCCGCGGCCCAGGCCAACCGCGCCGCGCGAAAAACCTATGCCAACGTGCCGTCGCCCTCGCCGGAATTCGACCGGCTCGAGCCGAGCATGGAAAACCGCGGCGCCGATCCCGACGCGCCCTATTCGTATGACGAATCGCTGGAGGAGGCCGACCGTTACGCGCCGCAGCCGCCGCAAATGCCGCCGCCGCGTGAGCGTTCGCGGCTGTCGCAGGATCGCGACCGCGAGCCGAAGAAACAGCGCGCACGGTCGGCGGCGGTGTTTCCGTTCAAGAGCGCGATTGCGGTCGGTATCGTGCTCATTCTGGTCGGCGCCGGCATCCTGTGGGGCAAGTCGGCCGTCACGGCCGTGGGCGGCCTGTTCAAATCCTCCACTGTGGTGGAAGCGCCGAAGGATCCGGCCGCACCCCAGTCGCGCCCAAAAATTCCCGATCGCGTCGGCCAGCCGTCGCCAGGCGAGAACGTCGCGCCGGTGGCGCAGCGCGTCGTGCTGTATGACGAGGACCCGTCAGATCCCAAGGGCAAGCAATATGTCGGCTCGGTGATCTGGCGCACCGAACCGATCAAGGCGAGCGGCAACCAGAAGCCGGATGTCGCCGTGCGCGCCGACATCGAGATTCCCGACCGCAAGTTCAAGATGACGATGTCGTTCCGCCGCAATACCGACAGTTCGCTGCCGGCGAGCCACACCGCGGAATTGACCTTCATCCTGCCGCAGGATTTCTCCGGCGGCGGCGTCGGCAACGTGCCGGGCATTTTGATGAAGTCCAATGAGCAGGCGCGCGGCACGCCGCTGGCAGGCCTCGCCGTCAAAGTCACCGACGGCTTCTTCCTGGTCGGCCTCTCCAACGTCGATTCCGACCGCGCCCGCAATTTGCAGCTTCTGAAGGAGCGCTCCTGGTTCGACGTTCCGCTGGTCTATGTCAACCAGCGCCGCGCCATCATCGCGATCGAAAAGGGCTCCCCCGGCGAACGCGCGTTCAATGACGCGTTCGCGATGTGGGGGGAGTAGCTGGAGCGCAGCGGATGCGCTCTCAGGCCTGAGCTGATCTCCGTTGAGCCAGGAGATCGATCGTTAAATCGATCGCTGCGCGGGTAGCGAAAGAGTCCAGCAGGAAGACAGCCTCAGCATTGCACATCATCCGGCTGAGGCCGTTCGCGTTCGTCTTCGAGCGCAGCGACCGATCACTCGGCGGTGGCGGCTCGCCTCCGTGCGGCGTGCTCGCGGTCCATCACGGCACGACAGCCCGGACTGAGATTCGCGCGTTGCTTGACCATGCAGGCGGTGATTCGCTGGACGTTGGGGACTTCATGGCCGCATAGCCGCATGGCGTCGCCGGTGCACATTTGCTGCGCCTCCGACGAGAAGGCGAGGTTCGGAGTTATGGAAAGCGCCGTCGCCGCGCAGGCGATGGCGAAGAGAGGTGCGATCCTGCTTGTACGGTGGAAAGTCATCGATGCGATCCCCAAGGTTGCGCGCGCGGTGCTGGCCGCTGTTCATTGGGGGCGCTGCACGCGGCTTGCGCTGCCGCACACGTCATCCATCACCCGGGAGTCACCCGGTGTGGTTGCTCGAATTCTGCCGATGTTCGAATCAAAAGTGCTGCGCCGCTCCACCGCGAATTATGCGCCAATGCTGCGAAGCTGCAATGGCTCGCGTCAACACTTTCCTAACTGTTGCGTGCACGACACGTCGAACGAAGCGCAGATGCGCGACAACGCGGTTTTCGAAGAAGGAACAGATGCGGGCCCGCTACCCCACCCTTCCATGGAACGGCTTCCCTGACCCTGCGATCCCGCGGACCTCCGGAGGCGGATGTTGCCCGGCCCGGCGGGCCCCAGCCGGCCGGGCTCGCCTTCCACGCCACAAAACTCAGTACAAATGCGGATAATCCCGGGTTCGAAACAACCACCCGTTAGGGAAGCCCGGGTACGATCGGTGGCTATTGCTCGCACCCGGCTCGTTGCTTTCGTTGGAGTGAAAAGCCTGCCGACACTGGCCTTTCGAATGGCGCCCAAATGCTTGTTCATTCCGCTACCGATGGATCCACGACGACGCCGGCCATCCGCACGATGGCGCGGCCGCGGGAAGCGTTCCCAACCGTGGGCCTGAAGGCATGACGCGAGCCGGCGGAAATGGCGTCATGCGGCGGGCCGGCACGATCGATGCGGAGGTGGGATAGCCATGCCTGCCGCTTCGTCGGATCTGCGTAAAGAATTGAACGGCGCCGAAGAGAGTGGACCCGAGCACGACGCCCGGATTTTTGGCGAGGTGACGGACCTGTTCCTGTCCAATGTCGGCCGTCTCGGCGACTCCCAGATCGCAGCCGTCGATGGCGTCCTCGCCCACCTCGTCGCGCGGGTGGAAGCCGCAACCGTGATCCAGCTCAGCGAGGCGCTCTCCACCATCGAGCGGGCCCCGCGCCAGACCATCCGCCAGCTTGCGTTCCACGAACAGCCCCAGGTGGCCGCGCCGGTGCTGAGAAACTCCAGCTGCGTTTCGGAAGCAGACCTTCTTGAAATCGTCAAAAGCCGTAGCCAGCAGCACCTGCTGGCGATCTGCGACCGGAAGACGCTCAACGAAGCGCTGACGGACGCGCTGATGAGATTTGGCGACGTCAACGTCTCCAACGCGCTCGCCCGGAACTCGGGTGCGCGTTTCTCCGAATGCGGCTACGCGACGTTGGTGGGGCGGGCGGAGCGTGACGAAGGGCTGGCGGAAAAGCTCGGCGTTCGTCTGGACATTCCCGGCAGCTTGCTGCGGGAGCTCATTGGCAAGGTTGCCGACGTGGTTCGCGCGCGATTTCTGACGGCGCCGCGAGCTGTCGTGCGGGAGAAAGCCCAAAATTCCGCCGCGGCCCCCGCCGCACAGGGCGGCGCGGCCCGGAAGGCGATCGACTACACCCAGGCGCAAAGCGAGGTCGTTGCGCTCAATCGCACCGGCAAGCTGAATGATTCGATCGTCAACCGGTTTGCGGTGAGGGGCGAATACACCCACGTGGTCGCAGCCCTTGCCTTGAAGGCCGACGTCAAGGTCGAGGCGATCGAACCCTTGCTCGAACCCGACCGGGTGTATGGGCTGATCGTCGCCTGCAAGGCCGCCCGGCTGAGCTGGTCGACAACGACGATGATCGTCCGCAACCGGCCAGGCTGTCCGCCGTCCACCGACCGGGAACTCGAACAATGCGTCGCGGTGTTTGAGTCGTTGTTGCTGTCGGTGGCGCAATGGACCATTCGATGGGGGTCGGATCGGATTCTTGCCAAGAAGAATGAGCCTGCTGCGGCGCCGGCGGTGGGCAAGAAGATGAGCCAGCCTGCTTGACGCCGGCTTTGCCGACGCGCGAAAGGTGCATCGAAGGTTCCTGGAAAGCTCTTGTAAAGCTCTTGTAAAGCTCTTGGCCCCTTGACTCCATCCTGACTGGATTTGAAATTGCCTGCGGCCAGGGCGTTGATGAGAAGCCGGATCATGTCCGGTTACGGAAGCGCGCGCTTGGTCCGATGGTGATTCTTCTTTCTCGATCCAAAGACTCAACGCAGAGGTCGCCATGAAACGCTATCTGATCTTCGGAGCGATCGGCCCGTTCGTCGGCGGGTTTTTGATGCTGTTCGCGACCACGATGGCCTCGGGCTACTGGAACGAGACCAGCTGGTCGGAGATCGGAAAATTCCTCGGCGCGTTCGTCAAGACGCTGCAGTACAGCTATCTGTTCGGCATCGTGCCGGCGCTGATGGTCGGCGCCATCGACGACATTCTCTATCACGTCAAGCGGATTTCTCCCGCGGTGCGGATGCTGATCCTGGGCGCCATCGGCTTTGCCGCCGCCTCGCTGCTCTATGGCTCGCGCGGGCCGGATACCGGCGTAATGCAGTTTGTGCTCTATGGCGTCGGCGGCCTGGTGCCCGCGATGCTGTCGTCCTGGCTGACGCACAAATACGCCGACATGCCGCAGGCGGCGCATTCGACGTAACGCTTCGCATCGAATCGTAGGGTGCGTTCGCAGGGACGACGACCCGCCTGGACCAGCCGACGCTGCAACAAAAACGGCGGACCTTTCGGCCCGCCGCTCATGCGCAATGTGATTGCAATACGCTTACGTGAAAAAAAGCCCCGAGCCGCTTCAACCGTGGTTGAGGCTTGAACTATAGATTTTTTTCGCGGCCGATCTATCCGGTAAATGCCGGGGTCGGGGCGTTGCGCAAGGCGGCGGACTTGCTGGCGCATGCCGCCAAGCGGCGCATCAGCGACATCGCCTTCGCGTGCCGCTTCAACGACCTGTCCTATTTCAACCGCTGCTTCCGCCGCCGCTTCGGCCTGACGCCGACGGCGGCGCTAATACGCAGTGATAATTTGACGCAACTTGTACCTCGCATTCGCATTACCATCTGATGGCCATGTCAAACGACGATATCTATGCGCCGCACCGTTCACGCTCCGGGCAGTCTTCACGGACGCGCGCGCCCGGGCGCGGCCCGGTCATCGACCAGGAGGGGCGCGAGCTCCCCGAGGCGAACCTGCACACGCAGTTCGAGGGCTTGCGGTTCGATTTCGGCCATTCCGCCGCCAATCCGTTCGGCGATCTGACGCGGGAGCAGCGGCTGGCGCGGCTTGATGCCATCGCCAAACTGCTGGACGTGGCCTTCATCGTGCCCGGCACCAAATTCCGCTACGGCATCGATGGGCTGATCGGCCTGATCCCCGTGGTCGGCGACATCATCACGACGGCGATTGCGCTGTGGGTGGTGCGCGAGGCGCGCGCGTTGGGCGCGCCCTGGCACATCACGGCGCGGATGCTGGGCAATGTCGCGGTTGACGGCGTGGTCGGCCTGGTGCCGGTCGCGGGCGACGCCTTCGACGTCATGTTCCGCGCCAACGTCCGCAACGTGCGCATGCTCAAGCGCTGGCTCGACAAGCAGCCGCGCTGACGCATGACGCTGGAAAAGATGTCGCCAAAAAACATGCCCTCGGAGATGCTCCGAGGGCAGTCGATTTATCGATGCGGAATGTCAGGCCGCGTCGGCCTTGTCTTCGGCGCTGGCGGGCGCACGCGGACGGCGCGGCAGCGGGAAGGCTTCGCTTTCATAGAGCGTGCGGATGCCGCTCTGGTCGAAGCGGGCTTCCTCGACCTGCAGGTAGGCGCCATTCAGCGAGTCCGCCGGCAGCTCCTCGATCGCGAAGCGAACTGCTTCCGCCGCGGTGCCAAAACGCCGATAGGCGAAACCAGCCCGCTTCTTCTTGCGGATCGCGGCGGGAAACAGTTCGGCGGCGGTGTTGTAGCTGAAGGGACGCATGGACGGTGACCTCAATCTTTTTCGGCTCTTGCGTGTGAGCAATGGGGATTGGATGACGGTGGGCCACTATGGCGGGGCCGCGCCGTGCACGTCATTTCAGGTCCCAATATAAGCTTCTTTGACGGAAATGCGACCCCTGAAGCCTGACATCGGGGGTGATGATGAATCCACGCATGGCTGCGTGGAACATAAATTAATTTAAGTTATTTCAATGGCTTATTAGGCTTATAGCTTGCCGAGCAAGAGCAGGATGAGAAGCACGATTAAAATCACGCCACCGAGGCCCATCGTGGAATGGCCGCGGCCGTAGCCATAGCCGCCGAACCGGCCGGAGAAGCCGCCGAGGAGGAATATGATCAGGATAATGACGAGTATCGTTCCAAGCGACATGGCGCGCTCCCCGAAGGCCCGCGGGCGCCCCCCAAGACGTCCCCGCGGCCTGGATCAAAGCATATTCCAAGCCGCAAGTCCTTGGTCCGTCCGCTGAAACTCACACCGTCATTCCGGGGCGATGCGAAGCATCGAACTACGATGTGCAATTGCACATCGGAGAATCTCTTCCGGGTCTGGTCCTTCGGACCATCCCGGAATGACGGCTACGCCGTCATTTCTTCGTCTCGTCGATCGGCAGCACCTTCAACGGCGTCGTATAGGGCTCGACGCGAAGGCTATCGCTGGCGATCAAGCCGATCTTGTGCAGCGGCGCCTGTTCCAGATCGCCGCCGGCGGATTTGCGCACCGCGTATTGCCACGCGCTCATCGAGCCCTTGGCGACCAGCATTTTGGCGACGCCGCCGGCGTTCTGGCCTTCGATCTGGGCAAGGTCGCCCTCGCTGATCCCGATCACGATCTCGTCCTTGGCGGTGATGATTTTGAACAGGGAGACCTTGTCGGCGGCAAAGGCAGGCTGGATCACGACGCTCTCCATGATGAGGGCGGCAAGCCCCAGACCGCACAGCAGACGTTTGGAAATGTGCATTTCGAAATTTTCCTTGAAGTTTGCGCGCCGGGCAAACCGGGAAAAGTGTCCCACCAAACAAAATCCCCGCGCGACCAGCCCTTGGTCGCGCGGGGATTGGAACAAGTTCGACCTCTGCCGAAACTATTTCGGCTGCAGCTTCAAGGCCGCCGAGTTGATGCAGTAGCGCAGGCCGGTCGGGCCGGGACCATCGGGGAAGACGTGGCCGAGATGGCCGTTGCATTTCGAGCACAAAACTTCAGTACGGACCATGCCGTGGCTGACATCGCGCTCCTCGTCGACATGGCTTTCCACGGCGGGCGCGGTGAAGCTCGGCCAGCCGCAGCCGGAATCGAACTTGGCGTCCGATTCGAACAGCGTCTGGCCGCAGCCGGCGCAGGTATAGGTGCCCTTGCGGTGCTCGTGCTCATATTCGCCGGAGAACGGCCGCTCGGTCGCCTTCTCGCGCAGCACGGCGTACTGCATCGGCGACAATTCCTTGCGCCACTCGGCCTCGCTCTTGACGACCTTGCCGGACGTTTTGGTGTCGGACATTTAGCCTCCTTAATTGCTAGCCTTTCAGTTGGTAGCCTTGGCGTTGCTCACCAGCGTCGGCTTCTCGATGTAGTTCTCCGTAAAGATCTTCTTCAGGTTCTCGACCTTCGGAATGTCGTTGAAGGCAATATAGGGCTGGTTCGGGTGCAGCGTCAGGTAGTCCTGGTGATAGTCCTCCGCCGCATAGAACGCCTGCAGCGGGCCGACCTTGGTCACGATCGGCTTCTTGTACACCTTGGCGGCGTTGAGCTGGGCGATATAGGCCTCCGCCACCTTCTTCTGTTCGTCATTGGTGGTGAAGATCGCCGAACGATATTGCGTGCCGGTGTCCGGGCCCTGGCGGTTCAATTGCGTCGGGTCATGCACGACGGAGAAGAAAATCTGCAGGATCTTGCCGTAGCTGATCTTCTTCGGATCGTATTTGATCTCGACCGCCTCGGCGTGTCCGGTCGTGCCGGTGCCGATCATGGTGTAGTTCGCGGTCATCTTGCTGCCGCCGGAATAGCCGGACACCGCGTTGAGCACGCCGGCGGTGTGCTGGTACACGCCCTGCACGCCCCAGAAACAGCCGCCGGCGATCACGGCGGTCTGGATGCCGTCGGCCGCCTGAACGTCGAGCGCGGGCGGGGGAATGATGACGGCTTCCTCCGAGGCGCGCGAGGGGCTGATGGCGACCGCGGCGATGGCCAGCGCGCCGATGGCGGCAGCACACAGCGACAGGCTGAGATGGCGAGGGGACATGGTTTCCTCTTTCGGCAATGGTTGGGGGCAGTCTAGAGCGGGATCGGCGTTTCGCAATCGGCTCAGTTCTCTCCGATGCCCAAGATACGGCGCTGCTTGCGGATTGTTACGGCGTGCGCCACACGAGTTCGTGAATAAGGCCATCCGCCCAAGCATTTAGAGGGGACGCTTGACCGGTGCGGGCTTCCCTTTCCACAATGAACCGCTGGTCGCGCCCCGCGACCAAAATCCATGCGCCGGAGCGTTTTGCCGATGTTGCGGGCCTTGTGGCTGGGTCTCGTCATGCTTGCCGCCACCGGCCCCGCGCGGGCCGCCGGCGATATCGACACCTGCCGGAATTCCACGGCGGAACCCACGGCACGCCTGGCGGCCTGCGAGAGCGTGATCGCCGACGAGAAGATCACCGGCGCGTCCCGGGCAGCCGCCTTCTGGTATCGTGGCGACAGCCTGGTGAAGAAGCGCGATTACGATGGCGCGATCGCGGCGTTCACCGCTTCCCACGAGATCGCGCCCCAGAATATCAACGTCATCAACGCGCGCGGCATCGCCTACAGCTACAAGGGCGACGACGAGCGTGCGCTCGCCGACTACGATTTGTGCCTGCAGTTGCGTCCGACTTACGGCAGTGCCTACAACAACCGCGGCCTGATCTTCATGCGCAGGGGCGAGCTGCAGCGCGCGCTCGATGAGTTCGACCTGGCGGTCAAGCATATCTCCAATGATCAGAGCCGCTACCTGCACCATTACAACCGGGGCCGCCTGCAAGGGTTGATGAAACGGTACGATGCTTCGCTTGCCGACTTCGCCGAGGCGCAGAAGATCAATCCCGACAGTCCGCAAGTTCCGGCCTACCGGTGCATTACCTACACCGGCATGGGCAGGTTCGATGATGCGATCGCCGACTGCAATGCGGCGCTGGCGAAGTCGCCGAACAATGTTTACGGACTGACCAGCCGCGGCAATGCCTATCTCGGCAAGGGCAATCTCGACGCCGCCCTCAACGATTACGACCAGGTGCTCAAGATCAATCCGAACTACGTTCGCGCCTATGTCGGCCGCGGGCAGCTTTTCGAGAAACGCCGTAACCTCACCGCCGCACGCGCCGACTATCGCTCGGCCGCCAACGCCGTGGCGGTCCGGCGCGAGGACATCGACACCACGCTGGCGCGCGCCGTCGCCAAGGAACGGCTGGAAGCCTTGCTGGGCACGGCCGCGCCCGCGGGCAAGGCTTCGTCGTCGACGCCACAACCGGCCGGGCCGCGCAAGGTCGCGCTGATCATCGGCAACGGCGCCTACAGGAATGTTGCCCCGCTGGATAATCCACCGCGTGACGCCAAACTGCTCGCGTCGACCTTTCGCGAACTCGGCTTTGTCACGGTGACGCTGGTGCCGGATCTCACCCGGGATAAATTCTTCGCCACCCTGCATGAATTCGGCATGGAGGCGGAAAAGGCGGATTGGGCTGTCGTCTATTATGCCGGTCACGGCATGGAGATCGGCGGCGTGAATTATCTGATCCCGGTCGATGCCAGGCTGAAGGCCGATAACGATGCGGAGACGCAGGCGGTTGCGCTGGAGCAGGTGATCGCATCCGTGGCCGGCGCGCGGAAACTGCGGCTGGTGATGCTCGATGCCTGCCGCGACAATCCCTTTGAAAAGACCATGCAGCGGACGATTGCGCTAAAACTGGTCAACCGCGGTTTTTCTAATATCGAGCCGGAAGCCGGCTTCATGGTGGTCTATGCCGCCAAGCACGGCGAGACCGCGCTCGACGGCGATTCCCTCAACAGCCCGTTCGCCACGGTGCTGGCGCGCGTCATCAAGGAACCGAAGATCGAGGTGCGCAAGCTGTTCGACATTGTCCGCGATGATGTCTGGAAGGCGACCAATCGTAGCCAGCAGCCGTTCACCTACGGCTCGCTGCCGGGGCGCGAGGATTTTTACTTCGTGGCGGGGAAGTGACGCGCCAGCGTCATTCCGGGATGGTGCGTAGCACCAGACCTCAGATGCGCAATTGCGCATCGGGGAATCTCGAGATTCTCCGATGTGCAATTGCACATCGTTTCGATGCTTCGCATCGCCCCGGAATGACGGTGTCTACACCACCACGCTCAGCCGCTTCGCCGCGCGTGTAATCCCCGTGTAGAGCCATCTTGCCCGGCTGTCCTGGAACGCAAAGCTCTCGTCGAACAGCACCACGTCGTCCCATTGCGAGCCCTGCGACTTGTGCACGGTGAGCACGTAGCCATAGTCGAACTCGTCATAGGGCTTGCGCTCCTCCCACGGGATCGCCTCGATACCGCCCTCGAAGCAGTCGTGGCGCACCGAGACCTTGGTGACCTTGTGGCCGAACTCTTCGTCGGGCGAGAGCCGCATGGTCAGGATTTTTGATTTCGCTCGCGGTTGGGTGCGCGACTTCACCCGCCACAGCCCGCCGTTGAACAGGCCTTTCTTGCGGTTGTTGCGCAGGCAGACCAGCTTGTCGCCGGCCACCGGAAAGGGGTCCTCGATGTTCTGTTTCTGGCGAACGCGCATGTTGTAGGCGCGGCGGGTGTTGTTGCGGCCGACCAGCACCTGGTCGGCGCCCATCACGCGATCCGGATCGAGTTCGCTGCGCGGCACCACCTCGCTCTCGCCATGGCGGCCGATTTCGAGTTCGCGCCCCTCGCGGATATCCATCGACATTCGCACGATCGGATCGTCCTGCGCCTGGCGATGCACCTCGGTCAGCATCGCGTCGGGCTCGCAGTCGGTGAAGAAGCCGCCGCCCTGGATCGGCGGCAATTGCGCGGGATCGCCGAGCACGAGCAGGGGACAGTCGAACGACATCAGGTCGCGGCCGAGTTCGGCATCGACCATCGAGCATTCGTCGATCACGATGAGCTTTGCCTTGGAAGCGGGCGCGTCGTCCCACAGCTCAAAGCTCGGCTGCTCGACGCCGGATTCCTTGGCGCGATAGATCAGCGAGTGAATGGTGGAGGCGTTGTCGCAGCCCTTGTTGCGCATCACCAGCGCGGCCTTGCCGGTGAAGGCGGCATACTTCACCTCGCCATCGACGCCTTCGGCGATGTGCCGCGCCAGCGTGGTCTTGCCGGTGCCGGCATAGCCGAACAGGCGAAACACCGGCGGCGTGCCGCCCCTGCCGGGCTTGGCCTTCAGCCAGTCGGCAACGGCCTTCAGCGCGGAATCCTGATGCGGCGTGAACGTGGTCATGGGGCCCAGATGGAGAGCAGAGCGGGCGGTGAGGCCGCGACTCAACGGAAGCGTAAAGCTAACCATTCGCGCGCTCCATGCAAGGCTGCTTCCGCGCCACGGAATTGCTGTTTCGCGGTCGAGGCTGGACTTGGGATGCATGGCGAATACACTGCCTGAAAACAACAAGCGGTCATAACAAGCGGTCCTTGGGAGGCGTAATGAAATTCGGCATCTTTTACGAGCTGCAACTGCCGCGCCCATGGGGAGAGGGCGACGAGCTCCGGCTCTACCAGAACGCGCTGACCCAACTCGAGACCGCCGACCGGCTTGGCTATGACCACGCCTGGGTGGTGGAACATCATTTCCTCGAAGAATATTCGCACTCGCCCGCGCCGGAATCCTTTCTGGCTGCGGCCAGCCAGCGGACCAAAAATATCCGGCTCGGACACGGCATTTTTCAACTCACCACCAACCATCCCGCCCGGGTCGCCGAGCGGGTTGCGGTGCTCGATCTCCTGAGCAACGGCCGCTGCGAATTCGGCATGGGCGAAAGCGCGTCGATCACCGAGCTGACGCCGTTCGGCCGCGACATGGAGACCAAGCGCGAGGTGTTCGAGGAGGCTGTCGCAGCGATCTTTCCGATGTTCACGAAAGTCGGCACTGAGCATCATGGCAAGTATTTCGACATTCCCCTGCGCAACGTGGTGCCCAAGCCTGTCCAGAAGCCGCATCCGCCACTGTGGATGGCGTGCTCGCAACTGCCGACCATTGAGCGCGCCGGCGAGAACGGCTTTGGCGCGCTCGGCTTCCAGTTTGTCAGCGCGGAAGCGGCGCATGCCTGGGTGCACGCTTATTACAACGCGATCACCAAGCGCTTAAAGAAGCTCGCCGATTACGAGATCAATCCGAACATGGCGCTGGTCTCGTTTTTCATGTGCGCCAAGACCGACGAGGAAGCGCGCGCCCGCGCCGACGGCGCCACCTTCTTCCAGTTCGCGCTGCGCTATTACGGCGCGGCGCAGAATCGGCAGCGCCCGGACCCGGGCACGGTCAACATGTGGGACGAGTACAACAAGTGGAAGCGCGACAATCCGGAGGCGCAGGAGGCGGCGCTGCGCGGCGGCCTGATCGGTTCACCGGAAACCATCCGAAGGAAGCTGCGGCGTTTCCGCTCCTCCCATATCGACCAGGTGATCCTGCTCAACCAGGCGGGCAAGAACACCCATGAGCATATCTGCGAGTCGCTCGAGCTGTTCGGCAAGGAAGTGATGCCGGAATTCCAGAACGACCCCGAGCATGACGCGTGGAAGAAGGGCGTAATGAGCGGGGCGATCCAGCTTGAGGAGATCGACACCGAGGCGTTCAGGGATCGTTACGGCAAGCTCGCAGTCAACGTCGCGCCGGCGCAGAAAGTGGCGGCGGGATAGTGGTTGGGCCGGTGCCCCACGGTGTGTTAGCCTAGCGAAGGCTCAACGTGGTGCGACTGTCTGATGAAGCGATTGGCGACCTGGGTATTTTACGGAATCGGCGCAGTCGCGATCGCTTATCTCGCGCTGTACGCCTATGCGGTCTTTACCGGGCGCGACCTGCAGCCCGGCGATCCCATTCGCATCTTTCGCAAGCCCGACGCGCCTAGTTATTCCGGTGTCTCAACGTCATTGCGAGCGTAGCGAAGCAATCCACCTCTCCGCCTGTGGTGCATGGATTGCTTCGCTCCGCTCGCAATGACGTTGAGGGTCTTGCTTAACCCGCCGCGACAAAACGCTGATGCTCACCCGCGCCCGCCGGGGTGATCGGAATGCCGCCGTCGGCATATTCGTTCAGCTTGTTGCGCAGCGTGCGGATCGAGATGCCGAGGATGTTGGCGGCATGGGTGCGGTTGCCGAGGCAGTGCTTGAGCGTCTCCAGGATCAGGTCGCGCTCGACGTCGGCCACGGTGCGGCCGACCAAAGCGCGGGTGACCTGCTCGGCGGCAAAGGTCGCGTGCGCCACCGCCGGCGCGGTCTTGGCGAGGTCGAGGCGGTCACCGTCAGGCGTCAGGATCGCGTCGGCGCCGATCTCGTCGCCCTGCGCCATCAGCACCGAACGATGGATAGTGTTTTCCAGTTCGCGGACGTTGCCCTGCCAGCGGTTCGACGTCAGCACGCGCCTTGCGTCGGCCGAGATCGGGCGCAGCGGCACGCCGTTGGCGTCGGCATATTTCTTCGCAAAATGCTGCGCCAGTTCGAGGATGTCGGCCGGACGGTCGCGCAGCGGCGGGATCTTCAGGTTGACGACGTTAAGACGGAACAGCAGGTCCTCGCGGAACGTGCCTTCGCGCACGGCCTCGGAGAGATTGCGGTTCGAGGTCGCGATGATGCGGATATCGACCGGCACCGGCTTGGTGCCGCCGACGCGGTCGATGACGCGTTCCTGGATGGCGCGCAGCAGTTTGGATTGCAGGCGGACGTCCATCTCCGAGATTTCGTCGAGCAGCAGCGTGCCGCCGGTCGCTTCCTCGAACTTGCCGATGCGGCGGGCGACGGCGCCAGTGAAGGCGCCCTTCTCGTGGCCGAACAGTTCGGACTCCAGCAGATGCTCAGGGATCGCCGCGCAATTGATCGAGATGAACGGCCGCTTGGCGCGGGTCGAGCGCGAGTGGACGTAGCGCGCCAGCACTTCCTTGCCGGTCCCGGATTCGCCGGTGATCATCACGGAGGCATCCGAGCCTGCGATCTGCTGCGCCAGCTTGATCACCTTGCCCATGGCTTCGTCGCGATAGACCAGATCGCGTGAATCGTTGGCGACGGCGGCGAGCACCGCGGCGATCAGTTCCGGATCGGGCGGCAGCGGGATGTATTCCTTGGCGCCGGCATGGATAGCGGCGACCGCAGCGCGGGCGTCGTTGGAGATGCCGCAGGCCACGATCGGCACGTGGATGTGCTCGGCTTCCAGCCGCATCACCAGGTCGCGGATGTCGAGGGCGACGTCGACCAGCAGGAGGTCGGCGCCCTTGCCGCCGCGCAGCACGGCCATCGCCTGTTCGATCGCCTCGGCGTGGGTCACCGATGCGCCGTTTTCCATCGCGATCTTGGTGGCGGTCGTGAGTTGGCCCTTCAAGGTGCCAACGATGAGAAGCCGCATTTTTTATCTCCTGTTCGTCTGTTCGCGCCGTTCGCGGCGCGTGTCGCCAAAACTATTAGCTGCGTTCCGCCTTGATGATTTCCGTCATGGTGACGCCGAGCTTGTCTTCGACCAGCACGACCTCGCCACGCGCCACCAGGCGGTTGTTGACGTAGATGTCGATGGCTTCGCCGACGCGGCGGTCCAGTTCGAGCACGGTGCCGGGGCCGAGCTTCAACAGCTCGCCGACGTCCATCTTGGAGCGGCCGAGCACGGCCGAGACCTGCACCGGCACGTCGAACACGGCTTCGAGGTCGGCCGCGATGCGCGAGGCCTGTTCGTCCTCGTTGTAGGCGAGATCATCGATCGGCGGGGCGTCCGCGGCGTTGAGATCCGGCAACGGTACCTGTGCGTCGGTATCACTCATGGTTCAGTCCTCATGGCCTCTACGTTCCGGCCTGATCGCGGGACGCCAGATAGCGCCCGACGAGTTCGCTGATCTTCGCTTCGATGACCGCGCGTTCCAGCACCACGCCGCCGTCGGCCCATTCGATCCGGCAGTCGCCGGTCGCAATTCCGGGCTCGGCTAGGATCACCAGCCGGCCCTCGAAGCCGCTTTGGGCTGCCCGCCGTTCGATGTTCTCGCGGGCGGCCTCGTAGAGCTGGTCGTTGATGCGAACGACGAGATGCGGGGTGGCAACCAGATGGGAGAAGCAGTCGCTGACCAGCGCCATGATGTCGCCAAGCGGCTCGCGGGCAACCAGTTCGCTGCACAGCTTGCGCGCCACCGCGACCGCGACATCGACGGCCTCGGTCTCCATCCTGGCCTCGATGCCGGAGAAACGCGTGGCGATGCCGCGGATGGTGATGCCGATCTCTTCCAGCGCCAGCGCCGCGCGGCGGTCGCTCTCCACCCTGGCCTCGTGCTGGGCCGCCTCGTAGCCGGCGCGGTAGGCGCGTGCCTCGGCCTCCGCGACCTTTTGCGCGATCTCGGCGGCCGTGGCGGCACGCTCGCGCGTCCTGTCTGGCGCCGCGAAGTCCGTGTCGAACAGGAATTTTGCGGGTGCGGCCATCAGTACACCAGCTCGTCGTCGGCGCGGTTCTTGGTCAGCGTGATTTCGCCCTTGGCGGCCATGTCCTTGGCGAGGTTGACGAGCAGCGCCTGCGCCTCGTCGACGTCGCGCAGCCGAACCGGTCCCATCGCCGCCATGTCGTCCATCAGCATCTTGCCGGCGCGCGACGACATGTTGCCGAGGAAGAAGGCACGTACCTCCTCATTGGCGCTCTTCAGCGCGATGCCGAGCTTGGCCTTGTCGATATTACGCATCAGCGTCTGGGCCGAGGCGGAGTCGAGCTTGATGAGGTCGTCGAAGGTGAACATCAGCGCCTTGATGCGCTCGGCGGATTCGCGGTTTTCCTCTTCCAGCGAGGTGATGAAGCGGGTTTCGGTCTGGCGGTCGAAATTGTTGAAGATTTCGGCCATCACCTCGTGGGCGTCGCGGCGGCGGGTCTGCGACAAATTGGACATGAATTCGGTGCGCAGCGTCTGCTCGACGCGCTCGATGACTTCCTTTTGCACCGCTTCCATCTTCAGCATGCGGCCGACCACGTCGAGCGCGAGATCTTCGGGCAGGATCGCCAGCACGCGCGCGGCGTGCTCCGGCTTCAGCTTCGACAGCACAACGGCAATAGTCTGCGGGTATTCGTTCTTGAGGTAGTTGGCGAGCACCTCTTCCTGCACGTTGGAGAGCTTCTCCCACATGTTGCGGCCGGCGGGGCCGCGAATTTCGTCCATGATGCCTGTGACGCGCTCGGACGGCAGATATTGCTGCAACAGCCGTTCGGTGGCGTCGAAGGTGCCCATCAGGGCGCCGGATGCCGACATCCGCGAAACGAATTCGAGCAGCAGGTCTTCCACGACATCGGCCTCGACGGTGCCGAGCGTCGACATATGGATCGACAGTTCACGCACCTCGTCGTCAGCAAGGAGTCCCCAGACCTTGCCGCCATATTGTTCGCCCAGCGCCAGCATCAGGATGGCGGCGCGCTTCGGGCCGCTCAACGGCTTGCCCTTGGGCCGGGAGTTCTGACGGCTCGCCAGCGCCGAGATGACGGTGGTGATGTCGTTGGCATTGTTGGTTTGCGGTACGGCCATGTCAGGTCACTCGGCGGGTTCGCTGAGCCATTGGCGAACAATGGAAGCGGTCTCGTTCGGATTTCGTTCGGCCAGTTCGCCGACCCGGTGCACGGCCTGCGCGTGGACCTGGCCCTGGACCTGGGCGACGTCGATCAATTGGGCGGTGCCGCTGTTGCCGGCGATCAGCGCCTGCCCGGGCCCGAGTTCGGCTGTGCCGTCGGTCAAAGCCGGCGCCGGTTCGGCCAGCGCGGGAATGACTTCGGCAGCCAGGATGCGCTTGACCAGCGGGCGGATCACCATGAACAGCACCACCAGGCCGAGCAGCATCATGACGCCGAGTTCGATGACATACATGACGTCATCCTTGGTGAACTGCAGCATGCCGAGAAGGCCGGTCGGCTCAACGACCGCAGGCACGGTCGGCGCTTCGGCAAAGCGAAGATTGACGACCTCGACCTGGTCGCCGCGCTTCTGGTCGAAGCCGATCGCCGAGCGGACCAAGGTGGCGATGCGGTCGAGCTGTTCCTTGTTGCGGTCCTGATAGACCATTTCGCCTTTTTCGTTCTTGGAATAGGCGCCGTCGACCAGCACCGCGACCGAGATCCGGTTGACCCGTCCGGCCTCGGTGACCTCGGTCTTGGTGGTGCGGGAAATCTCGTAATTGTTGGTCTCTTCGCTCTTCTTGCTCTGGTCGCGGGCCGCAGGCCCAGTGGTGTTGGTCTGGTTGCCGGGCAGTTCGTTGTTAACCGTCACCTGGCCGTTGTTCTCGGCGGTCAGCGAGGATTCCTCGCGGGTCTGGGTGGAGCGCAGCACGCGGCCCTCGGGATCGAACTTGTCCGAGGTCTGGGTGACCTTGTTGTAGTCGAAATCGGCGGTGAGCTGGACGCGGGCGCGACCCTGGCCGACCACCGAGGAGACGATCGCCTCGACCTCGTTGCGCATGCGCTTCTCGAACGCCGTGCGGCGCTCGTCGCCGACCGCGTTATCGGAGTCCTTGCCGGCGCCGTCGGCCAGCAACCGGCCGGCCTCGTCGACGATCGACACCCGCTGCGGCTTCAGCCCGTTGACGGCGGAGGCGACGACATGGCGAATAGCGCGGATCTGCTGAGGTTCGAGGCTGCCGCGCACCCGCAGCACGATCGAGGCCGAGGGCTCCGGCGTTTCGCGCGAGAACAGCGGCCGCTCCGGCAGCACCAGATGCACGCGGGCCGCCTGGATGCGGTCGATGGCGCGGATGGTGCGGGCGAGTTCGCCCTCCAGTGCGCGCAAATGATTGATGTTCTGGACGAAGCTCGTGGTGCCGAGGGCGTCCGATTTGTCGAAAATCTCGTAACCGACTCCGCCGCCCTTGGGCAGATTGCTTTCGGCCAGCTTCATCCGCAGCCGCGTGACCTTGTCCTTCGGCACCATGATGACGGCGCCTTCGTTGCGCAGCTCGAAGGGAATCGCCTGGCGTTCCAGATCCTTGATGATGCCGGAGGAATCTTCGGCGGAGAGGTCGGTGAACAGGGTGGTCATCTGCGGCGTCGTGACGCGCATGATGACAAAGGCGAAGAAGCCGAGCAGCGCGGTCGTCACCGCGACCATGGCCATCAACCGCGACGCGCCGAGGCCTCTCAGGAAAGCAACGAGACTTTGCACCAACCGCCCCCAGGGGATTCGGTCCCTGGGACCGACTGGGCAATTATTGCCTAGGGGATGGTTTCCATATGGTTAACAGCCGTTAAAGCCGCCACGAATAGTTCCGACATGAAAAAAACCGGCTTCGCAAAACGGAGCCGGTTTTCATCAAATCTTTCGGTTCGGGAGAGTTTACTGCCGATATTGCTGGATCCGGGTGGTCCGGAGACCTGCCAGACCATGCTGATCGATGGAAAACTGCCAGGACAGGAATTCGTCGACCGTCAGGGTATAACGGCTGCAGGCTTCCTCGAGGGAGAGCAGGCCGCCGCGGACCGCTGCAACGACCTCGGCCTTGCGGCGGATAACCCACCGTTTCGTGCCGGGCGCGGGCAGGTCGGCAATTGTCAACGGGCTGCCGTCAGGCCCGATGACGTATTTTACCCTCGGGCGATGGGGTTCTGTCATGGCGTACTCACAAACTCTCAACCACTGAACTCACCATGACAACCTACGCCCCGCGGCTTAAAAATTGCCTAAGCCTACGGCTTCAATACGAATCTCCTTGAAAATGACGGAAAATGCGTCCGCCCGGGTTCCCTGTGACGCTTTTGCGTACAATCAGGGGTTGCCGGGTCGGAAGTGACGGATCTAACGATGCGAGTGGTGGGTGCGCTAGCTGGAGGTGGTGGTCGGACGGACCACCCGCTTGATCTTGTCGGTGGTATAGTTTTGGCCGCCGATCGAGAGCAGCGGCGGGGAGGCGCTGAGATCGACTGAATCGACGATGCCCTGGACCTCGGTGGAGATCGCCACGTTGTTGCCGGAGCTGTCCTTGCCGGTGGCGGTCAAGGTGTAGGTACCGGCCGGCCATTGTACGCCATCATTGCCCTTGCCATCCCAGACGAAACTGGAATTGCCCTGTTTGAGCGAATACGACCCGGTAAAGGCGGTCTGGCCTGTCGAATTGGTGATCGTGATCGTCGCGCTGGTGTCTTTCTCGGCCTGAAAATTCCAGGTCGCCGATTTGTCGAACTGCGCCGTGCTGCCGTCGACGGCGACAGTGTTGCCGACATAGACCAGCGCCTGGGTCGCCTGGGCGCTCTTTTCGATTTCGATCAGCGACTTCAACTGTTCGTTCGATCTGAGCTGCTGCTCGACGCCGGCAAACTGCACGAGTTGCTGGGTGAACTGGTTGGTGTCGAGCGGATCCAGCGGGTTCTGGTTCTGCAACTGCGTGGTCAGCAGCGTCAGGAAGGTCTGGAAATTATCCGCAATTCCCGTCGTCTTGTCCGAAGCGGTCTTGTTGCCGGTAGCGGAGCCGGTCCCGGGCGCCGAGACGACCGGCGTCGGCATGTTTACATCAACTGCCATGGCTGTCTCCCTTAAACTCTAATATCAACGCCGCCGCTCGCACCGAGCATGCGGCCATAGTTGCGGCCGGCGACGACGGCCGGCACGCTGTCTTCCTCGCTGACGACGAGGCGATGCGCGTTGGGATTGGACTGGTTACCGTCGTTCTGGCCCTGCGAGGACTGGTCGCGCAGGCTGAACTGCAGGCCGCCATTGCCGGTCGAGAGTCCGGCACTGTCGAGTGCGCGCTGCAACTGGTTGGCGTCCTGACGCAGCATCGACAGCGTTTCCGGCCGCTCGACGGTCAGATGCGACGTCACCTGGCCGTGGCGGTCGACATCGATGCGGACGTCGATGCGGCCGAGTTCGGCGGGATCGAGGCGAATTTCGAAGCTGGTCTTGCCACTCTTGGCGGACGCGGCGATTTCCATCGCAAGTCCGCTGACCGGTACCGGCGCGCTTGCGGCGGCCGTGGCGGTGAGCTGGCTTGCGGCAGCCGGCGTCGTGGCGGAAGCGGGCGGTTGCTGCGCCTGGATCGCACCGGCAACCTGAAGGCCGTTGCCGGAGGAATTGACCGGCGTCTGCCCGATGTCGGAGGCGGCAAGATGCGCGTTGGCTTGGGCGTTAGCGGCCGGCGGCGCGATGGAATTGCCTGACGCGTGGGCGTTCACGGCGTCGGCGATGCCGTTCTCGGACTTCGGCTTGCCCGCGGCTTCGATCGGCGGCGTGACAGCGGGCACAATGGTGTCCGCGGCGGGGGCGGCGGTATCGGTGGTGCCGGCCTGCTCGACTGCCGTCGTGGCACCTTTCCTGCCGAGATCGGCGCTCTTGAGCTGAACGGCGGCTTTGGTGGCGGCGGGCGTCGCCGCGACCACTGCTGCGGCCTGAGCGATGCCGGTTGTGATGGACGGGTCGGCGGATGTGGCTTGGGCGCTAACGGCCTGGCCGATGCCGCCCTGCGCGCCGGTCTTGGAGCCGCCGTCGGCCTGCGCGGCGTTCACGGTGGGAGCGGCTGGCGCCGTCTCGGCGGCGAGCGAGGCGGCGGCTGCGATCGCTGCCGCAGCGATGGCAAGCGGCGCAGTCGCCTTGTCGGTTGCTTGTGTCGCGGAAGCTGTCGCCGCCGGCGCTGCGGCAGCGGGGATGGCAACGGCAATGGCGTCGACCGTCACCACGGCCGTTCCATCCTGCGCCGTCTCAGTCTGATCGGCTGCCGCGGAAGCGTCGCCGGAAGATGCCTGCGTCGTCTCGTCGGACTTCGCGCCATCGGACTTCGATTTGGCGCGGCGGGCCGTCGCGGCTTTGGTGTCGGTATCGGTCTTGGTATCGGCATCGGCGTTGCTGTCGGCTTTGCCGTCGTCGCGTGCCTTGTCGCTGTGTGCTTTGGCCGCGGCGTTGCGATCATTCGAATCGTTGCGCGCGGCCTTGTCCGATGCGGCAGCATTGTCGCGCGCGCGGTTGTCGGATGCGGCTTGCGCATCGTCGGAGCGGCGCGGGGCGGGCGCGTTGTCCTGGGTGCGATTGTCGTTGTTGTTGGCGGCCGTATTGCTGTCGACCAGCGCCGCGAAGCTGTCGTTTCTGGCCAGCGGCTCGGAATCCGGCCGGGCGGACCTCGCCGCCGCATTCTGAAAAGATGCGTTTGCCGATACTTCTGACGTGACACTAACCACGGGCGATCCTCGCGCTGAGCTCTCGGCTACCATTCAGCAAGGACCGGGCCACCCGCCGCGGCAAAAAATATCACGTTATTTCAAAGGCTTGAGGGGGCGGCGGATAAATTGCGGGGCATCATCGCACCCCCCTTTTCTGCCCGGCGGCAAGATTTGCCGTCCTGGACCGTCTCCAAAAATGGTATCGGCTGATTGCCTCGCGCCAATACGGCCTATATTAAAGAGCGGCATCCGATCCGGCCCGGTATGGCCGAACGAGACCTTAAGGCCTTATAATAAAAAGGCTTTTTAACCCTGGCCGCGAGCCGCGCAGCGCGCTTGCGATTGAAGTCGATGACCTCTGGCATGCGAAACAGTCTGGATCTCGAAGGCCGCCCGCAGGACACGCGGATCGTGGTCGCCATGTCCGGCGGCGTCGATTCCTCGGTGACGGCTGCCTTGCTGAAGTCCGAGGGCTATGACGTGGTCGGGATCACGCTGCAGCTTTACGACCACGGCGCGGCCACCCATCGCAAGGGCGCCTGCTGCGCCGGCCGCGACATCCACGACGCCCGCAACGTCGCCGAGCGGATCGGCATTCCGCATTACGTGCTCGACTATGAAAGCCGCTTCCGCGAATCCGTGATCGACAATTTTGCCGACAGCTACGCGCTCGGCGAAACGCCGGTGCCCTGCATCGAGTGCAACCGCTCGGTCAAGTTTCGCGACCTGCTGGCGACCGCGCGCGAACTCGGCGCGAGTGCGCTCGCGACCGGGCACTATGTCGCCTCGCGCCGCCTCGCCGACGGGTCGCGCGCGCTGGTGTGCGCTGCGGACGCCGATCGCGACCAGAGCTATTTCCTGTTCGCGACCACGCGCGAGCAGCTCGATTATCTGCGCTTTCCGCTCGGCGACATGACCAAGCCGCAGGCGCGCGAACTGGCGCGGCGCTTCGGCCTCGAAGTCGCCGACAAGCAGGACAGCCAGGACATCTGCTTCGTGCCGACCGGGCGCTACACCGACATCATCGGTCGCCTGAAGCCGGGCGCGATCGAGCCCGGCGACATCGTCGATCTCGAAGGCCACGTCATCGGCCGTCATCAGGGCATCGTTCATTTCACCGTCGGCCAGCGCAAGGGGCTCGGCATCGCCGCCGGCGCGCCGCTCTATGTCGTCAAGCTCGATGCGGCCAGCCGCCGCGTCGTGGTGGGGCCGCGCGAGGCATTGCGGATGGATCGCATCCGCCTTCGCGACATCAACTGGATCGGCGACGGGCTGCTGGATCGCGTCATCGGCGACGGCATCGAGATGTTCGTGCGCGTGCGCTCGACCCGCGCGCCCCAGCCGGCCTGGTTGCGCGCGGTCGATGGCGGTTATGAGGTCGAACTCGTTGCCGGCGAAGAGGGCGTCTCGCCCGGCCAGGCCTGCGTGTTCTACGATGCGCCGGCGGGACAGGCGCGCGTGCTCGGCGGTGGATTCATCAAGAGCGCGACCGCAACGAATACGGTGGCAAGGGCAGGGGCGCAGCAAACGATGACGCCGCTCCCCGAGGTGATGCGCACTTAAGAAAAATCGGGGCAGAGGGAATGGCTGGGGATATCGACCGCGAGGGGGTCGAAAAGGCTTATGGCCGCTGGGCGCCGGTCTACGATCTCGTGTTCGGCAAGGTGTTCGACGAGGGCCGCCGGTCGACCATCGCGGAAGCCGACAAGATCGGCGGGCGCGTTCTCGACGTCGGCGTCGGCACCGGGCTGTCGCTTTCCGAATATTCGCGCAACACGAAATTGTGCGGCGTCGATATTTCCGAACCAATGCTGCGGCGGGCGCGGAAGCGCGTGCGCGAGTTCGGCCTGACCAATGTCGAAACGCTTGCGGTGATGGACGCCAAGAATCTCGCGTTCAAGGACTCATATTTCGACGCGGTGGTGGCGCAATATGTCATCACGGCGGTGCCGGATCCGGAACGTACGCTGGATGATTTCATCCGCGTGCTGAAACCCGGCGGCGAGCTCATTCTGGTCAATCACATCGGTGCCGAAAGCGGTCCGCGCCGGATGTTCGAACTGGCATTCGCGCCATTGGCGCGGCGGCTCGGCTGGCGGCCGGAATTCCCATGGGAGCGCCTGACCAACTGGGCTGACAAACATGGCGGCGTCACCCTGACCGAACGGCGGCCGATGCCGCCGATGGGGCATTTTTCGCTGATCCGTTTCCGGAAGTCGTGAAGCAATAGCGTTTTCGAGCGAAGCAGTCCCTCGGACTTGATCCGGGGGTGGAGCCCGGTTTCGCGTTAGGAAAACGCGTCAAACAAAAAGCGACAGTTTGACTGCGGAACCTCCGCAAGTGCAGGCCGTTTCCCCTGCATGGCAATGAAACGCGCACTTCTTCTCTCATGTGTGTTGATGGCAGCCGCTGACGTGGCGGCGGCACAGGCCCCGCCGGGTCCGACCACACCGCCGGCCCAGACCGCGCCGCCATCGCCGCAGCGCGCCGCCGATTGCGCGCCTATGCAGCCGTTGCCGAAGCCCGGCGAGAAGGCTCCCGAGGGAACAACCACCGGTCAGCGAGCCGAGCCGCTCGGCGACAAGCTTGCCCGCTCGGACGGCGTATTGTGTCCGCCCCCAGGCGTCGATCCCGAAATGCACGCGCCTGCGCCGCCGAACGGCGGCAAGACGCCGGTGATTCCGCCGCCCGGCAGCCCCGGCGGCGACCCGACAATCCGGCCGAAATAGCGCTATTTCGCAGGCGGTTGGCTGGACCGCCGGCTTTGCTTGACAGGCCCTTAACCCACTCCTTATATGCCGCGCGTTCGCGAATGCGGTATGGTGTGCCGCGAAGGTGAACCGTGGCGAGGTAGCTCAGCTGGTTAGAGCACGGGAATCATAATCCTGGGGTCGGGGGTTCGAGTCCCTCTCTCGCTACCAGCAAAATAAAGGCTTTTCATGCCTCAGTGAGGCCGCAATCGGTTCGTACCACAATTGGTACCACAGTTTCAGAAAACGCTTGGCTTTGATTATGCAGAAATAATTGAATCCTTGCAGCGCCTTGCGAGGAGCGTCGAAACCTCACCAAAACGTGGGTCGGCGAGCACGCCGCAGCTTAGCCCTCTCAAGGCTGAAACAGGGGTTCGATTCCCCTAGGGAGCGCCAGCAAACTCAGGCACTTAGGTAGCTATCGGCCGCGTTCGTTGAATAACGGTTGAATAAGACGCTGGTGAACAGCGGCGAACGCCTGAGGAATTTGTTGCCGACATTAGGGGGACTAGCCTCGGCGCGATGCCTCAATGTGGCTGCCGCATTCGCGAAAAATTTCCTCGTCGCCCTTGATGTCCGGAAATATTCAAAGCGCCGCTGAGGTGCGCTGTCGTACGCGAGCGCCCTCGGATGTTCGCATTGACGTTGCTCGTCGCACAATCAACTCTCGCCCCGTCGAGCTTTGTGCGAATAGGAGGGCCACGTGAGATACAATCGACGAGAGAAAACTGGCCGACAACAGTCGCAAGTCAGTCTATCCGCTCCGAAAGCCGAAGAACCGAGCACGATGCCATTCGCCCAGCGGCTCACCTGCACGATTGACGATGCATGCGAAGTGACCGGCTTGGGACGCACGAAGCTTTACGAGTTGATAGGAGATAGGCGCATCGTCACGACAACGATCGGACGTCGGCGACTAGTAGTGGTGCGCTCACTTCTGGCGCTCCTTGACACCAACGTGTCGAACTAATGGACGTGCGACTTGAGGGAGCAACCCCACTTTCAACGCGCTTTTCCTGAGGCACTGATTTTGATGACACGACCGTGCTCCCTTAGCTGATCGAACTCGTCCGCCTACCACCGCATCATCCGCACGACCCTCCTGCCAGAATTCGGCGGCATGGGTCGCCACGAATTTCATTCGCCTCCTGATGTGCAAGTTGACGTTCGATCGCATCAGCTTGTCACCAGCCGCTTTCGTTCGGGAACGTTGACGCGGTGGATTCGAACCTGCAACCAGATCGTTATTAGCGGCAGAATATCGATCAGCTTCGCTGAATTTGCAGCATTTTTGTTTAATTTCGATCGGGTTCGTTGCGCTTTATTGAAGTCGTTTCTGGTGCGAAACTGGTGCGGCAGGGTGCTCCAACTTTCGAGCTAACATCGCGTTGGCGCAGTCAGGCCGCTGCCCGGGAGGCCTGAGAATGTCTGCTGTTAGCACCAAGCGGCGCCCGATTTAGTGACGGTTGATGTCGACTGTCGGGGGTAAAGCGGACCTTCCACAGCCGTGCCGCGAGGGTGCTTGGCGCAAACGCCTCTTTATCTCATACTGCGCTCAAATAATTCGCAATGTTGGGGGACACCATGGCGAAATTGGTCGTCTGCGCGTTGCTCGCTGTCCTGGCGAGCACGCTGCAATCCAATGCTCAACAGAACGTCATCCTGTTCGTCGCTGATGGTCTTCGGGCCGCTGCGGTCACGCCCGAGCGAGCGCCCGCATTCGCCCGGGTACGGGACACCGGTGTCAACTTCTCGAACAGTCATTCGCTCTATCCAACAATCACCACTTCGAACGCCTCGGTGATCGCGACCGGTCACCTGATCGGCGACACCGGAGATTTCGGCAATACATTCTACATGGGCTTTCCGGTTGCAAGCGCAGCCCGAACCGTAACGCCTTTCATCCAGGACAATGCGGTGTTGGGTGAGCTCAATCAGCATCACGGCGGTAATTTCATTGCCGAGCACTCGATCATGGCGGCGGCGCGCGAAAAGGGCTACTTTACGGCTGCCCTCGGCAAGGTCGGGCCGGTGGGGATCCACGATCTTACCCAGCTCGACGGCAAGACCACGATTTTTTTCGACGACGATACTGGCAAGAAGAATGGCATCGTCTTGCGGCCGGATGTCGTCGAGATGCTCAAGAAAGTCGGATTGGCGCTGGAAACTCCGGGGCGCGCTCAGCGCGAGAACCCCGGCAAGTCCACCAATATCGTTCAGCAGAAATATTATCGGGACATCGTCACCAAGGTACTGTTGCCGTATTTCAAGGAGAGCAAGAAGCCGTTCATGCTACTGTATTGGTCGTCCGATCCGGACGGCACCCAGCACTCCCAGCGCGACAGCATCAATGAGCTTGCTCCCGGCATTAATGGTCCGACGTCCCTCGCTGCAATCAAGGTAGCGGACGACGACCTTGCGGCGATCGTCGCTGCGCTTGGGGATCTTGGGCTTGAGACCGATACGAATATCTTTGTCACTGCCGACCATGGCTTCAGCACCGTGTCGAAGCAAAGCAAGACCAGTCCGGCTGCAAAACTGAAGTACGACAAGGTGCCCGAAGGGCAGTTGCCACCCGGCTTTCTTGCGATCGATCTTGCGCACGCTTTGGGCCTGCCGCTGCATGAGCCTTCCGCTGAAGGACCTGGCGTCGACTACAAGGCTGGAAAATATCCGCGCCGCGCCAGCGCTTCGATCGGCAACGATCCGGCCAAACCCGCTATCGTGGTCGGCGCGAACGGAGGCAACGATCTCATCTATCTACCGCAGGACAACG
The DNA here is from genome assembly GCF_036924595.1 of Bradyrhizobium algeriense. Lineage (NCBI taxonomy): Bacteria > Pseudomonadati > Pseudomonadota > Alphaproteobacteria > Hyphomicrobiales > Nitrobacteraceae > Bradyrhizobium > Bradyrhizobium algeriense. Next base: position 5,712,903 of record NZ_JAZHRV010000001.1, on the reverse strand, counting down.
CCAAAATCCTGGCGAGGCAAGTGGTCCAGGCGCTCCTTGCGCAAGACTACACCAGCGGTATCTTCGTCCGTGATGACCTGGGACCAGTTCCAGGAGCGCTGCCGATGAGCAGAGTGGGCCTCAAAGGTGGCGCGCGAACGCCAACGCCGGCCATCGTCGTGAATTTCCGCTCCGAAACGACGGGCTGCGATCAGCCGCTGTTTTGCAGCGCGACCGTATCCGATACCACCCTTTTGCAGGGGCAAGGTCATCATGGCAGTTTTAGCCGCGCCGATACCGGAAACTTCATGGCGGCTATCGGGCCCGCGTTCAAGACAGGCTTCAACGATACGGCCCCGGTCAGCAACGCTGACATCGCTCCAACGCTTGAGAAGATCCTGGGTGTAACCCTCCCGCCGGTCGGCAAGCTGCGCGGCCGCGCTCTTACCGAAGCACTGACGGGCGGAAAGCCCGTTCGGCCGTGGCGACTGGATCTTGTCTCGAAGCGAGGCGACAACGGCCTGCGCACCATCGTCAACATGCAGTTCGTCGGCCGGACGCGCTACTTTGACGCCGCTGGCTTCCCCGGACGCACCGTCGGCTTGAAAGTGCCGGCGAGTGCGAGGTGAAGAGGCGCCACAGCTCACGGCCACGCCGCCGGCGAACGTCCTGAAGGTCAAGAAAAAGGCCGGCAAATGGCAGCTTTGACCGAGCGGGGCCTGTTTTCGATGGCATTCCCAACTTGCGTTTGGTGGGGTCCTCAATCTATTCTTGGATGGCTGGTCCGACCGCTTCGGGTCAAGCTCTGTGGCTGCACAGACAGCCCGTAAAACAAAGGCAAAGGAGGACACGCTATGACGAAGCATGTTGCCTTGAGTCTAGCTGTGGCGCTCGGCTTTGCGGCGATGGCCGCGCCGGCCCCCGCACAAGAGGGTCCGAAACTTTACGTCTTCACATCCGGTTCGCTGGGAGGCTTCCCGAAGGCCGCCCTGCAGATGGGCGGCCAGGGCAACATCGATTGGGCGCCCGTGAGCTTCTATGTGCTGAAGCATCCCAAGGGCAACGTCATCATCGATACCGGCAACAACGACAAGACGATCACGGATCCCGAAGGCTGGTGGGGACCGCTGGCCAAGGGATTTGGCCTAAAGATGACTAAGGACGACGCGATCCCCGCTCAACTCGCAAAGATCGGCCTGAAGACGGATGACATCAAGTACGTAGTGGCAGGTCACCTCCACCTCGACCATGGCGGCAATGTCGGACAGTTTCCCAATGCCACGCTCGTGGTGCAGAATGACGAGCTGAAGGCTGCCTGGTGGCCGGATGTCGGGTTTTCGATTTACTACATCCCAGGCGACTTCGCCGACACCAAGAAGATGAACATCGTCCGCCTCAATGGCGATCTCGACCTGTTCGATGATGGTTCCGTGCGCGTCATGCGCGCGCCCGGCCATACGCCCGGCAGTCAGTTCGTGGTAGTGAAACTTCCGAAGACGGGGTCCGTCATCCTCACGAGTGACGTTGTCTACCTGAAGGAAAATCTCGACAAGAATCTGATTCCGCCGATCCCGGGTACGCAATCGCCAGGAGATGCGTACAACAGCTATCAGCGCATTCGTCTCATCCGCGACGCCAACAACGCTCAGATCTTCTACGGGCATGACCCCGAGATCTTCAAGGCGACGAAGAAGGCGCCCGAATTCTACGATTGAGGACTCATTCGGCTGGGCTCCTTCGAGTCGACCCGGCCGACCGGCGTTGCGTTTTTGGGACCTTGCATGACCATCATGCCGAGCGATGCAGTGCCCGGCGGTATATCGACCGCGAGGGCGGATGCGCCGGCCATCTCCGCGATCGATGTGAGCAAAACCTACGGCTCGGTTTCGGCGCTTGACCGATTGACGCTCGACGTCCGAGCCGGGGAAATATTCGGATTGCTCGGGCCAAATGGCTCCGGCAAGACCACTTTCATGCGGCTGCTTGCGGGCTATCTTCTACCATCTGCCGGCCGCCTGACCGTGGCCGGGCTGGACGTCCTCAACGATTCGCTCGCGGTGCGCCGGCGTATCGGTTACGTGCCTGAATCGGCGCCGCTCTATCACCACATGCGCGTCGGTGAATTCCTCACCTTCATGGCGCGGCTGCGCGGCGTACCCGAGCGAGAAATCGCAAGCGCGGTTGCGCGCGTGGTCGCTCGGCTGGCGCTGTCCGCCGTGCTCGATAAGCCCACCGGGAAGCTATCGCGCGGCTATCGCCAGCGGACCGCGCTTGCGCAGGCGCTGATCCACGATCCAGATATTCTCATTCTCGACGAGCCGACCAATGGTCTCGACCCACGCCAAATCATCGAGATGCGGCAATTGATCCGCTCGCTTGCCGGTCGTCACACGGTGCTGATGAGCTCGCATATCCTGAGCGAAGTGCAAAAGACGTCCGATCGGGTCGCGGTCCTGCTCAATGGCCGTCTGCTCGGCGTGCGGGCTATTGCCGAGACGCCCGATCTTGAAGAGTGGTTCTTGTCCCTGACATGAAAACGCTGCGCATTCTGTTTGCCAAGGAATTGAACGCGATTCTGGCATCGCCGATCGGCTACACGGTTTCCGCCGTGTTCCTGCTGGTGCTCGGCTACACGTTCAGCCTCACGCTGTTCACAACCAAGGTCGCCAATCTGCAGTACATTCTCCACCAGATGTACGTGCTGTCGATCCTGCTGGTACCGGTATTGACCATGCGCAGCTTTGCCGAGGAGCGGCGATCGGAAACGCTCGAGCTGTTGCTCACCGCCCCGGTGGGCGAATTGTCCATCGTACTTGCGAAGTATGCGGCCACGCTGACGCTCGTGCTCGGCATGTTTGCAGCATCCCTGCTCTATGCATTGATCCTGGATCGCTACGGCGAGCCGGATTGGGGGCCGATCTATGCGGGTTATCTGGCGCTGATGCTGCACGCCTCGCTTCTTGTTGCAGTCGGTCTCCTGATGTCGAGCTTGACGGAAAATCAGGTCGTCGCCGCAGCACTGTCGATCGGCACCTTTCTAATGCTTTGGTTCGCCGATTCGGTCTCCTATCTGCTGCCGCCGCCGTTCGACAGCGTTGCCATCAACCTGTCGCTGATCGGCCATTTCAAGCCGATGGTCTCGGGCTCGGTTTTCCTGTCGGATGTCGGCTATTTCGTCACCGCGAGCATGCTCGCGCTGTTCCTCGCAACGTGGGGACTGGCGCAGCGATGAGTGCGGAGCTGGCCAACATCGGCTGGTTTTTCGGTGTCGTCGCCGCGCTTGCACTCCTGTTCGCGGCGGGGCTCAAGCTGCCGGTCCGGATTGGGTCAACGAGCCGTGTCGTCACCGCGGTGCTTGTTGTCGGTGCTGCCCTGACCGTCGCGATTCTCGCCAATGTCGCGCTGTTTCGCCACGACGCCTATCTCGACCTCACGCGCGAGAAGGCGTTCACGCCGTCAGCCGAGGCGCGTGACCTGGTGCTCGCACTGAAGGAGCCGATCGACGTCGCCTATTTCTATCAGAAGCAGAATCCCGGCGCCCGGGCGCTGACCACCATGCTCAGCCAGCTCGAGCGGCAAAACCCCAACTTTCACGTGCAACTGATCGATGCCGACCAGAGCCCGGCACTGGCGAACAGCCTCGGTGTCCGCACCTACAATTCCGCCGTGCTGCGCGCCGGCGACCGCCGCATCGAGGTGGTCACCACCGACGACCGGGAGATTGCGCTCGGCTTGCTGCGATTGATGCGCCAGCGCGAGATGGTGGTTTGCTTCGCCGCCGGCCATGGTGAGTACGATATCGATAATTTCGAATTCCATACGCATTTCGAGGGCGCTCAGAGTCACCATCACGATGCCTCGGGGCTGGCGGTCGTGCAGATGGAGCAGCATGGCATCGGACGGCTCCGGCGTGCGCTGGAGAAGCTCGGGCTGGTCGCGCGAAAAGTATCGTTCGCGACCGGACAGGCGATCCCGGATGATTGCGCTGTGCTGGTCGAGGCCAATCCCCGAACTGCCTATAGCCCGAAGGAAAGCGAACTGTTGCGCCGCTATCTGGAGCGCGGCGGCTCGGCGATGGTCCTCGTCGAGCCAGACTATGTGCTGGACGACAGCATCGCAGCAGTTCTGGCCCGGGCTGGTGTCAAGATCGGCGACGGCGTGATCGTCGACCCCAGGGATCACTATTTTACGGATGAACAGATGATCGCCGTATCACGCTACGGGACCCATCCGGTCACGCGCGGACTTTCGCTATCGTTCTATCCGGGTGCGCGGCCGCTTGAGACTGTGGCGGCAGCCGACGTGCGGGTCGTACCGCTGGCGACCAGCAGCACGGAGAGCTACATCATCAGCGATCGTCTCGGAAAGCGGGTGGAGCCGGAGACCGGACCGCCCGCAGCGCGGATCATCGTGCTTGCGTCCGAAGGACGCATCACCGAAGCAGCCAAGCCCTTTCGCCTGATCGTCGCGGGCGACGCTGACTTCGTTTCCAATTCTTTCTTTCCTTATCTCGGCAATTCCGATGTCGTGCTCGCAGGGATCGCCTGGCTGACGCGCGAGGAGAGGGCGCCGACCATGAAGCCCCCGGTCGAGGTCTTGCCGACGGTGACGCTTACCGGCGCACAGATGCGCGGCATCTTCATCGTCACGGTACTGCTGATGCCGGGCCTGGTCGCCCTTGCCGGGGTTGCGATGTGGTGGCGGCGGCGATGAACCGCTTCGCCTGGATCGCCGCTGCGCTCGCCGCGACGGCGTTCCTCGCAGCACTTGCCTTCACCGGCGGTCGAGGTGGTCCGGGACTCGCGCCGTTCAGGCCCGCCGGACTCCTGACCATTCCGGCCGAGCAGGTCCGCGAGGTCGAGGTGACCAGTGGTGATAGGCGGTGGTACTTTGTGCGCGGTGAGAGCGGTTGGCGGGCGGAGCGAGGGACGGTGACGGCAGGGTTCGAGGCGCGCCTCGAGGGTGCGGTCACGCTCCTGCGCAATTCAGGGCCGGAGCGGATCCTGACCGATGCCGAACTTGCCGGCGTCGATGTTGCGCAGTTCGGCCTGGATCCGCCACGGTCCCGTGTGATCCTCAGGGGATCCGGGGCCGACAGCTTTGCGATCTCATTTGGCGCAGCCAATCTGCTCGGCCTGTCACGCTACGCGAGGCTCGACGACAAGCGCGAGATCGCATTGCTCCCCGGCTTCGTCCCAGAGGCGTGGGAGCAGTTGGGAGGCGCGCCATGATCGGACGCGTCTTGCGGACGTGGTTGGCACTGGCCTTACTGTGGCCGGCCTTCGCGCTTGCCCACGCGACCACGACGGCGCTTGTGCGAATCGAACTCATCGACAATCGGCTGCATTACGCGCTGTCGATCGTGCTGCCCGAAATACCGAACAGATCCGTCGAACTGCTTGCGTCTGCGGTCAACGGCGATCGGCCAGCAGCGGAGCGAATTGCCGAATACGCCCGCCAGACACTTTCGGTCGAACTCGGCAGTGCGCGCTGCCGGATGGGCCGCGTACGGATCGGCGGTGCCGGCGCCAACGATGCTCGCGCCACGATCGAGATCGAGTTCGGCTGTGATGCCTCGCACGGCCGCCTCGAGATTGCCGAGGACTGGAGCGAGCTTCTGGGCGAGCATTATCGAACGTTGGGAAATTTGGGGACAGCCAACGGCGAGCGGCAGGTTAGCTTTGAGGAACCATTACGGAAAGTCGCGATCGACGTGGACCGCCCCGTGGCGACCGGATGGTTCGATTTCGTCAAGCTGGGCATCGAGCACATCATCACCGGTTACGACCATCTGCTGTTCTTGGTAGCACTGCTTGCAACCGCTCAAGGTTTTTGGTCCGTCGTCCGCATTGTCACAGCGTTTACGCTTGCGCATAGCGTGACACTCTCAATTGCCACACTTGATATTCTGACCATTCCGGAGCGGATCATCGAACCGCTAATCGCGGCGAGCATCGTCTGGGTCGCGCTGGAAAATCTGCTTGTGACCGAACCCGATCGGCGCCGCTGGATCTGGAGTTTTGTCTTTGGCCTCGTGCACGGCTTCGGCTTCGCATCGGCACTCGGCGAACTCGGCCTGAAAGGGGCGGCGATCGTGCGGGCGCTCGTCGGATTCAATGTCGGCGTCGAGATCGGGCAATTGATCTTTGTCGCGCTGTTCCTGCCGACGCTGGCCGTTTTGACGCGCGGACGCGGCGCATCATTGACGCCGCGGATCGCGTCCGTTGCGGTCGCCATCGTTGGCAGCTACTGGCTGGGCGAACGCATTTTTGGATGGTGATGCGTGCTATACTCGCAGTCGCATCATTTTTGATTGTGACATCATACCGGGATTGCTACCGTCTCGCGGTTGCAAGGCGAGTGTAGCAATTTATCTTTCGCGGGGGTGGTATGCGAGAGGTGGCGGATGGCGGCTATTGCTTGCAACCGCCGCAGTTGCGCTGCCGAAGGCGAAGGGCCGCGCCCCCTGATCGATGACGACAGCGTCCGCTCGCAGGATACGCTGATCTTCAACGCACGGGCTGGCTACCGATTCGATAATGGCGTGCGACTGCAGCTCGACGTGCTCAATCTCTTCAACGCGAAGACCAATCAGATCGAATGGACAACCTCCTGAAAGTTCACAGCTAGCAAAACTAGAGGCCCCGTCCTTCAGACAGGGCTTTTTTGTCATAATTTGCGATTGCCGTGCTCGACACGTCGTGCGGCGACTACGTCACGCGGCTTGGCAGAAGCGCGCCGCTGCGCTCCAGCACCGGATACGCCGCGGCAGCCACGATATGGGAATTGATCAGCTTGATATCCCGCAATAGATCGAGATGGATCGAACTGGCCTGAGCGGCCTGGAGATCGCCATTGCGCAGTCGGTTGACGTGCGAAGCTGTCGCTTTGGTTTCGGCGTCCCTGAACGCGACTTTTTCGTCCACCAGCAGGCGAGCGGTCCGCTGATCTTCAGTGACGAGTAGCGATGCTGCCGTTTTCAGATTGACGGATAGGCGCTCGATCATGGCGGTCAGCTCCTTTTGCTCCTCCTCGGAAAACACCAGGCCTCGCTTGAGCCTCTTGGAGGCGTGCGGCAAAAAATTTCGGTCGACTACGTCGCCGGCCTGCTCAATATTCATCGTGAATGTCAAAATCTCATTCAGACGACGATGATCCGCGGGATTTAACTCTTCTGGATCAAGCGACGTAAGGTAGGCCTTGATTGCGATATTCAGCTTATCCAGCACGTCTTCACGCCGGCGGGTCTCAACCAGCAATCTTCGGTTTCCCTTCGCTAGTCCCGCGTTCACTCCTTGGAGCATTTCCTCAAGCACGTCGGCAAGCCGTAGCGCCTCGCGAGATGCTGCGCCGAGCGCGACGATGGGTGTCTCCTTAGCCGCGGAATCGAGATAGAGTGGCCGTGCCGGGTCAGCCGGGTTGATGTTTTCTGGGAGCCAGCGGCGCAACAGCGACGCATAGGGCCCCAGAAGCGGCAGGGATACGGCAGCCACCGCAACATTGAAAAGGGTGTGAAAATCGGCCACTGCACGCGCGCTGGTTGGCTCGATCGCGGCCATGAAATAACTGATCGGGCCGAGAAAACCTATCGTTATGGCAACGCCCAGGATACGTCCGATCAGATTGCCTATTGGAAGCCGTTTTGCCGCCAGATCGTCGCCTCGGGGACCCTCCAAGAGGGGATTGATGGCCGTGCCGAGATTTGCACCGAGAACAAGAGCAAACGCGGCGTCAGCAGGAACCACGCCCTTCATCGCTAACGAGATGATGAACAGGACGATGGCGACGCTCGAATGGGCAGCCCAAGTCAGCAAAGCCGCCAGAAATACGTCCAGAAGCCACGAGGCGGAAACGGCGCCCAACACCATGCTCAAGACGGGTGAATCCTCGTAGCCAGTCATGAGACTAAGAAGCTGGTGCAACGCAAGCAGCATCAAGCCAAGGCCGATGAACACGCGACCGAGATCGTGTGCTTGGGTTCGCGAATCCCTGCGGAACATCACCATGCCGAGCAGAATGAGTGCTGGAGAGATCAGCACGACATCGAACGAGAGAACTTGCACGATCAGGGTCGTCCCCACGTTGGCACCCAACATGACCGCGAGAGCCGGGACCAACCCCACCAGACCTCCTGCTGCGAAGCCGGCCGTCATCAGTCCGGTGGCGGTGCTGCTTTGGAGCAGAGCAGTAACGCCCACGCCGGCGAGGAAGGCGCGAAGGCGGTTACGCAAGGCACGACCCAGAATGGAGCGCAATTTCGAGCCGAACGCGCGCTGCACGCCGGTCTGCACCATGTGTGTGCCCCAAAGCAGAAGCGCGATCGAGCCGGCGAGATCGATCAGGGAAATCAGCGGGGACATGATCGATGCTCTCCTGGAACAAGTCGACGAACTGAGCCGTCTGACTTACGCGGCGTCTACGGCGCCATCGCTGGCGGTATGTATCCGATCCGCGTATTGTTCGGCGATCGAACGAAACCCTGCCGGCAATGGCTTGTCGGTGAAGAAATGATGGCATTCGCCAAGATGGCCGCCGCGCACTGTAGCGTTGCGGCCAAACTTGCTGACGTCGGCGACCAGCAGGGCGATCCGACAATTGGCAACGATGGCCTGACGCGCCTGAAACTCATCCGAGTGAAAATCGAGCAGGGCGCCATCTTGATCTATGCCGCCGACCCCGAAAATTCCGAAATCCGCCTTGAAACCAGAAAAAAACCGTACTGCGGCGTCGCCGACGATGTCACGGTCGAGGGGACGCAGTGTCCCCCCGGCGATCGTGATTTCGACGTCTGGATTGCGCGCGAACGCCGCTGCCACGTTCAGGTTGTTGGTAATGATCCTCAAATCCTGACGATTGGACAGCGCCTGCGCGACATATTCGGGCGTGGTCCCGAGGCCGATCATGAGTGATGCGCCGTCGGGAATGAAATTCGATACCGCATGAGCGATCCGTCGCTTGGCGTCGGGGTTCAATCCCTGCCGGCTTCCATAAGCAAGATTCTGGTTCTGAACTGGAAGGCCGACGCCGCCGTGGATCCGTCGCAGCAGGCCTTGGTCGCATAGCTGATTCACCGCGCGGCGAACGGTCTGCTGCGTGACGACGAAATGCCCGGCAAGATGTTCGATCGAGGCGAAGCCCTGCTCGCGCACGATCTCCAAAATACGGGCCTGTCGCTTGGTGACGGTTGTGAGCATGAAATCCTTCTTGTCGTCAAAAAGTATCATTCGAACATAAATTGCGCAATTTCTATTTCATTCGCTCGCACTCTGTGTTCAGATGAACATCGGAGGAATAGATAATGCGCGTGCGCGGAGAAAAGCCTTGGAAGGCTTCCCGGGCGATGGGCGCGGGAACGGTCGACCAACCGTAGAACAGGTCCTCGTCACGGCCGGATCGCTCGCCTGCGCTGGCTGGCTGATTGAGAATGATGTCAGGACAAAAGAAGCAACGGACCAAGACGCTTTCGCGCGACTTAACGTGCGCGGCAGCAGCACAACGTTGAACCGGATAGATCATGTCGGCGATTACGCTGGATCACGTTTCCAAGAATTGGGGTCCCATGCGGGCCGTCGACGACGTGAGTCTCACGGCGGAGGAAGGCTCGCTACTGGTGCTGCTCGGTCCATCGGGTTGCGGCAAATCCACGACGCTTCGCCTGATTGCAGGTCTTGAGCAGCTCGACGGGGGCACAATTGCGATCGGCGGCACGGACGTAACCAATCTCACGCCGGCCCAGCGCAAAATCTCCATGGTGTTCCAGTCCTATGCGCTGTTTCCGCATCTGAGCGTGGCGGAGAATATTGTCTTCGGCCTGCGCGTGCGGCGTGTGTCCCGCGCCGAGCGCGATGCGCGGCTCAAGCGTGTTGCGGATATCGTCGGCCTCGGACGTTTGCTCGAGCGCAAGCCGTCTCAGCTGTCCGGCGGTCAGCGCCAGCGTGTCGCACTCGGACGCGCCATCATCGCCGAGGCGCGGGTTTGCCTGATGGACGAACCTCTTTCAAATCTCGACGCCAAGCTGCGTCACGAGATGCGGACCGAGATTCGGGCGCTGCAGCAGCGACTTGGAATGACGATGGTCTATGTGACGCACGATCAGACCGAGGCCATGACTATGGCAGATCGCGTCGTGCTGATGCGCGACGGCCGTGTCGAGCAAAACGGCTCACCGGAAGAATTGTACAATAGGCCAGCGACGGCATTCACGGCGCGATTTATCGGAACGCCGCCGATGAACTTGATCTCGCAGGGCGACCGCCTCATCGGCATTCGACCAGAGCATATTCAGATCGTGGCGCAGGACGGTCAAGCCGCGCGCGTAAAGACCGTCGAGCATCTGGGTGCCGACAGCATCATTCTGTGCGAAATCGCGGGTCAGCCGGTTTCGGTGCGGCAGGACGGTTTCAGCAAGGCTCAGCCAGGCGATGACGTCAGGCTTGCCTGGGACGCCGGCCATGAACATCAGTTTGACCAGAAATCGGAACGGCGGCTGGAGCCGATGCTCAATGAGGCACGGCGTATTGCAACTGGCTGAAACTGAAACGACGGTCTCGGCGCGGCAAAAAAGTAACATGGGAGGACGACATGATATTGGTTCGACGAACAATGCTGGCGGCGACTGCACTCGCGGTGCTACTTTTGGGCGCGCGTCCCGCTGCGGCTGTCGATTTGACCATGTATTATCCGGTCGCGGTGGGCGGACCGGTGACGAAGATCATCGACGACATGGTCTCCCGTTTCGAGAAAGAGAATGCGGACATCAAAGTGACCGCGGTCTACGCCGGCAACTACACCGATACGATGACCAAGGCGATGACGGCAATGAAGGGCGGTCAACCGCCGCAATTGTCGGTGCTGCTGTCGACCGACGTCTTCACACTTATGGACGAGAACGCAATTGTGCCAATGGATGGTCTTGTCACTGACAAGTCGTGGTTCAAGGAATTCTATCCGGCGTTCATGGCGAACGGACAGATCGACGGCAAGACCTGGAGCATTCCGTTCCAGCGCTCGACGATCGTGCTGTACTGGAATAAGGACGCCTTCAAGGAAGCGGCCCTCGATCCGGAAAAGGCACCTGCGACCTGGGACGAAATGGCCAAAATGGCCAAGAAACTTGTCAAGAAGGATGCATCGGGCAACACCACGCGCTGGGGCGTCGAAATTCCGACAACCGGCTACGCCTACTGGATGCTGCAGGCGCTTGCCATCGAGAACGGCCAGAAATTGATGAACGAACCCGGTAACGAGGTTTATCTCACGGCACCAAAGACGGTGGGCGCGTTGGATTATTGGGTCGACCTGTCGCGCAAGCATAATGTGATGCCGACTGGCACCATCGACTGGGCGACGCTGCGCACCGATTTCCTCGAAGGCAAGACCGCGATGATGTGGCACACCACTGGTAACCTGACTGCGGTCAAGGACGCTGCCAAGTTCAACTTTGGCGTTGCCATGCTGCCTGCCAAGGAGCGGCGCGGTTCGCCGACCGGCGGTGGCAATTTCTACATATTCAAGAGCGCTTCCCCCGAGCAGCAGAAGGCCGCCGTGAAATTCATCCAGTGGATGACAGCTCCTGAGCGCGCAGCGGAGTGGAGCATGAAAACCGGTTACGTCGCGGTTTCTCCGGCGGCCTATCAGACCCCGGCGATGGAGGCGTATGCAAAGGGTTTCCCTGCCGCGACCGTTGCCCGTGATCAGCTTGAGCATGCCGTGCCGGAATTGTCGGTTCACGAAAATGGCCGCATCTACAAGTTTGTGGGAGATGCCGTGCAGGCGGCGGTCACCGGCGCGCAGAAGCCGCAGGAGGCACTTGCTGCTGCTCAGCAGCAGGCCGACCGCGTACTCCGCGCGTATAAATAAAAAGAAGGGGGCCGGGTAGGGATTCGCCGCCACTCGGCCCAATAAGCCAATGTCCGATCAACTCGTCATGTCATCAGTTGCGCGCCAGGCGAGATCGCACGCGTGGTGGAACGCAGTGAACGCCTGGCTGCTGTTGTTGCCGGCGGCCGTGCTGCTGCTTGCGTTCACGCACTACCCGATATTGGCGACAATCCGGCATTCCTTCTTTATCACGCGCCGGAATGGCACCGAGGCCTTCGTCTGCCTTGACAGTTATCACTCGATGGCAGCCGATCCGATTTTCTGGAGAGCATTAGCCAACAATTTCTGGTTCGCGCTCGGTACCATTCCGACGTCGATCGCGCTGGCGCTGCTGATGGCGATCTGGGTCAACCGCAATATGCGAGGACGCGGCTTCCTGCGGCTCGCTTATTTCACGCCCACCGTGCTGCCGATGATAGCGGTCGCAAACATCTGGCTGTTTTTCTATACGCCGGACTATGGATTGCTCGATCAGTTGCGCGGATTGTTCGGTTTCGGGGGCTGGAATTGGCTTGGCGATCCAAGCACAGTGATGGGCTGTCTGATCGTCATGGTGATCTGGAAGGAGGCCGGCTTCTTCATGATTTTCTATCTCGCCGCGCTTCAGCAGCTTTCGCCTGATCTCGAGGAGGCGGCGGCCGTGGAAGGAGCGAGCCGCTGGTACACGTTCCGGCGGATCACCTTCCCGTTACTGATGCCGACCACGTTATTTGTTGCCATCAACGCGGTCATCAATTCATTCAAGTTGGTGGATCACCTTGTCATCATGACCAAAGGCGGCCCCAATAACGCAAGTACGTTGCTGCTGTATTACATCTATGAAGTTGCATTCACGTTCCAGGATTCGGCCTATGCAGCAACGCTGACCGTGGTGCTGCTGGTCTTGCTGAGCACCGTCGCATTGATCAAGTTCGGCTATCTTGATCGCAGGATCCACTATCAATGAACGGGCGGACACATCCTCTTGAGGCAGTTGCCGCGTGGCTTTTGGCGCTGCTGTGGCTTGCGCCGCTGGCCTACGCGTTCTGGAGCGCACTGCATCCTGCCGCTTATGCAACGTCGTTCAGCCTGTCTGCGCCCTGGACGCTGGAGAATTTTGCGCGGGCATGGCATCAGGCGCCGTTCGGTCGTTACTACTTGAATACGGTCATCCTGGTTGTTCTGATCCTGATCGGACAGCTCGTCCTCTCAACGCTGGCGGCCTACGCCTTCGCGCGCTTCAAGTTCAAAGGCAGCGGCATCGCGTTTGCGCTCGTCCTGCTCCAATTGATGATTATGCCCGACGTACTGATTGTCGAGAATTACCGCATGATCGGAAAGCTCGGATTGCTGGACACCATTCCGGCGATCGCGCTGCCGTATCTCGCGAGCGCGTTCGGCATCTTCCTGTTACGCCAGACATTCAAGAGTGTTCCGCTGGAGCTGGTGGAAGCGGCCCGGGTCGAGGGGGCAGGGCCGTTGCAGATCCTCTGGCGGGTTTACGTTCCGCTGGCGCGGCCCACCTATGTCGCGTTCGGTCTCGTTTCGGTCAGCTATCACTGGAACAATTTCCTGTGGCCGCTGATCGTCACGAATTCGGTCGAGGCGCGACCTCTGACGGTAGGGTTGGCGGTGTTCGGCGCACCGGAAACCGGCGTAGACTGGTCGATCATCACCGCCGCGACTGTAATGACGATGGCGCCCCTGTTGTTCGCGTTCCTGCTGTTCCAGCGGCAGTTCGTCCAATCCTTCATGCGCGCGGGTATCCGCTGATGCGGTTGGTCACGTGGAATATCCAGTGCGGAAAGGGTTGCGATGGCGTGACCGACCTGGCGCGGATCGTTGCCGTCGCGAAGGAAATGGCCGACGCCGATGTCTTCTGTTTCCAGGAGGTATCTTCCGGTTTTTCCAAACTCGATGGCGATATGGATCAAAGTGCGCAAATTGCTGCACTGCTACCCGGTTATCTGCCGGTGTTTAGACCGGCTATCGAAACGATGGACGGCGCGAACGTATTACACCAATTCGGGAACATGACGCTGTCGCGCTTGCCGATCTTGCAGATTGCCAATCACCTTCTGCCGTGGCCGGGAGCAGGTGCCATGCGCAGCATGCGCCGTCACGCGCTGGAGGTCACGGTTCAGGCCGCGTTCGGCGCTCTGCGGATCGTCAACACGCATCTCGAATATCACTCTGCAGGCCAGCGCGAAGCCCAGATTACCCGGCTGCTGGACCTGCAGCAGGAAGCCTCGACGAGCCCCAAAGTGTCCGATTCACAACACAACGACCCTTACGGAGGTCAGACGGTGGCAGCGTCGAGCCTACTGTGCGGTGATTTCAACTTCGATGTGTCTGACTCGCAGCACGCGTTGATTCATCAATCGGTGCGTTCCGGCCTCAACTATCGGGACGCATGGACCATCTGTCACCCGGGCCAATCGAGATCGCCGACCTGCGGACTTTACGATCATGCGCAGTGGGTTGATGGCCCCGACTGTCGCGATTTTATTTTCACGACAGAAGATTTGACCGGTCTGGTCCGCCGCGTCGAAGTCAACGGCAAGACCGACGCCTCCGATCATCAACCCATCCTCATCGAACTCGCTGATTGAGCAGATGGCGCGTCACTCCAGCGATCGAGTAGGGGGCCTTCCTGAGCCAATGCCCGGCCGTGCTCGCGGTCGATCGTGCCAGGCACCTTGCGCACGGACCAACCGGACTTAGCGAGCGGCGCTGAAGTCGCCCAAAAATCACCGCACCCGGGCCCTTTCATCATACCGACACATATGTCATTGTAGAAATACAAATGATCGCGGACGGGTTTTTTGAGGCGCCGGCTTGCCGGACCGCGGGAGGGAGGATTACCCATGAAGAAAACGGCATTCATGGCGGTTTTGTTGGGGGTTTTGGCATTGGCAGCACCTGCGCAGGCGGCACGCGTCGAGGTGCAATGGTGGCACGCCATGAGCGGCGTGCTGGGCGACCGGCTCAACGAACTTGTCGAGAAATTCAACGCCTCGCAGGACAAATACACCGTCGTCGCGGTCGCCAAGGGCAATTACGACGAGGTGACCAATGGCGTAATCGCGGCCTATCGCGCCAAGCGCCCGCCCGAAATGGTGCAGATCGCCGAGCGCGGCTACCTGACGATGCTGCTCTCCGGCGCGATCGTGCCGGTGCAGGATCTCCTGGATCAGAAGGGCTACAAGATCGACTGGCCCGACTTCATCAAGCCGGTGGCGAGCTTCTGGAGCTATAAGGGCCGGATGTCGGCGATGCCGTTCAACTCCTCGACCCCGATCTTCTGGTACAACAAGGAGCATTTCCGCAAAGCGGGCTTCGACAAGCCGGCTGACACCTGGCAGGAGCTGGAGGCGCAGCTTTATGCCATCAAGGCCAAGGGCGTCAGCGAGTGCGGCACGGTACTGCCGGGCGATTTCTATTGGAGCCTGCTGGAGAACTACAGCGCCATCAACAACCAGCCCTACGGCACGCTCGCCAACGGCTTCGGTGGGCTCGGCACCGAATTCGTGTACAACAAGACCAAGGTGGTCTCGCAAGTCGCGCGCCTGAAGAAATGGCTTGACGATGGCGTCCTGCAGATCGCCGGCCAGGGTTTAAGCCCGGAGCAATTGTTCACCTCCGGACGCTGTTCGACCTTCGTCAACTCGACCGCGTCGCACGGCAATATCGAGCGCAACGCCAAGATCGAGTGGAGCGCCACCTTCCTGCCGCACGAGAACGATATCAATCCGCCGCTCAACAGCACCATCGGCGGCGGCGCGATCTGGGTGATGAAAGGCCATACGCCGGAGCGCTACGACGCGGTCGCCGCTTTCCTCGATTTCGTCGCTCAACCGGAGACGCAAGTGTGGTGGCATGGCGTGACCGGTTACGTCCCGGCGACCAGCAAAGCCTATGCGCTGGCGCGCGAGCGTGGCTACTACAAGGAGCATCCGACTCGCGAGATCGCGGTGCTGCAGCTCTCGCGCGGCACGCCCAACGACAATTCGCGCGGATTCCGTTTCGGCAATTTCGTGCAGACGATGCTGGCGCAGCGCAGCGAGGTCGAAGCGGTGTTCACCGGCCAGAAGCAGCCGCAGCAGGCGATGGATGACGCCGTCAAGCGTGGCAACGAAATCCTACGGCAGTTCGAGAAGCTTAACGCCGGAAAAGACGCCGAGGCGGGCCGCGAGCCGAAATGAATGCAAGCTCGCCGATCGCAAGCTCGCCGATCTGGCCGGAATCGCCCGCGGTGCAGGTAGCGCAGCCTTCCGGCCTGGTCAGATCGCAGCACCCATCGCCCGGCGCAACCGTTGCCGAGCATAGCCCAGTGACGCCCCGGCCCATCAGGGCGCGGACGCCCAAGCGCGGCCAGCCCGATCGCGAGCCGGGGCTGAAGCGGGCGAATTTCGGCCGTGAGGCCGGCTTGCCGACGCTATTGCTGCTGCCGCAGTTGCTGATCCTGGTTTGCTTCTTCTTCATCCCGTCGCTGCGCGCGCTGATGCAGTCTGTGCTGCTGAGCGATCCGTTCGGCAGCAACGTCCAGTTTGTGTGGTTCGACAATTTCAAGGCGCTGTTCGCAAGCGGCGAATATCGCCAGTCGATTGTCACGACGATCTGGTTCACGGTGACGCAGAATGTGATTACGCTTGCGGTCGCCGTGGTATTGGCATTCGCCAGCGACCGGGTGGTGCGCGGACGTTCCGTCTACCGGACCCTTATCCTGCTGCCCTATGCGATCGCGCCCGCGATCGCCGGCATCCTGTGGGCGTTCCTGTTCAATCCGGTCGTTGGCCCGCTCGCACACATGCTGCACGCGCTCGGGATTTCTTGGGATCCCAACCGAAATCCGAACGATGCGCTGTGGCTTGTGATCATGGCGGCGTCATGGAAGCACATCTGCTACGACTACATCTTCCTGGCCGTCGGCCTTTTGGCGGTGCCGGCCTCGCTGATGGAAGCGGCTGCCGTCGACGGCGCCGGGCCGATACGGCGTTTCTTCCTGATTGCGCTTCCCATGCTTGGACCAACCGTCTTCTTCCTCGCCGTGATGAACTTCATCTACGGTTTCTTCGAAACCTTCGCCATCATCGATGCGGTCACCCATGGCGGGCCGGCCGGCGCGACCAACATCCTGGTGTACAAGGTCTATGTCGACGGCTTCATCAATCTCGACCTGGGCTCCTCGGCGGCGCAGTCGGTGCTGCTGATGACGTTCGCGCTGATCTGCACGCTGCTGCAATTCCGCTATTTCGACCACAAGGTCAACTACGGGGTCTGACCGCATGGTGGAACGCGCGCCCGTCCTCGACACGATCTGCCACGCGATCCTGATCGCCGGTGCGCTATTGGTGTGCGTGCCGCTTTACTTTGCGTTTGTCGCGGGGTCGCTGACGATCGCCGAAGTGCAGAAGGTGCCGCTGCCGTGGCTGCCGGGAGGCCAGTTTGTCGCCAATCTGCAGGCGGCATGGGCCAAGGCCGATTTCAGCCGCACGTTCCTCAATTCCATTGTGGTGGCGGTTGGCATCACCGCCGGCAAGATCGCGGTGTCGTTACTCTCCGCCTTCGCCATCACTTATTTCCGCTTCCGTTACCGGATGTTGGCGTTCTGGCTGATCTTTATGTCGCTGATGCTGCCGATCGAGGTTCGGATCGTGCCGACGTTCGAAGCGGTGGCGAATGCCGCGCTGCCGCTGCAATGGCTCGCCGATATGCTTCACGTTGCCGATCTCTGGAAATGGATCAGCGGTCACGATGTTACGATCACGCTGGAATGGAACATGGTCAATACCTATCCGGGGCTGATCCTGCCGCTGATAGCGTCGGCCACCGCAACCTTCCTGTTCCGGCAATTCTTCCTCACCGTGCCGGATGAATTGTGTGAGGCCGCAAGGCTCGACGGCGCGTCGCCGCTGCGTTTCTTTTGGAGCATCCTGCTGCCGCTGTCGGTCTCGAACATCATCGCACTCGCGATCATCCTGTTCCTGTTCGGCTGGAACCAGTATCTGTGGCCATTGCTGTTCACCACCGACAAGGACATGGCGACCGCCGTGATCGCGCTGAAGAACCTAATCCCGCGCTCCGACAGCGAGCCGGCCTGGAACATCGCCATGAGCGGCGCGCTGCTTACGATGCTGCCGCCGACGCTGGTGATATTGCTGTTGCAGCGCTGGTTCCTCAAAGGGCTTATCGACAGCAGCAAATAGGGACGAAGTATGGTTTTCATCGCCGGACACCGCGGCGCTCGCGACCTTTGGCCGGAGAACAGTCTGCTCGGCTTCCGCAATCTATGCGGACTTGGCGTCGAAGCGGTCGAGTTCGATATTCACCAGAGCGCCGACGGTGGGCTCGTTGTCATTCACGATCCGCTGCTCGATCGCACCACGCATGACACCGGACTGGTCGGGGTCCGTACGTTGAAGCAATTGACCGCGACGCGCCTGCGCGACGCCGGCGAGGAATGCATTCCGACGCTTGATGCCGTGCTCGACCTGTTCAGCGATTCACCGCTCGAACTTCACATCGAGATCAAGACCGACGCCTTCGGCAATCCCTATCCGGGCATCGAAGAGCGTCTGGTCGACGCGGTGAAGCGGCGCGGACTCGAGCAACGCGCCGTGCTCACCTGCTTCGTGCCTGGCGCGATCGAGATTGTGCGACGGCTGAACCCGCAGGCGCGGGTGCTGGTCTCGCTGGACCGCCGGTCGGCGGAGATGATGGGCGGCATGGCGACGGCGCTCGACCGTCTGGCCGCCATTCCCGACTGCATCGTGGCGATCGAGAAGTCGCTGCTGGCGCTGGCGCAGCCGCTGGCGCTGAAAGTTCTGGGTCGCGGCCGGCTCGGTGCCTGGGTGACGAACGAGCCGCAGGAGATCGCCCACTGGCTGGCGCAGCCGGTGCGGCAGATCACAACAGACCGGCCCGATCTCGCGGTGAATATCCGGCGCGAGATGATATCCGCGGCCGCGCCATCATGAGCAGCCTCATGATTCCACGCCGGCGATTCCTCACCGGCTCGCTGGCCAGCGCTGCGGTGGCTTCGCCATTCGGGATCGTGCGCGGTGCGCCGGTGACGTTCAGCACGGATCCATACACGCTCGGCGTTGCGTCCGGCTGCCCGCGCGAGGACAGCGTCATCCTATGGACACGCCTCGCGCCGCGACCGCTCGAGGAGGGCGGGATGCCGGCTTCGCCGGTCGAGGTCGAGTGGCAGGTTGCGGAGGATGAAGGATTTGCGCGCATCGCAGCACACGGCGTCGTTCGCGCGACCGCGGAGCTTGCGCATTCGGTGCATGCCGAGGCGAAAGGCCTGCGGCCGGGCCGCGTCTACTGGTACCGGTTTCGCGCCGGGTCGGCGGTGAGCCCGGTCGGGCGCACCCGCACCGCGCCGGCCGGGGGCAATAGCCGATTCCGTTTTGCCTTCGCTTCCTGCCAGCAATACGAGCAGGGCTACTACGCCGCGTATCGTGACATGGCCGCGCGCGACCTCGATCTGGTCGTGCATCTCGGCGACTACATCTACGAGAAGTCCTGGGGCTCGCGCCACGTCCGCCAGCACGGCGTCGGGATTCCGACAACGCTTGCTGAATTCCGCAATCGCTACGCACTCTACAAATCCGACGCCGACCTGCAGGCCGCGCACGCCGCCTTTCCGTGGCTGTCGGTCTGGGACGACCACGAGGTAGCGGACGACTATGCCAATGATCGCTCCTACACGACGCGCGATCCGGAGCATTTCCTGAAAATCCGGGCCGCCGCCTATCAGGCCTATTACGAGCACATGCCGTTGCCGCCGTCGGCGCGTCCGCATGGCCCAAACGCGACCATCTACGAGCATTATCGTTTCGGCGACATGCTGGACATGCTGCTGCTCGATGACCGTCAATATCGCTCCGCGCCAGCCTGCGTGAATGGCGGACGTCCGACATGGGTACAGGACTGCCCGGAGCGCACGGAAGAGATGCGTAGCATGCTCGGGCGTCCGCAGGAGCAATGGCTTGATGCACGGTTCCAAGACAAGCGCGGGCGCTGGACCGTCGTGGCGCAGCAGACCTTGATGGCTGAAGCCAAGCGAAAGGACGCCGAGAGCGGTGACCGCTTTTGGATGGATGGCTGGGATGGATATCCCAATGCCCGCCGCCGCCTGCTCGATTCGGTCGTCACACACAAGGTGCGCAATCCGGTCGTCATCGGCGGTGACCGCCACGCTTACTTTGCTGCCGATCTCAAGCGCGAGTGTTCGCGACCGCGCGAGTCGACCATCGCGGCCGAATTCGTCGGCACCTCGATCACCTCGCAAGGGCCAGGCGAGAGCGCCGTGCGCAGCGCGCTCGCCGGCAACCCGGAACTGATCTATGCCAATGGCGAGAAGCGCGGTTACGCGGTTATGGAGCTCGATTCGCGATCCTGCACGGTCGGCTTCGAGGCGGTCGACGACGTCAAGGACGCGCACAGCGCGGTGCGTCGGCTCGCAACCTTCGTGGTCGAGGATGGCGTGCCCGGCGTGAAGGCAGCCTGAATTGAACAGCTTCCACCAACAGAGCTTGATGCCGATGTCTGCTGAGAAGGATTTAATGGCGCTGATGCGCGGCGCCGAGCCGGTGGTAGCAGAGGCGGCCGCGACGCTGGTTGCAATGCAGCGCGCGCCGCTTGCGACAGCGCGCAAGGAACTGCGTGACATCGTTACGGATGCCGATCTCGCCGCGGAGAGGATCGTGATCGATGGGCTAAGAGCACTGACACCGGGGGCGGCGATCCTGTCGGAGGAGAGGGGTTTTAGCGGTGGCGCAAGCCCGTCGCGCTGGATCATCGATCCGCTCGACGGTACCGTGAATTACGCTGTCGGTCTGCCGTGGTTCTCGGTCAGCGCCGCCTATCATGATGGCGGCGAATCGTTGGTCGGCCTGATCGAGTCGCCGCTGGCCGATATCCGCGGCCGCTACGTGCGGGGCGCGCTGGCGACGGTGAATGGCGAGCCGGTGCGGGTGTCGCACACGCGCGCGCTTGCAGACGCGGTGGTGTCGGTGATCCTGACCTCGCATTACCAGCCCGACGAAGTCCGGACGGCCGCGGCCATTATCGAGCGGCTTGGCTCGGCGGTGCGCGGTGTCCGCATCGTCGTCTCGGGCGCGCTCGAAATGACATGGATTGCGGCCGGCCGGCTCGATGCCTTTGTGTCGATCAAGGCCGATCTTGTCTCGCATGCCGCCGCGATGCCGCTGGTGCGCGCAGCGGGCGGACGCGTGACCACGGTCGCCGGCGCCGATTCGCAGTTTGACGATTTGGAAAAGATCGCCTCAAATGGTCACATCCATGACGAGCTTCTGAGGCTGCTGCAGGAGATTACACATTGAGTGACCAGACCATCCTGCGGGTCGCCTGGCTCTACTACATGGAGAACCTGACCCAGGCCGAGATCGGCGAGCGGCTCGGACTGACGCGCGCGCGGGTCAACCGCATGCTCTCGGAGGCGCGCCACAGTGGCATCGTCAGTATCCGGCTCAATTCGACGTTCGCAAGCTGCACTGAGCTTGAGCATCAGTTGCGGCAGCAATGCGGGCTCGACGATGCGGTGGTGATCCCGAGCCCGGAAAACCCCGAACTGGTGGCGAGCCTGATCGGAATGGCGGCGGGGGCCTACCTGTCGAAATTCCTGGAAGAGAAGAAGCCGCGCACCATCGGCATCGGCTGGGGCGCGACCTTGCGCGAAACCATCCGTCACGTCACACCTGCGGAGTATCCCGACCTCTGGATCGTCTCGATGATGGGCGGGCTCTCGCGCGGGCTCGAACTCAATACTTTCGAGATCGCGGGCGAGCTGGCGCGCCGGCTGCATGCCAAATGTAGTTACCTGGCGGCACCGATCTATGCCAGCAGCCGGCGCTCGCGCGACACCTTCATGGCCCAGGAAGTCTATGCGGAGGTCTTGGACCGCGTCGACCGGATCGATCTCGCGCTGCTCAGCATGGGGGATCTCTCGCCGCGCTCGCTCTTGGTGCGCCACGGACTTCCTCCCGACGTCGGCATCGAGGATCTGCGCGGTGCCGGCGCCGTCGGCGACGTGCTCGGACAGTACCTCGACCAGTCGGGCCGGCAGATCAGCCACGGCATCAACGCGCGCGCCATCGCGTTGCCGATCGAAAAGCTCGCGCGGGCGCCGACCGTAATGTTGATTGCCGGCGGGACCAACAAGGCGCCGATCATTGCGGCGGCCCTGCAGGGGCGGATCGGCAAGGTGCTGGTGACGGATGAAAAGGCCGCGGCCGGCGCATTCAAGCTGATCGGCAAGCGGCGGTGAGCTTGTATCTCGGGCTCGACATCGGGACCTCCGCCGTCAAGGCGATCATCGTAGACGCCGAGGACCGAGAGCAGGCGAGCGCCGAGGCGCCGCTCTCGATCGATCGTCTGCGACCGCTATGGTCGGAGCAGCATCCCGACGCGTGGTGGACGGCGGCGGCTGCCGTTCTCGATCGTCTCGCCGCCGACCATCCGAAGCTGATGTCCGGTATCGCAGCGATCGGCCTGTCGGGTCAAATGCTCGGTGTCGCGCTGGTCGACGCTTCCGGCCGGCCAATCCGGCCAGCGCCATTGTGGAATGACGGGCGGGCGGCGGCCGAATGCGCCGAGCTCGACTCCAGGCTCCCCGATTTCGCCGAACTCGCCGGTGCCCGGCCGATGCCCGGCTTTTCCGCGCCGAAGATCCTGTGGCTGGCGCGCCATGAGCCGGATGCGATCCGCCGCACGCGCCGGATCCTGCTGCCCAAGGATTATGTACGGCTCTGCCTCACTGGCGACGCCGTATCCGATCGTGCCGACGCCTCTGCGACGCTGTTGATGGATACGCGGGCCGGCGTGTGGTCGCCGCGGCTTGCCGAAGCGTGCGGGATCGCGACCGATGTCCTGCCAGAGCTAGTCGAGAGCGGCATGATTGGTGGCACGCTGCGGCCGGAGCTGGCGCAGCGCTTCGGGTTGCGGGTGCATCTTCCGGTCGCCGGCGGCGCGGGCGACAACATGGCGGGTGCGGTCGGCGCCGGCGTGGTTCGGGCCGGCAACGCCTTCATCAGCCTTGGCACGTCAGGCGTCTATTTCGTCGCCAATGATCGCTTCGTGCCGGCCCGAGGCCAAGGCATGCACACCCACCGGCACGCCGTGCCTGGTCTGTTCGGCCAGCACGGATGCGTGTTGAGCGCTGCAAGCGCGCTGACATGGATCGCTTGTATCCTCGGCGTCGCGTCGATCGAGCGGTTCCTCGCCGAGATCGAGGCCGCGAATTTTTCGCCGGCGGAGATCCCGGTGTTCTCGCCCTATCTCAGCGGCGAACGAACCCCGCATGACGATCCGCTTGCCAGCGCTACGCTGTCGAACCTGCGCGCCGCGGCAGGCCCGCTTCATATCGGCCGCGCTGTATTGGAAGGCGTCGCCTTTGCGATGGCCGACTGCCACGACGCGCTCACGGAAGCCGGCGCGCCCATTGAAACGATCGCGCTAATCGGCGGCGGAGCGCGCAGCCGTTTCTGGGGACGGATCATCGCCACGGTGATCGATCGCCCCTTGCAGTTGCCGCCACTCGCCCCGCTCGGGCCGGCGCTCGGCGCCGCGCGTTTGGCGCGGCAAGCCAGCGGTGGCGCGTTGACTGGGGAGGCGGAGAGGAACGCCACGATCACACTCGAGCCGGACGCGCCATCCCGCGCCGGCCTGCAGGAACGGCGGGCGATCTACCGGCAGCACTATGCAAAAATGCGAGGTTCCTGAGCCTTCGGCGGCTGGTAGAACATTTGTAATTGTGAAAGGACATATGTATGGTGCCGACGGTTGCCCGTCGTGGTGCCAACGACATGCAGGGATCAAGGCTTGGACATGCGCGCAGCGGTTCTTCACGACATTCGCGACATCCGCGTCACTGACATTCCGGCGCCGACGCCGGCGGCGGACGAGGTGATTGTGCGGGTCAAGGCCGTCGGCGTGTGCGGCAGCGACTTGCATTCCTATCTCGAAGGCGGCACCACCGGCCCGACCCGGATCAATCCGTTTGTGCTCGGCCATGAATTCTCGGGCACGTTGACCCCCGACACCGCGCGACGGGCAGGGTTGCCGGCGGATGCGCTGATGGCGGTGGACCCCGCGATTTCCTGCGGCCGCTGCGAATGGTGCCACCGCGGCCACACCAACCTGTGCCCGAACGTGCGCTTCCTGGGCTACGCGCCGAACGACGGCGCGATGGCCGAGTTCGTCTGCGTGCCGAAGTCCGCCGTGCATATCGTGCCCGACAGTATCGATCCGGCCGCTGCCGCTATCCTGGAGACGCTCGGAGTTGCGATCCACGCCATGGACCTGGCGCGCCCGCGGCTGATGGAAACGGTTGCGGTGCTCGGCTGCGGGCCGGTAGGTTTGCTGCTGGTGCAACTGGCGCGGTTGGCCGGTGCCGGCAAGATCGTCGCGATCGACCCGGTCGATGAACGCACGGCGCTGGCCTGCGATCTCGGCGCCGACGTTGCTTGCCGCAGCCAGGAAGAGGTCGCGAGGGCGACCGACGGCCGCGGCGCCGACCTCGTGGTCGAGGCGACCGACTCCTCGCACGGTTTCGAGCACGCGGCGCGCAGTGCCCGTATCGGCGGCCGCGTCGTCATCGTCGGCATTCCGGAAAACAATCAATACGTCCTGAGCGGCGCCGAATCGCGTCGCAAAGGCCTGTCGATCAAATTTTCGCGTCGCATGCCGGAGGTCTATCCGCGAGCAATCGCATTAACGCAGAGCGGCCGGGTCAGGCTTGCACCCTTGGCCACGCATCGCTTCTCGCTCGACCAGGCGCCGCTGGCATTTGAGCAACAGGTCGCGCGCCGCGATGGGATTATCAAGGCGATCATCTATCCATAGACGGCGGCGTTTCGCTTACGACCAGGGAGTACCCAAAGGAGAGCCGTTCTCTGCAAAACTCCCTCTTCCACAGAGTTTGGCCCGGACACCGGTGCGAAGACTGCTATCGAGCAAGCGGACACTTGCGAAACGTAGTCATCGCGGTGTTTCGCCTTTTTTGCGATGAAGCCACCAAATCTACGATCAAGTGGAGACATCGTAGCCAGATCACTCGCGCACCGGTAGTTTGTCGACTGCTGAAGTACGTCGAGGAGCAATGAAGATAGGCGTTTCTGGTGCGGTGCCTCAGAGGGGGCGAAATGAAACCTGCCAAGTGAATTGATTTTTGGTGGGCCCGGCAGGACTCGAACCTGCAACCAGACCGTTATGAGCGGGAGGACAATGGTCGGCTTCGTTGATTCTTCTACATTTTCGTTCGAGTTCGGTTGCGTTCGCTGCGGTTTGTTCAAATCGTTTCTGGTGCGAGACTGGTGCGGTCCGCAGTCCCGCCTCGGATGTGTGAATCTTGGAGTGGGCGAACAATGCGTGGTGTAGGAAGCCTTCGCCATCGCGCGAGAGACGCAAGTCGCCTGCGCAAGCCAAGCCTCTTCTGTTTCTGAGCCAAAGCGGTCATTGCTCGGCCAATAGTGCTCTCCAGGCAATTACTCCCGCTCAACCCAATTACCTCTAACGACGCTACTTTGTATTGGAAACCTTTGTCTTACGCACGACTTCGAGAAACGCGCGGATGATCCGGCTGGTTTCGCGTTTCCGCAAGATCACAACATGCGCATAGGTGAAGATTCCCGCATTACTGATTGGGATGAGGCGCAGAGAAGAGTCTGGAACGAACTCGGCTTCGGAGACGTAGCTTATGCCCAACCCGCGAATGACGGCTTCGCGGATCGCCTCGCGGCTTCCGATCTCCATGACGATGCGCGGCTTGATCTTTGCCTTAGCGAGCGCTTGCTCGAACGCGCGTCGCGTCGTAGAGCCGGTCTCACGGATAATTAGTGGTTCGCCTTCGAGTTCGGAGATCTTGACGCTCTTCTGCTTCGCCAGCGGATGATCGGTGCGCACAAAGACGCCGACTGGATGGCGTCTATATGGAAGAGTGAGAAGACGATCGTCCTCATCAATGTGCGCTAGCACCGCGATGTCGCTCTTGTAGTCAAGAAGATCATCGAGGACCTCGTGCGAGTTGCCGAGCTTCACGGCGAGTTCGATCCCCGGATAGGCGCGATTGAAGGCCGCAAGCATCTCGGTGACGTGATAGGGGCCGACCGCGCCAATCGAAAGCCGACCGGTCTTGAGCTCGCGCGACTGCTCCAGGAATGCGACCGCTTCTTCTTCCTCGGCAAACAGGCGCGACGTAATCGCCAGTAGTTGCCGTCCCGTGTCGGTCAACTCGCGGCGGCGGCCCTTCTTGATGAAGAGCTCGACGCCGTACTCCTCCTCCAGCGCGCCGACCTGGGCTGTCAGCGTCGGCTGCGTGATGTGAACTGCATCCGACGCGGCATTGAAGCCGCCTGCAGTCGCCACAGCATGGAAGGAGCGAATCTGGGTATATCGCATAGAACAAATCTATCTATTTCTCTGAAAAAATCAATTTGTCGATGTAACAGCGTTCAGCAATGGTCCGGACCACAACGAGCGCTCACGAGAAGCGCGGAAGTAGCAGCGCTTCAGGCGCGATCAAGGGTGGAATGTTATGCGGTGGGCCTACTGGAATCCCGTAAAAGTTCGCTTCGGCGCAGGGACATTCGATGAAGTCGGAGGTCTGATTGGCAAGCGCCGCTATGCCCTCGTGACCTATAATCAATCGATTTTCAACGATCTGGCGGCGCGCCTTACAAAGGTCGCGGGCGAGCCGGTTGCCGTCATCGACAATATCGAGACCAACCCGGACTGCGCCGATCTGGTGAATTCCTGCCGTGTCTTCGGCGCTGCAACGCAAGCGCCTGAAGTCATCGTTGCCCTCGGTGGCGGCTCGATGATGGATGCCGCCAAGGTGCTGGCTGCAAGCAAGGGCGACTTCGAGAATGTCCGCCGCCATCTTACCGAGAAGGCCCCGCTGGACATGTCGGCGATCGTGCCGATCATTGCGGTGCCGACTACTTCCGGAACAGGCAGCGAAGTCACCCATTGGGCAACCGTGTGGGATTCGGCCAACGGCAGCAAGTATTCGCTGGCGCATCCGTTGCTCTATCCCGAAGCCGCCGTGCTCGATCCGCAGCTTATCCTTGGGGCGCCGCGAGGGCTGACCCTGGCGACCGGTCTCGACTCCCTGTCACATGCGCTCGAGAGCATCTGGAACGTCAACGCCAACTCGGTCTCGGCCGGCTTCGCGGTCGAGGCCGCGCGCGAGATCATCGAAACGCTGCCGCGCCTGCTCGACAATCTCGGCGATATCGATCTGCGCACCCGTCAGGCGCGCGGCAGCCTGCTCGCCGGCTTCGCTTTCTCGCAGACCAAGACGGCTTTGGCCCACAACATCTCCTACGACATCACGCTGAAGATCGGACTGATCCACGGCATCGCCTGTTCGTTCTCGCTGCCGATCGTGATGGGGTGGGCAATAGGCAACAGCCCCGACTGCGACGCCGCACTGCGCCGCATCTTTGGCCCGGACCTCAGCGAAGGTGTCCGCAAGCTGCGGTCTTTCCTCGAGGGGATCGGTGTCAAGACTGATCCTGCCACCTACGGCGTTTCGCCGGCGGAATGGACACGCCTGGTCGAGAAGGCGCTGGAAGGCGAGCGCGGCAGGAATTTCATTGGAAGGCAGACGGTCAAGGCAGCGTAGTGAAACAGACCTAAAGGCGAACGCGCCCATCACAAACCACCGGCAATGGTCAAAAAGACCAACGGAATCACAGGAGGAAAACATGAACATCACGCGTCGGAAAATGCTCGTCGGGTCCGTTGCTGCGGCCGGCGCCTTGGTCGCCATGCCGAATGTGTTGCGTGCAGAGGGGGTGATCCGCGTCGGTCTCATTCCATCAGAAGATTCTCGCGCGATGCTGGCGTCGAGCCAGCAGCTGCTCGATGCGCTCGAAAAGAATCTCGGCATGAAGGTGCAGGGGTTCGTTGCCGCCGACTACAACGGCGTCATCGAGGCGATGCGCGCCGGTCATATCGAGGTGGCCTATCTCGGCCCGTTCTCCTATGTGCTCGGCGCCTCCGTGGCCAACATCGAGGCGTTTGCTACCGCCGAGACACAAAAGTCCGGACGTACTTTCTATCACAGCCAGATCATCACACGGAAAGACAGTGGCATCAAGGACATCAACGATCTGAAGGGCAGGACCTTCGCGTTCGTCGATCCGTCTTCGACTTCCGGCCATCTCTTCCCCAAGGCCGGCCTGCTCAAGCTCGGAATCGACCCGGAGAAGTTCTTCGGCCGCGTTCTTTTCACCGGCTCGCACGATGCCAACGCACTGGCGGTCGCCAACAAGCGTGTCGACGCGGCCACCATCGCTGACCGCATCTTCGACGCCGCAGTGCAGAAGAATCTCGTCAAGCGCGAGGACATCCACGTCGTGTGGAGTTCTGACCCGATCCCGGAATCGCCGACGGTGTGGCGCAAGAATCTGACACCGGAACTGAAGGCAAAGATCAAGACCGCGTTCTTGAACATCAAGGACATCACCTGGGCCGACCAGGGCAAGCTCAACCGCTTCGTCGAAACCAACGATGCGGCCTACGATGTGATTCGGGATACCGCAAAGGCGCTCAATCTCGATCTGAAAAAGATGAAATGAGCCCGCTGCGCTGACCCGCCGTAACCAACCCTCCGGCATAGGACTGCTCAGATGATCAAGATCGCAGGTTTGAAGAAATCTTACGGTGGGAAGCCGGTGCTCCAGGGCATCGACCTCGAAGTCAAGTCAGGCGAATTCCTCGTCGTGCTGGGGCCGAGCGGCGCCGGAAAATCCACCATGCTCCGTTGCATCAACGGCCTCACGCCGCCGGACGCCGGCCAGATCGTCATCGACGGCACGATCTTTGACTCCAAACGCGCGGCCGGCGGACGCTTGCGCCCGGTCGCGATGATCTTCCAGCACCACAACCTGGTAAAGCGGCTCACCGTACTCAAGAACATCCTGGTCGGTCGCATGGCCGGGATGTCGTCGATCCTCTCGGCGCTTCAAATCTTCCCGACGAAGGACGTCGAGATCGCAATGGAATGTCTTCAGCGCGTCGAGCTGACACACAAGGCAATGGCGCGCGCCGACCAGCTCTCCGGCGGCGAGCAGCAGCGCATCGGCATTGCCCGTGCGCTGGCCCAACGCCCGGCGGTCATCTTGTGCGACGAGCCGGTGGCCAGCCTCGACCCGAAAACCTCGCGTGTCGTGCTCGCCTATCTCAAGGCGATCTGCAAGGAAGAAGGCATCGCCGTCATCTGCAATCTGCATCAGGTCGACTACGCAGTCGAATTTGGCGAGCGCATCGTTGGTCTCTCGGGCGGCAAAGTGGTGTTCGACGATACGCCGGACCACCTCACTGTCGACGTCGTGCACCAGATCTATCCGGGATTAGAAGATCCGGGCGTCGCCCGCGTGTTGCGGCCGAATGCCGGCCCACGCCTTGTGTCGAATTCGCTCGATCCCATCGCCCTTGCGGCATCCGCCTGAGCAGGAGACGACCATGTCCAGCTACCAACTCGTTCTTCGTCCGCCTCAGGGCCGCTTCGGCTGGTGGGGCACCGGCGTCCTCGGTCTGGTGATCGTGGGCTTCCTCTATTGGGCTGCAGTCGGATCGCAGATCAACGCGGCCAATCTCTGGAACGGCATCCCTTATATGTGGGACTTTCTGGTCCGCATGATGCCGCCGAATCCGGAGTTCATTGAGAAGCTCTGGCGGCCCGCGCTGGAAAGCCTGCAGGTCGCGATTTGGGGAACGTTGCTCGGCGTGGCGATCTCGCTGCCGATCAGCTTTTTTGCGGCTCGCAACCTTTCACCGCATCCGGCGATTTATCACTTCACCCGCCAAGTGCTGAACTGCATGCGCGGCATCAACGAGATTATCCTGGCGCTGATCTTCGTCGCCGCCATCGGCCTCGGCCCGTTCGCCGGCGTGCTCGCTCTCGCCATCCACGGCGCGGGTATGCTCGGCAAGTTCTTTGCCGAAGCCATGGAAGACATCGACGAAGGTCCGCTCGAAGCGTTCCGCTCGGCGGCCGCCGGCCCGTTCAAGACCTTCTTCTTCGGCGTGCTGCCGCAAGTGCTGCCGGCCTGGCTCGGTACCATCTTCTACCGTCTCGAGACCAACGTGCGCCAATCCACCGTGCTCGGCATGGTCGGCGCGGGCGGCATCGGTTTCGAACTCGTGTCCTCGATGAAGCTGTTCCAATATCAGGACACGGCGACCTGCATCCTGGTCATCCTTGCGATGGTGTTGGTCACCGACCTCCTTTCCTCCCGCGTCCGCTCGATGATCCGCTGACGCAACTCGGCCGGCACCGAACATTGCCGGCCACTTTATCCGCCTCTCGGTATTGCCGGGAAAAAGGTACCCCTTAGAGCGTCACCGCGTGGCGCAACACTGGAAAGGATGAGCCATGCTCACACGTACTCCCGCTTCCGTGACGACGAATGGCCGCAGCTATCGCGTCCCCAATACCCCGACCGTCGTCATTTGTATCGACGGTTCCGAGCCCGGCTATATCGAGCGCGCTATCGAGAAGGGACTCTGCCCCAACCTCGAACGGATACTGAAGACCGGCACAAACACGCTCGCGCTGTCGGTGATCCCGAGTTTCACAAACCCGAACAACCTGTCGATCATCACCGGCCGACCGCCGGCCGTGCACGGCATCGCCGGCAACTTCTTCTATGACCGCGAGGCAAAGCAGGAAGTAATGATGAACGACGCCCGCTTCCTGCGCGCACCCACGATCCTCGCCGAGTTCCAGAAGGCCGGCAGCAAGGTCGCCATGGTGACCGCGAAGGACAAGTTGCGCACGCTGCTGGGGAAGGGCCTCGACTTCCAAAAGGGGACCGCCATCGCGTTCTCGTCGGAGAAGGCCGACAAGGCCAACATGGCCGAAAACGGCATCGAAAACGTGCTCGAATTCGTCGGCATGAAATTGCCGGAAGTCTATTCGGCCGATCTGTCGGAGTTCGTCTTCGCGGCCGGCGTCAAGCTGCTAAAGACCTTCCGGCCGGACGTGATGTATCTTTCGACCACGGACTACGTGCAGCACAAGGCGGCGCCGGGTTCTGCGATCGCCGACAGCTTCTACAAGATGTTCGACCGCTACGTCGGAGAGCTCGATGCGCTGGGCTGCGTGCTGGTGATGACCGCCGATCACGGCATGAACGACAAACATCTGGCAAACGGCGAGCCGGACGTCATCTACCTGCAGGAGATCCTTGACGGGAAATTCGGTGCCGGGATGACGCGCGTGATTCTGCCGATCACAGACCCGTACGTCGCGCATCATGGTGCGCTCGGCTCCTTCGCGACTGTCTACGTCGATAACGACAAGCGGCAAGCCGTGCTCGATCACATCAAGACTATCGCGGGGGTCGAGGTTGCGATCCCGGCGGAAGAGGCGTGCAAGCGGTTCGAGCTTCCGGCCGACCGTATTGGCGACGTCGTCGTGCTGTCGTCGAAACACAAGGTGCTCGGCACCTCCGCCGCCAAGCACGATCTGTCGGGACTAACTGAGCCGCTGCGTTCGCACGGCGGTCTCACGGAGCAGACCGTGCCGATGATCGCGAATCGAAAGATCGTGGTTCCTGCCGGCCGTACGCTCCGCAATTTCGACGTCTTCGACGTCGCGTTGAATCTCGTAGCCTGAGGATCGATGCCATGAACGTGCCTTTCAGTTACGCGGCAAAGCGAGAGGCGTTGCGCATTGCCGGCAAACACGTCACGACCGACGATGTGATCGAGGTCCGCAATCCCTACGACGGGTCGCTCGTCGGCACCGTGCCGGCAGCGCGCCCTGAACACGTGCGCGAAGCGTTTGGCAAGGCGAAAGCGTTCAAGCCAAAACTGTCGCGCTTCGAGCGTCAGCAAATTCTGCAGAAGGCTGCTGAACTGCTGCGCGGTCGGCGCGCATCCTTCGCGCGTATCATATCCGCGGAGTCCGGCCTCTGCTGGAAGGACGCGATCTACGAGTCGACGCGCGCCTACGACGTCTGGTCGTTCGCCGCACAACTCGCGGTCAAGGACGACGGCGAGTCCTATGCCTGCGACATCTCGCCGAACGGCAAGGCGCGCCGTATCCACACGCTGCGGACCCCGTTGCTGGGCGTCATCTCGGCGATCACGCCATTCAATCATCCGCTCAACATGGTGAGCCACAAGCTCGCGCCTGCGATCGCAACGAACAACCGGGTCGTTCTCAAACCGACTGAGCTGACTCCGCTGACCGCACTCGCACTCGCGGACGTGCTCTACGAAGCGGGACTGCCGCCTGAGATGCTCTCCGTGGTCACGGGTAATCCGTCCACGATGGGTGATGCGATGATCACGGATCCGGACGCAGACCTGGTTACTTTCACGGGCTCCGTTCGGGTCGGCAAGCACATCGCCCGCACCGCAGGCTACAAGCGTATCGTGCTCGAACTCGGCGGCAACGATCCGCTGATCGTCATGGAGGACGCCGACCTCGACAAGGCGGCCGAGCTGGCCGTGCAGGGCGCGACGAAGAATTCGGGCCAGCGCTGCACAGCGGTGAAGCGCATTCTCGTCGTCGAGAAGATCGCCGATGAATTCTCGAAATGCGTGCTCGAAAAGGCCAGGAAGCTGAAATGCGGCGACCCGGCCGATCCGGAAACCGATGTTGGCACGGTCATCAATGAACGATCCGCTGTTCTGTTCGAGAACCGTGTCAATGACGCGGTGACGAAGGGCGCCGAGCTGCTTCACGGCAACGATCGCCGGGGCGCCCTCTATGCCCCAACCGTCGTCGACCGCGTGCCGTACGATTGCGAACTCGTGCATGAGGAGACGTTTGGACCAGTGATCCCGATGATTCGCTGTCCGAACGACATCGCAGAGGTGATCCGCATTTCCAATTCGACAGCCTACGGGCTGTCTTCCGGAGTTTGCACAAATCGCCTCGATTACATTACGCGCTTCATCAACGAACTTGAGGTCGGCACCGTGAACGTGTGGGAGGTGCCGGGCTATCGCACCGAGATGTCGCCGTTCGGCGGCATCAAGGACTCCGGGCAGGGCTACAAGGAGGGAGTTGTGGAGGCCATGAAAGGGTTCACCAACGTCCGGACGTACTCGCTGCCCTGGCAGGGTTAAGTTGTTGCTGAGCCGCTCATGCTTTTTTGAGAGACTTGGCTCAACCCCGATTGAAGGAGGTCGGGGCAATTCAGTTGTGGGTAAGGATTTTTGCCTGCAATCGCGCCGAAGAGCCCGTTGTCGGGCAGGCCCATGGGCGTTTTTCAAATTGCGCGATCATTGAATAGTGCCCCTGATTTGCCCGACGTGTCAAAATGTTCTCGCGGGATTGCAAGCATCCATGCCAGCGACCATTGCTACTTTGCATGGGGTTGTTTTCGATATTTTGGTTGGGACCGCGAACCACGTCGGCCTTGCGGCTGTCTTTCCCGTTGATGATCGCAGGATGGCTTGCCGAGCCGTAGAAGGCTGGTGGGCCCGGCAGGACTCGAACCTGCAACCAGACCGTTATGAGCGTTCCAACCGCACAGAACGCCCTTGCTTTATAAGGGTTTTTTCTCTCGAGTATTTTCGATCTTCTGCTTCGTTCCCGGTCATGCGGGACCCAACCGGGACCCTGAGAGAAGCAGTAGAACAAAGGAGAACAGCTGATTCCGTCATTTGTGATCAACCCGCCATGCATATACGTTGCCGCCAATGCTCTGAATCTACTTCCGTCTTCGGCGGCATAGCGGACATGGCTGGACTTTTTTGCCGCGACCAGATCGCGAATGACCCGGAACGGATGTTTCATTTCAGAAAGCTGTCTTTCGTTCCAGATGCCGGGCCCGAAGCGGGTAATCCTTCCGGTCAATGTTCAGGCGTGACGGCGGCTGAACAACAAGAGGCCACCCATCGTTGCGAATAGCCCTCCTGTTACCTTATTGATCCAACGCATGTGGCATTTGGACCGTAGGAAGGGGGCGACCGCGGAGACGCCGAAGGCACACATCGCCAGCACGCTGAACTCGCATGCGATGAATGTGAGGGCGAGGACCGAATATTGGGGTGCGAACGGTTCGATTGGGTTTAAGAACTGCGGGAAGAACGCGGTGAAGAACAGGATGGCCTTGGGATTGCTAGACCCTACCAAGAGGCCTCTGACATAGTGTGCGCGCAAGCATCGGCCAGTGTCCGTCGCGGCTCTCTTGATATCGATAGCTTCAGCGTTGTTGCAGAACGTCCTGATGCCAAGCCAAATGAGATAGATAGCCCCGATCACCTTGACCACGGTGAAGGCAAGCTCTGATGCCGCGAGCAATGCACCGAGGCCCAGTGCTGAAAGCGTCATGACGCCGAGGACAGCGCCGATGCTGCCGATCGCAGCTGCGAGGGCGCTTGACTTGCCTTCGTTCAGAGCAGTCGTCATGCACATGAGCATGGTTGGGCCGGGTGACAGCACCAACACGGCAACGGCGGCTAGGTATAGCGAGTAGGTCGTCAGGCTCATTGTTCGAATCCATATGCATAGTGAGTATAAGCGACACCATATCGGATGTTACCAGCCGGTGATGGCTATGACGGTGGCGGGGTCCATTTTCTGGGTTACTTCCGCTTTCGGGCACAGCGCTCATGGCGGGGCCCGTCGTCGGCTTGCCCCGGTCTCGACTGACCCGAAGAGAACATGCCGACGTAAACGGCGCGATGAATGCCTATCGTTCAAAGGCCCGAGCCAGCCGGGCAATCGCCGGCGCAATGATCTGATGCGGATAGCCGCTGAAGCCCAGCATCAGCGCCGATTGCTCCGGTGCGTCAACATACAGGCGGCTCATTGCACGAACGACGACGCCGTGTTCCCGTGCTGCCCGTTCGATCGTGACGTCCGATAGCCCGCGCCGCGTGTAAGCAACCAGATGCATGCCCTGGTCCGGTGGATCGACCGTCAAGTAGTCGCCGAGGCGGCGCCCGAGCGCAGCGGCCAGCGCGTCGCGCTGGTCGCGGTACATCTCCCGCATTCTTCGGATGTGAGCTGCGAAATGTCCCTCTTCCATGAAGGCGGCGGCGACCGTTTGGCAAAGGCTCGACGGCTGGCGGTCCATCAGATAGCGCGCGGTCATGAAGGCTCGCACCAGTGAAAGGGGTACCACGGCGTAGCCGAGCCGAAGTCCTGGAAAAAGCGCCTTGTTGAGAGTTCCGATGTAGATGACACGCTCGGCCTCATCGAGGCCCTGGAGCGAAGCGAGCGGCCGGCCACCATAGCGGAATTCACTAGCGTAGTCGTCCTCGACAATCCACGCGCCCGACTCGCGCGCCCAGGCAAGAAGTTCGAGGCCGCGCGCCATCGACAGGACGACGCCTTTGGGAAACTGGTGCGACGGCGTGATGAAAACAGCACGCGCTTTCGGCGCGCGACGGATGCCTTCGGTGACATTGACGCCATGCTGATCGACCGGTATGGGGCAAACCTTCGCGCCCGCTGCGACAAGCGCTAGGCGGGTCAAGGCGTATCCGGGATCCTCGATCCAGACTTGCCTGTCCGATCCTTGCATGACACGGGTCACGATATCGACGGCTTGCTGTGTGCCCGCCGTGATCACGACCTGTTCGGGTTCGCACCGTACGGCACGCGCGGCCTGGAGATAGTCGCAAACGGATTTGCGCAGTTCTGGCATGCCGTGCGGATCGCCATAGCCAAGGTGCTGCCGCCCAAAAGACCGCAGCATGCGCGCACTAAGTTTTCGCCACAACTCGGCGGTGCGGGCATCGACGAGCGTGCGTCCCAAATTAAACGGACGCTCGTCGCTCTGCATCGTCACATCGACGAAACCGCCAAGGTCAGGCGACGACACTGGCGATTTGGCAACCGCTGTCCGCTGCTTGTTACCGCCGTGAGTCGCCGCGAAAGGTTCAGGAAGATCGGCCGCGATGAAGGTCCCGGCCCCCTTCTTGCCGGATGCATATCCTTCAGCGAGAAGCTCTTCGAAAGCCGAGACGACCGCAGACCGCGAAACACCGAGCTGAACAGAGAGTTCGCGCGTCGACGGCAGCTTCGCTCCGGGACGAAGCATTCCTGAAAGGATTGCTGATCGCAGCTGCAGATAAATCTGGCGGAACACCGGCGTGTCTGCGGCGCGGTCCACCTCAAATGCATAAAGCTCTGCCCAGCTCTGTCTGCTCTTCACAAAAATCCTCTCGAAAACGACCGGCGGTCGGTTTGACCAAGTGGTATGCTTCATGGGTGTCGCGTGGCCCTTTGCGTAGGACCACCATTTTCCTATCCTGTTTCGCACAACATAGGAATTCGAAAATGCACGTTCGCCCGAATGGCGACGCGGAGTGCGCGTCCTCATGAGTTCACCGCAAGTCCGCCGCGCAGACAGAATGATGTCGGATGAACATGCGCTGGAAACGCTGGCACGCGGCTTCAGTGGCCGTCTTGCGAGCGTGAGCGAAGACGGTTTCCCCTATTGCATCCCGCTGCTCTATCTTTGGATGGACGGAGAATTGTACCTGCACACCACGAGTGCACGCGGACATCTGCGCGCAAACATCGAGAAGGAGCGGCGCGTTTGTTTCGAGGTCGATGAGCAGGAAGGCGTCTTTGATTATGGCCGATTTGAATGCGATTCAGGTCTGGCCTATCGAAGCGTGTGCCTCTTCGGCCGGATACGAGTCGTCGAAGACCGGGACATCAAGCAGCGGTTCTGCGAAGCGCTGATGGCAAAATACGGCAAGCCCGAGACTCTTCGACCCAAGGGCTTCTTCCCTCGGATCGATGTCATCACCGTGTATGCCATTATGGCTGAGCGCATCAGCGGCAAGGAAACGGCGTTGCCGCCTCTTTCCGAGCAGTGGCCTGCTAAAGACAGGACGAAGACGCCAAATGCTTCATTGTGCTCGGACGGTCTCTAATTGTCGGAACGGACGGACACGCATGACCGAGCGCCACAACGTTAGGAAAGCAATAGCGGAGGAATTGGTCACGTGAACGCGTTGCATTCGTCTGCACTTGGCCAGCCTCAGTGAGAGGCCCAAACTCAGCCATGCCTGACATCAAGACTGACGTGATCGTTCTTGGTGCCGGGATGGTCGGCGTTTCGGCGGCGCTGCACCTGCAGCAGCGCGGGCGCGATGTGGTGCTGATCGACCGCGGCGTCGCCGCTGGCGAGACATCCTACGGCAACGCGGGTCTGATCCAGCGCGATGGCGTTGTGCCGTATGCCTTCCCTCACGATCCCTGGAAGATCGGGCAATACGCACTCAACATGCTGCCCGAGGCGAACCTGCACTGGAGCGCGTTACCGAAGATGGCGCCCTGGTTGTTCCGCTACTGGCGGGCTTCGACGCCTGAGGGCATCGCGCGCATGTCAGCGGCCCTCAAGCCGCTGATCGAGCGATGCATCGCCGAGCATGACGCGCTTATGGGCGAAGCGGACATCGCGGCCACGATGCGGCGCACTGGCTATCTGCGGCTCTATCGCACCCAAGGAGCCTTTGATGTGGCAATCGCAAAAAAGAAGATCGATCGTGATCAGTTTGGTGTAAATTTTGATGTGGTTGACGGCGCCAAGGTCGCCGAGATGGAGCCGCACTTGCAGACGGGCCTCGCGGGCGCGCTGTTCATGACTCAGGCGGCGAGTGTGGCCAATCCGGGCATGGTCGGGCGCGCCTACGCCGACTTTTCGTGCGTCGCGGTGGTAAGTTCTTGCGCGGCGAAGCCCGCACACTTGAGGCCGCGACGAACAGCGACGGCTGGCAGGTGTGCGCTGCCAATGGTCTGATCGCGGGGCGCGAGGCGGTGGTCGCGCTCGGCCCCTGGGCGGGCGACGCAATGGCGGCGCTCGGTCGGCCGGTGCCGATGGGTGTCAAGCGTGGCTATCACATGCACTACAAGACGCGCGGCAACGCGGTGCTGAACCGACCGGTGATCGATAGCGAAATCGGCTACGCGCTCGCGCCCATGACCCAGGGCATTCGCTTGATGACGGGCGCCGAATTCGCCCTTCGCGATTCGGCGCCGACGCCGGTGCAACTCGACCGCGTTGAGCCCGCCGCACAGGGCCTGTTTCCGCTCGCCGAGCGCGCGAAGGCGGAACCCTGGCTCGGCCGCCGCCCGTGCATGCCGGACATGCTGCCAGTGATTGGACCTGTCGCAGGTTTGAAGGGACTGTGGGTCGATTTTGGTCACCATCATCTGGGCTTCACACTCGGTCCCGTGACTGGCCGTCTGCTCGCCGAAATGATGATCGGCGAAACACCGTTCACCGATCCAATGCCCTACCGCATCGAGCGGTTTTTGAGAGGAGGGCGGGGAAGCGGATACAGATCAGTGGGAATGGAGAAGAAAAACTTTTCTCTGATTAAATCTGCTCTGATCTGCTTTTTCACGTGGGCGGCGACAACCACCCAAATCATACGTGCCTGTGCACATCGCGAAATTCTGCTGCAATGCAAAACTCAGTCGCTATCGGCGATGGCGGACATCGAGCAAGCCGCGCTAGTCAGGTTCGATTTGATGAGTAAGCGCCCTAGTAATTTGCCGAGGATTGGTTAGCCTCTCATTCGTCGATGGCCCAAAGCCGAATGCGCTGCAGTGAATTTCGCTCGTGTCCCATCGATGATGGTAGCCTGATCGATCAAGTCACCTGCCGGGATGGCGAGAGCACGCAGTTTGCCCGCTGATCAGCCCACGCCGCCGTAATTCTTAATGAACCCTAATTTAAGGACGTCCTGGGGGATGCCTGTGCCCGCATCCGCATCCTGGTCTGCCACCAGTTCGACCCGAAGGCCGCCGATCATCGGAAGGCCTTGCAGGCGTCGCCGCTCTGGAACGTTCCGCTGGGGCAGGGGCGACCCTCGATCTTCGGATAGGCGCGCGGAGTGTTGCGGTCGAATGCCAGCGCCAGCGTCTAGTTGCCGAAGAAGCCGAAGCCACCGCTTCGTCGGGTCTTGTCGTACCAGCGCCGCATGTGGACCAGCAGACGGTCCGGCAGCGGCACGGTGGGCTGACGCTTGTTCGTAGCGCGCCGGCCGATCGCCAGACGGTGATAGAAGCCGCTCAAGAGGCACGTGATAGCTTGCCCGCAACCAATGCATCAAGTCCGGCAGCGGGCTCTGTCGGGAAACCAAGCAAAATCAGCGGTTCTTGATCGAGGTCATGCACGTTTGTACAGGTTTTGCCTGCAATCGCGCCGAAGAGCCTGCTGCTGGGTGGGGCCATGAGCGTTTAACGAATTGCGCGACGATGCAATAGTGCCGCTGATCTGCCGGACGTGTCAAAATGTTTTCGCGGGGTAAGGCATCCGTGCCAGCGACCACCTGCTACTTTGCATGGGGTTGTTTTCAATATTTTAGTTGGGAGCGCAGCGCGGTCCGCCCCTCGCCGCTCCAGTCCGTCTTCGCTTTCGCTTTGGTCAAGCTACGCCGGACACCACGCTTCACCCTTCGGCCCCGCGTGGCCGCGCCACGCGTAGCCCGCCGAATGTCGGGACCAACCAAAAGCGAGTCGCCGAACTCATTGAGTTCCCGTGGGCTGCCAAAAAATCGTGAGTCGAAAAAGCAAAGAATCTTGAGTCGATTTCCGCCAAAACCCAAAATTCGTGAGTCGGCTTGACAAGTGTACACGATGTTGCGGCTGCTCACAGCGCGATGGCGCGATGCACTAACTATCGAGGTTTCGTTTGTATGCGTTTGAGGGGCCCGTCGCCCTTGAGCCGGCCCATCAGCCATGTGGCGAAAATCCAACGCTACGTGCCACGGTGTTTTGATGCTGGATGGCCGCAACTCCGCACGGGGACCGGTGTGGTGCCAGGATCGACGGTGACCCGCGTCAAGCAGG
Source organism: Bradyrhizobium algeriense (assembly GCF_036924595.1). NCBI lineage: Bacteria > Pseudomonadati > Pseudomonadota > Alphaproteobacteria > Hyphomicrobiales > Nitrobacteraceae > Bradyrhizobium > Bradyrhizobium algeriense. The sequence goes on along the minus strand of NZ_JAZHRV010000001.1, from coordinate 5,673,245 downwards.
TCCCGCCGTCGCCCTCGTAATCGCGGCATCCGCATCGGCCGTGCCCATCTTCGTGTGCGAAGCACGGACTCCTGAACCCGAAGCCGTCTTCAGGCAGTTCTACCCCTGCCCGCCGCAGCATCGCCGCCGCCTCTTTCCGTGCGCTAATGATCAAGAACGAGCCCTTTTCCAGGGCATCCGATTGTTCGCGGTTGAGATTTTCCAGAGATGGATACTTTGACACTCGTCACTCCTTGCTGGATTCGTCAAAAGCTATCGTTGTTGTTCACAAACCGGCCTGCAATCAACGAAACCATCGGGCCAGCCCTGACAATCCCATGGGCAGCTCCATACCGGATTGTCACCGAAGTCTGACAGTTTGTAGCGCGCGGAGGCCTTTGGATATTTCCTCAAGGTGTTTTCGAATTCTGTCACGAAGGCCTTGTGCTCTTCCAGGACCGGCCTTCTGACAGATCTATTGGTGTCCACAACTTTGCTGGCGTCCTGCGCAAGAGACGCCGTCACGACCGTCTGCATAACCAAGGCGAGGATCAAAGAACTGGCACGCATCAACGTGTCTCCTTCTGTTCCCACAACCAAGGATAAACTGCACGGGTGGGCGAAGCAAGGAGTAGTGGCGACTTCATTGACCAGTTTCCGCGGTGCCGCCCGACAGTCACCTGACGACATAAGGGTGGCCGGTTAAATGAGGCCATGCGTCATGCCGCGCGCTCGCGAATGCGAGCACAGCCCGTCGCCGGATCCAGTGACGGGCACCAATCAACAGCACAGCTCAACAGCGCCGTGGGCTACTGAGTGATTTGACCGTAAACCTGCGTGGGCCGACCCTCAATCCCCATGTACGCTATCGTAGAGCAAGGCGTTCCTAACGGAGCCGGCTGAGCCCATTGCCATCCTCCGCCTGGGATCGAGCAACGATTGCCAAATACAGCCGCGGGCGGGGGTTGAGTTGCAGCTGCCGGTGGAGGTTGAGTCGTAGCTGCGGTCCCGCTCTGTTGATTCCATGCCGCCACAAATCGCGCCTGCACTTCGTAAGCTGGGTTTTCGACGCTGTTCCAGCTTCTCATGTACTGGACGGCAAACGAGTGCACACCCCACTCAGCGTACTGCTGAATATGTTTCATCTCGTGAGCCCAGACCGCAAAGTTGGAAGCGGTCTCATTGTCCCTTAAATACTATGGTATCGATAAGCGTGATGGCTTCGGCCGTCCCGTATTTCAAGCTGGCATTTGCTAGATTGACGGCCCCACCGTCTCCGATTTTCCATCGCACGTCGTTGAACAACTCGTCGGGATACCATCCGCGCAGGACATCGCGTACTTCCTGTGGAACGGGTTGAGCGTTCCTCCGGGCCGTGTCGCGGGACTCCCGGATCCACTGCTCAAGTGCAGGTCCTGTGAAAACCTCGCTCTGGAACTTGAGGCGCAGTGCGTCGAAATCACGACCCATCTGAGTGATACGAGGATCGATACGATTTAATCCATTGCTAAGATCAGTCCTGGCCTGATTCCAGGTGCGTTCAGCGTTCTTTCCTGCCTGACCGAGTTTGTGGCCGGGCGCCTTAACCGTTTCACGTATCTCGCATCCAATATCCCACTTGCCGCACGCAACTGCTGCGCTGGACGATACGGCGATAAAGCTAACGGTTAAGGCGGCAATAAGTGGGCACGCATTGGAATAGGGCATTGGAGCCTCCAATCGATGACTGCACACGCCATTCAGTTAGTCCGATAGAGGATCAAAAAGTTCACGCTGCAGGATCTGCGACGAATTAACCGGCAGCATCGCTGACAAATAAACCACTCGGGCGCACGGGGGCTGCCCGGCCAACAGACCCCAAAGCCGCAAGGCGCACGCATAAGCCCATCGCGTCCCGACGACTGGTCACTTCGTCGCGTGAAGAAATCGGGCTGAGGAACGTCATTCATACGTCGGTGAGCGCGCGGGCGTGGACTGGTCTCCAAAGCCAAGCTCTGAGGGTTCGACTCCCTACACCGGTCCCAAACTCAAACGGGACTGAAACCATGTGGACTGCCATCATCGGCTTCCTCGGTGGGCCGGTAATTCGCGGTCTGCTGGATGCCTACAACGCCTAGCTCAAGGCTGGAAACGTCGATAACAAGATCGCGTCCGATCGGGCTGCTGGAGAGATCGTGGCTCAGACCGCGGAGATCCAGGCTCAGACGCAGTACCGAATCGCGTCCTTCGGCCACTGGTACGAACCCGACAAGCTGATGGGTTTCGCCGTCGCCATCTAAGCTGCTGATCTGGGGCAAGGTGAGGGGAGCGCATTGGTGCGAACGGAAAGCTGGAGGAAGCTGTCGAGGGTCTCGACCGGTTCTTGCCAAGCACACGAGCGGCCTGCGGATGCGACCTACTACCTGAGAAGGGGATTGTCGCTCTTACTTAGCAGGGCAGCTTCTGACCGACATCGTCAGCTGCCAAGCATCGGCGCGGCGCCATTTTCTCCAGGAGTCCGTTGAGGGCGGAATAAGGTCGAGATGTTTTCCTGAAACGCATCGCCCTCGTGCGTCCGCAACGCGCATGCGGAGATCGCGACGAATTCATAGTCGCCGATTCGACCCCGAACATTCAGAGTTTAGTCTAACAATTTCTCGGCGTGAAGGAGATGTCTAGGCCTTCAGTCCGGCACTCGCGCACAATATATTTCTACAAACATAACGATTGCTAGAATAAAACTTGGAATGAAAGAAGGTCGACAGGATTTGGGTCTCGCCTCAAACAAATACGCCGTTGCTTGCAACATACCAAAAGTTGATTATTCTATTCAATCAACTGAACATTGCTTTCAGCTTCTATGTATGGAAGTATGCTTCTCACTGACTATCGACAGTGCGTTGGACGCCCTGCTCAAACATAGGTCTGTAGTGTGGAGGCCGACGCGCATGCATCGTAGTGGCGCAACAACTGCGATCTCGCCTGACGTCAGTTTTAGCTATGAAGATCTATCCCCTTCAGTAGAAAACTTTTTGCGCGGCCAGGCAGATCGTATTCGCCGGCAATGCGCAAATTCGATTATTCAGATCGGTAAGGCGCTCACCGAATCGAAGCGGCACTTATCTCACGGGGTTTTTCTCCGGTGGGTGGAAGCTGAAATTGGCTTTCCCGCGCGCACAGCCCAGGCATATATGCGCGTGGCTCATTGGGCATCCGGCAAAAGCGCAGCAGTTGCGCATTTGCCGCCCTCGGCGCTGTATGTGCTTTCGTCCAGCGGCGTTCCTGAAGAATTTGTTCTTGAGGTGCTCGAGCGCGTTGAGGCCGGCGAGAAAATTGCAGCCTCAGCCGTGCGTCAAGAGCTGAGAACCCTCCAACAGAAGAGGGCTGCAAAATCCTCCGCGAATGACGTCGATGCGCAGCCGGTCCTTGATAAGACAACCGAGCAGCCGACCTACGATAGAGCCCTGTCTTGTCCCACGCCTATAGCTGAGCTTGCAGGGCTGCTGGCGCGAAAGCTGGCGGCGGTCGATTTTGCTAGGGTTTGCGAGATATTAACTAGCGAGATGCTCCTTTCCGATCCCGACCTAGCGGAAAATCTTGCACAACAGTTTCGTTGTGCGGCGGAAAGTTCCTTAGTATTTGCGTAGCATCGCAACCTTTTTCCCTCGCCTTGGTGAAGGCCACATTTGTCCCGTCGTTACGAGACGGCATTTCTGACACACATCAATTAGTTCGCCGCTGCGCCAGCGCATTCATGAGCGCGAACACGAGCACAACATCGCAACATCATCACCGGCTTTACAGCGGGCGCCTGATTCAATCCTCGCTCGGATATTCTTGCGCTAGATGTCGCGGCCGATTGATCGGGATAAACAAGTGACGCAAGAGTCAGAACATCATCACTGCCTCGTGTGCATTTCACGCCAGCAACTTCGACCAGGCGCTTTTCTGACATCGCTCGTGCGGGCCGTGCAAGATGCTGATCGTGATTGGCCTCGGGTCAACGCTATCGCGCACGGCGCCTCGGGCGTCTTGTTTCATCGAAATGAGTGGTCCTCGTTGGCGGCGGCACCGACAATCAGTGCCGCGTCGACACTCGACCGTTTTCGTGCTAAACGAAGCATGACACAATAACGCAACGTAAAGACGCGACGCTTGTGTTCTGATGATGAAATCGGTTCAATCGTGGGAGTGTACGGTGGGGTCTCAAACAATCTTTGAACAACACGAATCGCAAGTTCGCTCTTATTCTCGCGACATTCCTATCGTATTTCGGACTGCGTCGGGTCATTTGCTAACAGACGAAAACGGCCACTCTTATATCGACTTTCTTGCCGGTGCAGGCGCTCTCAATTATGGGCACAACAATCCCGCACTGAAACAGGCCGTTATCGAATATATGCAAGCGGATGGAGTCCTACATTCGCTAGATCTCTACACTGACGCGAAGCGGAATTTCATCCGCGAGTTTCAGGAGACGATTCTTGCGCCACGCGGCCTTGATTATCGCATGCAGTTCACTGGTCCGACCGGAACGAACGCCATCGAGGCGGCGCTCAAGCTCGCGCGGCGCGTAACCTCCCGAACCAATGTTGTCAGCTTCACCAATAGCTTTCACGGCATGTCGCTCGGCGCGCTCGCCGTTTCTAGCGCGCGACGCAAGCGGAGCGGCGCCGGCATGCCTTTCGTCGGGGTGGACAGATTTCCTTTCGATGGCTATCTCGGCCCGAGCGTCGACACGCTCGCCTACCTCGACCAAGCGCTGAATGATCCCGGCAGCGGTTTCGATGCGCCTGCCGCCTTTATCGTGGAAACGCTTCAGGCCGAGGGCGGGCTGAATGAAGCACGCGTCGAGTGGCTTCGTGGTTTGCAGGATCTTGCGCGGCGGCACAACGCGCTCTTGATCGTCGACGAAATTCAAACAGGTTGCGGACGAACCGGCCCCTTCTTCAGCTTCGAGCGAGCCGACCTATATCCCGACATCGTCTGCCTTGCTAAATCAATCGGCGGGTTGGGCCTCCCGATGGCTCTCGTGCTGATGCGTCCAGAACACGATGTCTGGGAGCCAGGACAACACAACGGAACGTTCCGTGGCAACAATCTAGCGTTTGTGGCGGGCGCGGAGGCTTTGTCCCAATGGCGCGATGCTTCGCTTGAGCAATCGATCGAGAGCAAGGGCAAGCTGATGTGCGAGCGGCTGCGAGAGATCGCGCAAGCGACGGGAGGTGCGGTTCGCGGCGTCGGGATGCTTCAGGGCGTCGCATGGCAGGATCGTAGCTTTGCCCGAGCCGTTGCGCGTCGGGCACTTGCTGCTGGTGTTATCGTCGAAACATGCGGTCCATGGGACGAAGTCTTGAAGATCATGCCCCCGCTGACGATACCGGAGCCAGCCCTTAGCGACGGCTTGGAGAGGGTCAGGTGCGCTGCATTGGATGAAATCGTTTCCACTCGACTCGAAGTCGCAGTCTGAAACGCTCGTTTTCTCAATTTCGTCTCCTGTCCGACGAAGCCCGTCGTCAGGCCCCAGCTTGCACTGAATAATCGTCGCCGGCCCGCCCGAGACGAGTAAATCCTCTCCTTCCGGCGGCCATCCCATGTCGCACGGTAACCAAGAGCTGAGTCAGCATCAATGACACAAGCTGCATTCGACATTGTCGGCATCGGATTCGGGCCCGCAAATATTGCTCTCTCGGCCGCGCTGGAGGAGCGTCGCACGCGTCGCTCGGTCGCATTTCTTGAAATGATGGACGCTCCTGCTTGGCAGCCCGCGATGTTGTTGAGCGGTTCGGACATTCAAAACAACCCGCTGCGGGATCTAGTCACGCCGCGCAACCCCCTGAGCCGATACTCGTTCACGAACTTCCTCCACAAGCATGGTCGCTTGTTCGAGTATCTCAATCTCGGAGTCGAGTTCCCGCTGCGCAAGGAGTATGCGCAATATGTGACATGGGTTGCGCGGCATTTCGACCGCTGGGTTCACTATGGCCGCACCGTGACTGACATCAAGATCGAGAGCAGATGCGGCGAAGCGCAATATGTGATCTCGACCTCAAGTGGCGAGGTCTATCGGGCGCGTAGCCTTGTCGTCGCGCCGGGGCGAACGCCGCTCGTGCCGCCAGCGTTCGAAGGGTTGGAAAGCGAGCGCGTATTTCATCTCACACGCTATCTTCCGGCGCTTGAAAAGTACCGGCGACATCATGGCGTGCCGGGAACCATTTGCGTTGTTGGCGGCAGCCAGAGTGCGGTGGAGTTGATCCTCGATCTATCGGCCCGATTCCCAGAAGCGGACATCGTCAGCGTTCAGCGTAGCTTTGGCTTTGCGCTCAAGGACACCAGCCCGTTCAGCGATCGTGTCTACTTCCCGGGCCATGTGGACTATTATTTCGAAGCGTCGCCCGCAAGCAAGGCCCTGATTGACGAGCAGCTGAAGCGGACTAACTATTCCTCGGCGGATAGTGACGTCATTCGAAAATTGTATCTTACGATCTACGAACAGAAGCTGGACGGCGTAGAGAGAGTTCGGATCCTGACTAATACCACGATCGTGTCGGCTGGTGACGTCATAAGTGGTTTGCGGCTTAGTCTTGAGGAGGTCCACCGGCATGAGCAGAGCGAGCTGCATGCCGACATCGTGATCCTTGCGACCGGCTTCCGCAATCTCGGACCGGGAGCGGCGCAAGAACGTTTTCCGCCCATCCTAGCCTCCCTTGCTGGCCGCCTGCTGACCGATCATGCCGGTGTGCTGCAGGTCGCGCGCGACTACCGACTGCACCCGAAGCGCTCCGATCCTCCGGTTCCTCCCGTCTTTCTCAACGGATTGTGCGAAACGAGCCACGGCATGGGTGACGCCGGCTCCTTCAGCCTTCTGTCGCTGCGAAGCGACTTGATTGCCGCGTCGCTCGAAGCCGCGCTAGAAAATCAATCATCGCTCCCGCAAGCCTCTTAGGGTCAGCCATGTATCACTATCCGAACTATCGCGAGGACGATCCTGAACGCGTGATCCCCGTTATTAAGGCATATCCGCTCGGGCTCATTGTCAGCCGTGCTGACGGGCAATTCCGCGCAAGCCATATTCCGTTCGTGGTCGAGCAAGGGGTTGGCGGAAGCTGGCGGCTGCGTGGTCACATGGACCGCAACAACCCCCAGCTTGCCGACCTCGACGGAGCTTCGGTCTACGTCGTCTTTCAGGCGCCCAACGCGTACATCTCTCCGAGCGTCTATGTGACGCGCCAGTTGCCGACCTGGAATTACGTCGCAGTGCATGTGGAGGGGCGCTGCCAAGTTGAGATACCAGGATTGGGCATCTTGGACGACATTGCGCGCCTAGCGCAGGAGTCGGAGCGCCACGAAGATGGCTGGGTGCTCGACAAGGAGGATTCGCGTGTTCGCACGCTTGCCCCTCTCATCGGCCGGATTCTCGTCGAGATCGAGCAAATGGAAGGTCGCTTCAAGCTCTCCCAAGAAAAGAGTCCTGCCGATCGCGACGCCGCCACGGCGCATCTGGTGGAGCGGGTAGGCCTTTCGGCGCGACCATTGGTGGAAGACTTGTCATTCGGCCGGAAGCCGAAGGTGGACGAAGCGCTGCCGCCCACGGCGTACGGGTCGGCGATGACCAGTACTGAGGACGTCGGTAGTACCAATCCCGACACCGCGGTGGCTGGATTCGACGTTTCACAAGGGCTCGATCGGTAGCATGCGTACGCGGCTGGGCCTCTGCGGAGTCGCGCCATACACGGGCAAGGGCTGTACTGAGCCGCTTTGGCAGACCGTGACGCCGGCGGGGGTCGATTTCCCGCAATTGGTCGGCACAATAAAGACTGATGTGCTTATCATAGGAGCTGGATTCACCGGGTTATCTGCCGCCATGATGCTGCGTCAGCAAGGCGTCGAGGCGACGATCCTAGAGGCCCAAGAACCTGGTGCAGGCGCCTCGGGCCGTAACAGTGGGCTCGTCATTCCGACGCTAACGCGACCTGATCCTGACGACATCATTCGTAACTATGGGGCGAGCGGTGAACGTTTCGTGGCCTTGTTGCGCGATTGTGCCGACGGCCTGTTCGAAATAGCCAGCACCTTCGGGCTCGACCGCCAAGCCGAGCAGAGCGGTTGGCTTCAGCCTGCGCACACTCCTGGCCGCATGGTCCTCATCGAGCGGCGCGCCGCGCAATGGCGAAAATGGGGTGCCCGGGTCGAGGTGTTGGACCGCGGGCAGACGAGGCATGCAATCGGATCGGAAATGTGGTTCGGCGGGCTTCTCAACAACAGCGGCGGTATCGTCAATCCGCTTGCGCTCGTGCGCGCGATGGCTAAAGCCACGTCAGATGCCGGCGGTCGCATATATGCGCAAACCCCGGCGTTGTCCCTCGACCGTGAGGCCGATTGCTGGCACGTGACAACAACTCGCGGGGAAGTTCGGGCGAAAAGCCTCATCGTCGCGACCAACGCCTACACCGATGCCATCTCAAAAACGCTGCTGCCGGACGTCGCACGCGAGATCGTTCCCGTGACTTCCTGGCTGGCCGCAACCGAGCCGCTGCCCGAAACGGTCCGCCGCTCCATTCTTCCCACCCGTCTGGCAATGTCAGACACTCGCGGGGACCTTCACTTCGCGAGATACGACGCGGACCACCGTTTGATCAGCGGCGGCGCGGTGGTCAACCCGGTCGACCGGCCGTCGCGCCTGAAACTGCTGATCTCGTCCCGGCTGGAAAGGATGTGGCCCCAGACGCGCGGACTGAAGATCGAGTTTGTCTGGAACGGCCGGATCGGAATGACTCCAGATCGCTTTCCGCGATTCCACTCGATCGGGCCCAACGCATTTGCCTGGGCCGGTTGCAATGGCCGGGCGGTGGCGCTTTCTATAGCCGTAGGCCGGGAACTGGCGAAGGCTTCGATCGGTGTGCCCCTTGAAAAGATCGCGTTGCCCTTCTCCTCGCCGGCTCCCCTTCTAGCCCAGACCTTCATTCGCTGGGTTTCACCTCTCGCCTTGCTGCATTACCGCCGGATCGACGCCAAGGAGTATGAGAGATCATCGTGAAGTCGCTTTTGCAAGAATGGTTGATTATGGCAATCTTACATGCTCTCGCTGTTGAGAAGCTGCTCAGTGTCCGGCTCGTCGGGCCGAGGCCAAGCCTCCACTTGCAACGTAGACACCGCCCGAAATCAAAAGTATCGCGATCCAGTCACTCGTTGCTGGCCATTCGCCGAGGAGCGGGATAGACACGATTGCCGTCATGGCCGGGCTCAGGGCCGCAAACGCCGAACCGCTCGACGCGCCAAGAATGCTGACCGCGCGTCCGTAAAGCCAGTACGAGATAATGGGCGTGAGAAATCCTTGAACAAGGGCTTGCAAAGCAATGTCGCGCCAGGGCGCGTTGAACAGACTGACCCCGGAAATGATGGCGTACGCTGGTACGAAAGTTATCAATGATCCGACCGCCGCAATAGCCGCAGCGTGAAGTCCTTCCAATCTCGCTTTCCGCATGGCGACGGTATAGCAGGCCCACAACATGGCTGCACTGATGAACAGGGCGTGGCCAATGTTCTGCGGCGATCCGATCGTGCCGCCTGCGCCACCGACGATGACAAAGGCACCAATAACGATCAAGGCAAGCCCTATCTGCTTTGCAACGGTGAAGCTCTCGCCAAGCACGACAGCGGCCAAGATTGCAACAAGTAGCGGTATGAGGGCGGTAAATAGCGATGCTGCGTGGGCCGCCGGCGCGAATTGTAGGCCCGCGTAGGAAACCAACACCATCGGTGCCCCGCCGCCCAGCACGATCGCCGCGAGCCCCAATCCTCCCAGTCGTCTAGCGGGAACGCCCACCTTAAGCAGAAACGGCAGCAAGATCAGGCCGGAGACGCCGCAACGAATGGCCGTGATGTCCCAGGCGGTGAGGCTTGTCCTGAGCCCCAGCCGTGCGGCCACGATCCATGATACCCAGATGCTCACGGTCGCAAGGCCGTACAGCGAGCCACGCACGTATTCGGAGGTTGATGGTGTCGACAAGGAATTGACTCTCTATGCCATGCGTCGCCAGGTTAGACCCGATAGACAATGGCGGCCACATGCGAGTTGCCACGGTTCGGGGTGAGGCACTGTCATCGTCAAGCAGGCTAATCATGGCATCGCGAAGCTCGAAAGAGGATACTTTGCAGCTTTGCCGGCGCGGGCAATCTGCAAATAATAATCTGGTCTATTCGGCCAATCTGTCCGCCTGCCCTGTAAACCTTATCCCGGCGTGTGGCTCGTAAGCGCTGCGTTGGGTCGAACTTGATCGCCGTCACGTGCAAAGTGAAGATCGCTCCGTATCTCAGAGATCGCGATCTGCGGTGTCATGACCTCGGTCGGACAAATTCAGGCAGCTTCCCAGTGGCGGCAAGCCATGAGCGGCCCGACTTCACTTGTTGGGTCAATACAAGATGCTGATCGTGAATGTCCTGTGGCTCAATTGCGATCAGGTACAGTGGTTGAAGCGCGTTTTCGGGCATCGAAATATTGACCTCACGTTGACTGCGCTCGCGACCACAAGGCCGCGTGGACTTTCCACCATTTTCGTGTTAAACGGTTTCTGACACAATACGGCAACTTAAGGATGCCACCCTTGTTTCGCTGATGAAGTTCGTCCAATCGATGGAGTGTGCAGTGGCATCCGAGTCATTTGTGAATGGTCCGACGACGACTGAGCCGACGCCGATCGCGCCTATGGCTGTACGACGCCGGATGATAGAAGAGCGCTCCCTCGGCGCAGGTAACTTCCTGGATTGGGCCGTTCGGCTCAACCCGAACCATAGTGTGCCGTTGATCTTCAAGCATAGCTTCGACGCACATGGCCACGTGATTCTGACGGCCTATAGTCTCGACGACCTTGTCGCGATACGCGACCGGTACGCGGCGTGGTATCACGCCAACGGCGTCGGGAAAGGCGACGTCGTCGGCATATATGTGAGCGAGGGCGTTGAACCAATGTTTCAGTTCCTCGCGCTTTCGGCCCTGGGCGCGATCGCCGCCTTAATCAACAATGGCATGGCAGTCGCCCCGGCGTGCGGCTATCTCCAACTCGTGGGCGCGGTCGGGCTTGTGTGTGACGACCCAACCGCCTTCAAAGCCACCTTCCGCAACAATCCAAATTATCGTCCTCGATTCATTTCGGCAGTGTCGGAGCTGCACGCCTATCAGGGCGGAGAAAGGGTGCTTCCGTCACCGTTTCCCGTGTCTCACGCGGACGATGATATCGTTGCACTCGTTCACTCGTCGGGGACCACGGGCATCCCGAAGCCAACCATGGCCGGGCACAAGCAGTTCTGGATCGGGAAGGAGCAGCGCCTGATCCGGTTGCCCGCCGAGCCCTACGATCGTCTTATGTCTGTGGTACCGCATACTCACGCGGGCGGTTTGAGCTACTTCCTGACCGCGGTGCTCATGGGACTGCCAATGATCGCCATGTCCGACTGGCGCCGTACGGTCGTTGAGCCCGTCATGAAGGTTTTCAAGCCGACGATGGTCCTGTCATTTCCTCGCACGTTCGTTGAGTTGTCGACTGATCCACTGCCGACCGAGGCCTGTTCATCAGTCCATACCTGGATCAATATGGGTGACAGCGCACACTACGGTCATATCCGTCGTCTCGTTACGATGGGGCGAAGGCCCTCCGGACTGATCAGGCCAGCCTTGCTGGCTGACGGCGAGGCTTCGGCAGCCGTGCAGCCGGGCTCGCAATTCATCGACGGCTTCGGCTCCTCTGAATTGGGGATGTCGCTCTTCGGTGGGTACTTCACCATGGAAACTGAGCGGAACGATCGATGTATCGGGTCGCCGATCGGCGTGGTCGAACATGCCATCATTGTCAACGAAGCGGGCGAAGAGCAGCCTGTCGGAACGCCAGGCTTGTTAGCACTCAAGGCGCCAACCATTACGCCTGGCTATTGGAACGACCCCGAGATGAGCAAGAGGTTCAGGCTCTCGGGCTACTGGTTGACGGGGGATGTAGCTCGGCGAGACGAGGACGGTCGCTTCTACCATCTTGATCGCACGGTAGATGTTATCGATGGCCCGTTCGGTGCGGTTTACAGCCTGCCGATCGAGGAAATGCTGCTGGCCGATTTCGCAGCGATCGTGCTCGACTGTTCTGTCGTAGGAGTGCCGAGCCACAATAGGTTTGGGCAAAGGCCGATTGCCATCATCCGTCCCCAGCGCGACGCGACGATCCCGACGGAAGGCCAATTGCTCACGCTCTTCAATGAGCACTTGTCGAAAGTCGGTCTTGAGCAGTTGGCGGCGGTGCAAGTGGCGCGGCGTCCGGAGGATTTCCCCGTGGGAGTCACTGGGAAGGTGCTCAAGCGCGAACTGCGCACTAGGTTCGCAACGCTGCTAGAGCCGGCTACGATCTGACATTTGCAAGGGTCCAAGTTGCCTCGCGCGATCTCGTGGATTCGAGGCGGGAAGAGGATTCAAGCCGAGGATGCCGCGCGAGTCGCGGCCGCCGCCGTACGTCGAAATCGGCCAGAGCAGGACCCGAAAGGTGCGAAGCGGCTTTCCGAAAAGATCATGCAAAGCGCGATGACGATTCATCCGAGCTTCATCGCGCGTTAGTGAATCAAGAATGCAATGGGGGCGCGGAGATGGCCAATAGGACAATCGAAGATCGAGTTCGGCTGACAGTCGCCGAAGCGCGCAACTGCTGTGAGGCGGCGCTGCGCGGCATTGGATATGACAATGATGATGCGCGTATCATGACGGACCACATGCTGGACGCCGCGCTGTGCGGTTACGAATATGCGGGCCTTCCGAAGGTCTTGAACGTCGTCGACGCGCCTCAATTCCGACAACCCCGGCGGCCCATCGCGGTGTCGCGGGAGACCCAGCTTACGGCGATGATCGACGGCGGCAACAATACTGGGATGCTCGTGGCCCACCGCGCCGCCGAGGACGCGATTGAGCGGGCGGAGGCAAATGGCCTCGCCATCATATGTTTCACCAATACCTGGATGACCGGGCGTAGCGCCTATTATTGCGAAATGATTGCCCGAGCTGGGTTCGTGGTGATTCACACGGTCTCCATACCGCCGCTCGTGGCTCCTTTCGGCGGCACGCGCGCGGCACTAGGCACGAACCCCATCGCCTTTGGCTTTCCAACCGCAAGCGATCCTCTTGTCATTGACATGGGCACCTCAGCGTTTATGTGGACCGACCTGCAGTTAAGGGGCCGTCTCGGCGCGACCATCCCGGAGGGGGTTGCCCTCGGGCCAAGTGGCCAGCCGACAACGGATGCCAATACTGCCCTACAAGGCACGCTGCTGCCGTTCGGCGGGCTTGAGGGAGGCTATAAGGGCTTTGGTCTCGCCTTGGCCATGGATGCGCTTGGTGCGCTGGCCGCGGCCACGAGGCCCGCAGACGACATTAGTGGCTTTATGTTCATCGTGTTCAAACCCGAAGTCTTTCTGCCTACCGAAGCCTACCGGCGAGAGGTGACCCGCCGGATCAACGTGATCAAAGCGACGCCGCGTCAAATGGGCGTGGAGGAAATCCGCATTCCGGGAGAGCGCAGCTACAGGACGCGCGCGCGTCTCGTCCAAGACGGGATCGAAATCGATCGCAAGGTACGCAGCGCTCTTGCCCGTCTTGCTGAGGGGGATCTCGATCACGGCGGTTGACCCCGTGGTGAGCAGTGTTGACGGCAGCCTGTTCGCGTCGGTGATGAGTCCGCGTGGTCACTCCGGTTGCGGGTCGCCCGGCATCGCATGCGCCATCACGAAGTCAGCCAAAGCGCGGTTGTCTGACAGCGGCACGCAAGGCACCGGCGCCGTCACCGGCCCCTCAGACGTAACCGCCAGTACCATCGGGTCATTCGGCGCCAACTGCGCTAAGCTCTGCCTGGATGGGACAACCTCGACCTTGGGAGAGCAGCTTCGCCGGAACCCATCCAGCAGCACGATATCAACCGGCGCCATCCGCGCCAGCAGGGTACCCAAATCGGGTTCCCGCGTATCCTTTGGCATCTCGCGCAGCAGCGCGAAGCGGCTGGCGCTGGCGATCATCACTTCTTCCGCCCCAGCGGCACGATGCTTCCAGGTTCCGCTGCCGGGCCGCTCGAGGTCCAAGGCGTCCGATACGCGCTTGATTGTGGACACACGCAGACCTCGTCCTGTCAGCTCCACGACCAGGCGCCGCACGAGCTCCGATTTCTCTCGGCGCTCACCGACCAAACTAAAGGCTCTCATGACCATCATCCTCTTCTTCGCCGCTGACGCCGCCGCTCAGCCGCGGCAGCAAACGCTCTGGCGGCGCCTGCATCCACAAAGTGCATCAGCGCGAAATCGGAGTAAGCCCGGCGGCGGCAGGAAAACGTCATCTACAGTGTCTGTCAGACGACACGAACGCTACGAATGGATATGAGCCGGACCGTTCGTTACGAAATGCTTGAGCGTCCAACCGGTCAACGCATCCCTAGATGTGGAGTCTTCAGATCTCAGCGACATGAAGAGGACAAGAACAACGGAGCCACATGTCTATCGTATCAACGAGACCCATCAATCTCGTGATTAAGTTTCGCCGCGCCGTAGCTCGAGATGGGACCGTCAGGCCTTCGCTTTTGCGCCCGCGACCGTTTGAACCGGAAGGCCCTTGCCGTGACCTGTAGTTGCTTTTATCTTCCGACACGTGAAAGGGCTTACCGTCCGTCGACACATTGCGCTTGAGCGGCAAACGTGATCGGTGCCGTGTCTCGACGACCGTCAACAGGAGGCGTCTGCGTATCGCTAATCCAACTATGCTCGCGGCTCAACAAAATGTTGTCCGACCTCGTCGAGCGCGGTGCTCTGCTTTCGAAATTTGCATGCAAGAGGAACGTCCAGTGATGGCCCACACTATTCGGGATTACGCCGCACCGCTCATTGGGAAGCACAGAATAGACTGCGGGCCCATTTCGGTTGAGGTCATTGAACGCTATCTTTCGAAAGAAAGATCTAAATTGCAATTTCGGTCGCCCCAACATGCGCTGTTCGTCGAGTTGACGGGTGGCTGTTCTTACGAGCGAAGTGTCAATGGTGGGCCGGCATTGCAGGTGCACACGTTGCCAAAAATGATTTCTTTCCGACCTGCGAATATAGAAGTTTCCGGTTGGTCCGAAGGCGTGGGAAAGGTGAATTACGCAGCACTGCTATTCGATCCGGAAACGTTGGCCGATCTCTGGAAGATGCATGAATTACCGCGCCAATGGTCGTCACCAACATGCATTCACGATACTGAACTGTGGGCGGAAGTTGAGCCGTTACTACGGCTTTGCCAGGAGCCAGAAATGTATCGTCATCCAATATCCGATTTTTACATTCAGGGGCGAACGTTAGCACTGTTCGCTATGATCCTGGAGAGGTACGGACGAGAATGCCATATACCGCCGGCCAATTCGACCGACCAAAGACTTAAGCGCGTGCTGCAATTTCTCAAGGAGAATCCTTTCGGCAACTATACTCTAAGCGATTTGGCGGCCATGGCTTGCGTAAGCCCGCCACATCTCGTGCGCTTGTTCAAGAAGATGCACGGAATTACGCCGATGGCATATGCGAACTGGCGGCGCATATCTGAGGCGCGCCGCCTGTTGATTGAGAGCGATACTCCCATCGCCGAACTCGCCGCTCAATTCGGATATAACGATCAAAGTCACTTCACGCGACACTTCAAGACCGTGGTCGGCTTCACGCCAGCTCGTTTCCGCGTGAATTCCGGTCGGTCCAAGGCTTGCTATGCATTTGGGCGTAACTTGAAACAGCGGGTATCCGGTCGATCGACAGCGGTTACTGCCATAGGAAGTACATATGACGATTAGCGTTGGAACATGGTTGATCACCGGTGCGGCACGCGGTCTCGGTTTCGAGATAGCGAGGGAAGTGCTGCGGCGCGGCGGCCGTGTCGCAGGCGCTGTGCGAAATCCCATGGCGAGCGATGCACTTAAAGGGGTAGCGCGCGGTCCTGATCAGCTGTTCGTGGTCCCGCTCTCGAGCACGAATAGCGCCGTCGAGCGCGCAAGAGCGCATTTTGGCGGTTTGGATGTCCTCGTCAACAATGCCGGCTACGGTTTTCTGGGCGCGGTTGAGGAAGCGGCCGATGAAGAAGTTGAGGCCGTATTCCGGGTCAATGTATTCGCCCACATCGGCCGGGAGCTTTCCGCACCGGTTTCCTGACCGACGGCTCAATGCGCCGGGCTCGGCTCACGATCGACCACTACGCGGCAACTGTGGGACGCACACGTACCGTCGCGGCGCAGCGCAACGGCCAGCAGCGCGGTGATCTGGTAGCCGCCGCTCGTGTGATCGTAGATGCAACTCTTTCGGCCGAACCTCCCCTCAGGTTGGTGCTGGGGGCTGACGCGATCGAACGCGTCGAGACCAAATTGGAGAGCGTCCGGCGTGACGTCGAGGCTTGGCGGACGCGATCGATTGCGACGGGTTACCCGAGCTAATGTCGTCTTCCCCATTTTTGTTCGAAGCGTCTGGTCTCCCGCCTGTCGCAAGACGCTCTCGCGTGGAATGATGGGAAGTCGTGAGCACATATGAGGGCGAACTGCGGGACAAGTTTGGCGGCAACGGCGATCGGTGCGATCAGCCGGCGGGCTTCCGGTTCCAGGGCAGGCGCGCATTGATCCGGATGGCCGGCGAACCGGCCGAACAGGTAGGCCTCCGGGTCAGCCGCCAAAGACAAACCAAGTTAGCGCGGACATCATGCCGACGCGCAAAGCAGTACGCCAAGGAGCTGGAACGAGCCGCCTCACGTGGCCATCGGCGGCAGGGTGGCGCGGTGGCGATTACATCGGAACAAGCTCCGCTACGTGCTCGAAGAAATCGATCGGCCAAATCCGCAGCTGCCGCCCGACAATGGTTTACGAAGGGACTAGGACTCCGCTTCTACTTTTTCCACTTTAACTGGCCCGCAATTAACCGCCGAGTGGCAGGCGGCCACAATGCTCAAAATGCAGAGGCCGAACATTGTCGCCATGCTCCAGAACGGCTCTGACGCTTCGTTCATCCGTGACAAAACAACCGTAAGTACCATGGTGCTTAACGCTTGCAGCAAGCCGATTGTCGCTGAGGCCGTCCCCGCGATGCTGCGAAATTCTGCCATGATCTTGGCGGAGCCGATCGCCAGGGTAATTCCGTTCCCAATCACAACGAGGCAGAATCCGAATATGAGAGTTGCAGCTGTCTGCGTGGCCCTGGCCACGCAAAACAAGACAATGATCGTTCCGCCTGCTGCAAACAAGCAAGTGCCGAGTATCAGTAGATATTCCGATGATCGGCTTTCGCGCAGGTTCCTCGCAAGCCGGCTTCCTGCGAAGAAGCCTGCCGCTACGGGAATGTAGAACAATGAGAAGACCTCGGGTCGGAAGCCGAGCGCCGTAAACAGCAATGGAGATTGTGCGATATAGAGAAAGTAAGCCGAGTAGGCCGTGCAGACCAGCCAGATCAGCCGCCAGAAGGATGGCGAGAGGGCGAGCCTTTGGTATGATGATCGAACTTTCGCGAGAATATGTTCCCGCACTTTGTGCTGGAGGCTTTCATCAAAAGTCAACAGCGTGACAAAGAGAGCGCCAACTGAAATAGCCGCGAGTACACCGAAGATGCTCCGCCAACCGAAACTCACCAGTAGAAAGCCACCAAGAACCGGCGCGATTGCCGGCGATACGACAATCGCGGGAAGCACAGTCGCGATCATTCGAAACGCTGCCGGCTCGTCCAGCAAATCGAAGGCAATGGACCTCCAGAGAACGATCGCGACACCACAGCCAACTCCTTGAACAAACCGACCCAGCAGCATCATCGAAAATGTCGGCGCTACCGCAGCGATCAGCGCTCCTACCGACATTAAGATGAGCGCCCCAACCAGCACTGGACGTCGTCCATAGTGATCCGAAAGAGGTCCACAACAAAACTGTGCCACCGCAACACCGATGAAATAGGCGGGAAACACTTCCTGTATTCTGGCCGCCGGGAGGCCAAAGGCATCGGCCATTGCTGGCACAGCCGGAAGGAAGATATCGATCGGCACCATCCCAAGTACGCTGATGAGGATAAGATAGGCGGTCAGACCGCTTCGTTCCCTGCTACCTCCACCATCATCTCCCGGCATCGACTTATTCTCGCTAACGGATTGGGAAAAACTCAGAGGCGACTGCGTTCAAACTGTGCCCTGGTGCGAGACGCAGGGGAGCCGGTCCTGGCTTTACGGGGGCGTACTTGCCGGCACGAGGGTAGAGCTATTGGGCGACATGACGTCGAACCTATGCGACGACGCCGAACCGACGCCGACGTTTTTCTGAGATTCAACGATAACGCCGGCTCTGTCCTTCGCAATTCGTATGGCGCTCATTAAACCGTCAGGATCTTCCGCCAGAATCAGCTGGCGCCAGTCACCAAGGACTTCTTCAAATCTGCCAAGCCATTTAAGAAGTTCCTCCTTGTTGTCTCGAAAAATGTCTTTCCACATAACCGGATGAGCGTGTCCGATCCGAATGGTATCGACCAACCCTTTGCCGACGAAGGGAGTCAGGGCAGTTGATAGTCCGACTTCCGCGCCGACGACCTCACTAAGTGCAAAAACGAGCAGATGCGGCAGGTGGGAGGTGAGACCGACTATCCGGTCGTGAGCTGTGGCGGAAATCAGGTGTGTCTCCGCCCCAATGCTTCGCCAAAACGAGGAAGCCGCCGCAATAGCTCTTTGGGGAGCTGAAGGCGCTGGCGTCAGGAGGCAGGGCCGCCCCTCAAACAGCAGGGCGTTGCTGCTGCCAGGCCCCGACCTCTCGGATCCCGCCATCGGGTGACCCGGAATAAACGGAAAATCTTGCCGAACGACACTAAAGACGTCAGCAACTATTTGACCTTTCGTAGAGGCCACATCTGTGATGATTGAATCGGTCGAGATAACGCCCGCAAGCCCGACGACAATCCGGGCGACATCACGTGGGGGGGCGCAAACCACAATGAGGTCGGCCGAAGCCATTTCGTCGATCTGAGTGCATATGCGGCTGGCCCAGCCATTCTCCCGGACAACTGCGAGAGCTTGTTCGTCTGTATCGAAGGCAATGGTGGTCCATCCCAGAGATCTTGTTTCGACCGCCCGTAGAATCGATGCGCCAATGAGACCGGTGCCAACCACGCCCAGTGTTTTCCCCTCCATCTCCCAAGCTCCATCAACCGGCATCGACACGGAGGGAATGAGTGGCCTATTCGCGCCACAAGACTGGAAAGAATTCCGGATCCTGATAGTCTGGATCGCCGTTCGGCTGCTTGGCGCACAATTGGGCAGTGTGGTGACCTGCCAGCTTGCCCGATTCCAAGACGTGACGCCGATATTGGTTCGTTGCATCCTGGAAGTGTAACGAGATCGTCTGTCGCGGCCGGCTATTCTGTGTAGGAAGGCTGCCGTGATAGGTGAGGCTGTTATGAAAGCTAATCTGTCCCTTCTTGAGCCGTATAGGAACCTTCCTGACAACAGCGTTGTTGGCCGCGGCTTCGCTGTGCAGGCGGCGCTCTAGATCATCAACATCGCGCTGAGCGAAATGGAGGGCCGTGGTGTCGTCGGCGCGCGCCGCTTCACGCCAGTTGTTGCTTCCATCGATCATGATAATCGTTCCGTCTTCCTCGAAACAGTCATGCAATGGGATGAAGGCTGTAAGCATGGCATCGGACGTGAACATCTGCCAATAGTGCCGATCAATATGCCAGCCGATTGTCGTTTCCTTCGCTTGGCCTTGCGCCTTATAGCGAAGAACATCGATGAACAATCGTGTTTCTCGTGTCTCAGCAAGTCGGGCAGCGATGGCACCAATCAGCGGCTTCAGCAGAATAGAGCGCATCACATTCGATTCATAAGTGATGTAGTTGCTTTGTCGAAGTTTCGTTTTGCTTTCGGGCGTCCAGTAGGTGGCCCCGGCGGGAACGAACGGAAGGCGCCGATCTCGATGACCCGCATAGTAGGCGTTCGCAGCCTCGAGGAGATGATCGATCTCTTGCTCCGAGAGGACGGTGCCGGAAACGTAGTAGCCATGTTCTTTGTAGAATAGAACATCTTCCGGCGTGGGCAGCAGTTTCAGCTCGTGCTGGTGGAGCGCGAACAACTTGGTACGATCGTCCATAACGAGGTCTCCGGATAACACGTTTCCTTTAGATTGTCTTACGCAAGAAGCTTCCGCGCATATTGGAGACCTTGAACCGCGTTTGGCATTTTGTAATCATTTTTGGGATTGCGGTCGACCACCCTGCGAGTTTCGGGAGCGAACGCTGCGCCTTTCGCTGATCCGCGATGGCGAATACAACGTTGCATATCCACACTGGGTCCGTAACCGCAAGTGATTGTTCATGTGCTGAACCGCGCCAAGCATAAAGCGTAACCATCAGGCGAGTACCGCGGGGCAATTGAACTTGCGATGTTCAAAAGGGATGGAACAATCCTTCGGTCGTTAGCGTGTCAATCGCTTAGGCGAGGGTAAGGCCGCGATTCAGGCAGAACCGTTCTCCGGTGTGGCGATGCCACTGGAGGTCGAAGCGGTTGCGGCTGACCCAGTCGAGACGGGCGAAGGGCGCGTCAAACTCTTCGCCGAGATTCTCCGGGAAACCGGAGCGGTAGCGTTGAATGAAGCGATACTTGGTGCCGTGCCACTTGCCGAGGATGTCGACGGGATAGTTGAACTGCGTCGGCCGGATGGTGGGGCTGGAAGCGGGGGCTTCAGGAAGTCGTCGATCAGGAGCTGGCAGGCGGCGGTCATGGCCGATTTTTCTGCTGCGGAAAAACCGCTCAATCTCATGTGTCCTCTTTGGCTCACGCCGCTTCGGCCAGGCTTGCGGGTCGACATCTGAGTTTGGCGGTCATGATTAAGGTCGCCATGACGGCAGCACGCTCGGCACCGCGATCTGATCCGGCGAACAGCCAGGACTTGCGGCCCAAAGCCGCGCAGGGCTCGTTCGGCTGCGTTGTTGGTCACGCAAATCCGGCCATCGTCGATGAAGCGGGCGAACCGGTCCCAACGCTTGAGCATATAGTCGATCGGCTCGGCGACCGAGGCCGAGCGCGATAGGCGGCCATGCTGCTCGCGCAGGCTTCCAGAGCCTCCAGTAGCGTCGCGCTTTGCTCCTTACGGATGCGCGTCAGCTCAGCAGCAGCAACGCCGTTGATGCCGCGCTCGATCTCGAACAGGACGTCAATACGCCCGACCGCCTCCAGCGCGATCGGCGAGATCGCTCCCGCATTCTTGCCTCGCCTTGCATTGGCGGCGATGCCCGCCAGTTCGAAGAACTGCCGCCTGGCACGGGCCCAACACAACGCCGACGTGATCGGCCGCTCCGCGCGCGAGAGATCGTACAACTCGTTGTAGCCGTTGTAGGCATCGGCCTGCAGGATGCCGCTGAAGGCCTTCAGATGCTGCACGGGATGCTCGTGCCGCCTGTCGCGTCAGGCGTAATACAACCGCCGCAAAGTGCACCTCGTCCTCCTGCCGGGGCGCCTGCCCGGCGCCCAAAGCACCCGTTCGGGCTGCCGCCGCCAAACCGTCAGCATTGGGATGCACGTCATGCCGGTGTGCCACTTCGATAACGCTGGTCTCCGGCAAGGGCCAAGTTAATTTTCTACCAAATACTGCAAACGTTATCCAAGAGTGTTAGCGCAGGCCGTCCTATTTTCCCGGAGGATCATTGACTGAAACGGCCAAGTCGTCGGCGTAGCGATTGGTATGTAGGTTTCCTGATCGCATGGATGGTCTTCGATGAATGGGGCAGAACTTCTCGTGCGTGCATGGCTTGCCGGCGGTGTCGATACGTGTTTGGCCAAGCCGGCCACATCCGAGATGCACTTTGCGGCGGCACTCAATCACCTCCCAAGCATGCGGTGCGTACTTGGTCTTTTTAAAGGTATCGTGACGGGTACAGCAGATGGCTACGGCCGATGCAGGCAGAAGCGCTTTATCCCGGGGCTACTGCTGTTTGGGCTTGGCACGGTCTGCTTGTGGTGCCGCTTTTCAACATCATGCTCGCTGACATTCGGACCGGCATCGGACATGCGGTCAGTAGAAGGCGCCTTCAGTGTCGCTCTGATCTGCATCCTGTTTGCGACGGTGCTTAATCCATGCCGGGGAAGCCTGCTCCTATGCCCGTACCTTCGCAGAGGTCAGCGGCTACACTGGATTAATGGGTTTGGTTATCCTTGCGCCCCCTTAAGCCTATAGGCTGGATGCAGGCGCATAGCGCGAGTCATAGCGAGAACAAGTAAATGTCGTCGTTGCCGCATACCTATGTAGTTGTCGGGCACAGCCCATCGCAATTGTTGCTGTACAGGTTGCCAAACATCACGCCCTGTCGGAGCTCCATATGGGAAAACTGACCGTCTCCACCGCTCCGGCGAATCAGGCTCGGTTGTGGCTTAACCTTTCCGTGGTGTTGGTTGGCCCCTTCATGACCGTGATGGACATGATGATTGTGAATGTCGCCATACCCGATATTCGACGGGAGTTCGGGGCGACCTTTGGTGAAGCCCAACTGGTGGTCGCCGGTTATGGCTTGGCCTATGCCGTGATGCTGATTACAGGCGGCCGGGTAGGTGACCTGTTCGGTCGGCGGAGAATGTTTATTCTTGGGCTCGCCGGCTTCACCGTCACGTCGGCACTTTGCGGCCTGGCACCGACCACAATGACACTTATCTTGGCCCGATTGCTGCAAGGTCTCACCGCGGCGGTGTTATTCCCGCAGGCGCTGGCACTGATCAACATTGCGTTCACAGAGGCTGGCACACGTGCCAAAGCCTTTGCTGCGCTTGGGATGATATTAGGACTGGCTGCCGGGGTGGGCCTGGTGCTGGGTGGCATCTTGGTCAGCGCCGACTTTTGGGGGTTGGCTTGGCGACCGATCTTCCTTGTGAACATCCCGATAGGTCTGCTGGCGATCCTGGCAGCGCTCTGGCTAATCCCGGTGGATGCAGTGTCGACCGGCCAGCGGCTAGATGTCACCGGAGTTGTCTTGAGCTCTATCGGCCTCGGACTTTTGCTCTACCCGTTGGTCGAAGGGCCGGACACCGGGTGGCCGGTCTGGTCGTTGGCCATGCTTGGCGTTGCTGTCCCGATCCTGGCCGCTTTCGCTTGGCACCAACATGGCAAGTCGTCTCGGCAGGACTCGCCGCTGCTGCAGACTAACTTGTTCCGAAATCCATCTTTCACAATTGGTGTCGTATTAGCACTCGTCTACTATTCTACCCATAGTTCCTTCTTTCTTGCCTACGTCTTCTTGGTGCAAGATGGGCTTGGTCGATCGCCGTTGGCCGCTGCTGTGATTCTTTCCGTTGTACCCGCCGCCTTTATGATTGGCTCGATAATCGCCGGGCGAGCAGCAGCCGAGAAGCGGAGAGAAGTGCTCGCGGCCGGTGCGGCCCTTGTCGTGATCGGTAGTGGCACCGCCGCCGGTACGGCGCTGCTTGGGGCGCCAATGCAAGCAGAGGCGCTTATTCCTGGTCTGCTGCTGCTCGGATTTGGCCGGGGTCTGCTTGTGACGCCGCTTTTCAACACCATTCTCGCCGATATCCCTCATGGCAACATCGGATCGGCATCGGGTATGCTCAGTACCACACAGCAAGTGGGGGGCACCTTCGGCGTAGCTCTGGTCGGCATCCTGTTTACGACGGTGCTCATCCATGCCCGTGCGGCCGGCGCCGCCGACGCGGAAGCCTATGGCCGCGCCTTCGCCGCGGCCAGTGGTTACGCCGCGTTGATGGGTCTGTTCGTCCTCGCGCTGCTCTTTTGCCTCCCGCCCAGCCACGCAGCTGGCTCGGGTGCATCCCGGGCTGCCGCGCAATGGCAGAAACGCTGGCGCCCGGCATCAGCGTCGCCGGAATCGGCTGCCCCTTCTCCATCGTCGTCCAGTGCGGAGGATCAATGTCAATAATATTGGGAACTGCGGTAACCGGAGCTAAGTTTACGCCACACAACCATCTCCAAACTGGGGATCCGATATTCGATCGTATTTGTCGAGGCGATGACATCCCTGTTAGCGAGAACGATCTTACCCAAGAAGCATGCTCGCTCTACTTCGCTGGATGCCGCTATTTCCATTATCACGCTCGCAATTTTGAGACACGAGAGCAAACCACTCGCAATTCAGTCTATTCTCGTATCAGTAACTTAGTCCGCCTCATGTGCCCCGATATGCTGATTAGCTTTGGTGCCAGCCGTAATGGAGCTGAGGTTTTACACAACATCGCAAACCGGGGCGAGTGGGAAAGGGTTAGTCAGGCAGAGCTACCTCTCCAGTACGGGGGAGCCCACTTCGTAACAACCCAGGCGGCCATCGAATTACAAGTCATTTGCCAACTAGAGCGCAAGCTTGGCCGCAAGATTGATTCAGAATATGCAAAAAGCGCCGAGTTTCTAGCTAACATCCATGCCTATTATCCATCGACACATGTGGAGAAAGCGGCGTTGGAAACAAATTCCACTGCCAACGGCGGCAACTATGGTTCGTCCTCTCCAGCTGCGCAGATCGAGGTTTATTCCCGCGCGATAAATGCGCGAAATATCCAAAATTTGCTGCACGAAGTCGAGTGGGTACAATTTGACCGTAGTCTTGCGATGACAAGAATGGCTATCGAGCGGCCGGAGATAAGGCTTGGGGGCAACGGACGCCTGAATATCACGATCCTGTTTGGTTTCTCACCGCGGTTGCGGTTTCCCGAGACGTATGAGGAGTTCAAGGGTGTTGTTGACGCTGCAAGGAGCCTTGAGCGTGACTTGGTCACGGGCGAGAAGCACCGCACTATAACGATCTCAGTCGGTGCTGCAGTTCTACCGCAGCACGCCGCCCAACATGTGCAAGAACTTGATGTCGGCCGTTTCCGAGGTCAGAAGGCGTGCGCATTGAGGCGTCTCGCAGCCTGGGCAGCACAACCGGACAGCGGCGTGGACATCCTGCGCAGCGGTATGGAGGACACTCCATATGAACTGGACCTGGAAAAAGGCATCTCGCCCACAAGCAATGTTCGCCTATGCGAGATTGCCGCGCGGGAGATCCTTCGGCAGGGCACCAAAATTGAGACCGACAAGCACGCAATCAGCGTCCGCCTCGGAAATATTGATCATATGGCAACATCCTCCTCAAGAGGATTGTCTACCCCATACCGGAATGTAACGCCTGCAAGGAAGATCTCCTGCGACTACTACCGAAATATCCAGGCAAGAACCGCCACTAGGTGAATATCGCACTTCATCGCGGTAGACGTTGCCGGAGTAGACCGAATTGCTCACACGAGAAGGAAGCAGCCATGATAGTTGGTGAGAAACTGTTTGACGGGCAGGCGCATGTTGTCAGTCACGCGGATGCATCGCCCTTTGTTTCAGGGGGACTGCGCTCTTGCTTTGAATATCGTCACTTCGGTGTCAAGGATGCGACGCAAGGTAAATACGAGGCGTTCGTTCAACGCGCTGTTCCAGGAAGTAAAAGGGACGACGGTTGGCATTATCACGAACTCGAATTCCACCTTCTGTATATTCTCTCAGGCTGGATTACGTTCGAATATGAGGATGTCGGCTTTACAACGTTGCGGATGGGATCTTGCGTTCTCCAGCCGCCAGGCCTCCGACATCGAGCTATCAAGCATTCCGACGACTTTTCAATGTTCGAGGTATGCTCGCCAGCCCAAATCGGAACGGTCCCGGTAGAATATAGCCAAGGGGGGGACTAGTGGACACTTGCGACCCCCGCCGGCCGTCAGATTCCGTTGTGGTAGAGGTTGATCGCCTCCTCCGCCTTGTTTTTCAAATTTTTAAGGCCGCCGGTTGCGCGCCGGACGAGGCGCGGGCTGTGAGTGAGGGTCTTGTAGACGCAAGTTGCGCTGGACATCACAGCCACGGCGTAGTGCGTGTAATGCGGTATCTTGACTGGATGGGCGAGGGCAAGCTGAAGCCCAACCAAGTCCCAACAATTGAAGTCGATGCAGGCGCAATCGCAGTTGTCGATGGACATCAGGGCTTCGGTCAGACGGTGGCACCCTTCGCTGTCGATGTTGGTATTGAGAAGGCCCGTAAATTAGGGGTGGCCGTAATCGGAGTGAAGAGGTCCGGCCATCTTGGCAGGCTCGGCGACTGGGCCGAACGGGCGGCCGTAGCAGAGCTTTGTTCAATACATTTTGCAAACGTCAACGGACATGTGCTGGTGGCTCCATTTGGAGGCACACAGCGACGGTTTTCCACCGCACCTTTCTCGATTGGCATTCCACGTGTCGGGCTGGATCCCGTCGTAGTTGACTTTGCGACATCCACCGTGGCCGAGGGCAAGGTGCTGATGGCGGCAAGAGGCGGCAAGCCAGTTCCGGATGATGCGCTCATAATGCCAGACGGATCGGTCAGCGGTGACCCTTCGGTGCTCTATGGCGATACGCCAGACGGCCAGCTTCCACATCCACGGCGTGGTACAGGCGCCATCCGTGCCTTCGGCGAGCACAAGGGCTCCGGCCTTGCCTTCATGTGCGAAGTGTTAGCTGGGTTACTGACGGGATCCGGCACTACCGGTGTCAATCCAAAGGAAGGGCGCCTTTGGAGTGGGATGCTTGGCATCTACATCGATCCTACGCGGTTTGGAGAGGGCGAGGCCCTCAGTCGTTCGCTGAGCGACTTTGTCGATTATGTACATGAGACCCGACCCGCTGATGTAAATGCGGGAGTTCTGGTGCCGGGGGAAGTCGAGACAAATATGCGCAGAGTTGCGCATTTAAATGGCGTGTCGCTGCCACTGCCTGTTTGGGCCGATCTTCAAAGGATGGCGGGACGCTTTGGTGTGACGTGCTGATTGAGAAGGAACTGATGTCACCAGGTATCAACCTTGTTCAGCACCAAAACCCCGAAGTTCCAGGGTTGATGTTCCTTAGAGGTTCTCTGAACCTCGTGCTCGGACATCTCCAGGATCGCAACAATCCACAAATTCCGATTCGTGCGGAGACAGCGACTGTAAAAGAAATCCACTCCGTCCTGTACCGAGAGAGGTCTGACAAGGCCGGGCTCAGTGATGTTCGCCCTTCTTGCGAAGAGATGCTTGATATATGTCGCCAGATTATGGATTGGAGTCCCCGAACCGCACATCCACACTTTGTAAGTCAGATTTACAGCCGCGCTGACCTGTATGGTATCGGAGCGGAGGTAATCGTCGCAGCGTTAAATAATAACGTTCACGTTTTCCAGCTCTCGCCTGCCCTGACTGTGATTGAGAAGGTCACGGTGGAATATTTGTCGGACGTGTTCGGGTTTGGCGCAGTGGGTGGAGCAGGTTACGCAGAAGGCGCGTTTGTGCCCGGCGGGAGTCTCGGTAACCTGCATGCCCTCTATGTTGCGCTTCACAAATTCAACCCGGCCCTTCGAGAGGATGGGTTGCCCGTTAACGGTAAACAGCTTGTCGCCTTCTGCGGCGAGGGTGCGCACTACTCAATCGAGAAAGCCGCGATGGCTCTGGGTATTGGGCGTTCAAACATGCGCAAAGTACCCACTGATACGGATGGCCGTATGCGAGTTGATCTCCTCGAAGCAGCCATAATCGAGTCCGTCGCGCACGGTGAAACCCCCTTTTGCGTGTGCGCTACTGCGGGTACGACTGTTCTGTGCGCCTTTGATCAATTAGTTCCAATTTCCGAAGTCGTGCGCAGATACGGTCTGTGGCTGCACGTGGATGCAGCTTGGGGGGGCGCCGCAGCGTTCTCGCCTCGACACGAGCACTTACTCAACGGTTTGGACCAAGCGGATTCACTAACTTTCAGTGCGCACAAAATGCTTGGCGCTCCGATCCAGTGCGTGGCGTTCCTGGTGCACGCTCGTCATCCAGGGCTCTTGCAACGTGCGATGTCTTTGGATGCGCCTTATCTATATCAAAATTCCACAGGCAATCGGAATGCGGAGCCAGACCTTAGCAGGATGACCCTGCAATGTGGCCGCCGCGGAGATGCCTTGAAGCTCTGGCTAATGCGTGAGGCACTGGGCGATGCAGGCTTGTCGAGGCGGATAGATGACTGCGTAGCCTGGGCTGAGGGCTTCCGCTCTGAAATCCAGCTTCGCGAAAGCAAAGGAAGTGGATTCATACTCTATAAATGCTCATTCTCGACAGTTTGCTTTTGGTACGTTCCTCGGGCGATGTTGCCTGTACGTGTCATGGATTTGGAGCATGGAACCGCGGATTGGAATGTAGTTGACGAGATTCCAGACAAGGTTCGCAACGAAATGATCGAGAGCAATGATTGTATGCTGGTCAGCTATGGCTCCACTACAGGACTTCCGAGGTTCTTCCGCCTTGGGCTCTCGAGCGCGCCGGGAACCCAGGCACAATGTAGCAGTAGTATAGAGATCATCCTAAACCACATCGAGAATATCGCGGAGAGAGTGTTTGCAGTTCGGTGATCAGGTTCATTTTGCACAACCCAGTCGTTGTCAATGAGCCCCAGTCGACAGCGAGACGAGAGCTTTGTCGCGACGTTACTGGAGGAAGAGGCAAGAAACTAGCATTCACTAGTCTTCTCTCCTGCACGAAAAAAGGAGCAAATGATGACGGCAGGCCGCAATGAGTGGATCAAGCCAACTACGCTGGTAGGACGCAACGTACGGCTCGTGCCGTTGTCACAGGACCACCGCGAAGGTTTAGTTGAGGCTGTTCGTGACGGTGCGCTATGGCGCCTTTGGTACACGAGTGCGCCTGCGCCCGAGGACATGGAAGCAGAGATCAATCGTCGGCTTGGACTTCAGGCAGCCGGCGCAATGCTGCCATTTACCGTTATGCATGAGCCAAGTGGTCGTATTGTCGGAATGACGACTTATGCGAATCTGGATCCAACAGGCCCACGTGTCGAGATTGGATATACATGGTATTCACTTAGCACCCAAAGAACTGGGCTAAACACAGAAGCAAAACTTATTCTGCTAGCGCATGCATTTGATGAAATTGGCTGCGTTGCCGTGGAGTTTCGCACGCATTTCCTGAATCATCAAAGTCGCCAAGCAATAGAGCGGCTCGGAGCAAAACTCGACGGAGTTCTCCGTTCCCACCAACGAGCAAAAGATGGCACAATGCGGGATAGCTGTATTTATAGCATAGTTATGCATGAATGGCCATCGGTACGCTCGCATCTTACTTGGCAGCTTGATAAGCCTCGTAAGAATCGGGATGAGTGATGACGTAAGTGTCGTTGCTTCCACTCTTGATCGACGTATCTGGCTGCTGGCTTTTGGAACATTCGCAATAGGTACTGACGTATTTGTGGTTGCAGGCATCCTGCCGAACATCGCATCCGATCTTAACATCAGTCTGGAGGCGGCCGGCCAAGTGGTATCGGCCTACGCACTGACCTACGCACTTGGCTCACCGGTTCTCGCTGCAGCCACTGCGCGGATGCGGCGAGATCGGTTGGTATTTGGTGCGTTACTTGGCTTCGCGGCGGCCAATGTACTTTGTGCGTTGTCATCTACCTATATCGCCCTACTGGCCGCACGGGTGGCGGTTGCAGTGGCTGCCGCGCTCTACACACCAACAGCCTATGCACTCGCAACCGCTGCGGCGGCCCCTGGTCGGAAAGGGGCCGCATTGTCCGCGGTGGCACTTGGACTAACTTCTTCCTTCGTAGCGGGTGTACCGCTCGGGGTTGTGGTCGGACAAACTTTTGGCTGGCATGCAACGTTTTGGCTCGTTGCAACTCTCTCCATCGTAGCAGCGGGCGCACTCGCCTGGGGACAACCGTCGCCTTCTCAGGTCGAGGCGGAGCCGCAACCCAGCTTGCTTGCCCGCTTGGCGCCGCTCGGCCGCCGACGTGTTTTGCTTATATTGGGACCGGGTCTGCTGTGGTCCACCGCGTCGTCCATCGTCTACACCTACGTGGCGTCGTTCCTGGCCCACTATGGCTACGGTACGGTAGCAATTGCCAGCCTTCTGTCCGTTTTCGGACTTGGAGCACTTGCCGGGAGTCAGCTTGGTGGACGGTTGGCTGATCGATTTGGTCCTGAGCGACCTATTGCCACCTGCCTTGGTATAGCATGCTTGAACCAGGCGCTCCTGCCATGGACGATGGAAGCTGTACCAGCGGCCGGGGCTTCTATGTTTATCTGGTCGTTTTGTGCATGGGCAACTTGGGCCCCACAGCAGAGTAGGCTTATCGCCGTCGAACCAGAAGGCAAGAGCGTAGTCATAGCGCTGTCTAGCTCGATAGTTTATCTAGCCTCGGCTTTGGGCGCAACCTTGGGGGGATTGCTTCTACCGGTTCTTCTTACAACGCGGTTGCCCTTCGTCGGAGCCGTGCTCTACGCATTGGCGTGGTTGCTATTTCTGGTAAGCTGTCGACTGGCTCACCCGCCACCTGTCAAGGGCAACCATGATCCTCCCCCGAAAAAATGGACAGGGTAAAGCTGCTTTTAGCTCCATCGATCGGGCTGATGTAGCCGATGGCCGACTAGCGACGCGTTCGATTGTAGCAGCCTTCGATTTCGCTCCTTCCTGTGCACGTTCGCTTCGGGCAATCGCGTCGGTTTGGTCGCACACGGCGACTTCCGGTCTACCCGGCCAGCGGACATTCTCAGGATAGGCGGGCATATCTTAAAGGTGCAATTGCGCATGCCAAGCGAGGCTTCTGGGGGGGTGCCTCATGCTCGTCCTATATGGTGCCCTGGCGTATTTGGCAGCGTCGCCTTAAGTCGACGCGCCACCACGTAGCAAGTGATAATAACCGTACTCCGTCATCCATTTGGCGCGCGACAAATGGCTCTCGAGCGCCTGCCGTGCCCGATCAGGTTCATGTTCTGGATCAAGATGCAGCACCACTCGTGCGATTTCGCACCAGTCCGCACCTTTTGCATCTGCGTCGAGCAAGCGCAGATACGTCATGAGGTGCTCCTCGTCGTAAGACGTCAATGGCGCTCTCTCCAGCGCCAGCGAAAGCCTCGCATTGTCAGCTATTGTTGAGCTCGCCGTTCACCTCAAGGGTGGATGAGCCATCGGACGATCCTGCCGTCACATTACGACCAGATCCATGAGGCGCGAAAATTCTTGATCAGGACATTGCTGCGACGCTTTCAGTTGGTGAACTCGCTCGCCGCGTCGGAAGCACGGGCGGTCACGATCGTGCGCTACGCCCCGTGGGTTTTCCGGCCCGGAGGCGTAGCCGTACGGCGCCTTGGCGAGTGCATATGATCACGACGCCTCCGAGCCTGGTCGGCACTCGCGATGCGGAGCATTCGCTGGAAGGTCGAACATTCCATGTGGCTTCGGGCCGGGCACTCAGCCGCATGGAGCAGCCCGTCCCGGAGGGCGATGAGCTTCCGGATTGTTCGATCGCGTTCACTCGCTTTGGCAGCCAGTTTCGTGCGATCGATCCGAGGGCGGCCGTCCGGACCGAACATGTTGCCAATCTCTTCGAGCGAGAAACCTGCGTTCCTTCCAAGCGCGATTAGAGACAGCCTCTCAAGCACACCGAGGTCGAACAACCGGCGAATCCCTTGCCGTCCGACTGATTGGATCAGCCCCTTCTCGTCATAGAACCGCAAAGTCGAAGCAGGAACGCCGGACCTCCGCGCAACTTCGGCGATATCAATCAATTTCATGCTTGACCTCAAGTTCACTTGAACTGGTAGTATCGCGCCCATCACTGGCCAAGGCAAGGTGCGATGATCGCTGCAGCGGGTCGCGTCCGACCGCAAGCCGGGATTTGTCCTGTTGGGAGAACGCTGTGTCCAACCAAAAAGCAACCGCATTCACAGCCGCCGAACGGACCGCGGATAGTCGGGCCGCTTTTGTTGTGTTTCGATTACGTCGTTTCGGGTGCGAAACTGGTGCGCTGCTAAGGAAACTGGGATCAAGACTAGATGGATGCCCTTGCACTGCTGCATCTTAATCAGCGGGTCCCAGGTTCGAGCTCTTGGTGCGCCCACCAAGCCTTATCAATCGCTCGCAGCAGTTGCGGATCAGAACGGGCCTTTTCAGTTTGAAGTCGCGGCTACTTTTTTCCACGAAGTACTACGCCGGTCTGTGATTTACTGCGACTTGATAGTCGCATTTGAACAACTCACGATCTACAGGTCGTCCCGCGGCTGATCGCAAAGCATGACAACACGAGAGTCGGGGGCGAGTCGCTCGCCGCTACCAAATCGAGCGTACTTTATCATCCGCTCACCGTCGTCCGTTCCGCCGGTGCGGGAGGCTGCGCCGTCGGGCCGGCGCGCACCACACTGCCGCGCTCTAGAACGACGATCTGTTGACAGGCCTGGATATGGGCCGCGATATGAGGGGCCCAAATGACCGTTGTCTTGCCGCGAATGGAATCGAGATAACGCAGGATGCGCGTGTCCCACTCTGGGGTGCCGGCGATGCCATCGCCGTCGAGTAGCAGAACTGCCGGCTGGTTCAGTGTCGCCGCGACAAAGGCCATGAGGTAGCGGAACTGCAGTTCGGCCATGTCGTCGGAGAACGGGTTTAGCTCTCGATCCAGGACTTTGTCGGCGCTGCGACCGAACAGTGGAAGTTCCCGCCAGTCGGCGCCGATCACCCGATCGAGCGCGGCAAAGGCCTCCTCATCGGTCAGTGTCGGCGCGCGCAGGCGAAAATAGTCGCGGACGGTCAGGGGCAATGCCGGGACAAATTGCGGCACATAGCCTATCCAGGCGCGATACTCCGTGGTGTCGAACTGCCGGATGTCCCGTCCACCGATCAGAACGCGGCCGGAGTGAGGACGTCGCAAATCGGCCAGGCACTCCAGCAGCACCGTCTTTCCGCCGGCGCTGGGGCCGACAATGGCGGTCCGCTCTCCGGCCCGCACATTGAAGGATACGCCGTTCAGCGCGGCATCGTAGTCGGCGTCCGGTCGATAATAGATGCGGTCGGCGGTGAGCATGACATTGGCGAGGCCCACCGGACTGGTGAATTCGGAGCCCGAGCTTTCCGCTGGTGTCGCCATCAGCCGGTCGATTTGCTGCACGGACCTCTGCACCTGGCGAAGACGGACCACGGAGCTGAACGCCTGCTGCGCGGGCGTCGTGATCCGCCAGATCAGCATCATGGTCGCCACCAATCCGCCAGCATGCATCGTGCCGCCGAGGACCAGAACAATGCCGACGCACAACGTCGCCAGCACCGTCAGCGAGCTCAACATCTGTCCAATCGCCTGGGCGCGGGCGACAGCAATCGCGTAGTCACGGTTACGTACCGCCGATTCCCGCGCGAATTGAGCAAGCCGGCTAAGCCACTGGCTGTCCGCGCCAGCCTGATGGAAAGCGTTCATGCCATGAAAGGCGGACACCGCATGCTCCTCGAGACGACCCGAAGCAACGCCCGCCGCAGTCGATTTGCTTGACACGTAGTCGGACATCGGCAAGGCCAGCGCGGTGTAGGCGAAGAGAGCAACGATCGGCACAAAGACAAGCCAACCGCCCAGCAGGGCCACCACCACCAGAAAGATCACGAGGAACGGGTAATCGATCAGATTGAGGCCGCCGGCGCCGCTCAGGAAGGAGCGCGCGTTCTCGAAGCCGCGCATGCGAACCATGTTGTTCTGGACGCCGAGCCGCGTCGTCATTTCGGCGGGAAGCGCCAGCATCTTGCGCATGGTCACGGCCCCGATGCGCGTACCCACCCATGCTCCCATCCATGAACTGACGACCTGACGGCCAATGCTGAGCCCCCAGCCGCCTATCGCGGCGACGCTTGCCACCAGCATCACGCCCCAAATCGCAGACGTCGCGCCCGAGGGGATCACGATGCTGTAGACCAGCATGGTGTACAGCGACACGGACAGTGCCAGCAGGTTGATGACGAAACTCATCGCGAAGAGCTTGAAAAGCTCATCGCGTATCTGTTCGAAGAGACCGCGAAACCAGTTTGGCCGGGCCTCATTGACCGGGTGGAAGTCGATGTCAGTCTCGACTGCGAGGATCGTGTCATCTTTGCCAAGCGCAAGGCGGCAGTAGCTGTCCCTGGCGAGCCAGAGATCCTCGCCGTCGGGCCGGCCGAGATAGACTCCGACATCTCCGGCGCGTGTCTGGACGAGACTGCCGGCGGGCAGCTTGTTGGTGTCCGACGGCGTACCCGTCGCCGGCAAGCGATGGGTGCGGAACCCGATGACGGGAAGAATCTGCTCGAGATGATCCAGCGTCATCGGCACGTCGGCAGCAGGCAGCAAGGCCGCCAAGCTTCGCGCCGTGCCGAGCCAGCTGAGCGCCACAAGCATCGCGGGCAAGGCATCCGCAACCGCTGACGCCGCGCGCCGATCGGGTCCGACGGCTGCTTCCAGGCGCTCCAGCCACACCGTCTCGGTCCACGTTGGCGGCCTCTTCGGCGCCCCGGCCGTCGCACTTGGGGGGGCACTTGAGGGGGCACTTGGGGCGCTCGGCAAGGCAGAGGGAATGGATGCGTCCGTCATGTCGATGTCTTTCTGCGATCGACGCGTATTTTCATATCCGCGAGCTCGGTAAGGGCAGGCCTGCTCGATACGAGGAACACCGTCGTATGGCCCTCCATCCCTTTCAGAATTTCACGGAGTCTCGCCACGCCGTCGAGATCGAGCGACCCGTCGGCATTGTCGAGGCACAGGACGAGCGGCTGTCGCACCAGTGCCCGGATCAGGCCGATGCGGGCGGCGATGCCGGGACTTATGATCTCCACTTCACCGGGGCCGACCGGCGTCATGAAGCCCTGGCGCAAGCCATCGACGAACGTACTCAGGCCAAGCAGCTCCGAAAGCTGGATCGCCGCCGCTTCGAAGTTAGGGCTGAACAGAGTGAGATTTTCGAGAAGGGTGCCGCGGATCAGTTCGCCGCGCGAACCTGCTTCCGCCACGCCTTGCCGAAAGCTCTGCGGGTCATAGCCGCTGTTCGGTAACCCGTCAAAGGTGATCGAAAGATCGAGCGAGTCCTCCAGCCGCATCACCGTTCTGAGCGTCATCGTGGCGACCGGAGCATTCGGTGCGTCGATATGAACGAAGGTGCCCTGCGGGATGGAGACGGAACCGCCCACCCTGTGCAAGGCAGGGCCCGACAAGACGATGGTGCCACCGGTAAAGGGGCGCGTCTCACCAACGGTGGTCCATACCGGCGCCCGCGGCAGCGACAGGACTTTGCTTATTCGCCCTTCGGCCTCGCCCCGCTGATTGCGACGGCTGAGATAGCCGAAGGCGCCCATCGCCGGCCCCACCGAGCGCCCTGCCAGCAGCGTGCATGCAGCGAGGCCGCCTGTCGTCAATTCTCCGCCGACCACCATGAAGGCGCCGGCGGTGACGATGCCAATCGTCGAGAGCTGCGCCATCAGCTTGCCATTCTCGCTGATCAGCGCCATCCGGTTCTCCAGTTGCGCCGCCGTATCCATGACGCGCCCGACAGCATCGCGATAGCGTCGCGTCAGCAGCGTCTCGGCGGCCATGGCCTTTGCCTCGAGCAGGCCCAGGAAGATTCCCCAGCCAAGCTTCTGGCGCTGCACCTGCGCTTCCTGGGCTTCGCGCTGGACAATGGCTGCCGACCGAATGACTACCAGCGCCGCAAGCAGTGCGAGGGCTGTAAAGGCAAGAGGAATCAACGCAAGCCACGAGCCCAGATACGCGATCAAGGCGATGTAGATCACGGCGAACGGCAATTCGTGCAAACCCACGGCGGCATTGCCGGACCAGAAGTCGCGGACCTCTCCCGTGGCGCGCATCGCATCCGACAGGTCCGGGACACTGAGTTGATGGAGAGCCTTGCTGTTGGCGTGCATCACATGATCGACCACGCGGACGGTCATTTCCGACTCGAATGCCGATCCCACATAGGCGAACAACACTGAACGGGAATATCGCAGCATGGCCTCCAGCAGAATGGCCACGGTGACACCGACGGCGAGCACGAAGGTCGTGCCATAGGCTTGGTTCGGCAGGATGCGATCGTAGGTCTGCAGCAGCGCGAGCGGAAGGGCGAGGGCCAGCGTGTGGCTTGCGAGCGATGCGGCCACACTGAGTGAGACCGCTCCTGGAGGCTTGGCTGCGTCGAAGGTTGCCATGGCTCACCATCCTTCCGCACGCACGTTCGGAGGAGCTATTTCCGGCAAATATTCTATCCCTGGTGACGCCTCTTACCAAGAGGCGATCAACCCTCCGTTGTTTGGAGGCGACTTCTCTCCTCTGGTCGTTGGCGCTATTCTTGAGATGCGACAGCGCAAGTTCTATCAAGTTCGATTCAAGTTCATCAGTTCCATTCTGTTGATGGCGGGGATGCGACGTTCATTCGGGGCTCGGAAGCGAGGTTCACATGGCGGACAAGTCCAATCCACTCCAGCAATTCGTTGATGGAATCGCGGCCAGTGTTGCGATTGTGGGGCGTGGTCAAGGAGGTGAGCTGATCGTCTCCGCCTGTAACGACGGCTTCTTCGACATGACCGGCGGGCGGCGTGGCGGGCTCCGCGGTTCATCCGTGCTGCTCGACGCGCAGATGCCGAGCTATGCGCGGCACGAGTTCCGCAAGAAGCTTCTGGAGTGCTTCAACACCGGGATCGCCCAGGAACTGGAGCAGGCCTACGACTTCAAGGGAGGAACGCGCTGGTGGCGTCTTTCGCTCAAGCCGTTCCGGCACGCGGGCGGGAATTCCAGCGTGCTCGAGATTCTTGTCACGGGTCTCGACATCACGCCGAAAATGATCCTGACGCATGAGCTGGAGGTGAGTACGTCGCGCTTTCGGTCCGTCGTGGATGCCGCCTACGATGCGATCATAACGGTCGATCAGGAGCACAACATTACCCTGTTCAATCGGGCCGCGGAGAATCTGTTCGGATATGACGCATCCGAGGTGATCGGCCATCCCCTCGTAAACCTCCTGCCGGAGAAGTTTCGCTCACATCATTCCGCCTACATCCACCAGTTTTCCCGTTCGCCCGTCAATTCGCGGCAAATGGACGAGCGCAATCGGATTTGGGGGCAGCATCGTGATGGAACGCTGCTGCCGGTCGAAATCGCGATATCCAAGATCAACGTTGGCGGATTGCTGGAATTCACGGCCGTCATCAGGGATATCACGGACCGCGTCCGACTGATGGACCTGCTTCAGAAGCAGGCCGTGACGGACGAATTGACCGGCCTTCCAAACCGCAGGGAATTCCTCGAGGTCATGGAGAAAGTTCTGGAATCGGACGAGCAGCTGGCGGTGCTGATGCTCGACATCGATTACTTCAAGAAGGTCAACGATACATATGGCCACGACGCGGGCGACGAGGTGCTTCGCGTTCTGTCCAAGATCGGGATGGCGGCCAGCCGCAAGATGGATGTGTTCGCCAGATGGGGCGGCGAGGAATTCGTGGCGGCGCTGCCGGGGTTGGACGCCGAGCACGCGCGCGCGACTGCAGAGAAGCTGAGAACGACATTCGAGAAGCGGGATTTCCAGCATGACTGGAGCATCGGTCGTGCCATTCCCTTCACCGTCAGTATCGGTGTGGCGACGCGGGCCGACGGAGAGAATGATCTGGACGCGATCATGAAGCGCGCGGACGAGGCTCTGTACCAGGCAAAGGAAAACGGACGAAACCGGGTGGAGGTCGGATAGGATTTCAAGGCTCCGGCACCGTCCGACCAGCGAGGTCGCCGCCGGAATAGTCGGCCCGATCGGCTCCCAGCCCCGCATGCCGTACGCGAGCCTGTCAAGGAACGCCTCGATGCGGCCGGGCTTGTCGACTTGCAGGACGCCGAACCGCGCGGCCGAGAAACTGTAGAGCCGGGCCCTTGTCGGCAAGCGCGCGCTGATCGAGGCGGCCATGGCATCGCCGAACAAATCGGCGGCGGCCGTTCCCATGGTACGTGTGAGTTCGTCGTACTGGTCTGGTGTAGCAGCATCGATGACAACGACCGCAATCTGCCCGTCGACACGCTGGAGATCACCGATCAAGATGTCGATGTCGTTCATAAATCGGGCTCGATCCGGACCGCGCGCCGAATAAGGATGCTCCACCGCCTGGCGTGCCCGAAGGTTCGAACCGCCGGCCGTGACGCTAGTGCCCGCCATGGCCCTGATCCTGCTCCGCGGGCATCGGCTCCGGGGGCGTAGCCGCGGCGGCGAGGCTCGCATCATCGTGGACGGCGTCCGCGTGCGGGTCGTGAAGGCCGGCCCCGGAGTCGTGGCTGTGGTCGATCTGGGCGTCGGCAAAGAGATGATCGGGCGGCGGCGGTTCGTGCGCTCCCTGATCGGCTCCCGTGACCATGTGGAGATAATCGGCGGCGCCCGCCGCCGGTTGCTGGTCGGCCGCTTGTGCCATTGACGCGTGATCGATGCTCGGCGACTCGACGAAATCCAGATAGGCGCCTGCCGTCGAAGGGGTCGTGGCTGCTTGATCCGGAGTGACAGGACCTAGGCCCGCCTGCGCTGCGCCGCCCAGCGCGTCATGATCCTGTCCGATGAGCAGTCCGATGTCTCCGTGGTCATCGTGGGCCGCCGGGTCCTCGCCAAGATGGAGTCCCCTGTCGTCATGGTCGTCATGGCCGGCAGGATCCTGGCCAAGGTACAGTCCTCCGTCGCCGTGATCGTCGTGGCTGGCAGGGTCCTGACCAAGATGCAGTCCCATGTCCTCATGGCCATGGCCCTGACCGTGATGCGCCCCGTGATCGGCGCTCGCCCCTACATCCGACTCGGCGCGTGTCGTCACGTCCGCGGCACCGCTTCCGGCCACCGCCTGATGCTCATCGCCGACACTCGTGACCGAAGTATCGCGATCGGCCGCACCCGCATCGGCTACCGATGCATGGCCGGTTTGCGCATCTGCTGTCGTCTGGCGCTGATCGGCGCCCTGGCCATCGCTTGCAGCAGCAGCGGCACCGGCATGTGCCGCAGCCTCTTCCGTCACAACGGTGGCCGGCTGCGGTTGAGCGTCGCCTGCAGCACTGCCTGTATGAGGGGAATCGTGCGCGACTTGTTCGCCGGCGCCAACCTCCGCCGGCACGAACGCCGTTTGCACATCGGCGGCATCTGAAGATGTACCGGCATCTGGCGCTGTTGCTGCGACGCCTGTGCCGGTACTCGCAGTCGTCGATGCGGGCACGGGATCGAGGTCCTGGAACGAGAACGAGAGGTCGTTCCTGTCGAAGCCGGCGTTCTGCACCTGGATGGAGAACTGGATGGTGTCGCCTGCATGCAGCTCGGGCTGGTAATCCTGTCCGGCGTTGCTGAACGTGCCTGTCGTGGGATCGAAGGAGACCGTGCCATTGAAGCCGTCAAGCCAGCCAGTCGAGACGGCCGCGTTCGGGTTGTTGACGCCGATCTGCAGGCTCCATCCCTCGAGGCTGCCGCCCTGCAACATGTCGTCCGTCAGGGTGAGCTGGAAGGTCGCGTTATAACCGCCGCCCCAGCTCGGATTGTACCAGTCGTTGACGCTCACCAGCGTGATGTGTCCGCCTGCATCGACCGGAGGCGCAACTTCGCTGACGCTGTCATGCGCAGCCGGCGCGGAGGCTGCATCGCCACTCGCTGCAGGTCTGCCGGAATCAGGTGCCGATGACAAGGCATCCGATGGTGACGCCGCCTGCTGAGCAGCATCCTGTGTGCTCGGCCGCTGGCCAGGCTCGCTCGCGCCTGACGACGCAACCGTGTCTGCTTGCGAACTGGTATCCGCAGATGCAGTCGCATCATGCTGGTCACCGCCGACTGCTGCGGCGCCGCTGTCGGTATGAGTTGCATCCGTCGCAGGCGCATCGCCGGCGTTCGCAGCAACAGTCGGCTCCACATGAGCGATATCCTCTCCAGGCGCAGCGCTTGGCTGCTGCGCGTCCGACGGGGCCGGCGGCTCGGCTGCCGGCTGCGCGGCGGCCGCGGTCCCTGTTGCATCGCTCGACGCCGGGGCAGTGGCCTCCTGTCCATCCGTGGCCGCGACCGTCTGGTCGGCTGGATGGGTGGCAGGCCCGGATGCATCGCTGGTGCCGGCTGTCGTCGTATCTGCCAGATGATCGGATGGAGCCT
Source organism: Bradyrhizobium algeriense (assembly GCF_036924595.1). Lineage (NCBI taxonomy): Bacteria > Pseudomonadati > Pseudomonadota > Alphaproteobacteria > Hyphomicrobiales > Nitrobacteraceae > Bradyrhizobium > Bradyrhizobium algeriense. The sequence goes on along the minus strand of NZ_JAZHRV010000001.1, from coordinate 5,633,355 downwards.
GATCGCTGGTTTGCGCTGTCGTCGCGTGTGTGCTGTCCGTCGATGGCGACGCGTCGTGATCCAGTGCGACTGCGGTCGCCGCGGCATTCGCGGCCGATGCCGCGGCATCCGAAGATGTATCGATATCCGGCGCTGTTGCCGCGACGACGGCGCTGAATTTCGCCGTTGCTGTGGGCGCAAGATCGGCGTCCTGGAACGAGAACGAGATATCATCCCTGTTGTAACCGGTGCCCTGCACCTCGATGGTGAACTGGATGGTATCGCCCGCATGCAACTCGGGCTGATAACCCTGGCCTACGTTGCTGAACTTGCCCGTGGCGGGGTCGAAGGAGACCGTGCCATCGAAGCCGTTGAGCCAGCCGCCCGAGATGACCGCGTTCGGATTGTTGACGACGACCTGCAGAATCCATGCCTCGAGGCTGCCGCCCTGCAGCATGTCGTCGGTCAGGGTAAGCTCGAAAGTCGCGTTATAGCCGCCGCCCCAGGCCGGATTGTACCAGTCGTTGACATTGACCAGCGTGATGTCTCCCCCCGCATCAACCGGAGGAGGAGGCTCGTCAGCGGTACCGGTCACGTTGACCGTCACGACCTGCGTTGTCGTCGCGCCGGACTGGTCCGTTGCCTGAACAGTGAAGCTGTCGTGGACAACCTGTCCTGGCTGCAGCGACTGTGCGGCATCGTTGTTCAGGGTATAGACCCAGTGGCCGCTCTCGGGGTCGACGGTAAGCGAGCCGTAGTCCGACGTCGCCGATCCATCCACCGACCAGGTTACAGTGTCGCCGACATCGACGTCCTTCGCGACGAGATCGCCGCTCGTCACCAGCGTCACGTCCTCCTGCGTCTCGCCTGTGAATGCGCCAGAGATTACCGGCGCATCGTTGGTGCCGGCTACAGTCACCGTCACCTGATGCTCGCTGGTCGCGCCCGAGCTGTCGGTCACCTTGACCGTGAAGATCTCCTGAGCGTTCTGGCCATCTCGCAATCCCTGCGCGGAGTCGTTGTCCAGCACGTAGCTCCAGTGACCATCCTGGTCGACCGTGATATCGCCATAAGTGCCGCGACCATCGTTCACCACGCTCCAGGTCACGGTGTCGCCGACGTCGGCATCACTCGCCGTCAGCGCGCCCTGGGCCGTCAGCGTGCCGTCCTCGGCGACCGTGCTGGTGGCGGTGCCGGAGATAACGGGCACATCGTTGGTGCCGGTCACCGTCACCGTTACCTGTTGGGTAACCTCGGCGCCGGCGGAGTCGGTGGCCTTGACCGTAAAGATCTCGTGCGCGGTCTTGCCGGCCTTCAAACCTTGCGCTGCATCGTTGTCGAGCGCATAGGACCACGAGCCATCGGTGTTGAGCGTCAGCTCGCCGTACTGGCCGGTGTCGTTGCCGACCACGCTCCAGGTCGCGGTATCGCCGACATCGGCGTCAGTGGTTGTGAGCGCACCCTGCGCCGTCAGCGTACCGTCCTCGGCGACCGCGCTGGTGGCGGAGCCGGAGATCACGGGCACGTCGTTGGTGCCGGTGACTGTCACCGTCACCTGCTGAGTGACCGAAGCACCTTCTGAGTCCGTCGCCTTGACGGTGAAGATCTCCTGCACGGTCTCGCCGGCCTTCAGCCCCTGCGCCGCATCATTGTCGAGCGCATAGGACCACGAGCCATCGGTGTTGAGTGTCAAATCGCCGTACTGGCCGGTGTCGTTACCGACCACGCTCCAGGTCGCGGTATCGCCGACATCGGCGTCAGTGGTCGTCAGCGCGCCTTGTGCCGTCAGCGTGCCGTCCTCGCCGACTGCGCCGGTGGTGGTACCCGAGATCACCGGCACATCGTTGGTGCCGGTCACCGTGATGGTGACCTGTTGGGTAACTTCGGCGCCGGCGGAGTCGGTGGCCTTGACCGTGAAGATCTCCTGCACGGTCTCGCCGGCCTTCAGGCCTTGTGCCGCATCGTTGTCCAGCGCGTAGGACCAGCTGCCGTCGGGATTGAGCGTCAGTGCACCATAGGTACTGTCGCTATCGCCGACTACCGACCATGTCGCGGTATCGCCGACATCGGCGTCACTCGCCGTTAGCGCGCCCTGTGCCGTCAGCGGGCCGTCCTCGCCGACTGCGCCGGTAGTGGTACCCGAGATCACCGGCACATCGTTGGTGCCGGTCACCGTCACCGTGACCTGTTGCGTGACCTCGGCGCCGGCGGAGTCCGTCGCCTTGACCGTGAAGATCTCTTGCGCGCTCTGACCGGCCTTCAACCCCTGCGCCGCATCATTGTCCAGCGCGTAAGACCAGGAGCCATCGGCATTGAGCGTCAGCTCGCCATAGTGGCCCGTATCGTCGCTGACCAGCGACCACGTCGCCGTATCGCCGATGTCGGCATCGGAGGAGGTGAGCGTCCCCTGCGCGGTCAGCGTGCCGTCCTCTCTCACCGCACCGGTGGTGGTGCCGGAGATCACGGGCACGTCGTTGGTGCCTACGATTGTAACCGTCACCGTGTGGTCGGTGCTGGCGCCGGAAGCGTCGGTTACCCGCACCGTAAATATCTCTTGGACGGTCTCGCCTTCCCTCAGGCCCTGGGCGGCCTTGTTATCGAGCCCATAATGCCAACCAGCGTCATTGCCGCGGGAGTCGAGGCTGAGGCTGCCGTACTGGCTGTCGCCGTCACCGACGAGTTGCCAGGTGAGGCGTCCGCCCTCGTTGTCCGTGGCGGTAAGGACCCCCTTGGCGGTTCTGTCGCCGTCCTCTTCGACCGTCCCTGTCCCTGTCCCCGAAATCAACGGTGCGTCGTTGGTGCCGGTGACCGTGATCGTCACCTGCTGCGTCACAGTCGCCCCAGACGAGTCGGTCACCCCGACGGTGAAGATGTCTTGCGCAGTGTCGCCGTTCGCAAGCCCCTGCACATTGGCCGCGTCATTGTCGAGCGCGTAGGACCAGCTGCCATCGGGGTTGAGCGTCAGCGAGCCGTACTGGCCCGTGTCGTCGCCGACCAGCGACCACGTCGCCCTGTCGCCGATGTCCGCATCCGAGGAAGTCAGCGATCCTTGCGCCGTCAGCGTGCCATCTTCGGCCACTAAGCCCGTCTCCGTGCCGGAGATCACGGGGACGTCGTTGGTGCCGGTGACCGTGACGGTCACCTGCTGAGTGACCGAGGCGCCAGCCGAGTCCATCGCCTTGACGGTGAAGATTTCCTGCACGGTCTCGCCGGCCTTCAGGCCCTGCGCTGCATCGTTGTCGAGCGCATAGGACCACGAGCCATCGGTGTTGAGTGTCAACTCGCCGTACTGGCCGGTGTCGTTGCCGACCACGCTCCAGGTTGCAGTATCGCCGACATCGATATCAGTGGTCGTCAGCGCGCCCTGTGCCGTCAGCGTGCGGTCCTCGGCGACTGCGCCGGTGGTGGTCCCTGAGATCACCGGGACGTCGTTGGTGCCGGTGACCGTGACGGTGATCTGCTGCGTGACCTCGGCGCCGGCGGAATCCGTCGCCTTGACCGCGAAGATCTCCTGCACGGTCTCGCCGGCCTTCAAGCCCTGCGCGGCATCGTTGTCGAGCGCGTACGACCACGAGCCATCGGCATTGAGCGTCAGCTCGCCGTATTGGCCCGCGTCGTTGCCGACCACGGACCAAGTCGCGGTGTCGCCGATATCGGCGTCACTGGTCGTGAGCGCACCCTGCGCCGTCAGCGCGCCATCTTCGCCGACCGCGCCGGTGGCCGTACCGGAGATCACCGGCACATCGTTGGTGCCGGTCACCGTCACCGTCACCTGTTGCGTAACCGCAGCGCCTTCAGAGTCCGTCGCCTTGACCGTGAAGATTTCCTGCACGGTCTCGCCGGCCTTCAAACCCTGTGCCGCATCGTTGTCGAGCACATAGGACCAGGAGCCATCGGAATTGAGCGTCAGTGCGCCATAGGTACTGTCGCTGTCGCCGACCACGGACCACGTCGCGGTATCGCCGACATCGGCGTCGCCCGCCGTCAGCGCACCCTGCGCCGTCAAGGTGCCGTCCTCGGCGACCGTGCCGGTGGCCGTACCGGAGATCACCGGGACATCGTTGGTGCCGGCGACCGTCACCGTCACCTGTTGCGTGACCGAAGCGCCTTCAGAGTCCGTCGCCTTGACCGTGAAGATTTCCTGCACGGTCTCGCCGGCCTTCAGACCCTGTGCCGCATCGTTGTCGAGCGCATAGGACCAGGAGCCATCCGGATTGAGGGTCAGCTCGCCGTACTTGCCCGCATCGCTGCCGACCACGCTCCAGCTCGCGGTGTCGCCGACATCGGCGTCACTGGTCGTGAGCACGCCCTGCGCGGTCAGGCTGCCATCCTCGTCCACCGCGCCGGTGGCGGTGCCGGAAATGACCGGGACATCGTTGGTGCCGGTGACCGTCACCGTCACCTGTTGCGTGACCTCGGCGCCGGCGGAATCCGTTGCCTTGATCGTGAAGATCTCCTGCACGGTCTCGCCGGCCTTCAGACCCTGCGCCGCATCGTTGTCCAGCGCGTAGGACCAGGAGCCGTCGGGATTGAGGGTGAGCACGCCATAGGTGCCGTCGCTATCGCCGACCATAGACCAGGTCGCGGTGTCGCCGACGTCGACATCGGTGGTCGTCAGCGTGCCACCGGCTTCGAGGGCTGTGTCTTCAGTAACCTCGCCCGTGTGGGTGCCGCTGATCACAGGCAGATCGTTGGTTCCCTTGATCGTAATGGTGATTTGCTGGTCGACGACTTCACCAGCGCTATCCGTGACGCGCACCGTGTAGATCTCCTGTACGGTGTCGCTGGCTTTCAGCCCCTGCACAGCGGGGCTGTCGTTGTCCATGGTATAGGTCCAGCGTCCGTCCGCATCGATGGTCAGACTGCCATAGGCGCCGGTGCCGCCTTGCACGCTCCAGCTGATGGAACCTGGCGCCTCATCGGTCGCGATGAGCTGGCCGCTGGAGGTGAGAATCGTGTCTTCAGTAACCTCGCTCTCGTGCCCGCCGCTGACGATGGGCGGCGCGTTCGGGCTAACGGTGCCGGGAGTGTCGTCCTCCTGCTGACCCGGGTAGCTTTCCTCCGGCTGGCCACGATCATCACCGCTGGAGCCCCCGCCGCCGCCACCTGCCGGTGGTGCGGGCGCCGGCCGTGAATCGCCGCCAGGATCGACTGGCCGCAGCACGGGCGCTGCGGCATCGAGCGAACCGCTCCCCCGGGCATGCAGCGCCGGCCCTGAGATGCGGCCGTCCTCTCCCGCAACGTCATCGACGCCGGCTATGGCTGCCGAGCCGGCATCGGACGCAACAGGTGCAGCACCGCCGGTCCCGTCCGGCAGATTTTCGTCGCCTTGACGGGCGCTCGACTGGTCTGTCCCAGAAGGAGGAGCCGCGTCCGCCGGCGCGCCTTCATCGGGGACGGGGATGATCGGCGGCTGGTGGCCATCCGGGCCGAAGTCCCAACCGATCGGCGCTTCCTCGCGCGCTTTGTCGGGTGCACCGATGGGCCTGTCGATGGCCTTGCTCAGCTTGCTGTCCGACTCCGTGCCGGATTTGCGACTGGAGGGGGCGGCAGACCTTGTCTTGTCCCTGGGCTGGCCTGACTTTGCCATCCTACGCTCCTTCACCGTTCGCGCAGGGCCGAATCCAAAGTGACGTAGATTGGCTTCAGCAGATACTGGAAGATCGTCTTGTCGCCGGTGAGGATGCTCACCTCGCCGGTCATCCCCGGAGTCACGACATGGGCCCGGTCAACGCCGACATGATCGCGGTCGAGTTCTATCTCTGCCACGAAAAACGGTTCCTGCCCTTGTGGCGTCTTCTCGCTCGAGGGCGAGATGCGGGCCACCTTGCCCCCGATCGCGCCAAAGCGGCCGTATTCGAAAGCGTCGGCTTTCACGAGCGCCTTCTGACCGACATGCACGAAACCGATATCGCGCGGCGTGACCCGTGACTGCATCAGCACCCCGCCATCGGTCGGCACGATCTCGCATACCGTTCCGCCGGCCGGTATCACCGTTCCGACCGGCGTCTCCGACACCTTGTGCACGATGCCGTTGACAGGTGCCGTAACCTCGATGCCTTGCGAGCGGGTGCGGAGCGCTGCGAGCGTGACATTGGCCTCGTTCAACTGCGCAATGCGGTCGGCGCGCTCATTGCGCGCATCGCTCGCCGCCTTGGCCGTCATCGAGGCCTGCTCGGCCTCGATGCTCCTGATGCGTGACTTGAGCTCGTCGAGCGACGATACGAGCTCGACATAGGTCCGCTCGGATTGTGCCGCCTGTTCCTCGACCCCGGCCAGGCGATTGCGCGCGATCACCTCGAGGCGCACGCCTTCGCGCGTGCGCTCGAGCAGTTCCTGGGTGGACTTGAGGCTCGCTCTCGCCGCCGGGATCTTTTGTTCCGCGGATGCAATCGCGGTCTTTACCTCGCTGATGGTATGATCCTTCTGTTCGAGGTCACGTTGCAACCGCAGCACCTGCTGCTTGTGAAGCGCGAGGGCTTCATCGACCATCTGCGGATGCTGGGCTCGGTACTTTTCCAGGTCGGGGTCCCGTCCGTTGGCAAAGGCGTCGAGCCGCTCGGCCTCGATCTGGAGCCGGCCGATGCGCACATCGGTCAGATCGATATCTCGTAACAGGTCGGTGGCGCGGAACTTGGCGAGGACCTGATCCTTTGCAACGCGATCGTCATTGCGCACGAGGATTGCCTCGAGCAGGCCGCCCTCGGCGGTCTGGATATTCTGGACGCGCGCTGCCGGAATGAATTCACCGCGAGCCCGGGCGACTTCCTCGATCTTCACGAATAGCGACAGGAGAACGAGGAGTACCACCAGTGCGATGACGGCGATGAGAAGATTCCGGACACCGCGCGTCACTCTCAGGTAGCCGACGTCGCTGCCGATCTGCGGTGTCGCCCGACGGTCGCGGGCAATCGGCGTCGCGATTCCTTTGTAGTCCTGGCTCTTTGCTAGGCTGTCCACCTTCGTCTCCCGTCATTCTGACAACCGCTTGCGATGTCGTCGGGGTACGGTGCACCTCCCGCTCGAGAACGAGGTTTGCTTCGGGCAGGTCAGGCGATGGCCCTACTTTCCCGATTGCAGCCGGAGAGCGCAGCTCTCTGGCCGCAGCGCTATCCCGACTCGACGCGTGGGGTTCGCCGATCGAGCTCGTCGGTAATGCTACTACGATAGCACATCCTAGGATAGCAGCCGAAGTTTCACTCTCGGGTTTCATGACATGATGCGGAACTCTGGCGGACTCCCGACGTTGGGCAGCCTGCAGCAGGCCGACAAGTTACAAGTTGATTTAATATGATCAGCTTGCAACGCGATTCCTGTACTGCCAGACTTCCGCGCGATATCGACGCTGGACGAGTTGACCCAGGAGGCAGGGATGACCGACACGTTGAACAGCAGCAGGCGTGACTTTCTGGCTGGAGTGTCCGCTGGAGGAGCGACAGCAACGTTTGGCGCCCTGGCTTTCGGCGAGGCGCGAGCACAAGCGGCTGCTGTTCGCCTGGACAAGCCGCTGAAAGCTGCGTTCTCCAATGGCGGACTGCAATCGACATGGTGCGCTCAGGGCAAGGCCGCCGCTGAGTATTGGGGCAAACTGCGCAACGTCGATGTGACCTGGTTCGATGGCGAGCTCGACGCCAACAAGCAACGCGCGGCGATCGACAGAATGGCGTCGCAGAAATGGGACTTCGTTGCCATTCAGGCCCTTGGCACCGGCACGCTGATGGAGCCGGTGCAGAAAATGATCGACGCCAGCATCCCCGTGATCGAGATGGAAACCGTGATCGCGCCCGCCAGCGAGCTCAGCATCTACAGTCACCTGGGAGCCGACAACGAGACCATGGGCCGGGCTGTGACCCGCGCGCTGGTCGCCAAGCTCGACGGTCAGGGCAAGATCATCATGACCCAGGGGCCGCTCGACCACAGCGCCGCGCAGGAACGCGCCAGGGGTTTTGAGTCCGTGGTGAAACAGTTTCCCGGCATCGAGGTGCTCGACACCCAGGCGGCCGACTGGGACCTCGCAAAGGTGACACGGCTATGGGAAGCGCTCCTCGCCAAGCACGCGCGAATTGACGCGGCCTTCTTTCACAGCGACGACATGGCGCTCGCGGCCTACGACGTGATGAAGGCGCGCGGCCGCACCAGCATCCTCATCGGCGGCATCGACGCCATGCCGCCTGCCCTCGATGCCGTCTTTGAAGGACGCATGTTTGCCACCGTGCGCAATCCGTCCTGTCTCATTCATGGCGGAGCCATCCTCGCCGGTATCGCTGCGGTCACCGCGGGGAACAAGCCGGGGATCAACCTCCCCAGGCGCGTCATTACGGATGGTCCTGTCGTAACCTTCGAAAATGCCGCCGGCGTACGCTGGTTGCAGGATCAATTCTTGATCTAATCTGATGTGGCTAGCGTTTGTTGCGGACCAGTGAGGTCGTTTCTGGTGCGAAACTGGCGCGGTGCGGCAATGCGGAGGGTCTGAAAGCCATCGACTTGCGTCATTTGTGATTTTTCTTGCGAGACGTCAGGCGTTCACCGTGAAGTTGGCTTTGAGGTTCACCAGCTCGTGGATCGGATCCGCCCAACTCTTGTCGAAAACGGATACAGAATGGCGGTAGCTCGATCTCGGGATCGCTCGAGCTTGCCAGCTCTGTCGGGCCGGATCGAGAAGCAGCCTCCGCAGCTTGTGCAGCCCTAACGGAGTTGCTCGCGAGCGCACTCAGTACCAACTGTGGTTCTGCTCTTCCTGAAGCTCCGCGATGAGCCTTTGTTGGAGTAGTAAAATGATCCATCCATTGCGCACATATCAGCCGGAATACGATTCGATCGCGAATAAATCACGCATGGGCATAGCGCGCCTCGCCGCGCTCGCGCTTGGGACGCTCCCGTCGATCGCGTTCGCCGCCGATAAGCCGGCGTTGAGCCCGGATGCAGCAACGCCGCTCGTAACGACTTCGCGCATCTCTGCGACGGTCGAGTTCGGGCTGCCGGCCCTGGCCGCGGCGATCGAGCGGGATATTCCAAAGCGGCTTGCCACCATCGACGAGCGCGTCAACTGCGTTCATCGTCGTGTTTTCATCTTCCGCGTCAACGCCAATTGCGACGTCTGGGGTCACGTCGACCGGACCAGCCCCGTCTCGCTCTATGGGCGGGGCGACAGCGTCTTCGGAGCCGTCTCCATCTATGGCGCGGCCGAAGGCCAGGGAGCCAATCGTTTCACGGCGCGCATTCGCGGCGAGACCGAGGCGCGCGCCACGATCGAGGTTGAAGCGCGCCCGGCGCTGCGCAGGGACGGGTCGCTCCAGCTGAACATCAGCGACTCCTTCCACTGGAGCGAACATCCCTACCTTCACGTGCTCGGCCGCGAGTTTGACCTTGCGCCGTATGTCGAGCCCAACATCCGGACGCAGCTGGGCCGCATCCGGTCGCGGGCGCTGGCGGCTGCGCGCGCACTCGACCTGCACGGCAAGGCCGAGACGGCCTGGCGTCACGCGTTTGAACCCATCAAACTCGCGGAGAATCCGCCGGTCTGGCTGCAGCTGACGCCGCAGAGCGCGGCTTTCGCGGGAGTCCACGCCAATGCCAAGGTATTGTGGGGATCACTTGAGCTTGCTGGCTCCGCCGAAACCGTGATCGGGCAGCAACCGCCGGCTGTCACCGTGACAGTCCTGCCGCCGCTCGGCACCGCCGTGGCCGAGCCGGGTACCTTTGATGTCATTCTTCCCGTCCGCATCAGCTACGAGACGCTTAAGGACAAGATAGGCCAGGCGATCGCAGCCGCGCCGGCACAGGACATATCCGTGCGCGAGATTCAGGTTTATCCGTCTTCGGGCAAACTCGTGATCGGCCTGCGCCTCGCAAAGAGCTCGGACACTGATTCCAGCGCAGGCCAATGGACCTATCTCTCCGCCACGCCAAAAGTCGATACCAACGCAAAGACCTTCACCTTCGGTGAAATCGGCCTGACAACTTCATCAGATGACGACCAAATTCGATCTGCCGTGCAACACCTCGCGGCGCAATTGAAGAATGTCGCGAATCTCGACTACGGCATCTCCTACCAGAACCTGCTCAACGCGGCGAACGAACGCCTGACGCGTCCGCTGAAAGATGGCTTTCGCATGGAAGGCCGCCTCGACTCGGCAAGCCTCGAAAAATTGCAGTTGCTGGGTGATGGCATCACGATCGCCGTTCGTGCCAGCGGCGGTCTGAAGATACTTTACGGTCTGTAAGCGCATGAGCTGGACCATGCGATACTTCACCACCAATCGCGTTCGCCGCTGGCGGCGCAGATGGATGCCGAAGGCGTTCGTCGCGGTCGCAGCTATCGTTTGCTTGGCGCGAATAGCGCCGGCCCAGACGGCATTTTATGCTGCGCCGGAATCATTGCTCGCCGGTGCTCCGGGAAGCCTGGTGCGGCAGGAGCCGATGGACGGCGCGCCGCTCGGCGCCTCCACCTATCGCGTGCTCTATCGCTCGACGGGGCTGAATGGCCGGCCCATCTTCGTATCCGGCGTCGTCATTGTTCCGCAAGGCGCGCCTCCGCCCGGCGGCCGTCCGATCGTTGCCTGGGCACATCCTACCTCGGGCATCGTTCCGCGCTGCGCGCCGTCGCTCGCCATTTTTCTGTTTCAGCAGATCCAGGGCCTTCGTTCGATGATCGCCCGTGGCTTCGTCGTGGCGGCGACCGATTATCCAGGTCTCGGCACGCCGGGCCCGCATCCTTATCTGGTGGGTGAGAGCGAAGGTCGCGCCGTCTTAGATATCGTGCGTGCGGCACGCTCCCTTCTCCGCGCAGGCGAGGGAAAGGACTTCACGGTGTGGGGACATTCGCAGGGCGGGCAAGCCGCGCTGTTCGCCGGGATGTTGGCAAGCGCGTACGCTCCTGAGCTGAGGCTTCTCGGCGTCGCTGCGGCGGCGCCGGCAACGGACCTCGCGAAGCTGATGAGCGACGATATCAACTCGATCGGCGGCAAGAACATCACGGCGATGACCTTATGGTCGTGGCACCGGGTCTACGGAGCGGCCATCGACAACATGGTCGATCCGCGCGCGATGGCGGCGATCGACAGGCTCGCGCAAGAATGCATCGAAGGCCCTTTCGATTTGATCGTCAGGCAGAGAACAGGGCGGCCGCTCGAGCAATATTTCCTGACGGTGCAAGATCCGACCAAGGCCGAACCTTGGCGCTCGCTTCTCGAACAGAACAGCACCGGCGTGCTCTCCCCTGAGATCCCCATCTTTCTAGCGCAGGGAACCAACGACCAGATCATCCAGCCCGTGGTTACCCGGGCCTACATGGACAAGCTGTGCAAGGCTGGCAGCAAGGTCAGGATGGTCATGCTGCCCGGTATCGGCCACGGACGCGCCGCGCAAGCGAGCACGATGGCGGCGGTGAACTGGCTGACTGATCGTTTTGCCGGGAAAACACCTCCGGACGACTGCGTCAGATAGAGTTTGGCCAGAGAGCTACGAAGGAGTCGGCTATCTGCTCGATGCGTAGAGACAATTTCGACTTCACGTGTGACGTTCGCCTCACCGCAACAGCTGCCCTCAGCATTTTGGCGAGGTCGTTTCTGGTGCGAAACTGGTGCGGGGTGTCGGCTATGTGCGTCACGGTGCCAGCAAACGCCGCAGCGTGCGGCGCGCTGTGTTGAGCGGCTTGGGGCCGCGCTCGACCTTTGCTGAAAGCACAGCGCCTTCCCAAAGTGCCAGAACCGTGCGCGCGAGCTCGGTGACAGGCAGGTCGGTTCGCACGCTGCCGTCGCGCTGCCCATCCGCCAGGCACTCGGAGAGCGCATCCGTCCACTGACGCCACAGGCGCGACAAATCTTGGCGGAAGGCGTCGAGTTGCGCGAGTTCGGCCGTGAAGTTGCCGATCAGGCAGCCGTCTTCGCTATAGCCGAGCGCCGCGAAGTATCGGTCAATCCGTTCTAGCCCGGGAAGGCTCGCGTCCCGCAGCATGGCACGCGCCTTGGCGCGGTCCTCCCAGTAGCGCGCGAGCGCTGCCAGGCCGAGGGCGTCCTTGCTTTCGAAATGGCTGTAGAAGGAACCCTTCGGCACACCAGCCGACGAGACGATCTCCTGAACACCGGTCGCGTGATAGCCGCGGCGATGAAACGCCGCGAGGCCCGCGTCGAGGAGTGCTTCCTTATGATTAGGTTTCGGCATGGTCAGTTCAGGGTCCAGTTCTCAGCGAAAGGCCGGATGATGTGATCGAACGACCAGGTTGAGGGGTGTTGATGCGCGATGTGGTAAACCTCGTCGGCAATCGCATCGGGATGCGCGAAATAGTCGCCCGGCTTATCTTGCCAATCCGGGAGCGGCGAGGTGTTCCTCCTCCACGGCGCGTCGATCGCGGAATCGATGGTGATGTATCCAACATGCACGCGCTTCGGGCCCAAATCCTTTGCGAGGGACTGGGCGAGGATGCGCTGGGCGGCCTTGGTCGGCGCGAAGGCCGGGCGCAGCGGGATGCCCCGGAACGACGACGTGTTTCCGGTGACCATGATGGCTCCCTCGCCGCGGTCGATCATCGCCGGCGCGAGCTTCTGCACCAGAAAGAACAGGGAAGTAGTGTTCACCTGAAAATTTCGCTCGAGATCCTCGACCGATGCATCGAGGATCTTGGCGAATGTCGCCGCCACGGCGTTATGGATGAGCACATGGGGTGCCCCTAGCTCGGTCCGCACTTGCTCGACAATTTCGCCGAGCAGGTTAAGGTTGGCTACGTCGCAAGGATAGCCGTGCGCACCAGGTATCTGGGCCTCGAGCTCCGCGAGCCGTTCGGCGTTGCGGGCGATCATCGCCACACGATACCCGCCCTGCGCGAAGCGCCGCGAGAGCGCGGCGCCGGTGGCGCCGCCCACACCTGCGATAAGAGCAATCCGATCAGTCATGCTTTCCTCCATGCGCCTCAAGCCGTTGCCCTTGTCAGCGCGAAGGGCGGTGCGTCGCGATACTCGGCCGCAAGCGCGGCCAGGGCGGGGATTGCGGGAAGGGCGTCCAAATCCGGATTCGTCCGCGCGAGGTATTCCACCGCTACGATGGCGGTGATCGCTGCCGCGTCCATTGGCGTCGCCCTGAGCGGTCCGCCGTCGCGCGCGGCCTCGTCGAGCGCGCGCAAGCCTCCGAGGATCTGCGCCTTCCAGCGCCTGGCCTCGGTCTCAGGTACCTCGCGTCCGCGGAACGAGAGGCTGGCGGCCTGTTCATAGACGCCGTAACCAATGGCCGCGAGCTTGAGCGTCGTCCGGCGCGCTCTCGACCCGGCTGGAATCAGCGGCGTCGAAGGCGTCAGTTCATTGAGGTAGTCGAGGATGGCCGTGCTGTCGATCAGGACCTCGCCATCGTCGAGCACGAGCGAAGGTACCTTCGCCACGGGATTATACCGGCTGGCGATCTCGAACTCTCGGTAGCCGTTCACGGCCTCATGCTCGAAAGGCATACCGCGAGAGATCAGGGCCGCTGCGACCCGCCTCGCATAGGGCGACAGATAGGTGCCAATCAGCTTCATACAGCTCTCCTTACAAGGGCATTTCGGAACGCGCCTGTCAAGACGACCGGTCGTATTTAACATACGACCGGTCGTCTATAAAGTCAATGGCAATATCCCAATGATGATCGACGCCAACAAAAGTGTGGTTCTGCAGAATGTGACTCTAACCAGCTTGCCTCAGTCGGACTTTCACATTGTTTGATAAGGTGCCGGGGCCGCTGCCATGGCCGTCAAATGGAGGGGAGGAAGTGCGTGATCGCAGGACAATCCGACGCTCAATCGTCGGCCCGATGATGCAGTCTCCCCGCCGATTTGCCTGACATCTCAAATGCCGTCGGCGTGGCTCGAAGCGCCAGCCGGCGACGGCCATGCTACTTTGCATGGGTTGTTTTCGATATTTTTGCTTGGGAGCGGGACCTGCGCCGGTCTTGCGGCTGTCTTTCCCGGTGATGGTGTTTCCCGATGGTGATCGTAGGATGGCCTGCCGAACCATAGCTCGTGGTCCGCACAGCCCGCCTTCGCCGGAGGCTTCGGCGCGGCAGCCTTCACTCGCTTCGCGATGTGGGGACACTTTGAAAGCGACTCGGTTAAGTGCTTGAGTTTGCTGATTCCTGCATTTTAAAGACGACTCGATCTTGACCTTAAGAACGACTCGATCAGCGGTGCTTTCGTTTTGAAAACGACTTGATCCTGCAAGTCGTTCGAGACGCTGCGGAATTCGCCCCGTTTTTTGTGTCGGCGGGCGCTCGGTCCGGCAGCTTCGGCTCAGTCGCTGATAGTCCTGGTTCAGGACGAAGTTGAAAGCCGTATTCGCACGATGTTGCCGGCGATCGCTCGATCGAATTCGCTCCGGCTCGCCAGGGTCAACCGAAGGCGCGTCAGGGCTACTCGTAGATGCTGGCCGCATGCAGCAGTCGAGCAAGGACGGCGTAAGGCATGCTTTCCCGCTCATGCCCGTCCAGGAGGCGGCTTTGGCCAAGGGGGCTCGGCCCTTGATGGTCTCGCAGCACAGCTGCGAAAGCTTCGAGATATTGGTCCAGCGTAACCTGCTCCCATTCCTCCGGATGCGCCAGCAAGTGCTCGCGGAGACTCTCCACATAAGCGGAGAGCTCGGACGCATTCGAGGGAGCGGCATCGATAAGCCGGTGACTCATGTCAGCACCCATCTCTTCTGCGTACCCTGACCGATTGGCCAACTAACTAACTCTCTACTCTCCGAGACCAAGACCGCCGGCGAATACGCCCTCATCTGGTCCCGCTGACCGGCCAAAGACGCCCCCCTCCACCGGGCGGGGCGTCTCCCCTGCTAATCCCTGTCAGCTTGCCGGATTGCGCGCCATGACGATCCACGTCGCGCCGTCGATCGCCGCGTCCCGCGTCGCGCCCTCTCCGAACGGGACGGAAGCATCGAAGGGCGCGATAGCGATATCGGTGAAGCCGGCCGCCGTCAGGATCCGACCCACCCGCCCCCGATCGCCGAACGAGAATGGACCGGGCGCTTCGGGATCGGGCGGCGCCGTCGGCGGGACGATGCCTTTGATCGCGCCCATCGGCAGGCGCACCCAATCGTTCTCGGCCGCGCCGCGCCAGCAGACGAAAGCGACCCGCCCGCCCGGCTTGAGCGCACGGCGCATATGAGCGAACGCCGCCGTAGGATCGTCAAAGAACATCACTCCGAAGCGCGAGAACAGGATGTCGAACGCGCCCTCGGGCAGCTCGGCGCTGCTGGCGTCGGCCACCCGGAACTGGACCGGCGTATCCTGTGGCGCAAGCGCGCGCGCTCGGCCGATCAGCGGTTCGGATATGTCCACGCCCAGCACATGGCCCCCCGCGCCGACGCGGGCGGCCAGAGCCAGACTCGACGCGCCCGCGCCGCAGCCGATGTCCAGCACGCGTTCGCCCGTGGCGGGTGCTGCGGCTTCGATCGCGGCCTGGCCGAACACCGCCACCCTGGCATCGAGCCGGGCCTGGTGGGCGACCCAGCGCTCCCCGCTTTGGCCATTCCAGTCGGCGACCTGATAAGCTGATGGCGGCATCACACGAATGATCCGCGTTAGCTCACGATTGGTCCAGCCGCAGCTTCATCCAAACCGGCACGAGCTTGGATAGCGAGGCTTCGTTCTGCAGCCTGCGAGTCGAAGTATTCCTCAATCGAATAAACCTTGCCCCATCGCAACTTGAAGACGTGGACGCCCCTGTTCACATACGAGCTTTGGCCGTCAAGTAGCCTCGCGTTGGCCCGCCACTTGACGAACACTGTGGTATTCCATGGCCAACCCGTCACCTCGACCTGCTCAATATCTATGTGAAGCTTCGGGAAAACACGGCCCATGCGCTCGAACCACTGCTTCACCGATTGCTTTCCATGTCGCTCACCCCCCAACGCATGATCTCCGGCAACCCAGTGATACGCGTTTGGTGTTAGGCCCTTTGCAGCATCATCCCAACGCTGGTTGTTGACATGATCGAAGCTCCTGCGGATCTCTTTTTTGACAATTAGACTGTAGACCATTGATGCCCCCTGTTGTTGGATAGCCGACGGCTCTGCAAGACGGATGGATACTTTCCAGATACCGAAAGCTGCTCCGGGTAACGACGGCGATCTGTTGGGAAAGTGGCTGACGGCGCGGCCACGCAGACGGCAGCGGCGCAATAGTCAGAGCCAGCGGCGAACCTCGGCCTTGTAGCGGCGGTAGTCGTCGCCGAACTTCGTTTCGAGATAGCGCTCCTCGCGGGCGATCACCTGCGTCTGGATCGCGATCAGCACCAACGGGAGCAAGGCGAAGGCGATCGGCCCGTCGAAGCCGATCGCAAGGCCGGCATAGATAAGCGCCATGCCGAGATACATGGGATTGCGGGTCCACCGATAAGGACCGGTCGTTGCGATGAGGGTCGTTGGCTGCGACGGCGGAACGTTGGTGCCCAGCCGGCGGAACAGCCCCGCCGCCGCAAGCATCATCGCCGCGCCGGCAACGAACAGCAGCGCGCCCGTCGCGACCAGCAACCGCCAGTCGATGCCGAAAGAGCGCAGGGTGACGAACCGCTCCGCCGCCAGACCCAACAGCAGCGCGCCCAGATAGACGAAGGGCGGAGGGAAGCGCACACCCGCGCTGTCCCGTTCGACGGCCATGCTCATCTCCAATCTGTGCTCTCAAACCAGCATCGACTGCTGGGCGAAGATACTCGCCATCGCGCCCTGCGATGATGCCTGGGTGACCGAGGGCAAGAGGGGCGTGGTGAGGTCGCCGGCGGCGTAGATGCCGGGCATGCTGGTTTGGCGGCGCTCGTCGACCTTGAGAACGATGCCGAGGGGCGTATCCACCGTGGCGAGGCCGAGTGATTCATGCAGGCTTGCGGACGGCTTGGTGCGCGGATGGGCGAACAGGATGTCGACCGCGATAGTGCGGCCAGTATCGAGATTGACGGTGGCGATACGGCCCTTGTGATGGGCGATCTCGACGATCCGGCCATCGACGACAGGTATGTTGCGACGCGCCAGATCGGCCTTGATATCAGGCGGAATGTCGTGACCATCGGCAAAGACAGTCAACTTGTCGGTCCAATCGAGGAACAGTCTGACCTGATTGTGCGACTGCGGGCCGGACCAGACGAGGCCCCAATGCCGGCCGGCGACTTCAAAGCCGTCGCAATAGGGGCAGGGCACGATGGACGTGCCCCAGCTTTCGGCAAAGCCCGGAACATCAGGCATCTGGTCGGCGACGCCATAGCTCAGGATCACACGACGCGCCCTGAAGGTATCGCCATCGGAAGTGAGGACGTTGAAATCGTCGATGGCGCCGGAGACACCTTCGGCCCGGGCACTGACCAGCCTGATCGTGGGATAACGCGCCAGCTGCTGGCGCGCCTCTGCCAGGATGTCCAGCGGCGGCTTGTGATCGTGGCCGAGCAGACCATGCGAGTGACCGGCGAAGCGATTGCGCGGCAGGCCGGTATCGAGAACGGTGACCTTGCGGCGCGCGCGGCCGAGCTGCAGGGCGCCGGCGAGACCGGCAAAGCTGCCGCCGATGATGATGACGTCATCCATGATGATGGGCTCCGTTTGGAGGACAGGTCGAAACCTACCCATTGGCTTGCACATTTCAGACACTGCATGGTATCGTAATTCAAGAATTAGAATACTGTCAAGTACTGGAATTTTCGTGACCGAAAACAGACAGAGTCGGCGCGGCCGGCCCGCCAACGAGGCGCTTGGCCAAACGATCGTCGACGCCGCGCGCGAACTCTTTGTGGAATTGGGTTTTCAAGCGACGACATTGGACAAAGTCGCCCAGCGGGCGAAGATATCCAAGCTCAGCATCTATCGGCACTTCGAGAACAAGGAGGCGCTGTTCAGCGCGGCCATCGCGGCCGGCTGCCATCAGTTGTTTGCACCACAGGCCCTTCTTGAAGGCGTCGACGGTTCGGTCGAAGATCAGCTCATGGCGGTGGGATCATCACTGCTTCGCACGCTGTTGAGATCAGACGTCCGCAGTGTCGAAGCCATGGTAATGGCCGACAAGACGAATCAAAACTCGTTAAGCAAGCTCCATTACGAAGCCGGCCCCGCCCATGTCATCGCCCAAATCGAGGCCCTGTTGCGTCAGTTGCACGCGAAGGCGCTTCTGAACGTGCCCGATCCTCTCCGGTCCGCCCGCTTGTTTGCCGCGCTTTTCAAAGGATCCGATCTCCTGATTATCGCACGCTTCGATCAGGCGAGAGCAGAGGACGACAACGAAATCGAATCCTATTGCCGGTCGGCCGTCGCCATGTTCATCGCCGCGCACGGTGGCAACGACCATGTGGGCGGATATTTGCCTGCCCCAAGGTCAAAAGAGAAAATTTGAATCGCGCGTGACCGATGTTGCCAAAATAACCGACACCGGATTGAAAATCATGGAGGCTGAAGAGCTTTCGATTGGCGACAAGATCGCGGAAAAATACGCTTGTTGAACTATCGGTTGCGATACCAGTCCGCACGATGATTCCCGCGCGCCCACCCGCTCTTGTCAGTTGGGAAGAAAAGGGGCGTCCGGTCAATCGGCGGCACCCATCTTCCTTGGAGATGCAGCGGACAGCCCTCGACGAGAAAAGACCCCCCTCACTTTTTTCGGGTCGCAAATTCGGCGAAAAAATCGAGGAGAAATTTGACAGGCGCTTCAGGGAGATCTGAGATCGAGTCGTTTTCAAAACGAAATCGAGTCGTTCTTAAAGCGGAAATCGAGTCGTTTTCAAAGTGTCCGCATACGCGAGCGAAGGCTGGTGGGCCCGGCAGGACTCGAACCTGCAACCAGACCGTTATGAGCGGTCGGGATCAGCAGAACGCCCTTGGTTTCTCGGGGTTTTTTACGTCGACAATTTGCGATCTTCTGCGTTCGTTCACGTTCATGCGGGACCCAACCGGGACCCCGACAGGACCCGAAGAACAAAGGAGAACAGCTGATTCCGTCATATGAGATCAACCCGCCATGCCTATGCGTTACCGCCAATGCTCTGAATCTACTTCCGCCTTCGGCGGCATAGCGGACATGGCTGGACTTGCTATTGCCGCGACCCGGTCGCGATTGACCCAAAGCCGACACCCCCGAAAAGTCGATTTTTATCCTAAACTGGACTGCCCCCTGGCTGCGGACTTGCGGGCTGATATGCTCACTGATCAGTGCGCTTGTTCGCAACGGCGCTTGTTGCGGCATATCGGTCGGCGGTAAGTCGCCGAAGGACACCATGATGACTGTTTCGGATTGCGAAATTGCCCTCGCCACGACTGATGATATTCCCGGAATCGTAGCCCTTCAGAGCCTCAATCTGCGCAGCAATGGCGGGGCACTTTCCATCGAATTTTCCAGCGACTGGTTCGAACGCGTGCTTTCCGAGATGCCAATCATCGTCGCCCGGCGGGAAGGGCGTATCGTCGGGTATCTCGTCTCAAGTCCATTGTCAGCGGCAGCGAACATGCCAATTATCCAGGCGAAGCTCCGAGCTTATCCGGGGTCGAGCAATCCTTACAATCATGGTCCGGTATGCATCGCCGAGGATGAACGAAACCGCAGACTAATTTCTGCAATGTTTCAGGCATTACGGAAGCGATTGAGGGGTCGAGAAGGCATCGCGTTTGTCCGACGCGACAATGCCGCGTCGCTTTCGGCGCATGCAAAGCTTGGAATGCGGCAAGCTGCCGAATTCACACATGACGGCGAGGCCTATGTTGTCGTCGCCTATATTGCATGATCGATCGATGAGTCCAGGATTCTGACGACTAATGGACATAGTTGTGACCCCAAAAGAACGAAGCACAATTGATTTTTGATGAGGTAGTACGCCAGTCGGCTGAACTGCGGTGTTTTTTGTGGGTAGCTTATTTCCCTACGGAAATCGATCTTCCGATTGCTCTTGCTTCATTCAGGACCAGTTTTAGGGCCCCGGACGGCTGCCTGCCTTTCAGCGTCACCGCAGCCATTGGTCCTGCGATATCCCCGAGGTCGACCGGCAACGCCTTGATGCGACCCTTCCGGCCGGGGTGGTCCATCATGGCGCTGGTATCGACGGTCACGAAATACCCGCTCTGCAGCAGGTCCAGTCGCAACTGGATCGAAAGAGTAGTTACCATCGCTTTGGGCATCGGCAGCCCTTTGGCCTGAAAGGCCTCCAGCATCAGTTGGTAGAGGAATGAGTCAGGGGGGCCGATCACCCAGCGTTCGTCCAGCAAATCACGAAGGGCTATGTTTCGCCGGCGGGCCAGCGGGTGTGCAGCCGAGGTTACCACTGTGACCCGATCGTGGAAAAGGACCTCCGTGTCGAGGTCCGGTTGGGATCGCGCAAGCACGGCGCGCGAAATTACCACGTCAACTGTCCGGTTACGTAGCGCCGTGAAAAGCGTGTCGCTGTCGCCGAACACGACTTTGTAGATAATCTTCGGATAACGGCGTGATGTTCGCTCCACGACTATAGAAATATACGCCGACCAAGCATCGACAGCACCGACGCGGACCTCGCCGACGGTCGGATCGGAAAGGTTCTCGATCTCCTGCAAGCCCTGTTGCAGTTCATCGAGCATCGCGCGGCCGCGCCGCAGCAAAATATATCCGCTCGGCGTCAGCTCGGCGCCGCGCGAACTGCGGTCGAACAATGCCACGCCGAGATCACGCTCGAGATCCGCGATCGCCTTCGAAATGGTTGGTTGAGAGATTGCCAGCTGCTCCGCAGCGCGGGCCATGCTGCCAGCGGCCGATACGGCCTCGAGCATGTGCAAATCCCTCAGTTTGAGGCGCCGGCTCATGAAATTGACCGAGACCACCGCTATGCCTTTTTCTGATAGGAGGTTCCGCTATTTCTATTGGTTTTTTTATAGGACAGCGGCGCACTATGCCAATGTAATTGAATTTGAGGCCGTCGATCTATGTTGCAGCGCAGACACCGATATTTTCTTGTCCTGCTCTCCTTGCTCGCCGTTGCGCTTTCCGCGAACCCATGCGCTGTGTCGGCTCAGGCATTTCCGGCCCAACCGGTTTACATCGTCGTTCCGTTTGCTGCTGGCGGCGTACTGGATTCGCTTACGCGCCTGATCGCCGAACAGTTGCAGGCGAAGTGGCGGCAGGCCGTTATCGTAGAAAATCGTGTTGGCGCCTCCGGCAATGTCGGTGCGGCCTATGTCGGACAATCGAGGGCGGATGGCTATACGCTGCTTGCAAGTCCTCCGCCGCCGCTTGCGGTCAACCAGTTCTTGTTCAGGTCGCTGACTTTCAAGCCGTCCGACTTTGCCGTTGCGACCGTTCTAGCCAGGTCTCCCAATGTGCTGGTTGCCAATCCGAAGCTCAAGGCTTCGAACCTGCCGGAATTGATTGCGCTCGCTAAGGCGTCACCGGGTAAGCTCAACTATGCATCAACCGGCCGGGGCGGCACGCCGCATCTGACCATGGAATGGCTTAAACTCGAAACCGGGATCGATCTGGTTCATGTTCCCTATGCCAGGGGCTATCCTCAGGCGCTGACCGATCTCGTTGGGGGCCAGGTCGACCTCATGTTCGTCAACCTATCTGATGCCAAGCAGCTGATTCAGAGCGGTCAGCTTAAGGCGATCGCGGTGGCGGATGCCAACCCGATCAAGGGTCTCACCGATGTATCGCCGATCTCCAGGCAGATACCCGGTTTCACATCCCTGACCTGGTTCGCGATCGCAGCGCCGCGTGCGACGCCACGCCCGATCGTGGAACAGATATCGGCCGATGTTGTCTCCGCCATGAAGTCGCCCATGGTCGCCGACCGCCTGAAGGCTCTTTCACTGACGCTTGTCGAAACGGCGCCTGCCGAGGCGAGCAGCTTTGTCGAGGAGGAAGCCGAGCGATGGCACAAGGTTATCAACCGGATCGGTCTTCAGCCCGAATGATTTGCCATTGGCGGACCGCCCGTTCTCAAGCGTCTCGACCTTGCGGCCCAAAGCAATCGCGAAATGTCGGAACGTCCGGCATGACGCGTCGCGATTTTGCGCGGGCAACGGTAGTAGCTTTAATCATTAGCGCAGCCTTGACCGTCATAGCTATGGCCGATGAAGTCAGACGCATTTCCGCCAACGGCACTGAGTTTTCTTATGTTGAAGTCGGCCAAGGCGAGCCGCTAATATTTGTTCACGGTGGCCTTCAAGACTACCGAATGTGGGCCGGACATCTGCCAAAGTTCGCTGGTCGTTATCGCGCAATAGCATACAGCCGCCGCAACAATTATCCGAACGATGTAAGTCCGGACGGTATGCCGGATGGGGCTGCTGATGCGCACGGTGAAGACCTTGCTGCGTTCGTGCGGGCTCTAGGCTTATCGAAAGTTCGGGTTGTTGCGCATTCCTCGGGCGCGCATGCCGCGCTGTTTTTTGCTGCCTCGCATCCAGAGATGGTCGTCAGCCTAGCACTCAATGAACCGCCGGCCACTGGCATTTTGGTCGGCGTTCCCGACGTCGCTGATATGTTGAAAGCGTGGGCCAATGGTCTTGCGCCAGCAAGGCAGGCACTCAAGGCTGGCGACGCGAAAGCCGGCATACCGCTATTCGTAAACGCCGTCGGTGGACAGGGCGCTTATGAGCGCCGCTCCGATGCCGACAAGATGATGAATTTGGACAACGTGGCGTCGTACCAAGCCGATGCCACGACAAAACGCCCGAGGCCGATTTTCACGTGCAAAATGGCCAAGGCGATCAACGCCCCTACGCTTCTGTCCAATGGCGAGCGAAGTCCCAAGTTCTTTCACCGGATTACAGACCAGCTAGAAGTGTGCTTGACAGCCCACGAGAGGATCGTCATTGCCGGAAGCTCACATACCGTACCCTCCGAAAGCCCTGACGCTTATGACCGGGCTGTACTCACATTTCTGGCCAAGCACTGATGCAATTAACGTTCGCGGGGCTCTATGAAGACGCCATTTCCGCTCCTGGCACATCGCGTCATTTCGCTGCGCTGCGGAATTTGGTCGCTATCCGGGCATAGCGGACTTTGGCAAGCCGTCCGCCCGGCAGATTTATAGTTTCATGGCCTAGATTGCTCGAATGCTGCGAGTGCGGACAGCTGGCTTGGTAGTCTGGGTGGTGCCAACCACGCGCTTGGTCGTCTCCCTCTTGCGAGTGATCGCCCCGGACGCTTCCTTCATGTAATCGGGATGGTGATGACCCTAGGTGTCGATTAGAACCTTCACCGACATGCCGAGATAACCAGCCGCTTCCCATGGGTCAGTGCCCAGCTGCATGAGCCAGGTTGCTGCCGTATGGCGTAGCGTGTGGGGAGTGACGTTTCCGTCCGAGAGGTCGAGCTTCGCCACCTCCACCGCCCGCGCGAAGCCGTTCTTCACCGACTTGACGCCAGCGCCCTGCCACTCGACGAAGTGGTTGGCGATGATCTTCTTGTCGTACCAGCGCCGCATGTGGACCAGCAGACGGTCCGGCAGCGGCACGGTGGGCTGACGCTTGTTCGTCGCGCGCCGCCGATCGCCAGACGGTGATAGAGGCCGCTCAAGAGGCACGTGACAGCTTGCCCGCAACCAATGTATCAAGCCCGGCAGCGGGCTCTGTCGGGAAACCAGGCAAAATCAGCGGTTCTTGATCGAGATCATGCACGTTTGGACAGGTTTTGCCTGCAATCGCGCCGAAGAGCCTGCTGTGGGTGGGGCCATGGACTTTAACGAATTGCGCGACGATGCAATCATGCTGCTGATTTGCCCGACGTGTCAAAATGCTTTCGCAGGATTCGCTCTAGGCATCCATGCCCGCGACCACCTGCTACTTTGCATGGGGTTGTTTTCGATATTTTAGTTGGGAGCGCAGCGCGGTCCGCCCTTCGCCGCTCCAGTCCGTCTTCGCTTTCGCTTTGCTCAAGCTACACCGGACACCACGCTTCACCCTTCGGCCCCGCGTGGCTGCGCCACGCGTAGCCCGAAGGGCGAAGCGTGGTGGGCCCGGCAGGACTCGAACCTGCAACCAGACCGTTATGAGCGGGAAGATATCGCACGCGATCGTTGATTTTCCTGCATTTTCGGCGGAGATTGATCCTGTTCATTGCGTTTTGGTCAGATCGTTTCTGGTGCGAAACTGGTGCGGTCCGCGCGGAACGTCTCTAGGACCATGGGTTTCTTCATGAGAGCGAACGCAAACGTTGAGCTCGACGCCGGCACCAAGACGTTTGCCTCGGGCCTCTTGCCGGATTTGATAGCTGCGCTCCGCCGAAGCCGTAAAGGCGATCTGGTGGCCGTGATCAGCGGCGATCCAAGCATCGGCCCCGAGCTCGAGGCATGGTGTCGTTTCACCCATAACAGTTTGGTCGACACAGCAGTCGAAAAAGGTCGCACCCGTTGGGTGCTCCGGTACGGAGAGGCTCCCGAGAATGTCGGAGAAGATCGGCGTGTCGGCTCTCGTCTGTGGCTTTATACCAACTTCGACTGCAACCTGAGCTGCGACTATTGTTGCGTACGCTCGTCACCCAAAGCCCCGCGGCGGGCTCTCGGTATCGAGCGGGTGCGACAGATCGCTACCGAGGCAGCGGAACTCGGCGTAGGTGAAATCTTTGTGACCGGCGGCGAGCCATTCATGCTGCTGAATATTGGCGAGATCCTTGCCGCGTGCGCTGCGGCGGCGCCGACGACAGTTCTCACCAACGGCATGCTGTTTGCCGGAAGTCGGCTCGCAACGCTGCGCTCGCTGCCGCGCGAGCGCGTAACCTTCCAGATTAGCCTCGATAGTCCCACGCCGGAGCGCCACGACAGCCATCGTGGGAAGGGGACATGGGCACGCGCCTGGAAGGGAATCGAACGGGCCCGCGCTGAGGGATTCCGGGTGCGTTTGGCGGCTACAGTGTCGACTGACGCGGAGGCCGATGAATTCCGCAGCTTCCTTGACGCTCATGATATCAGCGAGGAGAACCGGGTGATCAGGCGGATTGCGCTGCGAGGCTCCGCCACGCATGGCATCGCTTTGGCAAGGGCGGATCTGGTTCCCGAGATAACGATTACGGCGGAGGGCGTGTTTTGGCACCCGGTTGGAGCCGAGGATGACGACCTGCTGGTCAGCCGTGAAATCTTTCCGCTCGCCGAATCGTTCGCAGCCGTGCGCCGCGCCTTCGATCGCGAATCCGAGCATCAGCGCAGGTTGGCGATGATTTTCAATTGCGCCTGACAAAGGCGCGGCGCGCTCAACGCCGGATCGGGGCTTGGCCTCGGCTGCTAGGCCAAAGGCCGCGTTAGGAAACCCTGCTGCGTCGACGCTTCCCGTAACTGCGCATACGCATCAAGCTGCGGTGCTATCCATTGGCGCAACCCTTCCGCTTCGAGCACAGGACGATGGGCCGGGTTATCGTAGCTCATCCCAAATAATGCTTTGGCAAACTGCTGCTCCAACGCGGGGTCCAGATCGGACCGAGCAGTGAACATGCAGTGGTTATAGGGCTGCGAGGTCCAGATCTCGGTCAGCGCACCTTGCGGCACCAGACGCTCGGTACGCACCGCGTTCCAGAATGGGCTGCCGATTGCGCCGGCATCGGCACGGCCGTCGAGAACCGCGCGAACGACTTCGGACTCGCTTGTACCCGTGTCACCGTGCTTGCCAAGGTCGGTGTTGAAGCGCAGCGTTTGGTAGTCCCTCCCCTCAACCAGTCCCTCGCGGTGCAGAAAATAAACCGGGAGGATTGCCGCATGGCCGCTGTCGCGGCTGCCGAGAGCGAGGGTGCGGCTCTTAAGATCGGCAAGCGTGGCGACCGGCCCCCCGGTTACCGCAACGATCTTGGTCATCCAGCCCACATCCGTATCGCGCATCGCGATCGGTCGGCAGCGATGGTCGCTCCAGGCATCGGCCTGGATATAGGCGAGGTTCGTATTCCATCCGATGTCGATGCGCGGCAGCCGTTCGCTCGGCGAGGCCAGGAGGGCAGCGACCTGCGCCTCGTAACTTTGAAACAGTACCACCTCAACGGCGAGGCCCGCTTCCTCGTGAAAGTAGCGTCGCATGCCCTCCCAGATACCAACCACCTTCGGGTCATATGCGACGGCGCCTACCCAGATCGTCCGGCTCATGATTGCATCTCGCTTCCCGAGCTCAATATTTCAAATGCGATCACTATAGTTTGCCAGTGGTCCTTTGATCCTAACGCTCGCAAACGTGGTTCCGAATGGAATGCGAATGTTAGGATCGGACCACTAGAACAGCGGTATTCCCAAAACGGCTTTGCCGATGAACTCGCGCAGCACATCGCCCGTCGGCGCCATGACGGCGCCTGCATGTGCGTCGCGGAACAATCGCTCGATGGCCAGATGCTTGGAAAACGCAGCGCCTCCGCACGCCCGCATCGCCGCCGACGTGACGGCGATGGCAACATCACCCGCCGCCGCCTTGCTCTCCAGCACGCGCAGCATAGTGGTGTCTCGGGGGCGCTCAAGATGATCAACGAGATCGTCGATGCGCGCTGCAAGCCCATCGGTGTCGATCTGCATCGTTGCAAGCTGTGCGCGAAGCGTCGGCAGGCTCTCGCCGAGCGTCTGGCCCAAATGCTCGAAGCGAGCGCCGTTGAGATGTGCTGCCGTCCCCGACACCGCAGCCCGGCAAAGACCAAGCGCGACCGCCGATGTTCCGAGGTTGAATAGCGGAAGCACGACCTCCAGCATCGCCTTGAACCCGGCGCCGTCGTCCGTGAGTTGGAGATCGGCTTCAATCTTGCAATCATCTAGCATCATCGGCGCGGAAGCGTTGGCGCGCATCCCGAGACCATCCCACGGGCCGGCGACCGACAGTCCGGCCGTGTCACTGGCGACAAGATAAATGGTCGAATCCGTTGGGCTCTTGCCTTCAGGCGCGAGCGCCGAGACGACGTAGCTTTGTGCGTGACCGGCGCTCGTCACCCATGATTTCTTGGCCGTGAGGTGCACGTTGGCGGCGTTGCGCTTCGCTCGCGAAACGGGCGCCCAGAAGTGGCTACGCGATCCGGCTTCGCTGAATGCCAGGGTAGTTAGGTGTTTTCCGGCTGAAATATCCTTTAGCGTCTGCGCAACCGTGGCACCCGGACGGGCCGCCGCAATCGTTGCGGTAGCGCTCATGTGCATCAAATAAACCATCGCGGCGGACGCGTCCGCTTCTGCGAGCGCCGCAACGACGGCAGCGAACGTCCGCGGTCCCAGGGCCGAGCCGCCGACCTCGGCGGGAAGCATGACCCCCAGCAATCCGGCCGAACCGAGCGCCGCGATTGCCTCGGACGAAAATCGAGCTTCCTTGTCGTTTTGCCTGGCCGCCGGTGCGAGAATGCGATCGGCGATTTCTTTGGCATTCGAAACTGCGGTCTCGTGATTCATGGCGACCCTCGACGCTTAGGTGTTGCGTACCAAAGTTCGAAAATATCGCATCCGCTACCTTTGCGACCAATGCTACGCCACGCGCACCATCGGATCAACACGACTGGCTTAGGGCATGGCAAGCCCTTGCCATGCCGGCAGCGAGTACGGGCCACGGTTACTACGTTCTTCAGGGCCATCTTGTTACACCACCTGAAATCTTTTTTTTGACGTCGCCGAAACCTTGGCGGCGCTTGCCCGCTGTTGCGGAGAGCTTGCCCGTTGTCGGAGAGAACGCTACCAATGACCGGCAACCGGGTGACGAGGCTTGTCTGGTGATGGCAGTCAATGAGGGCGGGGTCCCGCCCATCCTCGCGCAAAAGCACTATGCGCAGCCGTCCGCCTTCACGCCGGAAAATCTGCTGCGCGAAGCGCGCAGGCAAAAGCGGATTACGGACGCCGGCATCCCGAACATCTGCATCCTCGATCCGGACGGCGACATCGTGCGCAGCCTGCTCGCCCGTGGCGAGGCCCGGCTTGAAGCGGGATGGGCCTGCTATCACACGCAGCTCTACAGCTTCAGTCGCGACGGGATTGAGTTCGGAATTGTCGGCTGCGCCGTCGGCGCCTCGTACGCGGTGCTGATCGCCGAGGAATTGTTCGCATCAGGCTGCAAGCTCCTGATCAGCGTCACGTCCTCGGGGCAGATCGTGCCGATGCGCCCGCCGCCTTATTTCATCATCATCGAACGCGCGCTGCGCGACGAAGGCACCAGCTATCACTACATGGCGCCGTCCGACTATTCGGATGCGGATGCCGGATTGATCGCGGCGCTCAACGGCGCATTCGGTGGATTTCCCGTGCCGGTGCTCACAGGCGCGACCTGGACAACCGACGCGCCGTTCCGCGAGACCCAGCCGGCGATCGACGCCATGGTCAAAAGGAATCTGATGGCAGTCGAAATGGAAGCAGCCGCGCTCTATGCGTTCGCACAAATCAGGCAAAAGCCCGTGCTGTGCTTTGCACATGTGACAAATCAAATGGGGCGCGTCGACGGGGATTTTGAAAAGGGCGAAGCAGACGGCAGCCATGACGCGCTGCAGTTGATCGCGATCGCCGCTGATCGCCTGCGGTCACGGCTGCCATGAGCGTCGCGGCGATCGGGATTGTATGCAAGGCGCCGCTGCCCGGCCGCTCAAAGACGCGACTTGCGACGGTCATTGGCGACGTTGCCGCTTCCGAGCTGTCCGCCTGCTTTCTGCGCGACGTGGCCGCGGCAATCGAGGCGGTCCCTGAGGCACTCGGCAGGCGCGGCTACGGCGTCTACGCGCCGGCGGGCACCGAAGACGTCATGCGGCAACTGCTTCCGGCAGGGTTCGGACTGTTGCTACAGGCTGGCGACGATTTGGGGCATGTGTTGTTGGGCGCGACGCGCGCGTTCCTGGACGCCGGACACGACTGTGTCCTGCTCGTCAATGGCGACAGCCCGACGCTGCCAATCCATTTGCTGGTACAGGCTATTGAAGCCATGCGCGAGTCCGGAGATCGGATGGTGCTTGGGCCAGCAAGCGACGGTGGCTACTATCTCATCGGCTTGAAGCATCCGCACAAGCACCTGTTTACGCAGATCGCATGGGGAACTGAAACCGTAGCTCGCAGGACGCGCGAGCGCGCTGCCGAAATCGGGCTTGCTACGATCCTGCTACCGGAATGGTACGATGTCGACGATATCGAAACCTTGCGCTGGCTGCAGGACGAGCTGGCCGGGCATTCGATCCGCTTTCGCGGCGGCGGATTTGCCGCGGCGAGCCGGGCCTTTTTGAAGGACGCGCCGCAGGTAAGCCAATGAAGCCCTTGCCAGGAGTGATCGCCGGTCAATTCGGTCGACTGGTGCGTTCCGACCACAAGATATCCCCACTTTGCCTGTTGGCCGGCATCGGAGTTGTCTTGTGCGGTCTTACCCTGGTGACTCCTTATGCCTTCGAGGCTGCCGGCGACAATGCCTTCATTGCGCTGAGCATCCTTGCAGGTCTGCTGACGATCGTAGCGACAAGTCTGGCGGAACGTTCGCCAACTGGTCGCGCACTATGGCTTATCGTTGGACTTGGGATCGTGCTGAGAGGTTATGTGCTGCTGTTCGATCCACTTCTGTCCAGTGACGTCTATCGCTACGTCTGGGATGGCAGGGTTCAGGCCGCCGGCATCAATCCTTATCGCTTCATGCCAGCCGATGAGTCGCTGGCGTTTCTGCGCGACGGGATGGTCTTTCCTCACATCAACCGCGCCGATACGGCCGTAACCATCTATCCTGCCGTGGCGCAATTCTTCTTCCTCATTGTCACGCGGATCGGCGAGAGCGCGACGACGATGCGTCTCGCGCTGCTGGGGTGCGAGTCCGTCACGGTCATACTGATCGTGGTCCTGTTGCGGCGTATGGACCGCCCGGTGACGCGCGTAGTTGCCTATCTCTGGCATCCGCTGCCTGTGTGGGAGATTGCCAACAACGGCCATGTCGACGCGCTGATGGTTGCACTGATGCTGCTCGGTCTGTGGATTGCCCTGACCGGCCGTGCGCTCCGCGGAGCCGTGGTGATCACTCTTTCAGTGCTGGTCAAGCCCTATGCGGCGCCGGTGCTGGCCGGGATCTGGCGCCCGTGGGACGTCAAGATGCCGCTCGTCGTGATCGCTACCGTCGCGCTTTGTTATCTTCCCTATCTGTCGGTCGGCTCGGGAGTTCTCGGATTCCTCACCAAAGGCTATCTGGCAGAACAGGGCATCAGTGGCGGCAACGATCTCTGGCTGTTGTCACTTTGGCGCCTTGTGTTTGGCTATCATGAAGGTGATGTTGCCGCCTACGTCGCACTGGCCGCGCTGGTTCTTTGGTTCACAGGGCTCTCCGTGGCCCGCAGCGCTCATCACAGCATCGCATCCCGTCTTGCCGACATCAACATGCTGTTACTTCTCACGCTCCTGTTGTTGTCGCCCAACTATCCCTGGCATTTTCTAGTTATAATGCCGTTTGTCGCCCTGTGTGGATCCGCGCCTACGTGGGCCGTTTCGATCGGAGCGCTGTTGCTGTCCGAACAGCTCGACTGGGATTTCTACATTCCGCGAATTGTGAGCAAATCAATTCTGTTCGGAGGTCTTTTCCTGGCTTGCGCCTTTACGGCGTGGAGAGCCCGCATGCAGCGAACTGCAGTTTCGGGGGCATCGCAATGAACGTTTTCGGCGAAGTGCAGGGCACTCGCGCGGCGTTCGATCCGCGCCGCTATCACGAGACGGTCACGGGCGAGCGCACCGAGGTCGCCCAGCGTCCGCCGGTCTGCGCTTATCTGGAAGTGACCAACCGCTGCAATCTGCTGTGCACCACCTGTCCTCGCACCTACGAGGAGCTCGAGCCGCCAGCAGACATGAGCTGGGGTTTGTTCACGTCGATCGTCGACCAGCTTCCCGATCTGGCGCGCGTGGTTCTGCACGGCGTTGGCGAGCCGATGCTGGTCCAGAACCTGCCGCGAATGGTCAAATACCTGAAAGAGCGCGGCGTTTACGTCCTGTTCAACACCAATGGAACGGTCCTCAGTGAGCGCAACGGCCGTGCGCTGATCGACGCCGGGCTTGATGAGCTGCGTGTATCGCTCGACGCGTCAAATCGCGAGAGCTTCAAGGCGATTCGTGGCAGGGACTATTTCGGTCGGATCGTCCGCAATGTTCGTGCATTTCGCGAGCTACAGGAGCGGGAGGGGTACGCAAGGCCGCAAGTTTCCGTTTGGCTCACCGGTCTGAAAGAGACTGTCGAGCAACTGCCTGCATTTGTGAAAGTTGCGGCGGAGATCGGTGTCAAAGAGGTTTATCTGCAACGGCTCGTGTTCTTCACTGAATCCGCCATTGGCATGGCGCAACCGGATCAGGCCCTGTTCGAGCGCCTGACGCAGGCAGAAGCGGCCTACTTGAAAGAGGCGGAGGATCTGGCGCATTCCCTCGGCGTGACCTTCAGCGCGTCGGGCGCGGCGAGCGAGCCGGGACTAAGCCTGAAGGGCAGTGGTGATGGTTCGCCGTGGTCGCTCTGCCGACGGCCGTGGTCGTTGATGTATTTCACGGCCAATGGCCGCGCCTTGCCATGCTGCATCGCGCCATTTTCGCAACATGGCTACGAGAACTACACGCTTGGCCATGCAGGTCAGCAGTCCTTACACGACATCTGGAACGGGTCCGCGTATCGGGAGTTTCGTGCGGCCCTTCTATCGGACAAGCCGCCTAAGAGCTGCGCCAATTGCGGCCTGCGCTGGAGCCTATGAACGAGGTGACCCACGGGATCGGCGGGAAGCGGCCCGTGTTTTGCCAACCGCCGGTCGTTTCGGCGATCATTCCATGCCTCGACGAGGAAACGGCAATCGGCCAGGTCGTAGCTGCAGCGCTGGCACAGAACGTGAGTGAGGTCGTCGTTGTCGATGGCGGTTCGCGGGACCGCACGGCCGAGCGGGCACGGGCCGCCGGAGCTCGCGTGATTGTCGAGCCGCGACAGGGCTACGGTCGCGCCATCCAGGCAGGCATCGCCGCTGCGCGCGGTGACGCCGACATTCTGGTCTTTCTCGACGGCGACGGCAGTGATCCTGCAGAGCGCATCTCTGATCTGGTATCGCCGATCGTAACTGGGCAGGCCGTCTTCGTTGTCGGCTCGCGCGTTCGCGGTTCACGCGAATCCGGCAGCCTGTCGCCGCAGCAGCTCCTCGCGGCCCATGTCGCCAGGCTGCTCCTGCGCCTCGTCTATGGCGCAGGCTTCACCGACCTGTCGCCGTTTCGCGCCATCCGGCGGGATGAGCTCAGACATCTCGGTATGAAGGAGGAGACATATGGCTGGAACCTGGAAATGCTGATGCGGGTTGCAGCCGCCCGCTTGCCGGCACTCGAGATCGCCGTGGGGCAGCGGCGCCGGATCGGTGGGGTATCGAAGGTCTCCGGCAATCTCATTGCCGGCATCAAGGCGGCTTGGTCGATTTCGACGACATTTGTTCGCCTCGCGATTGAGCTGCGACACCAAAGGGGTCCGGGAGAGAGGCGCGGCTAGATCAGCGAGTGCCGGCACCCCGACAAGCAACGATGTCCCGGGGGGCTTTTCGATCCCCTGGCTCCGGTGGCGAAAACACCGCCAGGTATCCGCCGTCGCCTGCGAGCTGATGTGTGGCGACCTCGCGATAGCCAATGGCGGTCAGTTCGCAACGCAACAGCTCGATTGGCGTGCCATGCTCCGACGTCGGACGCTCGAGGTCGACAATTCCGACCCGCGCGCCCGACCTCAAGGCGGGCGTCAGATTGTAGAGGAAGGCGTAGGGCTGAGCTATTTCGTGATACATGTGCACGAGGATGGCAGCGTCGAGCGAGGAGCCGGGAAGGCGCGGGTCGTGTGGTTTGCCCAGCGCGAACGTGACATTTGTCAGCCTCAGGCGTTGCGTTCGCCTGGCAAGCGCGATGAGATAACTCCGCGTGACGTCCTGGGCGATGACGGCGCCGGTGGGACCGACGAGACCGGAGAGGCGCACCGTGTGGTAGCCGCTGCCGGCACCAATGTCGGCGACGGTCATGCCTGGCTTGAGTTCAAGAAGGCGGGCGATCTCACCGGCCTCATTCAGGGAATCGCGGTGCTGCTCGGAGGCACGGCCTGGGCTGACGATCTGCGCAACCGGGCGCTGAGGCGCGGGAAACTCCTTTGCAGGGACACCCGGCGGAGCAAGATAGCCAATGTCAGCGGCGTGTCCGCAACTTGCGCCTAGGCCTAGGCCCACAAGAAGCGTCACCGCGCGGGCCAGTGCTATCATGCTCGTCTCCCCACGTAGAACGACAACGACTAACCGGCGATGTTG